>CAYGUP010000022.1:0-58169 GCA_964353155.1 uncultured Planctomycetaceae bacterium | reverse complement strand
CCCCCCCGCCCGCGCCGCACGGAGGCGACCCAGCCGTGAATGAAGACGTCAATGTTCTTGCTTTGGTCAAAGGCAAAGAACGCTACCTGTTCCTGTACGACGACGCCCAGCAAGCCGATGCGCTCCGCGCCCTCGGCCGCCATGCGTCGAACCCCGAGCTCAGCTTCACGTGGTACGACGCCGCCGTGCTGAGCCGTCGGATCCGCAACGAGGCCCAGAAGGCCGAGCCGATCGGCGATCGCCTCACCCGCCGGGCCGCCCTGCCGGAGTGACAACGCTGTGCGAAGACACCTCGGCCAATTCCTCCGCCACCTGCAACGCGAACGCGATGCGTCGGAGCACACGGTCAAGGCGTACCGCGAGGACCTCTCGGCCCTGGCCGACTACTTAGCAGACGCCGACGGGCGCACGCCCGACCCGGTCGGCATCACGGTCGCGGACCTGCGGGGCTACCAAGCCGCGCTCGGCGAGGCCGGCTATGCGAAGAGCTCCATCTCGCGGCGGATGTCGGCGGTGCGATCGTTCTTCAAGTTCGGCCGCCGCGAGGGTTGGATCACCACCAGCCCGGCCGAGGCCCTGAGCAACCCGCGGAAGTCGAAGAAGCTGCCGCACTTCCTCACCGGTGAGGAGGTCAGCCGGCTGCTCTCCACGCCCGCGGCCGACAAGCCGCTCGGCCTGCGTGATCGGGCCATCCTCGAAACGCTCTACTCCGCCGGCCTGCGGGTGAGTGAACTGGTCGGTGCGAACGACGGCGATGTCGACCTCGACCAAGGCCTGCTGCACGTCCGCGGCAAGGGCCGCAAGGAGCGGCTCGCCCCGCTCGGCACCTACGCGGCCGGGGCGATCGAGGCCTGGATGGCCCAACGGGTGCTCGCGAAAGGCGAAGCCCGTGGCGAGGAGACGCCGGTCTTCACCAACCGGTTCGGCAAACGGCTCACGACCCGCAGCGTGGCCCGCCTGCTGGAGAAGCACCTAGCGACCGCCGGCCTCGACCCGCGGACCTCGCCGCACACACTGCGGCACAGCTTCGCGACCCACCTGCTCGACCGCGGGGCCGATATCCGCAGCGTGCAGGAACTGCTCGGGCATAGCAGCCTGGTCACGACCCAGGTCTACACGCATGTCAGCAGCCGCAGCTTGCGCGAGGCATACGAGAAGGCGCACCCGCGAGCCGGGTGACGGATCGCCCTGTGTCTCCTTCGCGGACAGATCGATCTATGCCGGTCGTCGTGCCGCAGAGCCGGAATAACCGGTGCTGTCGGCGTGCTTTTTTGACACGCCGGCTTTGTGACGTAGGTATTTGGCAACACGAACTCCTGTGCCAAAACCTACGCCACGCCCGCTATGCCCACCGGCCCCCAACCCGCTGTTTCTGGCTCGCTCCTGTTGGTCGATGATGACCTGCACGTGCTCGAGTCGATGGCCGACTGGCTCCGCGACCAAGGCCTCTCGGTCGAAACCGCGACCGGGCAGTCCGACGCGATCGAACGACTCACCGCCAAGAGCTACGACCTGCTGCTCAGCGACATCCGCTTGCAGGACGGCGACGGGTTCGACCTGCTCGAACAGGCCCAACGCCGCCGGCCCGGCATGCAGGTGATCTTGCTGACCGGCTACGGCACGGCCGACTCGGCCATCGACGCCATCCGCGCCGGCGCATTCGATTACCTGACCAAGCCGCTCATCGACGACGAGCTGCTGATGGCGATCGAGAGGGCGCTCGGCCAACGCAAGGTGCTCGAAGAGAACACAGCGCTCAAGCAGAAGCTCGACCGCAAACACGGCATGGGGCACATCGTCGGCTCCGACCCCCGAATGGGCCGCGTCTTTGACGTCATCGAAAGCGTCGCCGACACGCGAGCGACGGTCCTAGTGACCGGCGAGAGCGGAACCGGCAAGAGCCTCATCGCCCGAGCGATCCACACCCGCAGCGACCGCCGCACTGGGCCTTTCGTCGAAGTCGCTTGTGGGGCGTTGCCCGAGAACCTGCTCGAGAGCGAGTTGTTCGGTCACGTCGCCGGGGCGTTCACCGGGGCGGTCTCGAACAAGACCGGCAAGTTCCTCCAAGCCGATGGCGGCACGATCTTCCTCGACGAGATCGGCACCGCCACGCCGGCGATGCAGGTCAAGCTGCTCCGCGTGCTGCAGGAGCTAGCGTTCGAGGCCGTTGGCGGCACCGAGACCCACAAGGTGGATGTCCGGGTGATCCTCGCCACGAACGAGGACCTCGCCAAGAACGTGGCCGATGGCTCGTTCCGCCAGGACCTGTACTACCGGATCAACGTCATCAACCTAGAACTGCCGCCGCTGCGGGCCCGCCACAGCGATGTGCCGCTGCTGGCGAAGAAGTTCCTCGAAGAGGTCCGCGAAGACGCCAACCGCCCGAACGTCACCGGCTTCGACGACGACGCCATCGCCGCGATGCAGCGTTACAACTGGCCGGGCAACGTCCGCGAGCTACAGAACGTCGTCGAACGCTGCGTGCTGCTCGGCCGCGGCGACGTCATTAACCTCCACGACCTCCCGCCCGAGATGCGAGTGCCCGGCATGGGAGCTTCGGGTGCCGCCACGGGCTACGCCGGCCAGACGCTCAAGGAGGCCCTCGAAGGCCCCGAGCGGCAGATCATCCTCGAGGTGCTCGAACTCAACCGCTGGAATCGCAACGAGACCGCGGACCAACTCGGGATCAACCGCACGACGCTCTACAAGAAGATGAAGCGTCTGGGCCTCGAAGACCGCGCCCCGGTCGAGAGCTGAGCAGACTGGGTCTACCCTGTGCCAGACAAATGGCACCGGCCGGATCACCTAGTCCATCAAGTCGGGAAGATCACCCGGCTCGACCGGTGCGTCGCGCCGTGACTCGCGTTCTTCGATCGGAGTCTCGACCGGCTTGAGGTCATCCACGGCGAAGCCACGCTCCAATGGCGTGCCATCGGGCAGCGTGAGCCAGTAACGGATCGCGCCGGCGTGGTCGTCCCAGTGGACTTCGCGGATCGTGCCGGTGTGCGGTTCGTTGGTCATGCCGCGGGGGCGGACCTCGACCAAGTCGCCCAAATCGTAACCCTCAGGCCTTATCTCTTTCCACAGCGTGCGGCGGACCCGCAGCCGGGTTTCGCCGTAGTGCATCACGACGTAGCCGCCCGAGGTCTCGCCCTCGCGTCGCCACACACGCGGGCTCGGGATCATCGTGCGGGCCAGGGCGACATCTTCCGGGTGAATCCAATCGTCGCCGTCCTCTGGCCACCATGGGAAGTAGCCGTGCTTCGGGTCGGTCTTGAGCGGCGGCAGGTTATCCGGCATGCCCCGATTATAGCGCGGATGGCGAGCCGACGACGCCAGTCGTCGGAGGACACAGCCCAACCGTTTCTCCGACGACTGGCGTCGTCGGCTCGCCCTGTGTTGTACGCTTATCGGGAAAAACCAGCCTCTGTTGCCCGACGCAAGTTATGCGCACCGATCAATTCCTCGCCCATCACGGCATCACCCGCAACCCGTTCGCCGAGGAAGACGCGCAGACCGATCAGGTCTTCAAGTCGCTGTGCGCGGAGATCCACCACCCGGCCTGGGACAAGGTGTATGGCGACCCGGCCGACCCGGCGACCTCGCTGGTCTTCGGCGAGAAAGGGGCCGGCAAGACCGCCATGCGGCTGCAGATCGCCGAGGCGATCCAGAAACACAACGAGGCCTCGACCAACGGTGAGAAGGTCTGGGTCATCGAGTACGACGACTTCAATCCCCTGCTCGATCGCTTCGCCGATCGCTTGCCCTCGCGCAAGGGACGCGACACCACGGCCGTCCTCGAAGAGTGGAAACTGTGGGACCACATGGACGGCGTTTTGTCGATCGCGGTCACCGATCTGATCGATGCGTTGCTCGACAGGCATCGGCTCGACCGCCGCGGTGCGCGGAAGCTCGATGCCTCGCAACGCCGCGACCTGATGCTGTTGGCAGCGTGCTACGACGACTCGACCGGAGCGTCGCAACGCGATCGTTGGAAACGCCTCCGCCGGGTAGCGGGCTACCCCGCTTGGCGGGCGAGCGGCTGGTTCATGATCGGCTTGCTCGTGACGCTGGCGATCGTCGGCGGCTTGGCCGGGCTGCATTACAAGGAATGGGCCGACGCTTGGCAGTGGGCCCGCACGCCCTGGCCTTATGTCGCCATCGCCGCCGGTTGGCTCCCCTGGGCTTGGAAACGGATCTGCCGCAAGCTGCTCGCCCGCGGCATCGGCAAGCACGTCCGCGTGCTGCGACGTGACCGCAGTGCCTTGGCCGGCCTCCTGAGCCGCTTCCGCGCCCGCGACCTCGACAACCAGCCGCTCCCCAATCGCACCCGCACCGACGACCGCTACGAGCTGCTCGGCAAGCTCCAAGGCGTGCTGCGGACGATCGGCTACGACGGCGTCATGGTCCTGGTCGATCGCGTCGACGAGCCCCACCTGTTGGGCGGCCGTGTCGAAGCGATCCGCGATTTCGTTTGGTCGATGCTCGACAACAAGTTCCTCCGCCAACCCGGCATCGGCTTCAAGCTCCTGCTCCCCGACGAGTTGCTCGAACACCTCAATCGCGAGGACCGCGACTTCCACCAACGAGCACGCATCGACAAGCAGAACCTCGTGCCCTCGCTCGATTGGACGGCCGACTCGCTGACCGACCTGGCGAACGCCCGACTGGCGGCCTGCGCCGATGGCAACAAGCCGCCGCGCCTCCGTGAGTTGGTCGGTGAAGAGGTCAGCGATACAAGGCTCGACGAGGCCCTCCGATCGCTACGCACGCCGCGCCACTTGTTCAAGTTCTTGTTCCGCTTGGTATCGACGCATTGCAGCCAGCACGCCGATACCGATCCGTCTTGGAAGATCGAGCGAGACACCTTCGAGGCGGTGCTAGCGGTCTACGCCCGCGAGCAATCATCGGTCGATCGCGGCCTCTCGGCGAGCTGATCCGTCGGATGCCGAGCTTGGGCTGAGTCGGCGTTGACCGGACCGGCTTGCTTTGCCAACTTCCGCGACAAGCCCCGCGATCGCCGCGGGATAGGCCCTCGGCAAGGAAGCCCGTCATGCGTCACTACTCGCTCGTTGTTCTATCCGTTGCTGTCGTTGCTCTCGGCTGTGGCGAGTGCCCCACCCCGGCTCCCACTAGCACCGCGGCCAAGACCGACCAAAGTTCGGCGTCCGCCAACACGCCGGCCGTGCCCGTCGATCCTGCCGTGGCCGTCTCGGCAGAGACCTTCATGCGGGCGATCCTCTCCGGCGACTCGACCGGAGCCGCTCAATTGCTAACCACCAAGGCGGCCAAGCGTTACGCGGCCGACCCGAGTGTCATCACCCCGATGGGGATGCGGGTCGAGCGTCTGCAGATCGGCGAGGTGCGGATGCTCGGCGAAGACGAGGCCGCCGCCCAATGCGTCGTCAACGAGGTGGGCACCGAGTCGGCCCAAGAGCTTTGTTGCTTGCTGAAGCGTGAGCAGGCGGGCTGGTTCGTCTGCGGGCTGGCTTGTAACACGGCCGCAGGGACCGCTGTCGTGAGTTTCGAGGAAGGCCCAGAAGAAGAGGGGCAATTCGTCGAAGACCCGCGAGCCACGTCCAGCGTGCCCCGCACGGCGACCGCTCCTGGCGAGGCCGGTCTTCGCTAGAACGACATTCTCTTCGTGATCCGGATAGGCTTTTCGCCCTCCAAACGCGTCTAACCGCCGCATTTCGGCAATTTTGTCGAGTTTCTAGCAGCGGGGGCTTTACACCCCCAACGCGGCGGATACCTTTAGCGCCCCAGGCCACAAGGTTCGTGCAATCGGTGCATCCACCGCATTCACCCCAGCGTGACCTGGGCATTCGTTCAGATGAACGGGTGTCGGACAAGACGTTACCGGGTGTTGTGAGGCGCGACGTCGCACGCTCGCCGGTGTTCCCCCCGTCCCTGCGTCAGCCGGCCGTCCGGCCGACCCGCTGGGACAACCGAGCGTTCGGAGAATCACGATGAAGTTTGCTCAAATTGCTCTCGCTGTTGCTTTCGCGGTTGCCCTTTCGGTCGACGCCGAAGCCGGCCTTTTCGGCTGCAAGAAGAAGAATGCTTGCTGCGAGCCCGCCCCGACGTGCTGCGAAGCCGCCCCCGTTTGCTGCGAGCCGGAGCCCGTCTGCTGCGAAGCTCCCGCCCCGGCCCCTTGCTGCGAGCCGGTTGTCGAAGCTGCTCCTTGCTGCGAGCCCGCCCC
This sequence comes from uncultured Planctomycetaceae bacterium, assembly GCA_964353155.1. Taxonomy (GTDB): domain Bacteria; phylum Planctomycetota; class Planctomycetia; order Pirellulales; family Lacipirellulaceae; genus Botrimarina. The sequence goes on along the minus strand of CAYGUP010000022.1, from coordinate 51,967 downwards.
GGTCGTTGAGACCTGCTGCGAGCCCGTCGTCGAAGCCGCTCCCTGCTGCGAGCCCGCTCCCGCCCCGTGCTGCGAGCCGGCCCCGGTCTGCTGCGAGCCCGCCCCGGTCTGCTGCGACCCGTGCGATCCTTGCTGCGAGCCCGCCAAGAAGAAGTGCGGTTTCTTCGCCAAGATGAAGGCCAAGCGTGCCGCCCGTAAGGCCGCCCGCTGCTGCACCCCTTGCTGCGGCTGATCGTTAGCTGAAACAGAGGCTCCATGAGCCGCTGTGCTGAAGCGACACCTTGATTGACATCGAAGCAGAGCCCGCCTCTCTCGCAAGGGAGTGGCGGGCTTTTGCTTGCGCTACGGGCTTGTGGCGGCTTGGGGGCGGGCGATCCGCCTCGCCGCGGGGTGGCTGGGTTGCTAACGTCAGCAACGACTGCCCCAACTCCCCGACGGCAATGCAAGCATTCCAGGTTCAACTCGAAGCCTACAACGGCCCGCTCGATCTGCTGCTCTACCTCGTTAAGAAGGCCGAGCTGCCGATCGCCGAGCTCCCGTTGGCCGACGTGGCCCAGCAGTACCTCGACTACGTGGCCGTGCTCGAACGGCTCGACCCGGATGCCGTCGGCGACTTCCTCGACGTCGCGACGCTGCTGCTGGAGATCAAATCGCGGGAGGTCCTGCCGACCGCCGAGGAGGCCGTCGACGGCGAACCGATCGATGACGCCGCCATCGAATCGCCCAGCGACCTCGTGGAACGGCTCCTCGAATTCAAAGAGTACCGGGACGCGGCTGCCAAGCTCGAGACGCTCCGCCTAGATTGGTCCCAACGCTACGCACGCCAAGCCGCGCTGCCCCGCCGCCAAGCGACCGACCCGGCCGAGCGGGCCATCGAAGGCCTGGAGCTGTGGGACCTAGTTAGTGCGTTCTCACGGGTGCTCCGCGAGCGGCTCGAGCCTGAGCCGACCGCCACACTCTACTACGACGAGACCCCCGTCCATCACCATATGCAGCGGATCGATCGCCAGCTGCGTGAAGCGACCGAACCGACCCCCTTCGAGGACCTCTTCCCGGCCGATCGGGTCCATCGCTCGACGCTTGTCGGTGTCTTCTTGGCGGTGCTCGAGCTGGTCCGCTACCGCCACGCCCTGGCCCAGCAGCCGGTTCGTTACGGGCCGATCACCCTCGAATCCGGCCCCGAGCCGTTCGCCGCGGCGGCGTGATCCGACGGCACTTCAAGGCGATCGGTCCAGCGTAGATACTGGTGGGCTGAACTGACCGCTCCGCCTACCTCCCCGACTTCGTTGCCCAACAACGCCCCCGTCAAAACGATCAAGCACGGCGACCTCACCATCGAGGGTTACAGCCGCGCCGCCGTGCAGAGCTACTGGCGGATCCCCGAGATGAGCCTCGGCTTCGACCTCGGGCTCCAGCCGTGGAGCTTCATGGGGACCGAGACCTGGTTCGTCACGCACGGCCACCTCGACCACATCGCTGCCCTGCCGGTCTACGTGGCTCGGCGGCGGATGATGAAGATGTCCCCGCCGACGATCTACCTGCCCGAGGAATGCCTCGACGGCGTGAAGCAACTGCTCGGCGCGTTCCAGAAGCTCGACCGCGGCCGCTTGCCCTGCGAGCTCGTCGGCGTGAAGCCGGGCGAGGAGATCGAGCTCAACCGCGAACTGATCGTCACGACCACGCCGACGACCCACACCGTCCCCTCGGTCGGGTACATCGTTTGGCACCGACGCAACAAGCTCAAGCCGGAGTACGCCGACCTCGCCGGCGAGCAGATCCGCGACCTCAAGCTGGCCGGCACGGAGATCACCCACGAGCTCCGCACGCCGATGGTGGCCTACCTGGGCGACAGCTCGCCGAAGGGGCTCGACGCGTCACCCGATATGTACCGGGCCGAGGTCCTCATCGCCGAGATGACGTTCGTCGCGCCCGAGCACCGCAAAGAGAAGATCCACAAGCACGGCCACATGCACCTCGACGACTGGGTCGATCGCGCGAGCCTGTTCGAGAACGAGCTGGTCATCGCGGCCCACCTGAGCACGCGGTACCACGAGCGGCAGGTGGAGAAGATGGTCAAGAAGCGCCTGCCCGATATGCTCGGCGGCCGGCTCCACTTGTGGTTGTGACCCCCGCCGGACGGGTGACCAATTCGTTTTGTCGCGTTGTTTTGTCGTACCGCGAAAACGCCAAGAACGGCTCCAAGAGCCCTTTCCCGTGCGTAACCCGTTGCCGCGGCGCGAGTTGCGTTTTGTCGCATGGTTTGACCCGATGGGACGCTGTTGAACGCCATCCACAAAGGCGTTCGTCGGTCATTATCTCAGACCGCGGACCGTCCCGGAGCCGGTTTTGGTCAGCCTGGTTTGATTAAGCCGTTGAAGAGCCTCGGAGAAGGCAACTTGCAACTGCTTGGCGTCAATGGCCTTGCTCGGTAGCCTCGGCGGCATGGGAAACGCGATTCGAGACTGGTTTGCAAGTCACCAGAACGGCGACGGAGACTTCTTCGTAGCAGCGGGCTGCGATCCGTTTACCGTTATCCCTCCCAGGTCGACTAATAACACGATCATTTACAGCACGAAGAAGCACAACGTCCTACGACTGGCTCACGATCTTGGAAGCGAACTCGCTTTCGGGGCGGTACTGCGTTGCGGGCTGCCCTCATCGGAAGACATCGACTGGCTTCGCACGTTCGTTGGATCGCGAAGGCTCATCTTCCTGGGCGATGCTGACCCTGCCGACCTGCTCACCTTTGCCTTGCTACGCGAACACCTCCCCATCGAATACATCGGATTGACCGACCAGCTGCTAACCAAGGCGGAAGTGGAACCAGGAGATCACCTAACGATTGCCCTATCTGATTCCGAAGCAGCTGCGTTGCCCTTGCTTAGTGACTGCTTTGGCGATCTTTCAAGCCACCTGGGCTACTGGTGCTCGAGCCTGCTGTCTTCAAGCCGAAAAATCGAAGTCGAGGCGTTGCTTAGCTTCGCAAACTGCAGCCCCTCCGAATTGCAAGCGGCGTTGATGGTGAAGAGTCATTGAGGGTGGCTAATGACGAAGAAGTGCCGCCCTTGTCTTGGTCAGTCCGGGGCACCCCGGCACCCACCCGAAGAACTCAAGGCCAGTGGCTTTCATGGTCACAGCATTCCAGTTGGTTGAGCGCTCTGTGGGAGGCGTCTCCCGACGCCGATTACGTGCTGCAAGCGGTTGCGAGTTGACCCACCGTAATCGGCGTCGGGAGACGCCTCCCACACCCAAGCCTTACGCCACACAGGAACCTCAATAACGCTGTAGCCGAATCACCATGATGCGAAATCTTCACCACCTATCTTGGTACTTATCGGCAGCCGGCGGCATATCGCCTCACAGTGCCGTCAGGTTCGGCTGTAGAAGTAGGCCAAGCACTCGATAAAGGGCGTCGATAAGAACGCAACAACAGTCACCCCAATCGCGAACCAGTGCAGCCAGTCTCGCTGGATTCTATTTCTTACGTCATGGAGCGAGGCAAAAAACAAGACAGCAACGACCAGAAACTGCACTCCGTAGACGATGACATGCGTCGGATAGTAGCGGCCTACGGCACGTGTCGCGTAACCAACTGCTGTAGTTAATGCGATCGCTGAATACAACCCGAACGCGGTTGCCCAGAGTATTGGCATCTGATCGCGTTGATAACGGAGCATATACAACCACAGGACCGCCACAGCGGCGTAGGTCGCGCAGTAGATCAGCTCCGAATAGGCGAACGCGAACCAACTCGCCGTCGCTTCTCCGAACCAATAGATTTGGACGCTTCGACAAGTATGAACAACAAGGATGACCGGTACCGGGATCGCGTTAAGCAGCAAGATCGTGTGGCCTGGATGGCGAAGCCATCGGCCTGCTCTCTTGGCCTCCAGCCAAAGGAACACCAAGGAGGCTAGAAGCGATCCCTGTGCAAACGACCAAGACAGCTGACGCACAGGATCAAAACGGGGTGGCGGGTCGGGCGAGTCGGCGTATTGGAGATTCGTGCAGAACTGACTCCAAGCAGCCATTAAGGCAACGGCTGTCGTCACCATCAGCAGGCGGCTGATACACGACCGCATCACTGAACTGCTAGTCGGCGATTGGTTCGGCTCTTCCATCAACTTGCGTTTGAGAGATCATGTTCGCCGGGCACGAAGGCAGCAATTGCCCTCTCTACCGGCACTGGACGCCGTAGGTGGCAAGCCTCCTGCGGCTTCGCCGCGCCGGTTCGTGAGCCGGTGGTGCCCTTCGGGCTAGGGGCGGTCCGTGGCTGGTGGCGTCCTGGCTTGCTGCATCAACGCCGTTAGCTCCGCGGCGATCTCGGGGTGGTCGGCGGCGACGTTCTTGGTTTCGCCCAGGTCGGTGGTTAGGTGGTAGAGCTCGGGCGTTGAGTCGGGGGCTTTCTTCGCGCCGTAGCGGACCGCTTTCCAGGGGCCGCGGCGGATCGCTTCGCGGCCGCCGACCTCGGGGTAGCCCCAGTACAGGTGGTCGTGCTGGGGCTGCTCGCCCCGGTTGGTGAGCGTCGCCACCAGGGAGACGCCGTCGATGCCGGCGGGCATTCGTGTGCCGGCCAGCTCGCAGAGTGTCGGCGCCCAATCCCATCCCGCCGAGACGAGGTCGCTCACCCGGTCCGAGTCGATCGTGCCGGGCCAGCAGGCGATCGTTGGCACTCGGAGGCCGCCTTCGTAAAGGTCGCGTTTGAAGCCCCGCAGCGGGCCGTTGGAATCGAAGAAGCGGGGGACGTGCCCGCCCTCGAGGTGCGGACCGTTATCACTGGCGAAGACCACGAGGGTGTCCTCGGTCAGGCCGAGCTCGTCGAGCAGCGACACCATCCGGCCGACATCCCCATCGAGCCGCGTGACCATCGCCGCGAACGAGGCCGCCGGGTTGATGACTTCCGAATCGGCGTAGCGTCCGACCTTCTCCTCGAACTGCGAGAACCGCTGGCGGAACGGGGCGCGGGCCGCTTCCGGGGCTTCCATCGCGGCGTGCGGGATCGCGACCGGCAGGAAGCAGAAGAAGGGGCGATCGCGATGGTCTCGCACGAAGTCCAACGCCCGTTGGAAGATCAGGTCGTGCGTGTATTCGCTCGGATCGATCTCGATACGCTTGCCATCGCGCCACAGGTAGTCGGTGTAATACCGATGCGCGTGCCGCTGGCAGTTGTAGCCGAAGAAATGATCGAACCCCATCGCGAGCGGCGTGCTCGCCGAGCCGGGATAGCCCAGCCCCCACTTGCCGAAGCCCCCGGTCGCGTAGCCGGCGGCTTGCAAGCGGTGGGCGAACGTGACCGTCTCGGCCGGCATCGGCATCTGCCCCCTCGGGCCGGTGCTCGCGGTTGCCACGCACCGGCGTGTGCCCCGTGTGCAGGCCGGTCATCAACGCACACCGCGACGGGGCACACACCGTGCTGCCGGCATAGTGCTGCGTGAATCGCAAACCCCGCGCGGCGAGCCGATCGAGGTGCGGCGTGGCGAAACGCTGCTGCCCATAGCAACCGAGGTCGCCGTAGCCCAAATCATCGGCCAGGATGAAGACAAGATTGGGCGGCCGCTCCGCGGCATGGCCGAGCGTGCCAGACAGAACGGCCAGGAGGAGAGCAATCAATAAACGCATGGCTAGCTTTGATCCGTCGTTTCGGCATCCGATGCGGTCCGTGTGACCTGCGAGCAGGTCACCACCCAAATCCAAGCGAGGGCCAGCGGCAAAGCCAAGCCGATCGCCGCCATCAAGCCGACCATTGAGCGATGCTGAGAAACCCGCTCGGGCGTGGGTGCGAAACTGCCGGCCCAAATATGGAACGCGAGGGTATTTAGCACGTAGCACTCGGCAACCAACACCAAGACGGTGATTCCCAACGCCAAGACAACTAACGCTCGATTCATCGTGACATCTCCTCAGCCTCGGGCAAGCTCGCGCAGCCAATGCAGCAGGGGCCATAAGATCGCGACGAGGATTCCGATCGTCGGTAGGCAAACAACCATCAACACATTCGCCATCGAGTTCAAAGGAAACGGCGGCCACCGCTTGAAGAAACGATGGCCGCCGTGACTGTCTTTCATCGGTGGGTTCTGGGGCTCACCACTTGAGGCCGAACTGCTCGCCGCCTGAGCCGCTGCCGGTGCCGCCCTTGAGGTTCTTGAACTTCTTGCGTTCGGGGCGTGGCTCGTCGGGTTCGGGCTCGCGGGACGGCTTGTCGGCCCGTGCCGGGGCGGCGCTCAAGGCCTTGAGCGAGAGGGCGATCCGCTGCTTCTGGCGGTCGACGCTCAGCACCTTAGCCTCGACTTCCTTGCCCTGCTCGACCACGTCCGTCACGCGGTTGACCCGTTTGTGGTCGAGCTCCGAGATATGGATCAGGCCCTCGACGCCCGGCCCGAGGCGGACGAACGCGCCGAAGTCCATCGTCTTGGTGACCTTGCCGGTCACGGAGCTGCCGACCGGGTAGTCGGCCTCGGCCGAGTCCCACGGGTTGGCGGCCGCCTCGCGGTAGGAGAGGGCGATCTTGCCGCTCTCCGGGTCGATCTTCTCGATCTTGACCTTGATGGTCTCGCCTTCCTTGAGGACCTCGCGCGGGTGGCCGATGCGGTCCCACGACAGCTTGCTGACGTGCACCAAGCCATCGACGCCGCCCAGGTCGACGAACGCCCCGAAGTCACGCAGCGAGCGGACGACGCCGTCGCGGAGTTGACCCGGCTTGAGTTCGGCGAGCAGTTGGTCCTTCTTGGCCTCGCGTTCGCGCTCCATGACGGCGCGGTGGCTGAGGATCACGTTCTTGCGGCCGCGGTTGGCCTCCGTGATGACGGCCTTCAGGCGTTGGCCGACAAACTCCTCGGGGTTCTCGACCCGGTAGAGCGAGATCTGGCCCATCGGCATGAAGCCGCGGATGCCGCTGACCTTGCACTCGAGGCCGCCCTTGTTGTGACCGGTGATCGTCACCTCGACGACCTTGCCCGACTCGACCTCGTCCCAATCGCCGATCTCTTCGGCGGCGGCGGGGAGCTTCAGGTCGTACAGCGATTCGTCGTCGTTGAGGCCGACGACCATCACCTCGATCTCGGCGTCGACATCCGGTGCGTGCTCGATGCCGGGGACCGCGTCGATCGGCTTCGGGGCGGCGGCTTCTTCGGGCTTGGCCTCGCCCTCTTTGGCTTCGCCTTCGGCGGCCTCTTGCGTCGGGCCGTCGGTGATCGCCTTCTTGGGCTCGAACTGCTTGACCGGCACGACGCCTTGCAGGTGCGTGCCGAGCTCGACGAAGACCGAGTCGCCGGAGACCTTCACAACCTTGCCCTTGTGCTTCGAGCCGGGCTCGAGTTCCTTGGGTGCTTCGGCGGCGGCGGTGCTGAGCACCTCGTCGGTCGACGCGCCCTCCATGAGCTTCGCCAGCTCGGCCTCTTCCTCATCGGTCGGCGCGCTGCGGGCGTTGGGCGGCGGGTAGGCCTTGCCGGTGGGGGCGGGCGTTGCCTCGCCCTCGGTGACCGGGTTGACCGGCTTGGGCTTCAGGTCGGCCGTCTTCTCGGCGCCCGCCTCGCCGCCGACCTTGATGCGATCGCTGGGGCGATCGGCGGCGTCGGGGGTGGGGGTCGCCTCGGCCGGCGGCTGATCGCCGGTGGCAGCCGGAGCCTCGGGGGCGGCGGCTGCCGGAGTCGGAGTTGTCTCGCCGGCCGCTTCGGGCGGCTTGACCGGTTCGGTGGTCGTGCCCGCGTTCGTGTCGTCGTTCATCCCGCTCGCAGCCTCGAAGTGTTTGGGCACGCGCCGCTGCGCGACCCCGTTGGTGCAAATCGGCCGCGCCCAATCGCAACGGCCGTCGCCACGGAGTGTACTCGGGCTTGCGCAACGGTTGCAACGAGCCGGGGCGGTTCTCGGGAGATTAACCCCACCGCCCGACGGACCTCCCAGCACCCCTATTCCCCAGATTTTGTCAGCTCTCGGAGCTTTTCACGCACGCCCGGGACGACCCGCGAGGCGTTCTCGTGGTAGAGCTTCCGCAGCACGTCGTCTGGCAGGTCGATGCCATGGATCCGCCACAATCCCTGCGGCGGGAAGGGGTTCTCGGCGTAGGCGATGTACTGGTCGCGGGTCTCGAAGAACCGCCAATGCGGGGCGAGCCGCGCCGCGGGCCGCGGCCCATCGGTGCCGAACAGGATGCGGTCTTGGTACCGCAAGAAGAACTCGCGAGCCGCAAACGGCTGACGCCCCAACTCGGCGATACGCGACGAGATCTCGACCACCAGGTTCGGGTAGCGATCGAGCCATTCGGAAACCACCGCCAGGTTCTCGGGGTAGTTGGCGATATGCGCGCCGATAAAGGTTGTCTCAGGATGGCGTTCGATCACGTGGTTGCGGGCGGCGAGCAGCTCGCTGTGCGAGGGCCACGGCCGACCGGTTGGATCGAGCCCGTGGAAGCTCCAATCGGGGTGGCGATGCAGCTCTTCCCAACGCTCGTTGGTCTCGTCGATCGGCTCGAAGAACGCGACCGGGTCGGCCGAGTGCATGATGACCGGCAAACCGAGCTCGCCGGCGGCGGCCCAGATCGGATCCCAACGCGGGTCGTCGATCGCAATGAGCGACCCGTCCGGGTTGCGGTAACCAAGGCCTAGCCGTTTGAAGACCTTGAGTCCAACAGCCCCTCGCTTCTTGGCGTCGGCCAGAGCGCGGGCCATGCGGCGGGCGAAGTCCGGACGGTGGCAATCCCAAGTCGCCGGGTCGCCCCGATCGCCCCCGCCGATCCAATCGATATTCGCGAAGACAAGGAAGCGATCCGCATGGGGTGCCAGGTAAGCGAAGTGCTCGTCGAGGTCGTCGCCGAGGCCGCCGTCGAGGCTCACGCAGAGCGCGACATTGTGCGCGTCCATAATGCCGACGAACGCCTCGAGGCTCGCCGGGTCGTGCTTGAAGCGGAGCCGCGGGTGCGTGTGGACATCGACCACCGGAAAGCTGGCCCGTTCGATCTTCGTGCGTGGCGTGACGAGTTGCGGCTTGGGGCGGAACTCTTGCAACAGGAGCTGGCGTCCGTCGCGGCCGTTGAGTGGTTCTTCGGCGCTGACCACGTTCACAAGGACAGCACAACAGAACAAGACCTCACGCCAAGGCGCGAAGGCGCAAAGGGGGTGAAGGGTTAATTCCTTTGCGCCTTCGCGCCTTCGCGTGAGACTAGTCAAGTCGAGAGCTCTTTGAGCGGTATCTGGATACGACCAAGCGTTCCACCATAGTTGGCCGCCGTGACGGCGAGCAGGTCTTCGTGGCGGATCGACTGGATCGCCGCCCGCATCGCGGTTCGGACAGCGGATTCATCGATGCCGTTGATGATGAGCTCGTAGACGCACGCCGTGCCGGGCGGGAGCTTAGACTCGACGGTGCCTTGGAGCGTCGGACAGTACGCCTCGTTGGTCGAGGCCACCAGTTTCTTGTAGCGGGAGCCGACCTTGCTCCCGCTGCGGCAGACGCCGCCCGGGAAGGGGGTGATGACGCCGGGCAGGCCGCGAACGGCGTCCGCTGCCAGCTTGGCGGCGGCGAGGGCGGTGGGTTGGTTCTCTCCGCAGAGCAGCAGGTTGCCGCCCGCGATGCCGCGGTCGATGCCGATCGTCCTGGGAAAGGCGGCCTCGCCCTCCATGAGGGGGAGCACCCAGCGATCGCCGTCCTGCCGCTGGTGCCCATCGCCGAAGTACCGGAGGTAGTCGCCCAGCGGGGCTCGGTCGGGGGCGTCGGGCAGACCATCGAAGACGGCGGCGGTGGGGCAGGTGAGCACGCCTTGGCCGACGCGGTTGGCGACCGCCCGCCCGAGTGGCTCGCCACGAAAGCCAAAGGCGAGCACCGCCAAGCCGGGGCGGCCATCGGGCGTCTCGCTGTCTGGCAGATGGCGTTCGACGGCGACCTCCGTATCGCAGCCGATGACACTCGTGCCGTAACCGCACAACGCCCCCTGCGCGGCGGCGAGCCAATGCTCGTCCGCCGCGGTGAGGATCAGTCGCACGTAGCGGGCCGCGAAGGCCTCGGCGTAAGCGGTGGTGTCGATCACGCCGTTGAGTTTAGCAGGCGGGCGTTAGAAGTCAGCGAAGGGGTCGATGCTGTCGGGGTCTTGTTCAGCCGAACTCACTTCTACAGCATCAGGGTTGCGTACTTTCGCTCGCTTTGCCTTGTTCTCTTGTATCTGAGCTTGTACGCCGAAGCAGTCAGAGCCAGCTCCACTGTGAAAATCACAATCAGCCTGGTCATCGGAGTGAGTCTGCCTCGGTATCTTACGAAGAGCGGTCAATAAGCCGTAAAGCTCCTCATGAACCTCAGTCGTCTGCGAAACAATTATGGCACCGCGCTGGGGCAGCACTCGAACCTCTGCTTCTCCGCCCCCGTTCTCGGCCCAGGTATCGGCCGCGATCGTCGCGGTGATGGCATTAACGAGCGGTTCGTAATTCCTCTCGTTGATCAGGTCAGCGACCGGGTAAACCGCCACCGACAACTTGCTTAGTGCAATGTCGTGGCTGGTAACACTCACCACTCCGTGTTGCACGATATAGGTCAACTCAAGCGGCTCCAGCATCATTCGCAGAGCTGCCCCCAGCTTGACGGAGCGATATCGAAAATCGACGGGGTCATCGGTTGCGACACCCAACTCGTCCAGACCGACCAAATCAATGCGGATCTCGATTCCGTACTCGCTCTCCATGTAATCAAGAACTTCCTCGAGCGGCGTTTGTTCACCGAAGTCGATCTCCTCTAGCGAGTACTCCTTCAATTTGGTGAGCATCGCCTCGGTCGCCAACGGGTCTCCATCGACAAAAACCCGCCCCGGCGGCTCCTCGGCAAAGACGACACTGCCCAACAAACCGATGGCGAACACCGCCACCACGCCCTTCACAGCAACCACGGCCTTGCGGTCCATAACGACCTCCACGCGAGTGGGGGACGGTGGCGGAAGAGGTCGGGGTCTACGCCCCGGCGTGCCACACGCCCGATTTCTGTTCCGGGCGTGAGTCTGCCACGGCGGGGGGGCGGTGTCAAAAAACTTCGCGGGCCGGCTCCGACGACTGGCGTCGGCGGCTCGCCTTTCGTTTCGTCGGCCTTCCTCAGAAGAGCGGCACGGTCGAGCGGGCGACACGGCCGCCTGACTCATAAGATCCAGTGCCTAGGAACCGGCACCAGCGGAGCACGACATCGATCTCCAAGTCGGCGAAGCCGAGCTCGTCCAATCGCGGGTCGGCCGCCACGAGCCGCACCTTGCGATGCGTCAGCGGCTCGGCGTGCTCGAAGCCGACGCCACGGGCGCTGAGGTCGCGGCCATCGACATAGATCGGCTCGGCGATCGATTGCAGGCCGTCCAGCGGGATCAGGCACAGGCGGTAGTCGAACGACCGCCGGGCCGCTCCGCGGCGTTCGGAATGGTCAGCCTCGTACTCTCGGAGGGCCGCGGTGAGCGAGCGGCGTACGGATCCTGACGGCGACACAGGCTCGCAAACACTCATGGCATACCCCTGGATAGCACCGGCGAGGACCGCCGGCGAGACCTTCGGCCAAACTCCGCGGAGCCTGGAACCGAATCGAAGAGACAAGACGCATCGAAGAGCGTGGGCGAGCGGGTCGCCATCGAAACTCTAGGTCAGGATTGCCCTGTCGGGGCTAGGCCTGACAAGCAATCGCTCGCTCTCCCGGCGGAGCATCCGGCACGACCGGACCTAGAACGCCAGCCACCCCAAACCCCACCCGACCGCGCCGACCACCATCGCTAAGGCGCCCAGGGTGCAGACATCCCAAACCCACCCACCGTGCAGCCGGGGAGCGAGGGCGAACGAAGCGACCTGCGGGCTGTTCGCGGAGCGTGGGAAGGCGGTGCCCCAGGTGGTCGATGGCCCCGCTTCGGGGCGGACCGACTCGTTCAGTGTGTCCGACCGATTCCCTAGGTAAGCTCGATGGATCGACTCGTCGCCGCGGGCGAGGACCGGGCTCACCTCCGAGCGGTACCTCGGCAGGTGGCGGCGTTGGGCGATCGTGAGCCGCTCGTGAGATTGGCTCTCGCAGGGGCGGAAGGCCTCGGCGATCTGTCGGCAGCTCTCGCAGCTGAGCAGGTGCCGCTCGACCGGAGCGTCTACCGAGCCGCCCGTTGGGAACGGCGCTCTGGTGAGAACCATGAAGACTTGGTTGCAGTCCATCGCGACTCTCCGAAGAGAATTTGCAAACCGGCCGGATGACCTATCGGTCCTACGGCAGTTCACAGCGACCGGTTCCGCCGGCGGTCGCAGAAGCTTGATAAGGAAGTCAGACGAGCAGCACGGCAAGGAGATAGTCGGAAGGTAGTTCGCTTGCGACAAGCTCCGCTAGTGCAATAACACGTGGGTTGACGCAAAAAGAAGCCGGCCCCACCCGATCGGTGGGGCCGGCAAGTTGCGGATTGTTCGTTAGAGAGCCACTGCCCAACGGCTGCTAGCTATCGAGCTCGGCGAGTGCGGCCAGGACCTGCTCGTCGTGCCCGTCGACTTTGACCCGCTTCCAGACCTTCGCCACCTTGCCATCGGCATCGATCACGAAGGTGCTCCGCTGGATGCCCATCGACTTCTTGCCGTACATGTTCTTCTCACGCCAGGCGCCGTATTTCTCGGCGATCTTGTGGTCGGGGTCGGCCAACAAGGGGAAGTTGAGCGAGTACTTGTCGCGGAACTTCACGTGACTCTCAACGTCGTCCGGGCTGACGCCAAAGACCTTCGCGTCGCTCTTGGCGAGCTTCGCTTGGGCATCGCGGAAGGCACAGCCCTCCTTAGTGCAGCCGGGCGTGTCGTCCTTCGGATAGAAGTAGAGGACCACCGGGCTCCCTTTCTGCTCGGAAAGGCGAACCTTGCTCCCGTCGTCGGCGGTCAGGGTGAACGCGGGCGCTTTGGCCCCGGCTTCGATCCAATCGGGCTGATCGGCCATGGTGTGGTGTGTCTCGTTAGTTAGGGGTAGTGGCGGGGGCAGTCCATCGGGGGGGACCGCAAGGCACGAAGGGCACCTGGCACTGTCTGGGTGGGCCTTGGTGTCCTAGGTGGCTTAGCGGCGGGAAAACGCCCGCTTTTCGAGGGTTCCAGCAGTTTAGGAAAGCGGCGGCGGATCGCCAGTCGCCGGTTCTCCGCCGGCGGAGTACACTAGAGCTAGAAGGATATTCATCGTGCCAGTCACTGCCCCGGAGGCCAAGATCGCCAACGAGACCGAAACCACACCTGTGAAGGTGCAGGGTGCCGAATCGACCCCCGGCGAGGCGACCAGCCTCGAATTGGCGCTAGCCGCCGCCGAGGTCGCCCACCAGAACCGAGGGGAGGACGTGATCGTCCTCGACCTCCGCGAGCTGACGCCTGTCTTTGATTACTTCGTGGTCGCCACCGGCAATAGCCGCCGGCAGTTGCACGCCATCAGCGAAGACATCGACCACCGCCTTGAGGACGACCTCAAGGAGCCCCGCATGGGGATCGAGGGTTACCGCGAGAACCAATGGATCTTGCTGGACTACGGCTCGATCGTCGTCCACATCTTCGACCAAGAGACGCGTGACTACTACGCGATCGAGGACCTCTGGACCGATGCCAAGCGGGTGCCGCTGCCGTGGGATGAAGACGAACAAGGCGATAGTTGAGAGGCGCTAGGTAGAGGTTGGCCGGACGCAGGCTTGCGCCCAGCGCCTCCTGACTAGCGCCTTGTTACCCAGCAGCGAAAGCTTCATCCTGCTTGGCATGAACGCCCTAGCCAAACTCCGCCGCCGTGTTGCCGATGCCCTCTCGTCGCTGACCGGCGAGCCCGCCGACTCCGAGCCGATCCAACGGCTCTCGGAGATGGTCCTGCCGAGCCAGGACGCCAAGTTCGGCGACTACCAGGCGAACTGCGCGATGCCGCTGGGCAAGAAGCTCGGCAAGCAGCCGCGCGAAATCGCCGCCGAGATCGTCGAGCGATTGGCTTCGCAGGACGGCTTCGAGGCCTTCTGCGAACCGCCAGAGATCGCCGGGCCGGGCTTCATCAACCTGCGGCTCCGGGACGCCTGGATCACCGAGCAGCTCACCGCCGCGTTGGCGGACACCCGGCAGCTCGGCGTCGAGCCGACCGCGGCGGCGCGGAAGTATGTCATCGACTACTCCAGCCCGAACGTCGCGAAGCCGATGCACGTCGGCCATATCCGTTCGACGGTCATCGGCGACTCGCTCTCGAAGGTGCTCCGTTTCCTCGGGCACGAGGTGATCACCGACAACCATATCGGCGACTGGGGCACCCAGTTCGGCATGATCATCTACGGCTACAAGCACCTCCGCGACGACGTGGCGTTCGACGAGTCGCCGGTCACGGAGCTCGGCCGGCTGTACAAGCTGGTCAACCAGATCGCCGACCACCAAGCCACGATCGCCAACAAGCTGCCGGCGCTCGCCGAGAAGATCGCCGCCGCCGAGACGCGTGTCGGCGAGCTGCAAGCGATCGAGCCGACCGGCGATGCCAAGAAGGACAAGCAAGCCGGCAAGAAGCTCCGCCAAGCCGAGGGCGGGCTGGCCGAGCTCCGCAAGGAAGTCGCCGCCGCCGAGGAGAAGGTCGCCGCGTTCCTAGCCGATCCGGTGCTCGCCACGATCGACGCGGACCACCCCCGCATCGGCGCCTCGGCCCTCGCCGAGACCGCCAAGCTCCACTCGGGCGACCCGGAGAATACCGGCCTCTGGAAACGCTTCCTGCCGGCGTGCCTCGACGAGTTGCAGAAGACTTACGATCGCTTGAAGGTCGACTTCGACCACACGCTCGGCGAGAGCTTCTACCACGACCGGCTGGCACCGGTTGTCGAGGGCCTGCGTGAGCAGGGCTTGGTGCGTGAGTCGGACGGGGCCCAGTGCGTCTTCCTCGAAGGCCACGACAACCCGTTCCTCGTCCAGAAGCAGGACGGCGCGTTCCTCTACGCCACCACCGACCTGGCGACCATCCAATACCGGACCGATGAGTGGAAGCCGGACGCGGTGCTGTATGTCGTCGACCACCGCCAGTCGCTCCACTTCGAGCAACTCTTCGAAACGGCCAAGCTGTGGGGCTTCGAGAGCCTGGAACTCACGCACGTCGAGTTCGGCACCGTGCTGGGCGACGATGGCAAGCCGTACAAGACCCGCAGCGGCTCGGCGGTCGGCCTGATGGGGCTGCTCGACGAAGCGGTGACGCGCGCGATGGCGATCGCCGAGAAGAGCCCGATCCTCACGACCGACGAGGAGCGATCCGAGGTCGCAGAACGCGTCGGGATCGGAGCGATCAAATACGCCGACCTCGCGCACAACCGTTCAAGCGATTACACGTTCAGCTACGACAAGATGCTCGCCACGTCCGGCAACTCGGCCGCCTACATGCAGTACAGCTGTGCGCGGGTCAAAGGCATCTTCACGAAGGGAGGGTTCGACCCGGCGACGGTTCGAACGTCCGGAGCGAAGCTAAGCCTTACCGAGCCGGCCGAACGGGCGCTCGGGCTCGAGCTGCTCCGTTTCAGCGAGGCCCTCGACCGCGTGGCGGCGGAGTACAAGCCGAATCACCTGACGGCTTACCTGTTCGACCTGGCCCAACGCTTCGCGGAGTTCTTCGAGCACTGCCCGGTGCTCAAAGCCGAAGACGACGCCACGCGTGATAGCCGGCTGTTGCTCTGCGATCTGGTGGCGAGGACGCTGGAGTGCGGATTGGAACTTCTAGGTATTGAGACGGTTGAGCGGATGTGATCGATGACGAATCACCAACGGCTGAAGTCAGTTTCCGAACGCGATATTGACCTCTCGCTTCTCGAAGAACTGGTTTCGTCGCCAGACTTCTCGCGTTGGTTTACGTCCCAAGTCGATGACCTCGGTCAGTTTGGTGCTTTCATCGATTGCTTGCATTCGGTTAGCGACCCCGCACTGGGCGAAACAGACATCCAGTTGGTCTACGAGGATGCCGAGGGGCGCCGCTGTGCCCTACTGATCGAAAACAAGATCAGCGCGCCCCCACAGCCAGAGCAAGCAAACCGCTATCGGCTGCGGGGGGAACGCGGATGCGAACAAGGGGACTGGGATCGCTATTTGACCTGCCTTGTCGCACCGCAGAAATATCTCGATCTGCGGAAAGAGTCGGAGGTCTACGATGCCGAGCTCTCGTACGAGCGCGTCGAATCGTACTTCGAGAACCTCGCTGATCCAGATCGGCGTTTCGCACACAAGGCCTACATGGTCCGCAACGCGATCGAGCAAAACCGTCGCGGCTATGACATCGTTGTTGACCATCGACTCACGGCGTTCGTTGCGGACTACGCGGCCTACTGCGATCAATACTTCCCGGACCTCCACATGACCCCGGCAAAGCCCCGCGGGTCACAAAGCACTTGGATTCAGTTCTTCGACACCGCCCTCCCACAAGGCAGCGACCTGCAACACCAGCTCCGCGCCGGCATGGTCAAGCTCTTCTTCCGCGGCCAAGCCGATGAGTTGGAGAGACTCCGTGACCAGTATGGGAACGACTGCCCAGACGGCTACGCGATAGAAACCGCTGGCAAGTCCGTCAGCTTGGCGGCGAAAGTTCCGATCATGGACGACCGCGAGAACCAAGATTTCCAAGCCAGCGCGGAGGCAGCGAACGTGGCACTCGGCAAAATACGCGAGCTCCTAGCCTACCTAGCCGAGAAGACGTCCGGCGTCGCTTAGCGCCTTGGCGACCTTGCGTGAAACTCATCCCCCTCGGCGGCTCCGCGTCTCTGCGTGATGCATCTCGTTCGGTCGGCTCCCTGACGTTCGCGACTCTGCAGAGGCCATTCGTCCCCGGTTTGCCGATTGGGTGGCGGCCAATTTTAGCTAAGCCTCAGATCACGAAACACGACCAGCCACTCCTGCTAGTCTGAGCTCAAGATCGCGGCAGGTCGTCGATCGTCAGCGGCCTCTGGGCGACATGCCGCACCCGCAGGACATGAACGGCATCGCCAACGACTTCGTACAGCACGCGATAACTCGGGGATCGGCCGAGGCCGCAGAGAAGTTGACGCACGGCTCGCTCGAATCGCGACGACTCGGGAGCTAACCCGTGCATCTCGGCTTGTCGATCCAAACCTTCGATAGCACGACGCAGACGTTGATAGAGTCGTATCGCGAGCTCTTCCGAGTGGTTCTCGGAACACCACACGACGATCGCGTCGAGATCGGCTCTGGCAGGTCCCGCGAGTCGAACGTGGTACTGGCGATCAGTCATCAGCCAACGGGATCCCGTGCTTCGCTCGAAACTCTCGATCGAACTCAGCAAAGTCTCTAAGGTCGCCAGCACGAGCAGCGTCGATACCCTCTTTGATTGCCTGGACTTCTCTCTCAAAGCTCTCATCGAGCGTATCGAGTGCCCGTCGGATGACATCTACCTCGCTGCCATCAACTTGTGCCGCGTGTGAGCGGATTCGCTCGGCGAGTTCCGGAGAGAGAGTGATTTGCATAACCAGGCTCCGTGGGGGACATGCTCTTTTCATTATACCCCGACGCTCCTGCGACGAGACATCGGATCGACACGATCGGGCGTTTTCCCCGTGGCTCGCGGCTCGGTGCCTCACAGAGATCCCCGGTTTGCCGATTGGGTGGCGGCTCCCGTAGACTGTTGGGCTCTCCCCAGCCCGCCCGTCTCGCCGTAAACCGCCCGCTCTCAGCATGTTCGACGCCCTTCAAGAGAACCTCGGTGCCGCGTTCAAGACGCTCCGCGGCCAGGGCAAGCTGAGCGAAGCCAATATGCGCGACGGGCTCAAGCTCGTCGAGAAATCGCTGCTCGAGGCCGATGTCAGCTACGACGTCGCCACCGCCTTCATGAAGCGGGTCAGCGAGCAGGCCCTCGGCGACAAGGTGCTCAAGTCGCTCAAGCCGAGCGAGCAGGTCATCGGCATCGTCTACCAGGAGCTCGTCAACCTGATGGGCCCCGTGGACCACTCACTGCACCTCAAGGGGAAGGGGGATGTCACGGTCCTGATGATGTGCGGCCTGCAGGGCTCGGGAAAAACGACCACCTGCGGCAAGCTCGGCCGCATGCTCAAGGCCAACGGCCGCCGACCGCTGCTCGTGGCGGCCGACCTCCAGCGGCCCGCCGCCATCGATCAGCTCCACGTGCTCGGCGAGCAGCTCGATATCCCGGTCTTCAGCGATCGCGACACGCAGGACCCGGTCAAAGTGACCGCGAACGCCGTCGAGCGGGCCAAGAAGCTCGAAGCGGATGTCGTCATCCTCGATACGGCCGGCCGCCTGCACATTGACGACGAGTTGATGGATCAGCTCAAGCGGATCGACACCCGCTGCCAGCCCGACCAGGTCTACCTCGTGGTCGACGGCATGACCGGCCAGGACGCCGTGAACTCCGCCAAGGCGTTCAACGAGGCGCTCGAGCTGGACGGCGTCATCATGACCAAGCTCGACGGCGACGCCCGCGGCGGCGCGGCGATCAGCGTCAAAGAGGTCACCGGCGTGCCGCTCAAGTTCATGGGCACCGGCGAGCACCTGGAGAACCTCGAACCGTTCCACCCGGAGCGGATGGCCGGCCGGATCCTCGGCCAAGGCGACATGATGTCGCTGGTCGAGAAGGCCCAGCAGGAGTTCGATCAAGACGAGGCCCAGCGGCTCGAAGAGCAGCTCGCGAAGGGGGAGTTCACCCTCGATGACTTCCTCAAGCAGATGTCCCAGATCAAGCGTCTGGGGCCGATGAAGAAGGTCCTCGGCATGATCCCGGGCATGGGCCAGATGCTCGGCGCGTTGGACGAGGTTGACGCCGAGGGCGACCTCCGCCGCCTCCAGGGCATCATCCACTCGATGACTAAGGAGGAACGCCGCAAGCCGAAGATCATCGACCAGAGCCGCCGGAAGCGGATCGCAAAGGGCTCGGGCGTCGAGCCGCACGAGGTCAACGAGCTGGTCAAACAGTTCGATACGATCGCCCCGATCATGACTTCGATGGCCGGCAAGGGGATGGGCGATCGGATGAAGATGATGAAGGACGTCCAGGCCCAGATGGCCGGAAACCCGGCCGGGATGCTCAACAAGAAGAAGCAGGGGACCGGCAAGCGGCTGACTGCCAAAGACCGTCAGCAGGCCCTCAAAGAGCGCCAGAAGCGGCTGAAACAGCTCAAGAAGCAGAAAAAGAAGCGATAAACGGGCAATATTGGCCGCTCAATAGTCCCACCGGTAAGCCCCACCGGACCGCTTTACCCCCGCAAAAGACAGCGACCCCCCGACGCCAGTCGGGGGAGAAACCCTGGTACCCGGCAAACTCTCCCGACTGGCGTCGGGGGCTCGCTTTCGGCCGGCTTTTTGGGGCTTGTGCGAAAGCCCCCCAGCCCGCCATAATTCCCGATTCCCAATACACAGCGGACGCCAAGAGTGCGAGTCACGCACCCGTGCCCGCGAGTCAGGAGATCAGCGACTGTGGCAGTTCGTATCCGTATGAAGAAGATGGGCCGCGCCCACCGGCACTTCTTCCGTATCTGCGCCGCCGACCAGAAGACGCCGCGCGACGGCCGTGTGCTCGAAGAGCTCGGCACCTACGATCCGATGATCAAGGACGTCGACGCCCGCGTGAGGCTCAACAACGAGCGTGTCGATTACTGGCTCAGCGTCGGCGCCCAGCCGTCTGAGAAGGTCGCGATCCTCCTCAAGAAGTACGGCAGCAGCGGCACGCACGCCGAAGCCCAACGGGCGGCGTACGAGAAGCTGGCCCAGCCGACCGTCATCCCCGACGCGGGCGAGCCGGTCAAAAAGGTGAAGACCGAAGAAGAGATCAAGGCCGAGGAAGAGGCCGCCAAGGCCGCTGCCGAAGCCGAGAAGGCGGCCGCCGAAGCCCCCGCTGAGGAAGCCAAGGCCGAGGGTGGCGAGGAAGCCGCGGCCGACGCCCCCGCCGAAGAAGCCAAGGCCGAAGAGAAGCCGGCCGAGGAAGAAGCCAAGAGCGAGTGATCGCTCGCTCAGCCAGCGGCTCGATCGGCCCGGGTGCCGACCGGAGCGTGTCACGTAAGAGGGCGACATGCGTTTCGACGTGCTGACGCTCTTCCCGGAGATCTTCTCCGGCTACCTGACCCAGAGCCTGCTGAAGCTAGCGATCGATCGCGGACTCACCTCGGTCCACACGCACAACCTCCGCGATTGGGCCACAGGAAAACACAAGCAGGTTGACGATAAGCCTTTCGGCGGCGGACCCGGCATGTTGTTGATGCCGGGCCCCGTGGTCGAGGCGGTCGAAGCGGTGCAGCAAGGCGAGGGATTGGCAGTCGATGGCTCTGGCTCGATCAAGCCGGGACGCCTCCTGCTGATGACCCCCCAAGGCCGCCGGCTCGATCAAGCGTACGCCGAGGACCTCGCGACCAGCGACCGCTTGCTCTTGCTCTGCGGACGCTACGAGGGCTTCGACGAGCGTGTCACCGAACTGCTAAAACCCGAACCCGTCTCGATCGGCGACTACGTCCTCAACGGGGGCGAGGTCGCCGCGATGACCATCATCGACGCGGTCGTCCGGCTCGTGCCGGGCGTCCTCGGCGACGAGACCAGCAACCAAGAAGACTCGTTCAGCCGCGCCGGCCGGACCCTCGAATACGCCCAGTACACACGCCCCCGTGAGTACCGCGGCCTCGAGGTCCCCGAGGTGCTGCTGAGCGGAAACCATCAAGCGATCGCCGCTTGGCGAGAGCAAGATGCCCAGCGCCGCACCGCGGCAAGACGAGACCAACCAACCGGCCCAACGCGGCCCCAGACCGAAGCCTGATCGCCATGTCCGACTCCATCCTCGACCTCGTCGAAAAGACCGCTCTCAAGACCGAGAACGTCCCCGAGTTTGAAATCGGCGACACGGTTGATGTCCACACGCGGATCCTCGAAGGCAACAAGGAACGCATCCAGGTCTTCAGCGGCGTGGTGATCTCCCGCAGCGGCTCGGGCTGCAAAGAGATGTTCTGCGTCCGCCGGATCGTCAACAACGAGGGCGTCGAGCGGAAGTTCCCGGTCCACAGCCCGAAGATCGCCAAGGTCGAGGTCGTCCGCTCGGCCGTCGTCCGCCGGGCGAAGCTGTACTACCTCCGCGACCGCGTCGGCAAGGCGACCCGCCTCAAGGAACGCCGCCGCGACGTGAAGAAGGGCTGATCGCCCCGCCACCAGCTCACGGCCGCGGCCGTCGGCGCTTGCAAACTACTAAGAGACGAAGGGCACGAGGGTTTATTCCTTTGTGTCCTTCGTCTCTTTGTGGTTCAAATAGGGGCATGTTCCGGCTTCCCCCCCTCGCCCGACCGCGCCCGCTCGGCGAACGAGGCGAGCGCTACGCCGCCCGGCTGCTGCGGCGCAAGGGCCACCGCCTCCTCTTCACGGGCGAGCGGAACCGCTTCGGCGAGTTGGACCTCGTCACGATAGACGAACGCACGCCCGAGCGCCGGCTGGTCTTCGTCGAAGTAAAAACCCGGCGCAACGAACGAGCCGGCGCCCCCGCCGAAGCGGTCAACGCGGAGAAGCAACGCCGCCTGATCCGAGCGGCGACCTCGTTCCTCAAGACCCACGACCTAGAGGACCACCCGATCCGCTACGACATCGTCGGCCTCGTCTGGCCGGTGGAGGCGAAGCGGCCGGTGAAGGTGGTGCATCTCGAGGGGGCGTTCTAGGCAATTCCAATGAACACAGTGGATGCGAGACCATCGACCTACCGCTTCAGCCTACGCGGACTGCTGTACCTGCTCACTCTGGTCTCGATCTCTATGGCGATCTACGGCGGAATTGCTGGAATCGCTGTAGCGGCGTTCCTATTGTTTCCGCATCTGCTGCAAGCCGTTCTACCTCAGCCGAACACACACGCTCCGACGGCCGTTACGACACTAGTCATAACCATGCTGATTAGTTGGATGAGTGGTCCGATCTGGAACGCCACCTCAGCTGCACGCGAGAGTGCCGCGCTCGGTAGATCGCATGGAAATACCAAAGACCTCGCCCAAGCAGTTCTTGCCTACCGTGACACGAACGGTCATTTCCCGCCTCCTTACACAACCAATGAGGCAGGCGAGAAGCTTCATAGCTGGCGTACCTTGATACTGCCCTACCTGGGAGAAGATACGCTCTACGAGCAGATCGATTTAGACGAGCCATACAATAGCCCAACCAACCTGAAGGCCTTCGAACAAGTCGAGCTAACGGTCATGAGGTGCCCACAACCCTTTGCGAAGGAAGGCGGTCCAACCGAAACCAACTATCTGGCCGTTGTAGACGATCGCACCGTTTGGACGCCAGATAATCCAAGAGTTAACACCGTTCCCGATGGTGAAGAGACAACCATCCTTTTGATCGAGGTCGCGGAAAGCGGCATCGATTGGTTTGAACCTAGAGATCTAGCGCTAGATCAGGCTGTCGCCGTCTTGACCGAACCAGCGGGAGAGAGCCTATCTTGGACGAGGTATGGGCTGTTTGATACTCAGATCGTGTCCGGTCGTCGCCTCGTCGCTAGTACCGTTGGCCGGCAAGCTGCTTTGGGATCTGTCACCTCTCGCGAGGATGCTCGGGCGATGCTGACACGCGATGGTGGAGAAGAAGCTTTCGCAGTACGCGAAGTGAGGCAGCAACCAAGGCACGTGCGGCGTTCTATTCGATGGGATCGCCTATTTCTGGCTGGGCTGCTATTCGCGCTAGCCGTAGTGCCCTTATTCGAGAAGACACGGAAGTGGCTAACGAGCTAGCATCCGCGAACGGCAATCTGTCTCATGCGCGCCGCCAGTACAACTCTTGAATCCACTGCCCATCATGGGCCGGGTTGCCAATCAGCTTCTGGTTCCGCATATCGACGACCCAGTCCATCAGTTCGAGCGGGACTTGGCCGATGAGCACCGGGCAGCCGTCGGGGATCTCGGTCACATCGATCGGGCAGTCCCGGCCGTTGATCGTGAGCTTCACCGCGCTGAACAGGCGAACCACGCTCTCGCCGCCGGCGGTCATCGTGGTCGCCCGGCGTTGCTCGGTGAGCCCGAGTTGCTTGACGAGACTGGCGGGCATCGCCAACCGCGTGGCCCCGGTATCGACTAGAGCATCTTCGACCACGAGGGTTCGCACCTCGTTGGCAGACAGGTTGCCTGCCTCGACCTGGTAGAGGTCGGCTAGGTTCTCGATGGTTGCGGTAACTAAGACTCGGCCCATTTCGGCGGTATCGGACATGGCTCGCTCCGTCGCGTGGATCGTTTGCCTGTGGTGAATCATACGCACTGGCAGCCGGCGACTCCACTTGGGTGAACTGACCCAAAGCCAGTTTCACCCCTCGCTCTGCACCTGCCGCACCCAGGCCGGCGTGCTTTGGACGTAGGCCTTCACGTGCTTGCGGCGGGTGAAGTAGTAGATCGCGTTGCCGCCTTGGAAGACGGCGCACAGCGCGATCACCAGCGTGTAGAAGCCGAGCACCGCCAAGCGGTAGACGCCCTCAATCTCTTCGGCGGAGCCGAGGATCTCACGCAGCTCGGGCTTCGCGTTGAGTTCCGCGGCGATTTGGCTCGGGCCGAAGAGACCGGTGATCATCATCCAGAGGCAGTAGCCAACCAGAAGGGCGAGGAAGCCGACCTGGTTCCAGCCGAGGAAGGACGGCGCCTTCTCGTCGAACTGCAACAGCCGCCGACGGCCTCGGAACTCGTTGTAGGCCACGAAGGCCATGCCCGCGGTCAGCGCGAAGCCTTCGACACTGAACAACGCGAACGGCGCCGACAGTGCGGCGAAGATGCCGATCGTCCAACCGTTGAATCCGGCGACGCCGGCCGCACGGCGGACCTTCTTGGCTCGATCGCGACCGGCGGTGACCTCGCGCTGCTGGGCTTGGCTCAGCGAATCGGTCGGGTTGAACGACAGCGTGGCGGCGGGCATGTGGGTCGCTCGCGAAGAGGGTCGATGGACTTCCAATTGAAAGGGTAGGTCACTCCCGCCGCCATCGTTCGCCGGTCGATCGGTATATCCGCTACGACCGACGCCGCCGGCCGTGGTCATCCGTCCGCCGGGCGAACAGAGTAGTAGAATTGTCGTAGCGGATCCGATCAGGCACCAGTAGGAGAGCGCGAAGACAACGCCGCCATCGCATGCCAATCAACGCCACCCCCAACGCCGGCCTCTCGGTCTCGCTGCGCAACCAGTACGCCAAGCACCAGGGCGGCGTGAGCCAAGCGATCGAGCGGCTCTCGACCGGAAAGCGGATCAACCGGCCCAGCGACGACCCGGCCGGTTTCATCGCCGCCGAGCAGATCCGCGGCGAGCTGACCGACCTCAAGGCCGAGCTCAAGACATACGACTTCCGCCGGCTCTTGCTTCGTCAGCAGGGTTCGCAGCTTGCGACGATCCAGACCGAGCTGATCGATTTGAAGGGGCGCGTCGTCGAGGCGACCGGCGATCAGATCGGCGTCGAGGAGAAGCAGGCGTTGCAAGAGGAGGTCGAGGCGGCGCTCGATACGTTCGACTATTTCGCCTCGGGGTACGACTCGTCCGTGCTGGACGACGTCAGGCGTGGCGAAGCGGCCAACCTCGTCGATGGCGACACCGAGCAGGCCGCGGCGATCGCCGAGGCCGAGGCGAGCAGCGTCGCGTTCGAGCAGGCCCGCGTCGGTGCGAGCCTGAATCAACTCGATACCTTTGAGGAGATCGCCCGCGACAAGCAGGTGATCCTCACCGAGACCCTCAGCCAGATCGAGGACGCGGACTTCGCCGAGGAAGCTTCGAACTTGGCCCTCTCGCAAACGCTGACACAAGCCGCAACCGCCGCCCTCGTCTACAGCCAACAGAGTCACGCCGACACAATCGGCGAGTTGCTCGACCGGGTCGATGCGAACGAGCCCGAGCGGCCGGCGGCATAAGTCCGTGCCCGGTGGCGGGCGTGACGGGGGCCGATTATTCTGGCGTGCTTCTCGAAGAGGCCTGCCCACGCTCCCGATAGCCACCGATGCCATGCCCGCTCCACCGATCCTCCTCAGCGGCTTCGCCGACGAAACCTCCGAAACCAAGCTGGCCGGCGAGCAACTCGCCGCCATGGCCGCCCTCGGGCTCCGACGCTGCACGCTCCGCTTTGTTGATATGGGCAACGGCGTGAAGAACGCGATGGGCCTCACCAAGCCCGAGGTCAAACAGCTCAAGAAGCAGCTCGAGGAGTTCGGCCTCGAAGTCGCCACGCTTGGCTCACCCATTGGAAAGGTAAAGCTGCTCGACGTCGAAGACGGCACCGCCAACACTTACACGCCCTTCAAGAAGTACCTGAAGGGCGATGTCGCGAAGGCATGCGACCTTTCTAACGCCCTAGGCACGAAGCTCGTCCGCGGTTTCTCGTTCTACCATCCGAAGGGGACCGAGCCCGAGGAACACCTCTCGCAAACGATCGACCAACTCGGCCAGATCGCCGAGGCGTGTGCCGACGCCGGTCTGCTATTCGGTTTGGAAGTCGAGGCGAACCTCGTCGGCCAGACCGGCGAGTTGCTCAAGAAGATCCACAAGAAAGTGAATCACCCGGCGCTCGTGCTAATCTACGACGTCGGCAACCTGATCACGCAAGGCTACACGCCTGACGAGTGCTTCGCCGAGTACGAGGCCATGAAGCCGGGCCTCGGCTGGATCCACATCAAGGATTACCGCCCGATCAAGTCCAGCACGCGCGGCGGTCACATCGACGAAGAGGCCCTCTGCGAGTACCGCCCCGTCGGTCGTGGCAGCGGTGTCTACGAACGCGTGCTCCGCGACTTGGCCGAGAGCGGCGGCCCTGTCCTCCGACGGATGAAGAAGGCCGGCCTGCCAGGCGTGCTGCTCGACCTCGAGCCCCATGTCCGGGGCGGCGGTCAGTTCGGTGGCTACAGCGGTGCCGATGGCATGGGCGTCGCGCTGCGGTCACTGACCGACCTGCTCGATTACCTCGGCTTCGAATACGACCTGAAGACCGCCGACGACCTGCGATAGTCGTTCGCCCCTCACCGAAGAACCATCCAAGCAAGCGAACCATGAGCAAGACCCATCGGATCGGCGTTGTCGGCATCGGCGCGATCGGCGGCATGCACGCTCGGGCGATCCACGATATCCGGGGCGCGGAGTTGGTCGCTTGTTGCTTCGGTTCTGCCGAGCAAGGGGCCAAGTACACCGGCAAGTACGGCGGGCAATGGTTCGAGAACATTGAGCAGTTGCTCGACGCCGACCTGTGCGATGTGGTCACCGTCTGCACGCCGAGCGGTGCCCACCTGGAACCGACCGTGGCGGCGCTCGGACGCAATATCCACGTGCTGTGCGAGAAGCCACTTGAAGTCGATCTCACGCGGGCGCGCCAGATGATCGACGCGGAGGCCGCTTCGACAGCGACCCTCGGTGGCATCTTCCCGCAGCGGTTCAACCCGGTGGTGGTCGCCGCCCACGAGGCGGCCGCCGCCGGCCGGCTCGGCACGCTGGCGGTCGCCAACGCTTACGTGCCGTGGTGGCGGGACGATTCGTACTATGGCCCCAACCGTTGGCAGGGGACCAAGAAGCTCGACGGCGGCGGGGCGTTGATCAACCAATCGATCCACGCCATCGACACGATGCTCTGGCTCGCGGCCGCGGCCGGTGCGGGGCGTGCCGTTGAGGTATTCGGCTACTCGGCCATGCTCTGCCACAACCCGGAGCATATCGAGGTCGAGGACTCGGCAGCCGCGACGATCCGCTTCGAGAACGGCGCGGTTGGGGTCGTCCTCGGCTCGACCGCCATGTGGCCGGGCGGCGCGATGCGGTTCCATGTCGGCGGCCGCGACGGCACGATCGAGATCCACGAACAAGAACTCATCACCTGGAGCTTCCGCGACGAGAAGCCCGAAGACGCCGACACCCTCAAGCGGTTCGGCGACAAGGCCGGTGCGGGCGGTGCCGCCGATCCGATGGCGATCGACTACTCGAACCACACCCGAAACATCGAGGACTTCCTCGCCGCGATCGACGAGGGCCGCCCCTCCTCGATCGACGGCGGCGAAGCCTGGAAGGCCCTGGCCGTCATCCGAGCGATCTACGACTCGGCCGAGAGCGGCAAGCCGGTGCAGGTCGCAACGCTTTGACGCGATATCGGCGGGTTTTTGCCATCCTTATCGGCTGAATTATGCGGGGCTATTTGTGTGCCACTGCATGGCTTGTCCAGCAGCGGACGCCGGGTACCCGCTTCGCACTGCTAGGCAAGCTCAATCCTGTTCGGCCCAAGCCTTGCGGGTGAGTCGATTGGGACGCTGATTTCCAGGCGGCGTTAGTTGGAGAGCTCGGCGTGTGCTGGAGAGCCGATGCCGGTTGGTGAGTGCGCAGCATCGACCGGCCCGGCGTTGCGGCTTCGCAACGGGGTTCAAGCGGCCTGGGGCTTCAATTTTTCGAGGTGCTTGAGCACCTCTTCCTCGTCTGCCCAGCCTTGGCAGTACAGACAGATCATCTCGTAGGTCCGCAGCGTGGGCTGCTTGCCGGTCCACAGGCTGATGAGCAGGCAGGCGATGATCCCGCAGTAGGTCTGAATCTTGATCCCCTCTTCGTCGTGGGCCAGCAGATGCTGGCAGCCCAGCACGTGCTTGAAGAAGCGGAAGAAGATCTCGATCTGCCAACGACTTCGATAGATCAAGGCAATCACGTCGGCCGAGACGTCGAGAAGGTTGGTCGCCAACACGATGTCTTGCGACGCCGCGTGGCGCCGCCGGCCGCCACGCTTCGGGTGCGGCTCGGCACGCACCCGCACCAATCGGACCGGATGGTCGGGGTGTTCGATCCGCACGCTCTTCTCGGAACCCAACCGGCCCACAGCGTCTTCGAGCACACCGGCGTCAACTGCTTCGGGCGGGAGTTCGTGGCGTTGGTCCGGCGTGAAGTGGTGATCACCTCGCACGCGGCACACGTAGCTGCTGCTCGCCGCGACGATGGCGTTGAACAACGAGAACTGCTCGTAGCCGCGATCCATCACGTAGCAACGGTCCGATTCGAGCGTACGCCGCAAGACGGCTTTCTCGTTTGAGGGCCCCTTGTTGCGGCCGTCGGTGACCTCGGCCCGCACCGGCGTCCCCCGCAGCACCTCGAAGTGCGTGTGCATCCGCCAGCCGTCGGGGTGGCGGCGTGTCTGCCACGCGGCCTGCGTGATCTGCGGCAGCTTGGCCAAGAGCGAACCGTCCACCGCCGTGAGACGCTGCGAGACGTGTTCGAGCTTGCCCCCGGCTGGCAACGCTTGCAGCTGCTCGGTCAGCTCGCCGACGATCTCTTGCAGCCCCTCGCTGCGGAACACGCTGGTCGCTTCGGAGAGCGAGCCGAGGCTGGTCCTCGGGCAACGCAGCTTCCGCTGCACCTTTTTCAACTCCGAAGCTTGCTGCAGGCCGCGTAACGAAGTGAAGATCGGGTTGTAGAAGAACAGCAAGATCAGCAGGCAGTACTGATCCATGTGGAGCTGACGGTTCCCGGCTAGGTCACGCTCGCAACCCTCCTCGTGCAGCCGTTCCAGCAGCGGAAGCAACTGCTCAAGCTGCTTCACCCCATGGACGTCTCGCTCGTGGATGGGTTGCTTCTTCGACGCCATTCCGACAGCATCGCGTGTTCCCCCATAACGCGCAACACGGAAAATTCACCGCGCAAATCCCGTGCCGAACGGGATTGGGGCAAGCTAGCAGTGGCACCCGGCGACCTTCACGTAGCTTTGGCCATGAAGACGAATAGCAAGCCCAAGACCGGCATCGCCAGTCCCAACCCAACGAGCATCGCTAGGAGTGCTCGGTTCGTGCTCGGACGCCTCTGCGGATCAGCGAGTTGCCAAGCGATGCCCGCTACTACTCCGAGGGGTGAAGCACACACTCCCCCCATCCAAACGTAAGAGAACTGATCGGGTTTCTCGCGGAATACAATCCACGCTACGAGGGCACCTACGAGCTGGAGCAAGGTCAAAGGGATCAAGATTCGCCAGTGCGTCCCTAGCATCAAGAACCAATCAGCCTGCCTAGTTGGCATCCCCCATCGATCGGTTTCCATACCGTTTCCGGCTACAGAAAACTCGGGCCAAGCAACCCCTCGAGCCCAAGCCTTCCAAGCGCCGCAAGCAATGAAAACGACGGCGACGAGAAAGAGTGACCAGTAGATAGTCGTTGGAAAGTCGCGTCGCGTTTCTCCATCAATGGAGTAATCCAGCGACCATCGCCTCTTCTCAACCCTGGACCCGACCTCCAGCGAACGACTCAGCGAAGGGTCCGCCCCGTATGCAACGTACTCAACCTCTGGCTGGCCGGCTCCGTCCTGAACCGTGTACACGGTCTTGCTTCTCCAGCCGGGGCGTGACGGATCTGGGTTGACGATCTCGGCCGCCACGATGTTTCCGACCAACTCGATGCGGGCACGCGTCAGGATGGTTGTAATGCTAAACCACAACAACGCAGCGCCCCATACCACGAATACTATCGGGCTGATCTGGAGGAGTTTCATTCGTGCTGCTGAACTAGAGGCTTACAGCGGCGAGCAACGTGTCACGCCCAAGCACGCTTTGCTCATCTGCTTCATTCTGTAGACCGATTCATTGTCCCACAGTCTCGCCGAGGTGAACATCTCCTAATCGAGTGCTTGGCTGCGCGAAAGCGGTTGCGGGACATTCGTCCTGTACAGCCAATCTCGGCACCTTCAAGTACAAATGTGTGACCCACATTTGCTGTGAAGCAAATCGACTCCGCCCAGCACAAGGTTGGGGATCGAGAGCCTGACTATCCTCAACACCGCTCAGCCAAGCGGGGCGACATCGACCGACACCTTCATCGTGTGCTGGCCGCCGCCCACGAAGACGCCTTGGATCGGGCAGACGTCGGCGTAGTCGCGGCCGTAGGCGACCGTGATATGGTCGCTCGCCGGGATGCAATCGTTGGTCGGGTCGAAGTCGACCCACCCGGCTTGCCCGCAGTAGACGCTCAGCCAAGCGTGCGACGCATCGGCTCCGACCAAGCGTTCTTTGCCCGGCGGCGGGATCGTCCGCAGGTAGCCGCTCACATACCGCGCCGGGATGCCGAGCGTCCGAAGGCAGGCGATCTGCACGTGGGCGAAGTCCTGGCAGACCCCGGCACGCTTCTCGAACGCTTCGAGCACCGGCGTGCTGACGGTCGTCGCCCGCGGGTCGTACTTGAAGTCGGTGTAGATCCGGCTGGTAAGCTCCCGCGCCCCCTCGAGAACCGACCTTGCCGGCGGGAACGATCGTTCGCCGTACTGTTTCAAGCTGTGCAGCAGCGGCACGTGATGCGACTGAAAAACGAAGCGATAGGCCGCGGCCGCGGCGGGCCCTTCTTGGCGGCGGAGGCACTCCTGCAATTGCTCGACCGTCATCGACGCCGGCAGGCTGGCGGGTTCGTCCTGGACCTCGATCTCGCTGAACGCGCTGAGCGATAGGCTGCGGTGCGCGTCTTGGATCGAGAAGTAATCGACGCGGTTGCCGAGCGCATCGTCACGTCGCACGAGGTCGGAGGGCTCCGGCGCAACCACCAAGCGGTAATCGCTCACCGTCTGCCGCGGCGTATCGCGTGGCGCGAGGCGCACCAGGTTGTGGCAGACCGCCACCGGGTCGCTGTAAGCGTATTTCGTTGTGTGGCGGATGCGGTACCGCATGCAAATCACTAAGACGGCGACAACTGGCGGGGCGGGCCGGCGTGGACGAGGTACTTCAGGGCGATCGCATTCCCCACACCCGGCAAGTCCTCGACGATCGACTGAAGGAGATCTGCCAGCGGCTCGGTCTTGCCGAGTTCGTACGCCTCGCTGATCTCGAGGATATCGGTCATCCGGATCCGATGCGACAACGCGAGGATCGCGCGGGCCTCGGCCGGTTCCGCCGCGCCCTCGTCGGTCCGCGGCAGCTTGCCGATGTGTCGCTCGAGCGTGTTGATCTGGTAGGCGAGGCTGCGTGGGTTGGTCTCGTCGGTGATCAGGAGGTCGAGCACCGGGGCGAGTTCGACGCTCGCACGGTAACGCGAACGGTAGGTCATCAGGCTATCTGCCGACTCCAGCAACGCTTCGAGTAGGGCGGGCTTCGCGGCGTCGGAGTCGATCAGGGTGGCGGTAAGCAGGTCGGCCGATTGCCATGCCCGCTCGATCCGCCGGCCGATATCGAGGAACCGATAGAACTGCGTGCGGGTCATGCTCTCGATGACCATGCCGCCGAGCGACGCCAAGTCGATGATCAACTCGTCGGTCAGGTTGAGCAGGTCGGTCAGGTCGGGCGTTTGGCCCGCCGGCATCCGCAGGCGTTGATTGATCCGCAGCACGATCCGCCACGTATCGCGTGACAGGCGATCGCGGACCTGCGCGGCCGAGTTGAAGAGTCTGCCGACCGTCGAGGCCAGCGAGCCGGATTGGGCATCGCGGCTCAGCACTTGGGCGGGCAACGAGCTCTCGACCCGCGGCAGGAGGTCCCGCATCGCCTCGACGGCGTAGCCCGGCTCGATCTGGCCCTGCTCGGCTAGCCCACGGACCAACGCCGGCAGCTCGGCCAGTTCGAGGATATCGCCTTCGCTCGTCAGCCGTGTCGTGACCAGACGAACCAAGCGGGCGGCCGCGTCGGCGCGTTCGATGTAGCGTCCGAGCCAGTAACTATGGTCGGCCACCCGGCTGGGCAACTCCGCGCCGACACGCACCAGCTCGGTCGGCTCTTGTTCGCCCGGCAGGAGCGAGACCGGCTCCATCGGCTCCTCGCCAACGATCCAGACGTCCTTGCTCCCCTCGCCGGACATGGCGGACGATTCGAGCGGCACCAGGTCGGGCGTCGTCCGCGCGAGGCCGCCGGGCATCACCCGGAAGTCGTTATCGGAGACCACCGCAAAGGCTCGGATCGCCACGCGTTGTGCGGTTAGCTTGTCATCGCTCCACACCGGGGTCGCGGAGCGCTCGACCAGCTCTTGGCCCACGTAGGCCCGCGGATCGCTGCGGATCAGTCGGATGAGCTCATCGCGTGGCGTCTCGCGGAGCTTCTGCATCAGCAACGACTCCTCGCCCCGTTGCCGATACGCCCGCTTCAGGACCAATCGATCGAGGTTCTGGACGACAAACTCCAACGACTCCGGTTCGCCGCACCACCAAGTCGCCACGCCGGGCATCTTGAGGGGTTCGCCGAGCACGGCCTGACAGAGCCGCGGCATGTACGCCATGAAGACTGGCGACTCGACCAAGCCGCTGCCGCTGCTGTTGGTGACCGTCAACGAGCCGTCGCGCTCGGCTTGCAACAGGCCGGCCACGCCCGCGGGCGACACGCCGCCGAGTTCTAGCGGGTCGCAGAGGTCCGAGTTCGGTCGGCGGACGAGCACGTCGATCGGCGTGAGGCCGTCGAGTGTCTTCATCCACAGCCGGCGGTTGCGGACCGTCAGGTCTTCGCCCTCGACCAGCATGTAGCCGAGGTAACGCGCCAGATAAGCATCCTCGAAGTAGTTTGGATGGCTCGGCCCTTGGCTCAGCAAGGCGACCGTCGGGTTGCGGCGGCCGGACGAGGACGAGTCCCGCAAGCTCTTCTGGATCGCCAAGTAGAAAGGAGCCAAACGGCGGACACGTCGGTCTCGGAACGGCTCGGCGAGCAGCCGCGACGTGACGATCCGATTCTCGAGCACGAAGCCCGCTCCTGACGGCGCTTCGGTCCGATCCGAGAGCACCCACCACGCCCCGTCCGGGGCACGGCCCAGGTCGGCGGCGTAGAAACGCAGCAGGCGATGCGAATCGCCACTCTCTTCTTGGGTCCGGTGGAGCGGCAGTCGGTAGCCGGGGTGCTCGTACAGCAACTCGGGGGGGATGAGCCCGGAGGCCACCAGCTTCTGGTCGCCGTACAGATCGCGGAGCACCTTCTCGAGCAGGTTGGCCCGTTGCTTGAGGCCGTCGGCGACCACGTTCCACTCGGACTCTTGCAGCAAGAGCGGGGCCGGATCGAGCGTCCACGGGCGGGGGCGATCGTCGTCGCCGTACGCGCTGTAGACGATCGCGTTCTCGTCGATCAAGCGCTGCGACTGGGCCCAGCGGCGGCCGAGCTCGGCCTCGCCAACACGATCCAACTGTGCCCGAATGCCCTTCCACGCCGGCCGGGGCACGCCCGCCGCATCGACCATCTCGTCGTAGACGCCCGGCATGGCCGCGTAGTTCGCGAACAGCGAGGGGGCCACGATGGGCGCAACGCCAGCGGGAGGAGTCCCGAACGATTGCGATTGCGACTGACTCGGCATCAACCCTTGCCGCGGCGGAGATCTAGCGTCAGCGGGAACTCCGCGTTCGGAGTCGACTCTTCGATCTTAATAGGTCCGGCGGTGTGGCCGATAGCGAGGAATCGCGTTGCTCGGCGTGTTTCTGCTTCCAACGCGTTGACCGGGAAGGTTGTCGGGTTGAGTCCGCCCGGGTGGCCGACGTGGTACTGGCAGCCGCCGGCGGAGCGGTTCATCCAACTGTCGAACAGATCGAACACGAGCGGGCCATCGACCGGGATCGTCGGGTGCAGGCAGCTCGGCGGCTGCCACGCCCGATAGCGGATGCCCGCGACGAACTCGCCCTCCACGCCCGTCGGGTGCAAAGGCACCTGGCGTCCGTTGCAGCTTAGCCTGTAGCGCGGGTCGGTCATGCCGCTGACCTTCACCTGCATCCGCTCGATCGACGAATCGACGTATCGCGAGGTCCCGCCGGCGGAGCCCTCTTCGCCGAGGACATACCAGGGCTCGATCGCCCGGCGGAGCTGCACGTTCACGCCGCGTTGGGTGAACTCGCCGATGAACGGGTAACGGAACTCGTAGTGGGGGGCAAACCACTCGTGTTCGAGTTGGAAGCCCGCCTGCTGGGTCTCCTCGATCACGTCGCGGAAGTCTTCCCAGATAAAGTGCGGCAGCATCCAACGGTCGTGGAGCTGCGTCCCCCAACTGACGATCGGCTGCTCGTAGGGGGTCTCCCAGAAGCGAGCGACCAACGCACGGATCAGTAACTGCTGCGTCAAGCTCATGCGCGCATGAGGCGGCATCTCGAACGCCCGGAACTCGACCAAGCCGAGCCGCCCCGTCGAGGAGTCGGGCGAGAAGAGCTTGTCGATGCAGAACTCGCTGCGGTGCGTATTGCCCGTCCCATCGACCAGCAAGTGCCGGAAGATGCGGTCCACCAGCCACGGCGGGCAGTCTTTCCCGCGTTTGACCTGCTCGAACGCGATCTTCAGTTCGTAGAGCGAGTCGGCACGCGCTTCCTCGACACGCGGCGCCTGGCTCGTCGGGCCGACGAACTTGCCGCTCAGCAGGTACGAGAGCGATGGGTGGTTGGTCCAGTAGCCCAGAAAGCTCTTGAGCAGGTCGGGCCGACGGAGCCAGAGGCTATCGGCCGCGGTCGGCCCGCCGATCACAACATGGTTGCCGCCGCCGGTGCCGGTGTGCGAGCCATCGAGGTCGAACTTCTCGGTGCCCAACCGCGTCTGGCGGGCGTCGTCGTAGACGCCGGTCGTGATATCGACCAGCTCGTCCCACGAGTGTGCCGGCTGCACATTGACCTCGATCACGCCCGGGTCGGGCGTCACTTTGATGTGCCTCAGCCGCGAATCGTGGGGCGGCTCGTAGCCCTCGAAGACGATCGGCGTTTGCAGCTCGTCGGCGGTCTCCTCGATCGCCGCGACCAGATCGAGAAAGACCTCCAGCCGCTCGATCGGTGGCAGGAAGACATGCAGCGTGCCGCCGCGTGGCTCGATACACAACGCGGTGCGGATGACCTCGGCCGGGTCGTTGTAGTTGATATCGAGCTTGTACGGATCGAGACGAGAGGAGGCCGGCGGGTTGGCTTGCCCTTCGTTCGGGTCGTCGCTCCCGTAGCCGCCACGCGAATCGGCGTAGCCGGTCGGCAGGTCGCCGTTGCCGTTCATTGACCCGTTGCGTGCCATCGCATCGCGGGCATACGGGCTACCACCTAGACCGCCGCCTGCACCGACCAACGCCGGGACTCTCAACTGTCGGCGGAGTTGCTCGCGGGCCGGCAGCGGGTACTCGGCCTCGAACGGATCGGTGGCCAAGAACGCTCGGGCGTGCTCCGGTCGTCCGTCGTGCAGGAGCGACTGGATCGGCAGGCGGAAGCCCATCGGCGAGTCGCCCGGGATCAAGAACATTTCGTCGGCACGGACGACCCACTCGCCGCTGTGCCAACGCGGCTCGGACTCCCACCAGCAGAACTTGAGCGGCAACGCCACGCCGACCGGCGTGGTCAGGCCCCGTTCGTAGATCTTCGCGAGCCGCTCGCGTTCCTCTTTGTCGTCGAGCTTCGAGTCGTGCAAGTCGACATTTGCCGGCAGCCGCCGCTCGCGCCAAGCGTAGTACATGGCGTCTTCGTAGCCGTTGATGACGTGCTGCGTGTTGACCCCCAGCCGCTCGGCCAACGCGTTGCCGAAACGGCGGGCGTCTTCGCTGGTGTGGCCGTGGCTGATGCCGTCGCGGGCTTGCAGCTCGGGCTTGGTCCAGATCGGCTCGCCGTCGGCCCGCCAATAACAAGTGAACGCCCACCGCGGCAATTGCTCGCCCGGGTACCACTTGCCCTGACCGTGGTGCAACAGGCCGCCGCTGCCGAAGCGTGCCTTTAATCTCTGCAGCAGCTCATCGGCCAAGCCACGTTTGGTCGGGCCGACCGCGGCGGTCTGCCACTCGTCGCCGTCCATATCGTCGATCGAGACAAACGTCGGTTCGCCACCCATGGTGAGCCGCACATCGCCCGCGACGAGGCGCTCGTCGATCTCGTGGCCGAGCGATTCGATCCGCTCCCATTGCTCCTCGGTGTACGGCTTCGTGACACGCGGGTCCTCGTGGACTCGTTCGACCGACATCGCGAAGTCAAAATCGACCTCGCACGGCTCGTGCCCGCCCGTAATCGCCGCGGCGGAGGTCGGCTGGGGCGTGCACGCCAGCGGGATATGGCCTTCGCCCGCGAAGAGGCCGGACGTCGGGTCGAGCCCGACCCAGCCCGCTCCCGGCAGGTAGACCTCGGTCCAGGCGTGGAGGTCGGTGAAGTCTTCCTCGGGCCCCGACGGGCCGTCGAGCGATTTCTGATCCGACGCGAGCTGGATCAAGTAGCCCGACACAAACCGCGACGCGAAGCCGAGGTGGCGGAAGAGTTGGCAGAGGAGCCACGCCGAGTCGCGGCACGAGCCGCTCTTACTCGTCAGGGTCTCTTCGCAAGTCTGCACGCCCGGTTCGAGGCGGATCTTGTAGTCGATCAGTTGTTCGAGCCGCTGGTTGATCTCAACCAAGAAGTCGATCGTCTTGCGCGGCGAGCGGTCGATCGTGCCAAGCAACTGGTGCATGGCCGGGCCGGTGCTGCTCAACGCGAAGTAGGGTTTCAGGTTGGCGAGGGTCTCGTCGTCGTAGTCGAACGGGAGCCGCTCGGCGTTCGGCTCCATGAAGAAGTCGAACGGATTGATCGCCGACAGCGAGGCGGTCAGGTCGACCGTGAAGTGAAGCTCGCTGGCCCGCTCATTGAAGACGCACCGCGCCTGATAGTTGCCGAACGGGTCCTGCTGCCAATTGACGAAGTGATCCGCCGGACCGACCGAGAGCGAATAGCTCTCGATGGGGGTGCGGGAATGGGGCGCGGGGCGGAGGCGGACGACCTGCGGGCCGATCTCGATCGGGCGGTCGTAGCGGTAGCTCGTCCGGTGGTGCAGTGCGACGCGGATGCTCATATCGTGAAGCGGGGCCGACGAGAACGTCAGCCGAGGCGGGTAGGAGGCGGGAGGGCCAAGACGCAGCCTGTCGTGGGTTAACTCTGGCTCTGCGTCTGTTGCGGCTTATCGGCATCCGTGTCGAGCGTAAAGAAATCCTTATGCAGGGCGTTTCCGATCTCGTTCAATCGGTGCTGGAACCGATCGATATATTCGTGCATACCCTGCTGCACGATCTCCTCGACGGCCGTGTAATCCATCTCCGAGCGAAGCCGGCCGGTCAATTTCTCGGTATCGCAACTGAAGGTACCGGGGCGGCTGCCGGTGATCTCGCCGACCGATTCCTGCGATCGCATCAGGCAGAAACGCATCGCTCTCGGGAAACTCCGATCCAGCAGCAAGAACTCGGCCACCCCTTCGGGCGTGATCCGGCCGTGCACCCGGCGATACATCGTCAAGGCAGAGGCCGATTGTAACAGCGCGGCCCAGCGAACGATATCAAGCGTCCCGCCGACATCGGAGACATCCGGCAGGAGGTGGAAGTACTGCACGTCCAGGATGCGGGAAGTCTTGTCGGCCCGCTCCAGGAGCCGCCCCACGCGTGAGAAGTGCCAGCCATCGCCGTGCGACATCGTGGCGTCGGTCGCCCCCACCACGGTGTGGCTCGCCTGCCGGACCATATCGCAGAATTGGTTCGGCTCACTCGCGAAGCGGCTGTTCTGTGCGCTCGATTGGACCTTCAGGTGGAACTTGTTGATCTGCTCCCACATCGGCGAGGTGATCGTCTCGCGGACGCCGCGGGCGTTCTCGCGGGCGGCCGCGACGCACGACAGGATTGAGTTCGGGTTCCGCGGGTCGAAGGCCAAGAACCGCAAGACTTTGTCGCGAGTCGCTTCGCCGTAAAGCTCCTCGTAGTGCTTGTGATCACCCGTGGTGTAAACGAGCGGCGCCCATTGCCCGCTCAGGTCGGCCCCCTCGCCCCCCTCGCCGAGCATCAGGTTGTCGTTCACATCAATGAAACGCGCAACGTTCTCGGCACGCTCCAGGTAGCGGCTCATCCAGTAAAGCGATTCAGCAACCCGACTCAGCATCTCAAGCCATCCCAGTAGTAGCTAACACACACAAACCGACCAACCACGCGACCGGACTCAGCAGGAAGCCCCGCGGAGCACCCAGGTATCCTTGCTGCCGCCTCCCTGCGATGAGTTGACGACCAGCGAGCCCTTCCGCAGCGCGACCCGGGTCAGCCCGCCCGGCATGACGAAGACCTCCTTGCCGGCGAGGACGAACGGCCGCAGGTCGACGTGCCGCGGCTCGAGCCCCTCTTGCACGAGCGTCGGGGCGGTCGAGATATCGAGCATCGGCTGAGCGATGTAGCCGCGTGGGTTCTTGCGGATCAGCTCGGCCACCTCATCGAGTTCGGCCTGGGTCGCCTTCGGGCCGAGGACGATCCCGTACCCGCCCGATTCGTTCGTTGGCTTCATCACCAATTCATTCAAATGCGAGAGCACATACTCTCGCTGCTTGTCGTCCCAGCACGTGTAGGTCGGCACGTTGGCGAGGATCGGCTCCTCGCTCAGGTAGTAGCGGATGATCTCCGGCACGTAGGCGTAGACGGCCTTGTCGTCGGCCACGCCGGTGCCCGGGGCGTTCGCCAGCGTCACATTGCCGGCACGCCACGCCCGCATCAGGCCGGGCACGCCGAGCATGGAGTCTTCGCGGAAGTACTCGGGGTCGAGGAAGTCGTCGTCGATCCGGCGATAGATCACATCGACGCGTTGCAGGCCGCGCGTCGTCTGCATGTAGACCACGTCGTCGACGACCGTCAGGTCGACGCCTTGCACCAACTCGATGCCCATTTGTTGGGCAAGGAAAGTGTGCTCGAAGTAGGCCGAGTTATACACGCCCGGGGTCAGGACCACGGCACGCGGCTTCTCGACATTGGTCGGGGCGCAATCAAGCAGGGTCCGCAGCAACCGCTCTGGGTACTGATCGACCGGTTCGACCGACATGCCCTGGAAGACGGTCGAGAACGTCCGCTTCATGATCTCGCGGTTCTCGAGCACATAAGAAACGCCCGAGGGGCAACGCAGGTTGTCTTCGAGGACAAAGAAGGTGCCGTCGCGATCGCGAACGAGATCGACGCCGCTGATGTGGCACCACGCCTTGTTGATGGGGCTGAAGCCCCGCATCTCCGGCCGGTAAGACGACGCCGTAACAATCAGGTGCTCGGGCACCACGCCGTCGGCGAGGATCTTCTGTTCGTTGTAGAGGTCGTCGATGAAGAGATTGAGCGCGGTCACCCGCTGCTTGAGCCCGGCCTCGACCTGCGACCACTCGTCGCCACCGATGATCCGGGGGAGCACATCAAACGGCCAAACCTTCTCAACGCCGGCCTCATCGCCATAGACGTTAAAGGTGATCCCCATGTTGCTGAGGTGGAGATCGGCTTCGACTTGTCGATCACGCAGCTCCTCAACCGGCACGCCATCCAGGCGATTGATGAAGCCGCGGCAGACCGGGTGCGGGTCGTCTTTCGCCGCGAACATCTCATCGAAAGTTGTCGGATCGTACACAGAGCAAACCACCGGATGCCGGATTAAGAGAGACGCTAACCAAGTAGCGCCGAGCCGCCGCCCCCGAGCCACAAGCCCAACATGCGGGCACCCACGCCGCGATAGCGCGCAGTGGTAGCTTACCGTAGGGGCGTTCTAGCGATTTGGCTACCACTGACACCCTACGGAGCAATCTGCATGCCGCACTGCCGACAACTGGACTACGAATGACCGCAGGGGCCGTTGAGGAGCCAGACGGCTACTAGAACCGCGATTGGCGAGTCAATCGGTTGCTCAAGTGGGTCGCAGTCGATTAACCAGTCGCTGGAGCGAGTCGCGAGCTGGCGGCCACGCCTCGGCGATAGCGTCCGGGTCTTCTGCCAGGCAAGCCATCTCGAGCTCGGAGAAACAATCGGCCGCCGCCGGCTCCGAGAAGTAGCCGACCTGCCCGTAGAAGCGATGGGCGACCACATAAGCGTCGGCGAAGCGGCCCGCCTCGATCGCTTCGCTGAGAGTGGCCTGCTGTTCGCCCGCGAATCGCAGGAACGCCTCGGCGAGCAGGGCGTCGAGGGCCTCGTCTTCGCTGGCTTCGACCCCCGCCGGGTCGGCTTCGTTCAGCGCCTCGATCAAGGCCGCGCGATCGATCGGCTTGAGCACAAGTGTCTCGAAGATCGGGTCGGTTGGGTGCTCGTCGGTCGGCGCGTGGGCCGTAATGCAGACCAGGCGCGGCGTCGCGCATCCGAGATCGCCCGCCGACGCCGCCAGCCGCCGGGCGGTGGTGACGCCATCGATGCCCGGCAGGTGCAGGTCGATCAAGACCGCGTCGTAGTGGCCGCCCGCGTGGCGGTAAGACTCCAACGCCGCCTCGCCCGATTCGACCAACGCGACCGTATGGCCGGCGGAGGTCAGCACCTCGTCGAGCAACAAGCGATTCGCCTCGGTGTCTTCGACGACCAAGACACGCAGTGCTTGTGATTGAGGAACGGACTCGGGCGATGGCGTCGATTCATCGGGCAGTTGTCCGATTGGCAAGGTGAGACGCACCGCCACTTCGGTCCCCACGCCCGGCTCGCTGCTCAGTTCGAGCTCCCCTCCCATCGCATCGACCAGCCGGCGGCAGATCGCTAGCCCGAGGCCCGTGCCGCCCCGCTTCCCGTGTTCGAGCTCGCCCACTTGGGTGAA
Source organism: uncultured Planctomycetaceae bacterium (assembly GCA_964353155.1). Classification (GTDB taxonomy): domain Bacteria; phylum Planctomycetota; class Planctomycetia; order Pirellulales; family Lacipirellulaceae; genus Botrimarina. The sequence goes on along the minus strand of CAYGUP010000022.1, from coordinate 11,678 downwards.
CGGCTCGAAGAGTCGCTCCTGATCCTCAGGCGAGATCCCGACGCCCGTATCACGCACGGCGTAGCGAACCTCGGCCTTGCCGCTCGCCGGCTGGCTCGCCGCACACGCGATCGTGATGCTGCCCTCGTCGGTCCACTTCGCGGCGTTGCTGACCAAGTTCAAGAGGACCTGACCGATTCGGCGTTGATCGCCGACGACGGTTACCGCGTCGGAGCAGTCGACCCGCAAGTCGAGCCCGCGTTCTTCGGCGGTCCGCTCCATCAACCGCCCCACGTGCTCGGCCGCGTCTCGTGGCCGGAAGGGCGTTTGCACGACTTCGCTGCTAACCGAATCGATCCGCGCGACTTCGATCAGATCGTTCAGGAGGCCAAGCAGGGTCTCGCCCGCCTCTTCGACCACGCCGAGATACTGCTCACGCTTCTCCTGGCTCTCGGTTTCTCGCGCCAGCTCGGTCATGCCCAGCACGGCGGTCATCGGCGTGCGGAGTTCGTGGCTCACGTTGGCGAGGAACCGGGTCTTCGCGGCGTTCGCCTCCTCGGCCTCGTCGCGTGCGCGCTGGAGCCCTTCGGTGGTCTCGGTGATGTGCCGCACTGCGGGGCGGAAGATGAGCAGGCCCTCCGCGAGCAGTACGGCCAGCGTGAGCCCCAAGATGCCCCGCTCAAAGAGCCGGAGCCGCTCCACCCGACGCTCGGCCTCCACGACGTACTGCGAAACGACGGCGTCCATCCCTTCGAGAAACGCCGCTTCGTGCCGCTGGATTGTGGCGACCGCTTCGGCCGAGTCGCTGCTGGGCTCGTCGATCAGCGCCGACGCCGCTTGGCGGATGGCAAGGAAGTCGGGCTCGATCGCCGCGTAGAGTTCCGTAACCCGCGGGCTGCTCTCCCCCGGCAAGGCCAGCTCGGCATCGCCCGCTTGCAACGCGAGGTGGCTAGCGGACCATTCGGCGAGGGCTTCGCTCAGTTCGCCTCGCACGGTCGGCGGCGTTTCATTGCCGTCGACCCGTAGCGAGACCTTCGCGATCCGTTGGCTGAGCATGCGCTGCCGGCCGGCGACATTGATCACCCGCGAGTCGCTCTCGCCGTTGTCCAGTTGCCACTGGATGAGCCACTGTGCGCCTATCGACAAGACGGCGACGGTCGTCAACGCCGCGATGTAGAGGAGCGTGAGTCGCCGACCCGCCGTCACGCCATTCTCGGGGTTGGTTTCAGAGATCGACATGAGGGGACGGCGCGGACGGACGCGGGGAACGCAACAGCACGGCCCCAACTCCGTCAGCCCTCGTTATGAACTGCGACGGCCGAGGCATCAAGCGTTTTTGGCGATGCGCTAACTCGACCGCCCCCACTCAAGAGGCTGCCGCTTCGCCTCGCAAGGCCGTCAGCTTCTGCCTTAAGGCCAAGACTTGCCGCTCCAAGGCCTGCTGATCGATACGCACTCGTTCGAGGATGGTCTCGCTCGACGATCGAATCGTCTCGGCCGGTTTGCGGATCCGGTCGAGTCCCTCGGCACGCTTCTCGATCTCGTTGATCGCCCGATCGATCCCTTCCAGGTCGACCTCCTCGCTCTCGCTTCCGCGGTGTTGCTCGACGACACAGGCACGGGCGATCTCGATCGCCGCCAGCAGGTAGGGGTCGGTCGATGGGTCCTCCGCGTCCCAAATCACGATCAGGTCGCTGCCGTAACGGGCCAGCGGCTTGAGGCCCTCGGGGGCCGTCGATCGACTCCATACAAAAACACCGAACCCGGCGGCCCGGTTCTTGCGACCGGTCTCCAACTCGTCGATCGCCTTGGTGACGCTGTAGCCGCGGGCGTCCTTCGCCTCGAAGACGATCGCCGCCCCGGGGGCGGGGGTCTCCGGGCCGAGTCGCAGGACGGCGTCGCCGACCTTGCAGTTCTTGATCCGCCCGGTGGTCGCGCCGGTCGATTCGCACAGGTCACCCCGTTGCTGCGATTGGTCGGCGAGGAACGCACAAACGGCTTCCTCGAAGACCGCCCCGTGCTCCGGGCTCGTCGCGGCGGACTCGCGTTTCTGCACCAGCTTCGCCAAAGCTGTATGAACCTCCTCTTGGAACTTCGCGTTCGACTCGACATGCGCACCGAGGATCGTCAGCAGCTCCCGCTTGAGCCGTGATAGCCCCGACTCGTCGTTGTCGAGCGAGAACTCGCTGGTGATCGTCCGTTGGGCGCGATCGACGTTGCGGACCAAGCGGCTGAGGGCCGAGTTCTCTTCGTCGAGCGAGAACTCCTTGACGACCTCGTCGATCTTCTGGCCCAAGCCCTTTTGCAGGTCGCCGTGCTTGCCGGAGAGCTCATCCACCAACCGGCGGAGGGCGCTATCGGGCACGTCGAGCGAGAACTCGCGGAGGACGTGGTCGCGTTGGCGCTGGAGTTGTTCGTCGACGGTCTTCTGCAATCGGGCGAGCAAGCCGCTCGATTGCTCCGGGTCGAGCTGGCGCATCAAGGGGCTCTCGCGGCCGAGCTGGGTCGTCAGCAGGCGAGCAAGCGGCGAGCCCTCGCCGTGCAACTGGGTCCGCAGCAGCGTGGCGAGTTCGCCGTCGTCGCTCACCAGGCGTTGGACACGCTCGGTCAGGCGGCCGCTCTCCGGATCGAAGTACTCCTTGAGGACGTTCGCCGTCCGTTCTTGAGAGGTCTTCGCATGGGAATCGAGTGCCTCGCCGAGCCGCGAGATCAACTGATCGCCGGCCGACTTCACCTGCTCCGCCCCGGCGCGGTTGGCCGCGTGCTGCAACGCCGCCACGCCGATTCGTAACGCATCGCTGGCGAAACCGTCGCGATCGCGTCCCTCCGGCAGGCCCATCAAGGCCTCGATCACCGCCGGGTCGCGGACATCGATCTCGACCCGCAGCATCGGCGGCGCTTGGCCGGGCGTCCAACCGTAGGAACCATCGTCCAATGCGGTGTCGTCGGCGTTGGTCTGATCCGGATCGACCTCGTTGGCGGCCGGGGCGAACGGGAAGGCGTGCTGGGCTTTGGAGGGCATCGGCGGCGGTCCGTGCGGTGGCAATGCGTACAGCACCACTATCGCGATCGCCCCGCCAGGAGGCAACCGCTGACCAAGACTCCACCATCCGAAGCGAAGGACTGCCGATTGGGCAAGAACTGCCGATCGGCCCTACTCCACGGCCTCGCCAGCCAGACGAAACACGGCCAACGGCGGGGCGTCCTCGTCGTAATAGAACTCCTCGACACGGAACGCGCCCTCAACCGCCACGGGGCGGATGGTGAATTCGGTCGATTCACCCTCCTCCATCTTCACGAGGATGCAGTCATAGAGGGCTGCCCCCGGCCCGAAGCAGCACTCTTGGTTGTCGCGTACGAGGACAAACTCACGGATGCCCCGCTTCTGTTCGGTCGGCAGGATATACCCGCGGATCCGGATGCGGCGGCCATCGAGCTCGCGGATCTCGTCGGTCAGCATCGACCGATCGAACGGCGCGTCGGGCTCGATATCGAACTTGATATCGTCGAACGTCCGATCGACCAACGACTCGGGAGGCGACGGCGTCTCCACCGGTTGTGTCTGAGCGGCTGGGGACGACGGCGGCTTCTCGAGGGGCTCGGGGAGTTCGTCGCAGCCAGCGACGACACAGGCGAGGACGAGCGAGCAGCGAAGTGGGAAGTAGGAAGTGGGAAGTGGGAAGCCGGCGGGGGGGCTCTGCCCCAAGGCCATTCCGACTTCCGACTTCCGACTTCCCACTTGGCACCCCGTGCTGGTCATCCCTGCCATTTCAGTTTCGCCCGACAAGTTGCCAACTCACGGCTTGATATAGTCGGCGTTGAGCGTGTACTTGATTGGCTGGCCGGTCTGTCGGTCGGCGCGGCCGACTTCTAGGACGCCGCCGACGCGGAAGAGGCCGCGGTTGAAGTCGGTGGTCATGCCAGGCTTCAGCCGGACCTGGATCTGATCGAAGAACTTCACCTTCGAGGCGTCGCCGAAGCAGCACTCGTTGTTGTCGCGGACCAACAGGAAGTCGCGGAGGTTCTGCTTCACCCGCACCGAGTCGGGGCGGATGTAGCCTTTGATGAAGACCTTCTCACCCTCCTTGATCAATCCCTGAACCTCGATCGGCGTGAGCAGGCCATCGACGGTGTCTTGGTCGGTCGGCTTCATCTCGACGAACGAGGTCCGCGTGTAGCCCTCGGGCACCTCGGTCGCGTAGACAAAGCTGCCGTAGCCGACGCCGCCGATCAGGAACAAAGCGGACAACACGGCCCCCGCCAGAGCGAGTTGCCGCCCCGTGTAGAGCTCCGGGGCCGCGGCGATCGACCGCATCGCTACCAGCGACACGACCAACCCGGCGATCGGGATCGGCGCGAGGGCGAGCGTGTAGTCGAGGCTCGTGCCGGCCGTGAAGATGACGACCGTCGAAACGAGACCGAGCAGCAGCCCCAGCACGGCGAAGGTGCTCACCGAGCGGTAATCGAGGGCCTCGTCCTCGCCGGCGGGCGGCTGGGAGATGGCGTCGTCGGGAGTCATGGTCGTCGACATAGGCGTTTTCGTGGTACGCAACGAGTGCGAGAAGGGTTTCCGCTCACTAGGCGACGCCGCCTCGCAGCACCAACCAGAATAGCCCAACCAGGGCCGCGGCGGCGGCGAGCGGCACGCCAATCAGCAGGGCCCGGCTCGGCGGGGTAGGCGGCGGGGCATCGACGATCGGGGCCGGGTTCGGCGGCGTGACCTCGGCCGGTGCTTCGGAAGCGGGTGGCTCAGCAGCGGGCGGCCCCGCGAGAGGCGTCTCCGTGACCGTTTGCTCGGCGGGCTCCTCTTCGCCGGCGGCGAACGGGGCGGGCGGAGCCTCGTTGGTGAACGAGAGCGTCTCGCCTGGCTTCGCTTCGCCGACGTTGGCCCCCTCGGAGAGGGCGACCGACTCGTCGAGCTTCGGCACGTCGCCCGCCTCGCGCTTGGCCCGGGCCTGCCCGAGCACGCCAAACGCCCGCAGGCTGCGGGCCCGTTTGACGGTCTTCGCATCGATCGGCTCGATCTCCGCGAGCGCGGCCTCGGCCCGCTCGGCGACCCCCTCCGATTGATCGACCGCCACGTCGAGGTACGAGATGATCGGCTCGCGGACATATTTGACCGGCGCGTCCTCGGCGTCTTCGTCGTAGGTGAGCTTGTACATCTCCGCCAGCCGTTCCAGCACCGACCAATCCTCCCAACGCGCCAGGTCGGGGATCACCTGATCGGCGAACTCCGAGTTGTCCAGCAGCAGCCGGGCCGATTCGAGCAGGCGCGGCAACGGCACCAACTCTTGCTGCTCCTCGGCCAAGAACCGCAGCGCCTGCAACGCCGCGTAGATATGCGAGTAGTCGGCCTTCGGGTCGCGCAAGAAACGCTCGTCGATCAGGTCGAGCGCTTGCGACGCATCCGAGTGTTTGCCGGCGAGGGTCAGGTAGCAAGCGATCAAGGCGTCGAGGCCGAGCTTCCGTTGGCGTTCGCCGAAGCGGACCATCTCGGCCGACATGCCAACCACCGGCGAGGCGCCCACGGCCATGGCGATCGCGGCGCCGGCCTCGGTGACGGGGCTCAGCACGCGGCTATCGGAGGTAAGCAACTGCTCCAGGCGGCCGAGGTCTTCCGGCTCGCCACACACGCCGAGCATCGTCAAAAAGAGCCGCCGGCGGCTGGGGCTGACACGGAAATCTTCGATCCATGCGCGGAGCTGCTGCTTATCCATCCGCGGCGCCAAGTCGACGACATCCTGGTACGGTGCCCGGGCGAACTCGTCGTAAGCGTCTTGCCCCAGCAGCGGGTCGGGGTGCTCCAGGTACTGCTGGAAGAAGACGAGCCGGTCGGCGCCCCCTTCGGGCAGTTCGAGCAGCTTGGGGACGTACGCCGCGGCGATCTCCGAGAGCGGCAGCGGGATGGCCCAATCGGGCGGCTCGCCCACGCCGCGGATGAGGTAGAGCCGCTCGGTATCGGGCTCGCCGAAGTAGATCGCTTCGATCTCCTCGACGCCCTCCATGAGCGGTTGGCCGATCAAGACTTCCTCGACGCGGAAGCGGGCCGCCCCGGTCTCGGGATCGACAAACTGGTACGGCACGTCGGCGTTCGCCAAGGCCTGCGAGGCGGCCGATGGGGCCGACAGCCTCGTCAGCATCGTGACCGAGCTGCCGTCCATCTCCTCGGTGAGCGTCTGGCTCTCCGCCGCACAGAAGGGGCACGCCGCCGCGGGCAGGCCACTCACGAGCAGGGCAAGCAGAGCGAGAAAGAGTCGTCGGAACATCATTTCGGACGCTTGGGGAGATAGCTGAACGCCGGGCCGTCCATTGTTCCCCAATCTTAACGCAACGGGGAGGTCTCATCCGCCTAGCCGAGCGATCGAGCCACGTCGGTCCGATAGGCGGAGATCGCCGGCAGCAGCCCCGCCAGGGCCGCTAGCAACACCAGGGCGGGGATCACGGCGACCTCCCACGGGTCGAACTCCCAGAACGCCAACTGCACGCCGGCCTGGGCTTCGACATACGGAGCCGCCAACGCCAGGAGGCCGTGCCCGAGCAGGATCCCCAACACCCCGCCGGCGAGCGACAGGAGGATCGACTCGCCGAGCACGATCACCATGACCGACAGCCGACTCGCCCCCAACGCCCGCATGACGGCGATATCGTGGGCCCGCTCGCTCATCGAGTTGTAAATGCTCACCAGGATGCTGATCGACGCCACGATGACGATCATGATGGTCAGCACCAGCAGCACGATCTGGAGCGGGCCCACGATCCCCTCCAGCAGTTGGGTCACCACCCGGGCCGGGGCGACCGCTTGGGCGATGCGGTTCTGGTCCTTGTTGATCTGGGTGGTCAGCAGCGTCGGCACCATCGGGTTCTTACAGAGGACCAGCACCGCCGAGACTTCGCGCTGCACCTCGGGCAAGGGGGTGATCTCGTTGCCATCGCGGTCGTAGAGCTTAGCGGGGACGAGCTGGCCTGCGACCTGCTCGGCCTGCGACGGCCCGGTCGGGCCCGATACCACTCGGGCGTCGGTGGTCTGCTTCGAGAGGGCGTGGCCGTCGCCGAGGTAGAAGCCTTCGAGGTTCACGAACACGGCCCGATCGTTCGCCGTCCCCGTTGTGTCCAGGATCCCGGTGACGACGAACGCGTCGTGCTTTTCATCGCGGCCGCTGAGGCCGTGGGTCGGGTTGATCGTCTCGCCAACTTTTACCCCCGACCGGGCCGCAACGACCGAGCCAAGCACCGCTTCGTAAGCATGATCGGCGCGGAAGTTCTCGCCTTCGCGGAAGGTGTATTTGCGAGGGGTGCCGTCATCGGTCGCCCCGAATTCGATCTTGTCGAACAAGTCCGGTGTGGTCGCGACGACACGGAACAACTGATCGCTCGGGCCGTCAGGGCCGGGCCGTGGATCGAAGCTATCACCCAAGCAATACGGCACGGCGACCTCGACCAAGTCGGCGTACTTGCCGTCGGTGAACTCGCGGTAGAAGTCGTAGGGCAGCAGGTAGCGCAGCTCGCCGAGGTGGTAGACCGTGCTCAGCACGAGTTGCAGATCGCCCCCCTTGCCGCCGACGATCAGGTGATAACCCTGGGCGTCGCCCTGGAACTGCTTGACGGTCACCGAGTGGATCACCATCACGCCGACCATCACGGCCACGCCGAGCGCCATCGACAACACGGTCAGCGACGAGGCCACGCCCCGTTGCCGCATATTCTTCCAAGCGATCCAAGCGATACGCGAGAGGTTCATCGTGGTCTTGTCGAGATCGCCATACGGGCACGGAAGGTATTAAACACTCGGGGCGATCACGCGGTTGACGTCTTCGAGTTGCTCGACGCGATCGAATTGGTCCGACACCTCGTTGGAGTGGGTCACCAACAGCATCGCGACGCCCTCGTCGCGGCACGCCTCGCGCAGCAAATCAACGATCTGTTGCTGGTGGGCCGGGTCGACATTGGCCGTCGGCTCGTCCGCCAGGAGCAGCACCGGCTTGTTGGCCAGCGCCCGAGCGACCGCCGTGCGTTGCTGCTCGCCGACCGACATCGCGGCCGGCTTGTGGCTCGCCCGATGGCTCAGTCCGACGCGGTCGAGCAGGTCGCAGGCGCGCTGCGTGTCGGCCCTTTGACCCGTGAAGGTCATCCCGAGCAGCACGTTCTCAAGGGCTGAAAAACCGGCCAGCAGATTAAACGTCTGAAACACATAACCGAGGTGCCGGGCGCGGAATCGATCGCGGGCGCCTTCCGGCAGCTTGGTCACATCCACCCCTTGGATCGCAACCGAGCCGCTATCAACCGTCGTCAGCCCAGCGATCGCGTTTAAAAGGGTCGACTTACCGCAACCGCTGCGGCCTCGGATCACGGCCTGCTCACCAGCGGCGACTTCCAACCGCGGGATATCCAAAATCGATAGCCGCTCGCCGCCCGGCTGCGCGTACGTCTTCTTGACATTTTCGAGCAACAACATGGCGGATGAAGAACGCGGATTGCCGCAGGCGGCGGGTTGTATCAACAACGGGGAACCATCACGCCTGTCGCAAGGTCCACCAACTACGCCTTAGCGACGGCGATGGTTCGCTCGCGTGTGTAGCAAGAATCGGAGTGTAAGGCAGCTATAAATGACCGTCTCACTTCCCTTGCCCTAATTGGTTGAGACTTCGTCCCCATCGAAGAGGAAGCGATCCACACAGGCCAGCCCGCCCAGGGCGAGAGCGAACCCGACGAAAGCCCCGGCTGCCTTGGTCGCATCCCGCAAGTACTCGTAGTTCGGGTCGGCGTTTGCCGTCGCAATAAAGAGGTAAAACCAGTACAGGGCCAGACCCAAAGAGGCCCAGGCCACCACCAAGGCGACCCATGCAGCCGCCTCGACCGTTCGCTCAAACAACCACGCCATACAGCACCTTTCCTATCGACTGTGCGCACCAACCTGCCGCCAACGCGCAACCAAGCTCGCAGAAACATTACAAACGTCGCCACGCTTGCTAAGCGTGGCCGACCAGTTTTACACCGTGCGGTGGGTTCAAGTCGAGAACCCACCGTCGCCGCGTGGGTTAGTCGCATACCGAATCATTTGGCTCCGTCGCGCAATCGTTTCAACCGAATCGACTGCGATCGGCGGCGGATTTTACTCGCGAGTGTTAAAGGGAAGCAGTTAGAGAGGGGTGGTATTATTGGTCGAGTTCTTGTTTAGTAGTGGCTGTAATACCGGGAGATGTCGCGAGTGAACGGCGGCCTCCTACACACGACGGAGAGTAAAAGTGGCGAAGAAGAAAGCCGGCGGACCCAACAAGAGCGAAGCCATTCGTGAGTACCTCAAGTCTCACCCGAAGGCCGGGCCGACCGAGGTTGGCAAGGAACTCACGAAGAAAGGCATCGAGGTCGCTCCCGCCCTGGTGAGCAACGTCAAAGCCGCCATGCTCGGCAAGAAGGCCGGCGGCAAGAAGAAGCGTCGCGGCAAGCCGGGCCCCAAGCCGGGCAAGCGATCGGTCGGACGTCCCGCCGGCAGCGGCGCCGCTTCGGACAAGGTGAGCCTCTCCTCCTTGATCGATGCCCGCGATTTCGCGGACAAGGTCGGTGGCGTTGAGAAGGCCCAAGAGCTACTCAAGGCCCTCGGCAAGCTCGGCTGATCCGGGTCCGAGGAAGCTCGAAACAAAACGAGAGGAGCCGTGGCCATGGGCCACGGCTCTTTTTTGTTGGACCGATCGGTTTGGGTGGACTGATCGCTCTGGTTCAGAAGAATCGGATCGTCATCGGATACTTCCAATCCACGCCCTGGCTCGACTTCACGGCACCGACAATCGGGAACACGGTCGCCAGCACGCCCAAGAGCATCGCGAAGGGGATCCCGATAACGACGAAACAGAACGGTATCACCACGACCCAATAAATCGTTGAAGTGATAATCCAGTTCGCCACGTTCCGCCCGTGCCGGTCGATCTCTTCCGACTCGTCCTTGGCCAGCAACCAGATCAAGATCGGGGCGACGAACCCGGCCAGCGGCACGAGGTAGCCGAGGAATTGCGACAGGTGCAGCAGCACCAACCAACTCCGGTCCGTCTCCACCCGTGGGGCGGTCGGAGGCTGCTCGTGGCCAAACTCGGCGTACGCCCTGTCGGATTGCATCGCTAGAACTCCCTGTGGCTAGGAGTGCTTCGCCACGAATAGTCCGATCTTGCTGTAATTTATTGCCCGCCGTGCGGAATCGCCCCGCCCCGGCTCAGACGACCTGCTGCGGCAGGTTGAGGCCCGGGGCCTCCATCTCCGAGAAACCCATCAGGTACTCGTCGATCGCCTGGGCGGCGCCGCGGCCCTCGTTGATCGCCCAAACCACCAGAGACTGGCCCCGGCGGCAGTCGCCCGCCGCGAAGACGCCATCGACATTGGTCGCGAAGTCGCCGTGCTCGGCCTTGATCGTCTTCCAATTGCCACGCGGTGCTTGGACTTCGAGGCCCAGCATATCGACGAGCGTGAGCTCGGGGCCGACGAAGCCGGTCGAGAGGAAGACCAAGTCGGCCGGCCACACCTTCTCGCTGCCGACGACTTCGGTGAACGGGGTACCGCCCTCGATCGGCTTCGACCAGTCGATCGTGACGGTCTTCACGCCGGTGAGCTTGCCGCCTTCGCCGAGGAACTCCTTGGTGAGCGTCTGGTAATGACGCGGGTCGTTCCCTTCCTTGGCGATCATCTCGGCGTGTGAGTAGTCCACCCGGTAGACTTGCGGCCACTGCGGCCACGGGTTGTTGTCGCGACGATCCTCGGGCGGCTGCGGCACGACCTCCAGGTTCACGATGCTGGTCGCCCCGTGGCGGAGCGACGTGCCGATGCAATCCGCGCCGGTGTCGCCACCGCCGATCACGACCACGTCCTTGCCCTCGGCCGACAAGTAAGCCTTGTCGCCCAGCTTGGAGTCGAGCAGGCTCTTCGTGTTGCGGGTGAGGAAGTCCATCGCGAAGTGGATGCCTTCCAGGTCACGGCCCGGGGCGTTCGCGGTCGGGTCGAACGGCTTGGTCGCGCCGGTCGCGATCAAAACCGCGTCATACTCGTCGGCCAAGTGCTTCGGGTCGACAAACTTGAGCGGGACCTCTCGCTCTTGCATGATGCCGGTCATCGTGCCGGCCGCGAACTCCTCTTCCTTGCCGACGTGCACGCCGGTCACGAACTCGACGCCCTCTTGGCGGAGCTGATCGACGCGGCGTTCGACGGTCCCCTTGTCGAGCTTCATGTTGGGGATGCCATACATGCACAGCCCGCCGATGCGGTCGGCACGCTCGTACACGGTGACTTTGTGGCCGGCGCGGCGGAGCTGCTGTGCGGCGGCGAGGCCCGCCGGGCCGGAGCCGATGACAGCGACCTTCTTGTCGGTCTCACGCTCGGGCGGCTGCGGAACGACCCAGCCCTCTTCCCAGCCGCGGTCGATGATCGCGTTCTCGATGTTCTTGATCGTGACCGGCGGGTTGGTGATGCCCAGCACACAGGCCCCCTCGCACGGCGCGGGGCACGCCCGACCGGTGAACTCGGGGAAGTTGTTGGTCTTGTGCAACCGATCGAGCGCGTCGCGCCAGCGGCCGTTGTAGACCAGGTCGTTCCACTCGGGGATCAGGTTATCGACCGGGCAACCCGTGTCCGACTGGCAGAACGGCACACCACAGTCCATGCACCGCGCCCCCTGCGTGCGGAGCTGCTCTTCCTTGGGAGGGGTGTAGATCTCCAGGAAG
>CAYGUP010000021.1:0-59684 GCA_964353155.1 uncultured Planctomycetaceae bacterium | reverse complement strand
AGGGCGTCCCGCGGGACGCCCTGTCGTCGGAGTGGGGTGGTTTTTAGGCCGCCTGCTTGCTCTTGCCAGCAACGGCGAAGCCGTAGAGGGCGATCACGATAAAGCAGATGAAGGGCAGGATGAACGAGGCACGGACGTTCTCTGAATTGAAGCCTGACAGATCGATTCCAAACAACGTTCCGTTGTCGATGATCCCGCCTTGAAGTGGCGGCATGAGTGCGCCGCCGACGATGGCAAAGATCAGGCCGGCTGAGCCGAGTTTGGCATCGTTGGGGGTCAGGCCGTTCAGTGCGAGGCCGTAGATTGTTGGGAACATGACCGACATGAACAGCGAGATCGCAACGACACAGACAAGGCCCGGGATGCCTTGGACAAAAATAGCTGCGAGTGTGGCCAAGCCGCCACCGATCGCCAGCAGGCCGAGGGCCTTGCCGGCGTCCATCCACTTCAGGAGGAAGAGGGTTCCGAGCCACCGTCCGGAGAGGAACGTGATCATTGCCGCGATGTTCCAGTTCTGGGCGGTTGAGGCTTTGAGACCGAGCAACGTCACCCCGTAGTGGATGATGAACGTCCAGCACATGATCTGGGCGCCGACATAGAAAGCCTGGGCTACTACGCCGCCGAGGTATCGGAATGTGCAAAGCCTTGCGACCAACTCACCGAGGCGGATGGGGTCTTCTTCATGCCCTGTGTCTGGCATCTTCGAGATCGCGAAGACTAAGAAGATGCCGATTAGCACGACCCCGAGCACCGCGTAGGGGAACTTAACCACCCCCAGGTCGTGATCCACCATGGCCTGGTGTTCTTCGACTTGGGTCTCAGAGAATTCCTTAAAAGCAGCGGTGATCTCGGCGTCCACATCGCCAGGCATCATGTTGGCGTACTCCGGGTGAGCCGCCATCTCTTTGTCGCGGAACTCGCCAACTTGCAGCCCGGCGAGGACGACCTGACTCGCCACGACCATGCCAATCAGCGAGCCGATCGGGTTGAAGGCCTGAGCCAAGTTGAGCCGTCGGGTCGCCGTTTCGGCGGACCCCATCGAGAGGATGTAGGGGTTGGCGGCGGTTTCTAGGAAAGCCAAGCCAAAGGTCAAGATATAAAGTGCGACTAGGAAGACCCCGAAGGTTGCATTGGCAGCCGCCGGGATGAAGAGCAACGCTCCGATCGCGTAAAGGGCCAAACCGATCAGGATGCCGGTCTTGTACGAGAACTTCCGGATCGCCAAAGCCGCAGGAATCGCCATCGTGCCATAGCCGCCGTAGAAGGCGAGTTGGACGTAGCTACTCTGCTGGTTCGTGATCTGAAAGATTTCTTTAAACGCTTTCACCAACGGGTTGGTGATATCGTTCGCAAACCCCCACAGCGCAAAGAGCGTGGTGACCAAGATGAACGGGTAGAGGTACTGAGCCGGCACGACGGGGGCGTCGGGGCCGGCGGTTTCGCTCGCTTCGTTCGATTGATTTTCTTCGGACACGGCCAGACACCGGGGGAGATAAGGAGAAGAGTCGGGTATCAGGCCATCGTGGCGGCCAGGTTTTCAGAAGAGATCAGCGTTGGACGCGGGCCGACCCGCCGAGGGCGAGTTGCTCGACTTCGGCGAGCGTCGCTTGTGAGACGTCGCCGGGGTAGGTGGTGAGCAGGGCACCGTGCGCCCAACCGAGACGCAGGCACTGTTCGGGCTTCTCGCCGGCGAGCATGCCGTAAATCAGGCCCGAGGCGAAGCCGTCGCCGCCGCCGATGCGGTCGATGACGTCGAGCTCCATCGTGGGGCAGGTGAACTTCTCACCCTCGACCCACAAGACGGCGGACCAACTGTGGCGGCTGGTCGAGTGGACCTCGCGGAGCGTGGTGGCGACGGCCTTGATGTTCGGGAACTCGGCCTTCACCTTCTCGATCATATTGAAGAAGGCCGACGGATCGAGCTTCGAGGCGTTCTCGACGTCCTGGCCCTCGAAGCCGAGGCCCTTCTGGAGGTCTTCCTCGTTGCCGATCAGCACGTCGACGTTCTCGACGATCTTGCGATTCATCTCGATGCCGTGCTTCTCGCCCCCCTCGAGGGTCTTCCAGAGCTTGGCTCGGTAGTTGAGGTCGAACGAGGTGATCGCGCCGTGCTCCTTGGCCGACTTCATGCCCTCGACGATCAGGTCGCTGGTCTTCTCCCCGAGGGCGCAGTAGATGCCGCCCGAGTGGAACCAGCGGACGCCATCGGCGTGGATCGCTTTCCAGTCGATGTCGCCCGGCTTGAGCATCGCGGCCGCTTCGTTGGCTCGGTTGTAGAAGACCACCGGGGCGCGGGCGCCGTGGCCGCGGTCGCTGTAAACCGTGGCGATGTTCGGTCCGCGGACGCCGTCGTGCTCGAAGTGCTTGAAGAAGGGTCGGACGCCCGCCTCGCGGATGCGCGTTTGGACGAGCTCGCCGATGCCGTTGTCGACCATCGCCGTGGCGATGCCGGTGCGTTGACCGAAGCAGCTCGACAGGTTCGAAGCGCAGTTGTATTCGCCACCCGAGACATGGACCGCGAAGTTGCTTGCGCGGCGGAACGGGGTGATTCCCGGATCGAGCCGGTGGACCATGGCCCCCAGCGAAAGGAAATCGACGGCGCAATCGCCAGGGCTCTTGATCGACAAACCGGCCATTTCGGGGGGAGCCTCTTACTCGTCTCGGCATAGAAATACAGTTGAATCCGGCAAATTAATCCCCCGCCAGCGCGGTGTCAAAGGGACGCGACACCGTGACGCGTTAGTTTAAGGGCGCTTTTTGGAAAGTGATGGCGGTTACGGCGTAGACGCGGGGACCGAAGTCCCACAACCACGGCGGCAGGCACTCGATCGAATCGATCACGATGCCGAGACTCGCCCCGAGCTCACCGAGCCGCTTAGCGATCGCGAACGGGTTTAAACCGGTTGAGAAGTTGCCGGCGTTGATCAGGCGACTGAGTTCATTCGGTAGGTCTTCCGGCGACAGGGAGGGCAGGGCAGGGGCCGTCTCGGAAGAAACGAAGTCGGTTACCAAGACGCCGGTGCCGCCGGGGGCAAGCAGATCGCTCATCAGCCGCAGGTGCCCGTCACGGATGGTGAAGAGCAGGTCGATCGCCCGCTGGTCACCCGCGCCGAGTTGAGTCACAGCCGCGTCGATTAACTGGCTCAGCAGGCACATCGATGCCACGGTCTGGTAGCGATCGCCAGCCGGGGGGCTCGGGTGGCATGCCGACTCAATCAGGCCGGTCGGCAAAGGCTCGCTGCCTCCCGATAGCGAGGCGAGTCCTTCCCAGACGCCCGTTAAGTCACACGGGGCACAGCACCGCACCTCGTCGGCGGCAACGCCTTGGGTTAGCAAACCTGTACGAATCGCGTCGGCATCGAGATCAAAGAGGTCGATGCCGGCATAAGCCGTGGCTAGTTGGGGGACGTCGAGGTCGTTCAGGTTCCCCGCCCCGAGCACGGCGAGCCGATCGCTTGGCTCTTGCCCCGCTCCGCTTAGAAGTTGGGTGGCACGCCGCCGATGTGGCTCAGCGCGTTGCCAATTGTCACGATTGTCGGCGTTGCGTTTTTGTTGTTCGCTAGTGAGTCGGTTGTCCATTGGGGCAAGCCTAATAGAGAGCGGCCCGGCGTGCATAACGCCGGGCCGCTCAATTGCTTAGCATGATCGGTAGGCGTGGCGGCTAAGCCACGCCAGCAGTCACTTCGTAGCGATCTTGTAAACCACGGCCATCGGACTCGGGGCTTCGCCAGACGGGGTGACATTCACGCCCCCTTCCACCGATTCCCACTTCACTTCGGCGTCGGAACCCAAGAGCTCGATGCTCTCGACGCCGACTCCCTTGAGCCCCTGCAGGAGCGTGGCCTCGCCGTCGGCGGGCCAGCCGAGCTGGATCGCGTAGATCGTGTCGCCCTTGGTCGTGTAGCGGATGTCCTTGGAGGTGTAGGCCTTGTTCGTGGCGATGCCGCCGAAGTGGCCTTTGCCGGTCTTGGTCGGGCCGTGGCCCCAGACCGTGTGCGGACGGGTCTCGTAGATGGCCTCACCGAACTGGCCGAGCCATTCGCCGAGCTCGAGCAGCACGTCGCGTTGCACCTGCGGGATCGTGCCGTCGGCCTTCGGCGAGACGTTGAGCACCAACTGGCCGTTCTTGCTGACGATATCGATCAGGCTGTGCAGGACGATATCGGTTGACTTGATCTTCAGGTTCTCGGTGTAGCACCAGCTGCCGAGGCTGATCGTGTCGTCGGTGAGCCAAGTGAACTCGGTGAGCTCGCCCATGCCGCCCTTTTCCAGGTCGAGCACCGCGACATCCTGGGGCAGGTCCTCTTGCTTGTAGGTGACCAAGACTTCTTGGCCGGTCTCCTCGGCGTGGTTGAAGTAGTACGCCAAGAACTTCATCTTCACCTCGTCCGGGATCTCGTGCAGCCAGCTATCGAACCAGATGATGTCCGGGTCGTAGCCATCGATCACTTCCTTGAGCTTCACGAACCACATGTCGAGGAACTCTTCTCGCGGCATGTAGCCGTAGAGGATCGCTCGCTCTTTGTCTTCGAGGACCTCGGGGAAGTACTTCTTGGCCATCTCGAAGTGACCGGTCCAGTCGCCCTTCTCGTTCTTCCACAGGCTGTTGCGGGCGTGGTGGAACGTGGCGATGGTCTTGAGGCCTCGCTTGCGGGCCGCCTGGGTGATCTCGCCGACGATGTCCTGCTTTGGGCCTTTATCAACCGAGTTCCAAGGCGTCACCTCGCTGTCCCACATCGCGAAGCCATCGTGGTGCTCGGCAACCGGACCAACAAACTTCGCGCCCGACTTGGCGAAGAGGTCGACCCATTCTTCGGCGTCGAAGTGCTCGGCCTTGAACTGGGGGACGAACTTGTCGTACCCGTACTCGGCCGGGCTGCCGTAGGTCGCCACGTGATGCTTGTAGCGGTCGTGGTTGCGATCGCTTGGCATCTTCGAATGCATATGCCGTGGATACCATTCGTTGCCGTAAGCTGGCACCGAATAGACGCCCCAATGGAAGTAGATCCCGTACTTCACGTCCCGGAACCATTCGGGCGCCGGGTTGTGGGTGCGTAGTGACTCCCAGGTCGCTTGGTATTTATCAGTCCCTTCCTTGGCGGAGGCGGAGACCCCATCTAACGCTAGGGCGAGCAACACGAGCAGGGCGTGGCGTAAATAGTGACTCATTGGGGGAGGATCTCGGAGGAAGGTTTGTATTCGTCAAAGAGAGTGGTTTACTCAGCCGCCGGCGGAGATCTCGGCGGAGGGGGCCGTGTCCACCTCCAGGTCACCCAGGGCGAACCGGATGCCGTCGAGGTAGTGCTGCAGTATCTGAGGCTGCCAGTAGGTCGATGGGTTGTGGCCAAGATTCGAATAGAAGACACGCCCGTTCTCAAACGGGTGGACCCAGGCAACCGGGTAACGCTGATCGGCGTGGACACGATCCGCGAGTTTCTCGTGGAAGCCCTTGCCGCCTTGGTTCTTTCCGTCGGACATATCGAGGCTCACCAGCACGCGCGATCGCTCGGCGGAGAAGCCACGGTAGAGGTAGACCTCGTCGTTGAGGGTAAACCCCTGGTTGTCAAAGGCCTGGTTCAATCGATGACCGGGTGACTCCAAGCGGAACGCCCACGTCCCCTTCGAGGTCCAAGGGTGCCCGACGAAGATGCCGCCGAAGAGCTTGGCGCCCTCCGGCCAACTCTTGCAGCTATCGGCGGCGGCGTGGATGCCTACCAAGCCGCCCCCGCCCGACACGTAAGACATCAAGGCCGTCTGGCCAGCGGGGCCGATAGTTCTTTCGAAGGACGTGGTGTTGTCCAGCAAGACCGCGTCGTACTCGGCCAGCGTGTCGGTCGCGAAGACCGCCGGGTCGTCGGACAGGGTGGCCTCGAACGCCCCGGTTTTCTCGCCCATCATCTCAAACGTCTTGACCCCGGTAGCGATCGAGACATGTGGATACTGGCACCGGTAGAAGACCAGCAAGCGACGCGGCTCGGCCGGAGCAGTCGGTTTCTCCGGCATCGCCGCCGCGATGAGCCTGATCTCTTCTTCCGACGGAGCCAACTGGCCGAACAGGATCTCCTTCTTTGCTGGCCAATCGAGACGCGGCCATCCGTTCGGGGGCATGGGGCGTGGTTGCGCGAAGCCGTGCAACTGCGCGTCGGCGCGCTGGCCGATGCCGAGCAGGCATGCGACCACGGCCAGGACGATCGGAACGATGGGGCGGGGCGTCACGGATTCGTTTCTGTGGGCTAGGCAATGAGGTCTTCGATCACGCGGGCCGGCTTCACACCGACGAGCTTCTGATTCAGCCCTTGGAAGTAGTAACTGTAGCGGTTGTGGTCGATCCCCATCAGCCGCAGCATCGTGGCATGGAAGTCGCGCAGGTGAACCGGGTCCGCCGCGGGGCGATAGCCGAACTCGTCGGTCTCGCCGTAGGTGAAACCGGGCTTGGCACCGCCGCCCGCCATCCACAGCGTGAAAGCCGATGGGCTGTGGTCGCGGCCGATGTACTTCATCTTGTTGCCGCCTCGATTCTCGCGCATCGGCGTGCGTCCGAACTCGCCGGTCCAAACCACCAGCGTGTCGTCGAGCATGCCACGCTGGTCGAGGTCGGTCAGCAACGCGGCGATCGGTTGGTCGACTTGGTTGCACTGGCGTTTGAAGCCGGTGTTGATGGCCTCGGTTTCGGCGGCGCCGTGCGAGTCCCAACCCATGTGGTAGAGCTGCACAAAACGAACCCCGGCCTCGGCGAATCGGCGGGCCAGCACGCAGTTCTTGGCAAACGAGTCTTTGCCTTCCTCGACGCCGTACATATCGAGGGTCTCCTGCGACTCCTCGGAGATATCGGCGACCTTGGGGGCGGTCATCTGCATCCGGTACGCCATCTCGTACTGCGAGATGCGGGTCAATGTCTCCGGGTCGCCGAACTCGTCGTAGGACTTCTGATTGAGCCCTGCGAGGGCGTCGAGCATCTGCCGACGGACGTCGCGCGTTGTACTCTTCGGGTTGGAGATGTTGAGGATCGGATCCCCCTTGGAGCGGCACTGCACGCCCTGATAGACCGAGGGCAGGAAGCCGCTAGACCAGAGTGCCTTCCCGTTGCGAGGCACGCCGCCGGAGAGGAACACCAGGAAGCCGGGCAGGTCTTGGTTGTCGGTGCCGAGGCCCCAGGTCGACCACGAACCGAGCGACGGGTAGCCGGTGCGCGCCTGGCCGGTGTGGACCATCAACTGGGCCGGCCCGTGGTTGAATTGGTCCGTTTGCATCGTCTTGATGAAACACATCTTATCGACGTGCTTCGCGATGTTCGGCATCCGATCCGAGACCCAGGCGCCACACTCGCCGTACTGCTTGAAATCGTACTGCGGCCCCAGCATCTGAGGCGTGCCCTGGATGAAGGCGAATCGTTGGCCTTCGAGGTACTCTTGGGGGCAGTCCTTGCCGTCGTACTGGGCCAACACGGGCTTGTAATCGAAGAGCTCGAGTTGGCTCGGGCCGCCGATCATGTGCAAAAAGATGACCCGCTTCGCCTTGGCCGGGAAACGGATAGCTACCTCGGGACCGCCCGCCGACGCCAAGGCCGGCGAACCCTGCGAGGCCATCCACATCGCGCCGAGCCCAGCGCCGCAGTCGCGCATGAAGTGCCGACGCGTCGTCTGCTCGAGCCGCCGTTGCTCCAGTTCGTCTTGTAGGTGTTTGAGTTCCATTCCGTTGCCTGGTGGCATGATTCGTGGTCGGAGGGTGCCTGCGGTCACTTCATGATGATCTCGTCGAGGTTCAGCAACACGCCGGCGACCGCCTGCATGGCGACCCGTCGGTTGGACTGTCGCTCTGCCTCGTTGAATAGGGTGACTAGCTGTTCGATCTCCGCGGCGGTTGCCTCGCGGCAGGTTGTCCGTTCGAAGCCGTAGGCGAACTGGTCTTCGAGCGAACCCGACTGTTGGCTTATCAGGTCGGCCAAGGCGGCCGCGCACTCAACGAACCCCGCGTCGTTCAAGAGCATCAGGGGCTGGAGGGGCGTATTCGATCGGAGGCGTTTGGGGGCACAGAACTCGCGTGATGGCGCATCGAACGTGGCGAACGTCGGGAAGGGCACACTCCGTTTAATGTAGGTGTAAACGCTCCGACGATAGCGATCCGGATCGCCAGCTTTCGGCGTCTTCCAGGTGCCGCGGCGTGCCTTCCAAACACCGTTCGGTAGTGGTGGCTGAACCGGTGGGCCGTGCATCTTGGTGCTCAGCAAGCCGCTGACCGCAAGCATCTGATCACGGATCGCTTCGGCCGGCAGGCTGTGCCGAGGACCGCGGGCTAGCAAGCGGTTCTGGGTGTCACGCTCGTACAACTCGGGGCGGACTCTTGAGCTCTGTCGGTAGGTGCGCGAAAGGGCGAGCTCACGCAGCAACGCCTTGACGCTCCAGCCGTAGTCTTCACGGAAACGGATCGCGAGGTCGTCGAGCAACGCGGGGTGCGAGGGCTGCTCGCCGGCGGAGCCGAAGTCTTCCTCGGTTGCCACCAAGCCGATGCCAAAGAGGCGGGCCCAGTACCGATTCACCGCGACTCGGGCGGTGAGCGGGTTCTCGGGGCTGACCAACCAATTCGCGAAGGCGAGTCGGTCCGGGATCTCTTCCGCCTTGTCGTGCATCGACGCGGGAACGCCCGGCTGCACCTGCTTGTCTTTGGTCAAGAAGAGGCCACGCACGAACACATGCGAGGGCCTCGCCAGGTGCGTGGGGCGTTCGCGGAGGATCGGGGTCGCAATGCTATCGATCGCCCGGCGACCCTGCTTGAAGCCAGCTAGCTTCTTTGCCGCTTTCTGTCGTTGCTCGTCGTTGAGGAGTTCGGTCAGTTCCGGGTCGGTCGAGACCGAGAAGTAGCCCCGTCGCGCGGCCAGGATGAACGCAGCTAAGTCGAAGACGCGGTACTTCGCCCGAACAATCAGCTTCGAGCCAGGTTCGATTTGTTTCGGTTCTTCGAGGATCGCGACCAACTCGCGGGGGTGATGAATGCGGCTCCAGGCACCGAAGCCCCACTTCTCGCCGTTGAGGCTCTTGTTCGGATCGCGGTACGGGAAGGGCTCGTCGCCGACCAACTCGGCCAGCTTGATATCGACGGGCTTCTTATCCTTAGGTCCCTGTATCTGAACGCGTAGGTTCGACAGCACGAAACCGACTTCGGCGTCCGCCAGAGCCTTCTCGGGGTCGAGGGGCAGGAGCGTTGCCCTCACACCGGTCAGCGGACGCTTGACTTCTGGCAGCGGCGACTCGGTCACGATTTCGAGGTTGTTCGAGACCGTGCCGACGGTGTGGTACTCGTCGTGGTCCGCCTTCTCCTCGATAGCGACCTTGGTGCGGTTGTTGGTCTTGGCCTTGGAGAGACGCAGCGGCTGCCATTCGGCCCGCTTGTGAGTCACTTGCCAGGATTCCCGCCACAGTGATTCCTGTAACTTGTGGATTCGGCGGTCGAGGCTGGTTGCCAACGCGTAATCGGCCTGGTCGATCGGCACCTCTAGCAGCGGCCAGTCGTCGCTCAGGTCGACATCGGCCGTGTTATTGAAGTAGGCAACGGCTTGATAGAACTCGTCGTGCTCGATCGGATCGTAGGGGTGGTCGTGGCACTGCACACACCCGATCGTGATCCCTTGCCACGTCTGCCAGGTCGTTTGAACACGGTCGAGCACCGAGGCGACGCGGAACTCTTCGTCGTCGGTGCCGCCCTCTTCGTTCGTTTGCGTCAAGCGATGGGCGGCGGTGGCGAGTCGGTCTTCAAGCGTGGGGTTGTTGAGCAGGTCGCCGGCGAGCTGCTTGATGGTGAACTCGTCGTACGGCATATCGGCGTTCAACGCATCGATCACCCAGTCGCGGTATTTCCAGATATCTCGCGGCGAGTCTTCACCCTGGCCGCGTGAGTCGGCGTATCGCATCTGGTCGAACCAAACGCTCGCCCAGCGTTCTCCGAATCGCGGCGACGCCAGCAATCGATCTACGACGGCCTCGTAAGCCGCCTCGCCGTCGACTGAGAGCGATGCGGAGAAGTCGCGGCGCTCTTCAGGGGTTGGGGGCAGGCCGATCAGATCGAGGCTGACCCGCCGCAGCCAACGCTCGGGCCGCTCATCGACGGCGGGCTGAATCCCTTCCTTCTCCAGACGACCTAGCACGAAGCGATCAATTGTCTGGCGTGGCCAATCG
The DNA here is from genome assembly GCA_964353155.1 of uncultured Planctomycetaceae bacterium. Taxonomy (GTDB): domain Bacteria; phylum Planctomycetota; class Planctomycetia; order Pirellulales; family Lacipirellulaceae; genus Botrimarina. Next base: position 49,515 of record CAYGUP010000021.1, on the reverse strand, counting down.
ATTGTCGAGACATCCGGTGTCGCGTGCTTCTGCGGGAGTTCGTAAGCCCAATGGTCGGACCATTTGCCGCCCTGTTCGATCCACTTCGTCAGCAGGGCCACGTCCCGTTCCGGCAAGGGCGGGCCGTGCTCGGGCGGCGGCATCCGGTACTCGTCGTCGTCCGAGACAACGCGATCGATGAGGTACGACTCGTCTGGGTCGTCCAAGTCCAGCAGATCGGGCATCTGGTCGCCGTAGACGAACGACAGCCCAGCGGCCTGCTTAACGCCCCCGTGGCAGGCGGTGCACTGGGTGGTGAGGATCGGTCGGATGTGATCGTTGAAAACGACCGTCGCCGGGAGTTGCTGATCGTCAGAGCCGTTCGCGGCGTCGTCGGCGAGACCAATCGTCGGCAAGGCACCGCTCAGGAGCATGAGCGTGCAAGCGATACGTAGAAAGGTCGTCTCGGCTATCAAGGCGGGTCCGTCGTATGCCGTGAGGTTTTGCATTTGACTAGGCAACCGAAGAATACGCAGGAAGGCTGGCTAGGCCTGGATCGCGTACCCTTGGCGATAGGGGCGGGAGAGCAGGTTATTCGCCACCTCATCGCCGACAATCTGTTCGCGCTGGCCATCCCAAGTGAGTGGACGACCGACACGGCCGGCGAGCCCGGCCAAGTGGCAGACCGTTAGGCCCCGCATGTGGGTCGCCACGTCCGAAACCGGCTGGACTCGGCTTTTCACACAGTGGGCAAAATTCATCCAATGGGCTTTATGAGCGGTGTGCTTGATCGGGTAGTCGCCGTAGACCTTCTCGATCGCATCGACTGGGAGCGGGTTGTCGGCGAGATCCTCGACCGGCTTGCCGGTCAATCTACCCCGATTCACAAACAGTCGACCCTTCTCGCCCTCGAAGAGGATGCCGTTTCCGCCGTCGTGCCGAATGGTTAGCTCCACGCCATCGGTCATGGTGGCTAAGAAATTGAAGGTTGCCGGGGTATTGTAGCGATCTTGCTGGACCGGGAGTCCGTCCTTGAAATCGACGCCATAGCCGCCTTTTCCGTCGATAGTCTGGACCGTGTCGCTCTGACCATTGGCCCGCAACGCCCAGCAGGCGATATCGACGTGATGAGCGCCCCAATCGGTCAGCTTGCCGCCGGAGTACTCGAGCCACCAGCGGAAGTTGTGGAAGCAGTTGGACTTTGCTCGCCCCTTCTCAACCGGCGGCCCGGATCGATAGGGTGCCGCCGGTGCCGGGCCGACCCAGCGGTCCCAATCAAGGCCTTTTGGCACGGAAGCAACGGGCACCGCTCCGGACCGTGGGCCGGGGTCGAGTTGAGCCGAGATCCGCTTGATCTTGCCGATCCGGCCGTCGGCGATGATCGCTATCGCCTTGATGAACTGGTCGAACATGCTCCGCTGCTGCGTGCCGACCTGAACGATGCGGTCCGATTCGGCAACCGCTTGGCGGGCTTGCTTGCCCTCGTCGATGGTGAGCGTAAGCGGCTTCTCGCAGTAGACATCTTTGCCGGCGTTGATCGACTCGATCAGTTGCTTGGCGTGCCAATGGTCGGGCGTTGCGATGTAGACCGCATCGACATCGTCGCGGTCGAGCACGTGGCGATAGTCGTTGAAAGCGGCGGCTTTCCCGCCACTGAGCAACTCCCGAGACCGCTCGCGTCGGGCGTCGTCGACATCCGAGACGGCGGTGATTTGAAACCAATCGGTTGTGAAGCGGATCGAGTTGTGTCCCTGCGGCCCGCAGCCGATCAGGCCGAGCCGGATGCGATCGCTTTTGGCAAACCGTGGCGGGGCTGGGGCGGCCTGAGCCGTTGAGGTCGCCAAGCCGATTGGGCTTAGAGCTGCCACGCTAGCCGAGGTTTGCAGAAAGCGGCGTCGATCGAAGTCTTGGGGCATCTTTTGGCGTCGTTGAGTGCGTTCGGTGGGTGCTCGGCTAGCCCTGGCGATTCGGTAGGCCGATCCGTGGAAAGGCCCCAGTTGGCGATCCCAGGAACTGGAACGCCCCTACGACGCGAGACAAGCGCGATCAGTTATTATGCCCAGGCTGGCCGGTTATTCACGGGCATTCGTCTGGAAAAGCGTCCGATCGGGCGAGTGAGGCACCATTATGTGGTCGCCAAGCCCGCCAAGCCAGCCGAACCGGACCCTTTTGCAGCAAGCACCCCTCTGCGGGGGTGGTTTTCTGGGAAATGGTGGTAAGTCCGGTGAAACTCCGAGCCTCCTAGGCATTTGTTTGCAGCCGAAGAGGCCTGCCCCAAGCCTAATGACGGGGCGGCCCGGTATGGTGCTGCCGATGCCGCGACGCCGGCCTGAGCAACGAGCGACCGAATGCCTTCACGCGAAGATCAATTTGCTGACCTCTTCAGCACGCATCAGCAGCGGCTGTTTGGGTACATCCTGGGCATCGTCCGCAACAACGCCGACGCCCAAGATATCTTGCAGCAGACGGCGGTCACGCTCTGGAAGAAGTTCGACGACTTCGATCTCGATACCGAGTTCATCCGGTGGTCGATCACGGTCGCTCGTTTCGAGACCCTCAACTTCTTGAAATACCGCCGCCGCAGCCGGATCCACTTCGACCAAGACCTGATGGAGCACCTCGCCAGCGAGTTCTCCGATATGTCGGCCGACTTTGTCGAGGCGCGGCACGATGCCCTCAAGGTCTGCTTGACCAAACTCCCAGAAGACGACCGCAAGCTGGTCGATTCTCGATACTCCCACAAACTCGGTTCGCGGCAGCTCTCGGAGCTGCTCGATCGTTCGCAAGCGAGCATCTGCAACTCGCTCCGACGCATCCGCGAAAACCTGCTGGAATGCATCCAGCGCCAAACGACCGAACAAGGTTTCTGATGAGCGATCCGACCCCCACCCCCGATCGAAGCCTCCGCAAGCTGGTCCACAAGAGCCTCGACGCCGCTCTCACCGAGGCCGAAGTACGCGAGCTCGAGTCCGCCCTCAAGGCGGACCCCGCGCTGCGACGCTGGTACGCCGAAGCCGTGATGCTGCACGCGGACTTGTTCGCCCAGGGCGAAGCCCGCGAGATGTGCCGCGAGGTGGCAGAGGAATTCCCCGAAGAAGAGATCAAGGAAAAAGCCAAAGTCGCTTCCGACGACGGCAAGGTGGAACTGGCCAGTTCGCAACTGAAGTGGCGTTTCACCCGCACGCTGCAGATGCCGGTTGCCGCGTCGCTGCTGGCGATCGGCCTGCTCGCCGGGTGTGGGGTTGGGCTGCTGACCGCCGCGATCGTGAGCGAACGCCCCGAGTTCAACCCGGCGCCATGGGACTGGGCTTACGGTTCCGAAGTGGTGGCTCAGGTTGTCTCGACCCATGAGGCCGAGTGGCAGCCGGCTCGTTCGCCACAAACGCTGCCAACGAAGGGAATCCGGGTCGGGCAGCAGATCCGTTTGGAGAGCGGCCTGGTGCACCTCGCCTTCCGCGACGGGGTGAACGCCATCCTTCACGGGCCGGCCGTTTTCGACGTGCGTTCCGAGGATGGCGGCAAGCTCTTCTTCGGTCGGATGACGATCACCGCCCCGTCCGGGCCCGCCTCTTTTGCCGTCGCGACGCCGGTTGGCCAGTTTCGCTGCGGGGCGGGGCACTACGGTGTCGAAGTCGGTACGCGCGGGTCATCGAGGGATAGCGTCTTTCACGCCTTCGTTGGCCTCGCGGCCTCGGGGACGACGGCTCGCTTCGCCGCGGTCTCGGGCGAATCGTACGACCTGAGCGAGGGGCAATCGATCGCGGCCGGAGCCAACGGCCGCGTGGTCGAAGGCGAGTTGGCCGATGTGCGCGATTTTGCGCCGCAGTTGCCACGTCCCTCCTGGGAGCCGTTCGACGGTGAGGCGATCTGGTTGAGCAACCTCTTCGACGACGGCAAGTCGGCCTCACTCAACGAGGCGATGGCGACCGACACCTTCCGCGCCGCCGGCGAGACGATCGACCTGGGCGTCGCGGCCGTGCACGACGGCGGCCTCGATGTCGATGTGCCGCTCGCCGAACGGGGCGTCCGATTCAGCTTTGCCGAGGTCGGCGGTGGGGGACCCAGGGTGGGCGGCCTGCCAAGCAACGACACCTACCGATCGATCAGCAGCGTGCCGATCCGGACCACCGGCCGTGGCTTCGGTGACTCGGTTGCCGCTGAGAAGATCGAGGACGGCATCGGCATGTGCACCAACGAGATGCTCACTTTCGACCTCGACGAGATCCGCGACGCGGGGCGTCTTGGCAACCGCCCGATGCGCCTTGTTGTTGATCGGGCCGGCATCAATGATCGCTTGGCACTCAAGCCGGATGAACTCGTCGGCAGCGCCCGTTTGATTGTCTTGGTCAGCACAGGCGACCAGATCCTCTCCGGGCACATCGACGGTCAGCCGTACGAGACCATCCAGCGCGGTCAGGTCTTCTCGTTCGATCTCAGCGGCGTCGAGTTGCCCCCCCTCCTGCGACGAGACGGCCGTTTCGTCGCGTTCGATGTGCCCGTGCCTCCCGAGGCGAAGTTCCTGACGCTTGCGACCGCGATGCACGACATGGAACACGACGACCACGCGGTCTTCTCGGGTGCCCGCCTTGTCATCGAGCCCGAGGCGGATGCCTTGGCCGGCGACTCGTCCGCCTTGTTCCAGATCGTCGGGCAGTAGATCTGCCGCTCCGGATCACAGGTCCCCTCCACGACGCTACCACCCCGCCTGCGCCCTCGCTTCCGAGACCCACCCCATGAAGTATCGCTACGGTTTTTTAGCAACGGTTCTCGCCCAACTCGTCATCGTCTCAGCGAACGCCGCGACCTACGTGGTTGATCCGGCGGGAGACGACGGCAACGCCGGCACCGCGGAGTCTCCGCTACGCACCATCTCGCGTGGTGCCGAGCTCGCCCAGCCGGGCGACACCGTGTTGGTGAAAGCCGGGATCTACCGGGAGCGTATCGCCCCGCCTCGCGGCGGGAGACCGGGAGAACCGATCACCTATCGCGGAGCACCGGGCGAGCGAGTCTTCGTTCGCGGCTCCGAGGTATGGACGCCCGACTGGCGCGACGAGGGCCGGGGCCTTTTCTCCGCGAAGCCGGACGATTCTCTCTTCAACGATCGCAGCCCGGAGTACGTCGATGGCTACAACCCGCTGAAGGTCGAGCTTTCTTCCACCCCGTGGGGGCGGGAAGGCCGCCGCGAGTTCGAACGGATGCAAGCCGGTGAGGGCCGCATCAAGCGGGGCGACAAACGCATCGTCTACACTTGCGGGCAGGTCTTCGTCGATGGGGAAGAGTTCAAAGAAGTCCCGTTACGCGAAGAGATCGAGGCAGGGACTTGGCACTACGAGCCCTCGTCCGAGCGTGTCTACGTCCATTTCGGGGCCAGTGAGCCGAGTGATCACGAGGTTGAGCTCACCACCCGCCGCCGGATCTTCGCCCCGCTGAGGCGTGGCCTCGGCCATCTCGTGATCGAAGGTTTCATCTTCGAGCACGCCGGCAACCAGTACCCGACCAACTTCTGGAAAGAAGATCGGTGGGCACAGAAGGGGGCCGTGGGGCTTGAGGTCGGCCACCACTGGACGATCCGCAAGAACGTGATCCGTCATTGCAAGACCTTCGCCCTCGACGCCGGCAGCGTCGATCGCCACAGCCGCAAGCACGACGCCCACGACAACCTCATCGAACAGAACTACGTCGTCGAGAATGGATCGGGTGGCTTGTTGTCGAACGGTTCTCGCAACCTCGTGATACGCGACAACGTGATGCTCCGCAACAACCACCTGCGTTTCGACGGCATCAAGCGTTGGGAGCAGGCCGCGATCAAGACCCACCAGTTCCTCAACGGGCTGATCGAACGCAACTACTTGGCCTACAACTACAAGACCTATGGCGTTTGGCTAGACAATCAGTTCCCCGACAGTCGGGTCTCACGGAACGTGATCCACGGGAACGGTTCCGCGGGGATCTTCCTCGAGATGAGCGACTACGGATTCGATCGCTTGCTGGTTGATAACAACTTGGTCTTCGACAACAAACAGAACTCGGTCTACATCCACGACGCCTCGGGGGCGACCTTTAGCCACAACCTCTTAGCGAATGCGATCGAGCGACGCGGGTTGGGGCAGGGCGTCATGATCCATCAAGTGATGGCTCGCACGAAGACCTACCACCACTCGTTTTTCAACAACCTCCTCACCGGCAACGCCAAGAACGTTGAGGTGAATTACCCCGCCGATCGGAGCGGCCCGCAACGCTTCGACCACAATCTGTACGGCGTTCGACCCGGCGCCCGAGCGTTCGCCGTCAATCGCAAGAGCGACAAGCCCTCGCCCTACACGCCGGAGCGGTTTGAGACGATGGTCCGGGGCGAACTCGGCGTGACTACGACGGACGCCGAGCGGTTTCCCGAGCCCGGCGTAGCGGCCTTAACGCTCGAAGAATGGCGTGCGTTCTGGAAGCACCATGAGTGCCCGGGTGACAAGCACAGCCAGCTCGATCCGAGCAGCCTCGTTAACTACGACCCCGAGACGCATACGCTCCGTGTCTACCTCGGCGTCGATCCGTCAAAGATCGGCTCTACGGACGTCGAGCGAGTCACCAGAGACTACTTCGACGCCCCGATCCCGAGCGGTGGCGAAGCCAAGCCGGGGCCTTTCCAGGACCTCGAACTGGGCGAAAATGAGTATGTCATTTGGCGTGGGTTGCCCATCCTCGAAGAAGGGGAACTCCCGCCGGCCGACTGGACCCTTTGATTGAGTCCTAGTCGTTAGATCCTCGGGTATACAGAAGCGGCCCGAGTCATCGGCTGATGGCCCGGGCCGCTTTGATTAAGTGTCGGTCGTTGGCGTCTACTCGCCCTTGGGCACGAGGTGGATGGCCTGACCGCCATTGCCTCTCATCGTGACGGGGAAGACCGTCGTCGAGTCAACGGTCTGCTGCGTGACGGCTACCTTCGTGACGGTCTTCACCGTCGGGTCGTCGCTGTAGATGTGAGCGACGTACTCGCGACCCGGCTCAAGGAAGTCGAGCGGAGTCTTCAGTGTGCGAGATTCCTCGCTGCTAAGGCCGCCGATGAACCACTCTTCTCCTGAGCGTCGGGCGACGACCGCGTAGCGGCCGATCTCACCGTGCAAGACTCGCGTGTCATCCCACACGGCAGGCATCGCGTCCCAGAAAGCCATCTCGGGCACCTCTACGATCTGGAACTTTCCACCATCGCCTCGGTCGGGCCCGTCGTACCAGAACAAGGTTTGCAGCGGGCTGAAGATGCAAACCGATTTGGCCAACTGGTGCGCGTGCGACCATGCCTCATCGACGCGTGGGTTGAAGTAACAGAACGTGTTGTCGGCGGCTCCCGCGACCGAGCGCGTGAACAGGGACGTCAGGGTCTGCTTCGTAGGAGGGGTCTCCTCGTCACCCCGCACGCCCTCTTGGGTCATGAGGTTCGGGTAGGTTCTGCTGTAGCCGACGGGGCGATAGTCATCGTGGACATAGGCCAGCAAACCATGGTCGGCGGCTTTCGCGATCGACTCATGGAGCCAACGGGTCCACTTCTGCGAGCCATGCTTGACGAAGCCGAACTTGATCCCCTTGATGCCCCAGCCTTGGTAGAGCGGCAGGATGTCGTCGAGCTGCTTCTCGAGGGCGCGGCGGTTGACATACACCAAGATCCCGATTCCACGTTCTTCGGCGTACTTGATGATGTCGTGCAGGTCGAGCGGGCCGGGGGATCGCTTCGGATCGACTGAGATGGTGGTCGCGTCGGAAACCTCCTCAAACTCATTGCCGTACCAGCCGGCATCGAACTCGACGTACTGAATGTTGTGCTTCACGGCAAAGTCGACGCAAGCCTTCGCCCCGGCGTTGGTTAGCGTGTAGTCGCGGATCACCTTGCCCGGCTTGATCCAACTGGTATCGGCGATCCGACACGGTTCGCTCAGGTTCAAGATGAGGTCGTTCGATTCGAGCAACTCCCCGGGGCTTTCCGCCACGAAGATGACCCGCCAGGGGGTGGTTAGGTCGCCCTTCGATTCGACCGCACTCCTCAGTTCCGAGACAACCGTATCGGGGCGGGCGGGGTCGACCTTCAGCTTCATGACGGCGTAGTCCAGCAATCCCGCCTCCGCGATCGAAACATAGACGCCGTCCTTCGCTTGGATCGTCAGGGGGCGTTCGACATCGTTGCCCAACTGGCTGATCGATACCAAATCGTAAGCACCTTGTGCTCGGTTGGTTCTCCAAGCCGATGGATCGCCGGCGAAGCGGAATTCGCTGCGTTCCTCTCGGAGCTTGACCGGCTTTCCATCGCCAGCGCCGATGGTCGTTCGGAAAGCGACCCCCGTGTCGTAGCAACGAAACTCGTAGGCGACATCGCAGTCGGCCTTGGTGTCTCGGCAGGTGACCGAGACCGTGTTGTAGTTGTCTTGGATGGTGCTCCGCTCGCCATAAACGGGCTCCCATGAACCACGTTGTTCGGTGGCTTCGCCGATCTTCACTTCGGCAAGATGCTTGCCGATCGGTGTCTTGTTCTCGTGGACAAAGCTGATACCCGACGGCTCGACGAGAGCTTGGCCGTTGTAGGAGACCTGGTAGGCGAGCGCGGAGTCTTCAACGGCGATCCGGCAAACGACCTTGCCGTCAGGCGATTTGAGAGTCGTCGAAGCGGCTCCTAAGGCGGTGGCGACCGTGCCGAGCATCAGGGCGCTCAGGCCGACGGGGCGTAACAGTCTTCGGGGTGTCAGTCGTTTCATCGGGCCTGGGGAGCTTGGTGACGGTGGGGTGGGGCAGGGAGCAGCAAACGGAGCGTCGCACGTCTCGGTGCTCAGTAGTAAGAACTAGGCTAGTCCGCCGGCGTGTGGCAGTCTATTCGCCCAAGAACCGACGTGACCTCAACAACGTTTTTCACTAGGGAACCGGCACACAACGAGATAAACTGCCGCGTTCTATCCCTCGCTTCTTTGCTTGTCCCCACGAAACCGAGTAGGCCGCCACGTGCGTATCCCCATTCTGATTGTCGCTGCGTTATGGGTTCTTGTCATCGCCGAGGCGGCTTCGGCATTCGAGCCCGTTGCTTCGCCCGACCCGGCTTGCGAGAAACTGACCGCCGGCGAGTGGTGGAAGAAGAAGAGCAACCACATCATCGACTTGCACGTCCCGCGAGACGAGGTCGTCGCCTTCGGCCTCTACACGCATGACCACGGCAAGCTGAAGCTGACGGCTCAACTCTTCCCGCTCCACCCGAAAGAAGCCCTCGACGTCCGCCTGGAACTCCGTCGCGACGGTCGCTGGGAACAGGTCGCGAAGCAGGCGGTCAACCGGCTCGGCTGGAATACGACGTTCGTCCTAGAGGACTGGGACAGCACCCGAGATGTCGCGTACCGCCTGCTGCACGGTGAGCAAGCCAGCTACGAAGGGACGATCCGTCGCGACCCGCTTGATAAGGACGTCATCAAGCTCGCGGCATTCTCTTGCGATTCGCCGAAAGAGAAAGTCTCCCGCGAGCCCTACGCCCGTAACGTGAACCATCAAGACCCGGACCTCATCTTCTTCGCTGGGGACCAATCTTACTACCACACCGAGCACACCGCCGGTTGGCTCGTGTGGGGCATGTACTACCGGGAACTCTTCCGCCATCGACCATGCATCACGATCCCCGACGACCACGACGTCGGGCAAGCCAACCTCTGGGGCGAGGGGGGCAAGAAGTCTCAACGCCAGCAAGGCGACGACGGCGGTTACTTTTACGACCCGGGCTACGCGAAGATGGTCGAGCGAACCCAAACCGCCCACCTACCGGACCCCTTCGACCCCACACCGATCGAGCAAGGCATCGGGGTCTACTACACAAACCTCGTGGTTGGCGGGATCAACTTCGCGATCCTTGAGGACCGCAAGTTCAAGACCGGCCCGCTCGGTCGTCACCCCAACAAGGGGCCGCGTCCGGACCATATCCTCGATCCGAGCTATGACCCGGCGACGATCGACGTGCCCGGGCTCAAGTTGCTTGGCGACCGGCAGCTCAAGTTCCTGCGGAGTTGGGCCGACTCGGACGAAGGGGTCATGAAGGCCGCACTATCGCAGACCGGCTTCTGCGGCGGGGCCCATCTCCACGGACGCAAGGAGAATCGCTTGCACGCCGACCTCGACTCGAATGGTTGGCCGCAGAGCGGACGCAATCGGGCGCTCGAACTGATCAAACGGGCCGGCGCGGTCCATATCGGTGGCGACCAACACCTTGCAACGCTCATCCAACACGGCATCAACGATTTCCGCGACGGCCCATGGGCATTCGTCGCTCCGGCGTCGGTGAATACGTACTACAGCCGATGGTGGTGGCCGGCCGACGAGCAGCCCGGCGCGAACGCCAACTCGAAGAACCCGCTCCCGTGGACCGGCGATTACCGAGACGGATTCGACAATCGGATCACGATGCACGCCTACGCGAACCGAGAACAAGGCTCCAATGGGGATGGCTACGGCCTGATCAAGTTCAAGAAATCGACCCGCGAAGTCACCTTCGAGTGCTGGCCACGCGAAGCGGACGTGACCAAGCCCGATGCCAAGCAGTACTCGGGCTGGCCGGTCACGATCGAGCTGCCGTAGCCGTTGCGTCTCGGAAGTTGGCAAAGCAAAACACCCCCGCTGGCCCAAGGCCAGCGGGGGTGTTTTGGTTTCTACCGCTAACAGCCCGCGGGGCTCAGAAGTTGAGCGTCCATTGGGTGTAGAAGAAGTCGGCGTCGTTGGTGCCGATGATCTTGCTGCCGGCCCACAGGTGGCTGTAGCCGAACAAGACGTTCGACCGCGGCGAGATCTTGTACTTCGCGATGAAGTCCAACTCGCTGCCGAAGTCGTTCTGCCCGAGGACCTGAGCGGACGGCACCGCAACGCCCGGGATGATGTCGTTGACGCTGTCCGTGCCGAAGTAGTAGTACCACAGCAACAGGTCGAGCTTCTTGGCGGGCGACATCGTCAGGCGGACGTTCGGCGAAATCACGTTCGACCGGGCGACCGCGTCGATGAAGCCGAGGTACTTGTGAGCCAGCGGGAAGAGCTGGTTGAAGCGGTTGAAGTCGCCGCCGGCCGAGTTGCCCGACGCGTAATCGATGTAAGCGAACAGCGTCGGGTTCCAAGGCATCTTGGTCAGCTTGCGACCGAGGCCGGCGGTGACGAAGCCGGCGTCTTGGTCTTGGCCGAGACCGCTCTGGCGACCGCCCTGGTAGGCGGCCTCGATATCGTAGAGCCACTTGCCATACGCTTTACCGTTGAGGCGGCTGCCGAACGTGTGCAACGAGAAGTCGGTCGCCACCGGGGCCCCGACCGTTTGGTTGTCGAAGCCGAGGTAGTAGAAGTCCATCGTCGTATTTTCACGACCGGTGTAGGTCGAGTAGACGCCGTAAAATGACCGATCGTAGTCGGCTTCGTCGAACTGGCTCGGGTTAACCGGCACGAAGTTCGTGTAGAAACCGTCGATCGTCCAATCGTCTTTCTTGTAGGTTCCGCGGATGCCCTCGAACGTCCGCCGGGTGTTGGCCCAGTCGAGCGGCGAGACCAATCGCTGGTCGCCGAGCAAGAGTTCTTGGCGGCCAACACGCAGCGTGAAGGTGTCCGTCAGCTTGACGTCCACGAACGCGTTGAGCAGGTCGCCGCGGTTCACATCAATCGGCCGTGGGACGTAGAGCGAGTTGCGCGAGAGGTCGGCGTGGATGCCTTCGACGAAGACGCGGATCGAGTCGTTGACCTTCCAGTTGCCGTACAGGCGGAGACGCGACAGCGTGAAGTCGTTCTGGGTGTCTTGGAAACCGAGGCGGCCCGGCTGACGGCCCATGCCCTCCTCGTGGTGGTACCTCATGCGGTACTGGCCGCCGATATCCAGCGTGCCCCAGCGCCCGCAGTTGCCGACCGGCATCAGCTTGAGGCAGTCGCCCAGGCACTCTTTGGCGCACGGCTTCTTGAGGTAGCTGAAGTCGTTGGCGTAGAAGAGCCCCTTGTGCGAGGTGGCACACGGGTTCGGCTTGGCCGCGGCCTTCTTTCCACCGCAGGCGGTGCAGCAGCCATCAACCGAGTCGCCGCACGCGCCGTCGCCACAGCCACAGGCGTCACCGCAAGCGGCTGGGTCCCCGCACAGGCAATCCTCGCCACAAGTCGGGCATCCGCATCCCGGGTCGGTGGTCTCGCCGCAGTAAGAGACCAGCTCGGCTTGGTCGCTTGCAAAAGTGACCGCCGTCGTGTCCGAGGCGGTGTAGGCAGTCGGTTGCTGCAAACCTTGTTGGGCGAAGCCGGTCGCGGCCGTCAGCCCCAACAAGTAGGCCATCCCGCTGGCGGCCCGAAGGAAAGATCGCATGGTAGTTTCTCGCTCGAATGGTCCCGTGAGCCGTTTAAGAAGTGCCTGTCCGTAGGCACCGAAGCGTGCGGCGTTGCTCCTCCGCCCGAGAAGGAACGCCGTCTAGAGGGGGAGCTTGGCAGCCATGGCAGCCCAATCTCCCTGTCTTCCCTTTTCGGCTCGGCTACCGCCGAAGAAATAGTTGATAGCAACTAGCCGGAATGGCTTAACGGCGACCTAAGTCGTTTTATATCAATGGCTTACCGTCTGGTCGTTTGGTGATCACCCGGTCAATGTCGTATTTCGCGGGGTGACCAGCGTCTTTAGTCATGCGTAGGGGCCTCAATAGCCAGCCCGCAGAAGTGCCCTTGCTGGGGTGGTGGTACCAGCAGCCCTGTACCTCGGATGAGGGGCTACAGGTCGAAGGGAGAAGAAACCGAGTTGGAGTTCGCTCTTCGCCGATGCCTAGGACGCCACTTTTCAAGCCGACTAAGATGAAGGCTTGCGATGACCTGGGTGAATTGCCACCTCTCCAGGCTGTTAGTTCTGTACCACCAAGCTTACGTTGCTTGGCGAGCCGTCTCCGAAGCTGAACCTTTTGGCCCCAATGCGCTGGAAAACCCTCCGAATCATCGCAGCGTCGGCCTTCGTTCTGGCACCCCACGTCACCAGTGCTGATGACTCGGTTAGCTTCCGTGACGAGGTGCTGCCGCTGCTCTCGGACCGTTGCTTCCATTGCCACGGACCGGATGAGGTGAGCCGTGAAGCAGACTTGCGGCTCGACGTGGCCGACTCGGCAATCGAAGACCGCGGGGGGTACAAAGCGATCGAGCCGGGCGACGCGGAGGCCTCGGAAGTGATGGCCCGCATCACGGCTCCGGCCGACGACGATTTGATCATGCCGCCCGTTGCGGCTGGCACCAAACCCCTATCGCCTGAGGAGATCGAAGTCTTCCGGAAGTGGATCGACTCGGGGGCCGAGTGGCAGCAGCATTGGTCGTTCGAGCGGGTTGAACGCCCCGAGCCGCCGAGCGTCGAGGACGCGTCCTGGTCTGAGAACCCCGTGGATCGGTTTGTTCGCAAGCGGCTCGAATCCGAAGGGCTTCAGCCCGCACCGCCGGCGAGCCGAGCGGCTCAGCTACGCCGTGTCTCGTTAGCGCTCACCGGTTTGCCACCGACGGCCGAGGAACTCGCCGGCTTCTTGGCGGACACCTCGCCCAACGCCTACGAGCAAGCCGTCGATCGCTTGCTCGCCTCGCCGCACTATGGCGAGCGGATGGCCTACGGCTGGCTGGATGTCGCCCGCTACGCCGACTCGGACGGCTATCAGCAGGACGAGAACCGCGACAACTGGCCGTGGCGCGACTGGGTCATCCGGTCTTACAACGAGAACAAGCCGTTCGATCGGTTCACGATCGAGCAATTCGCCGGCGACTTGCTGCCAGACGCGACGCCCGATCAGATCATCGCGACCTGCTTTCATCGCAATCATCTGACCAACGGCGAGGGGGGACGCGACCCGGCGGAGTCTCGGGTCGACTACGTGCTCGACCGCGTCAACACGATGGGCACCGCTTGGCTCGGCCTCACGCTCGGGTGTTGCCAGTGCCACACGCACAAGTACGACCCGATCACGCAGCACGAGTACTACGAGCTGACCGCGTTCTTCAATTCGATCGACGAAGACGGACGAGCCGGCAAACGGGCGAAGCCTTACTACGACTACGAACTGCCGAACGATGCACAGTACAACGAGAAACGCCTGAGACCGTATCGCGGTTCCGTCGCGAGCGCGGAGGCCAAGGTCAAGCGACTCGAAGCCGCGGCGGCCAAGCGGTTCGACGCCTGGCTCGCTGAGGTGGCCGCGCAGGTCAAGTCGAGCGATGGTCGCCCCATCGATTGGCAGACCGTTCAGGCCGAAGAGCTTACCGCTTCGAAGCCGGAGCTCAAGCTGAAGCAACAGGACGATGGGTCCATCCTTGTGGGGCGGCAGAGCAACCCGGACAAGGTGAACTACTACGTCGCGGGCAGATCGCCGAGCGACACGGTAACCGCTCTGCGGCTAGAAGCCCTGCCTCACCCGACCCATACCGCCGGTGGGCTCTCGCGTTCCAATAGCGGCAACATCGTGCTGACCGACATCGAGGTCCGTCTCCGGCAGGCCGGCAAGAAGGACTCGCTACCGCTCGCGCTCGCCTCGGCCGAAGCCGACTTCGAGCAGCCTGGGTACGGAGCCGCCGCGGTGATCGATGACCGTGCCGAAACCGGTTGGGCCGTGTGGAGCGGCAGCATCGACCGCCCCCGCACATTGGTGCTCCGCTTGGCAGAGCCGACACGGGTGCCGGACGACGCGATGCTGGTGGTTCGCCTCAAGCACCAATCGAACCACAAGAAGCACCATCTGGGACGCTTCCGGCTGGCCGTGACCGAGGCCGCTTCGCCATCGCTGGATAACCTCCGCAACAAGCCCCTCTCTATCCTCCGAGATAAAGAGACGGTTGCCGACCTCTCGGACGCGGAACGCGACGCTCTCTACTCGCACTACATTGAGCACGATGGAGCCATCGGCACCGCGCGGGGGCAGCTCGCCATGCGACGCAAGAAGCTCACCGATGCCGAGCGACAATCGACCGTCAAGGTGATGGTGCTCCGCGAACGCAGAGAGCCCCGCAAGACTTGGCTCCTGGAACGCGGTGTCTGGAACCAACACGGCGACGAGGTCTCGTCCGATATCCCGGAGGTCCTGGGCAGCCTGCCGGAAGGCACCAAGCGAAATCGTCTATCGCTCGCACGTTGGCTGGTGAGTCGTGACAACCCGCTCACCGCACGAGTCACGGTTAATCGGTATTGGCAGGGCTTGTTTGGGGCCGGACTGGTTCGCACGCCGGAAGACTTCGGCCTCCAAGGAGAGCGGCCGACACACCCCGGGCTACTCGATTGGCTTGCCGCCGAGTTCATGGAGTCGGGCTGGGATATCAAGCACATCCAGCGCCTGATTGTCACCAGCCAAGCGTTCCGACAATCTTCGCGTTTCCGCGAAGAACTTGCCGACCGAGACCCGGAAAACCGACTCGTTGCACGAGGCCCGCGTTACCGACTCGCCTCGCCGCTGCTTAGGGACCAAGCGTTGGCGGCGTCCGGCCTGTTGACGCCGACCCTTGGGGGCGAGCCGGTCTTCCCCTACCAGCCGAAGGGAGTCTGGTACGACGCGAGCCAGGGCAAGTTCCCCTACGTTCAGAGCCAAGGTGCCGAACTCTATCGCCGGAGCCTCTACGGCTTCTGGCGACGGAACGCCGCCCCGCCGGCCCTGTTCGATGCCGCCGATCGTCGCACCTGCACGGTCAACCTCGTGCGGACCAACTCGCCGATGCAGGCGCTGAATCTGCTGAACGATCCGACCTACGTCGAGGCCGCCCGCGCCTTAGCCGCCCGGGCCTTAGCCGATGGTGGCGAAACCCCCGCCGAACAGATCGCTTGGGCGTTCAATCGGGTGCTCGCCCGCCAGCCGGACGTGCGAGAAGCCTCGATCTTGAGCCAGCAACACGCCGCTTACTTGGATCGCTTCAACGCGGCGCCGGAGAAGGCCGATTCGCTACTCGCCGTCGGTGAGTCCCCACGCAGCTCCGATGCCGACCCGATCCGTCTCGCGGCGATGACCGCAACGATGAACGTTGTATTGAATCTCGACGAAACGCTGAATCTGGAATGAGCCATGTCCTGCTGCGATGACTACAAGCGAGCCGGTCTGACCCGCCGCCAACTGCTCCAATGGGGCGGGTACGGCCTCGGCGCGATGGCACTCGAGTCGCTCTTCTCGCAAGAGAGCGGGGCCGCCTCGCTCGGAACGGCGAGCGGCCTGCACCACCCGGCCACGGCGAAGAAGGTCATCTTTCTGACGCAATCCGGCGCGCCGTCGCAGATCGAGCTCTTCGATCCGAAGCCCGAACTGGCGGCCCTATCGGGCACCGAGTTGCCCGAGTCGGTCCGCATGGGCCAACGCGTCACGACCATGACCGCTGGCCAAGCCCGCAACGCCATCATGCCCGCGGCGACCACCTTCAAGCGATACGGCGAATCGGGCATCGAGTTTGGCGACTGGATCCCTCACATCGCCGAACTCGCCGACGACATCTGCGTGGTGCGGTCGATGAAGACCGATTTCATCAACCACGCGCCGGCGCTGACCTTCATGCTCACCGGTCATCAACTGCCCGGACGGCCGAGCCTCGGGGCTTGGTCGAGCTTCGGGCTGGGGACGCTCAACAAAAACCTCCCGGAGTTCGCCGTGCTCGTTAGCAAGACGGGCAACTCGGGCGACCAGCCGCTCTACGACTACTACTGGGACGCCGGTTTTCTCCCTTCAAAGCACCAAGGCGCGAAGCTCCGCGGGGGCTCGGACCCGGTGCTGTACCTCAAGAACCCCGCCGGCATCGATCGAGAAACACGCCGTCTGCAACTCGATGGGCTCGCCGAGCTCAACCAGCACAAGCACGATGCCTGGGCCGACCCCGAGATCGAGACCCGCATCGCCCAATACGAGATGGCGTACAAGATGCAATCGTCGGTGCCGGAATTGGCCGACCTCTCGGGCGAGCCGCAATCGACCTTTGACCTCTACGGCGAGGAGGCCAAGGAGCCGGGAACCTACGCTTACAACTGCTTGATGGCCCGGCGGATGGTCGAACGTGACATCCGTTTCGTGCAGGTCTTCCTCGGCGATTGGGATCACCACAACGATATGCTCACCCGCTCTCCCGATCGGGCGGCGGTCTCTGACCGGCCTTCGGCCGCTCTGGTGAAAGACCTAAAGCAACGCGGTCTGCTCGACGAAACGCTCGTAGTCTGGGGCGGCGAGTTCGGCCGCGGGGTCACGGCCCAAACCAAATCGAACGACCCGCTCGCCGACCCGAAGGTCGGTCGTGATCACCACCCGCGTTGCTTCTCGCTCTGGATGGCGGGCGGCGGCCTCAAGCGTGGGCACGTCCACGGGGCGACCGACGAGTTCTCATACAATGTGGTAGAAGACCAGGTCCATATCCACGACCTCCAAGCGACGATACTCCACCTGATGGGGGTCGATCACGAGCGGCTGACTTACCGCTTCATGGGCCGTGACTTCCGCCTGACCGATGTGCACGGCCACGTCGTCCACGACATCATTGCTTGAGGAACCGCTTGACTTCCGTTGGGGGCGGGGCCGTGGTCCCGTGGATCTCGAACCAAGCCTCCTGCGGCTTCGGCGGTTCGGGCGTCTCTAGCGACTCGACCAAGTCACGCACCGCGTCGAAGGCCATCTCGCCGATCAGCGTCGAGTCTTGGCAGACCGCCGACATCGCGGGGTGGACGGTGTTCCGTGTGTCGGTGTCGTCGAATCCGATCACCGAGAGGTCCTCGGGGATCCGCGCCCCGAGGCTGTGGGCTTCGTTGATGATGCCAACGGCCACCAGCGGGTCCGCGACAAACAGGGCGGTCGGGCGATCGGACTTGCTCAAGATGCGGCGGATCAAGGGCGCGCCGTCCATCCGGTAGGGCGGCACCCGGTGGACGTCTTCTTGGCGGAAAAGGTCGGCTTCGCCGAGCACCTGCTTGTAGGCCGCCATCCGATCGTTGTGGTCGCCGTCGTCGCGGTCGCAACCGACAAAGGCGACCCGTTTGTGACCCAGCGAGACGAGGTGTTCCATCGCCTCACGGCTCGCCCCGCGTGAATCGGCGTAGACGAACCGCAGCAGGTCGCAATCGAAGTGATCGCCCAGAACCACCAGCGGGACGCCCGCTTCGGACATATCAACGAGCTGGCCGCGGTACTCGACCGTCGAACGAACCACCGCGCCACAGACCCCCTTGCGGGTGAAGAAACGCTTGAGCGACTCGTCGCGATCCTTGTCGCGGCTCACATCGAGCAGGGTCAGGTCGTAGGACGACCGACGCATCGCTCGGCCGAGGCCTTCGACACAAGCCGAGTCGTACGGGCTGCCGAGGTGGAACTCGCCGGTGTAGAGCAGGGCGATCCGCTCGGCCTTCCGCTTACCCACCGTTGGCGAGTAGTCCTTCGCGCCCGCCACTTCGAGCACGCGGCTACGCAGTTCGGGTTTCACGGACGTGTGCCCGTTGAGCACACGCGAGACGGTCGCAATCGAGACACCGGCTTCGCGGGCGACTTCACGAATCGAGGGCATGAGATCGTAGCGGTTAGAAAAGCGGTGCGTAACAGTTACATCTAATGTGTCCTGCCACACCCGGGCCGTCAAGCAGATCCCGGAAAAACCGTTAATAGGTCATCGATCCTATACGGCAAGGGACAAATCAATAAATAGGATAATCCGGTGAATCCGTGCAAAACGTTTGACTTCGGACCTTTACCTGGGCAGAATCGGGAGAGTGTTACGCGGTTGTTACCGATTGTTTCTTCCGCAGCACTGGCCACAAGCCAACCTCATCCAACGCGGCCGACGACTTATCGGCCCGATCCGTCTGTCGGGACCAGCCGCCGACACCGCGTCGAATCTCTTCCAAACCGCTGCTTGTCCGAGTGAAAGGCAAACCCATGCTCAGCCGATTCGCCCCCGCGCTACTGACCTTCGTCGCAGTCTTGGCGGCCGTGCCGTTGCCGGCTTCGGCCCAGTTGCTCCTGCGCGACGACTTCGACGACGCCAGCGGCCCGGCCGGCACCCAAGGTGACGGCGTGGTGAATCTGACGACCTACCGCACGCCGTCCGGCGACGGCGCGTTCCTGGGGCAGACGCAGCTCCGCTTCGACCTGCCGGCCGAAGGCGTCTCCACGACCGACACGACGAGCACCGATGGCAAGGTCGCGGTGCTCGAACTCGATACCTACAACCCGTTCGACCCCGGCGCGGCGTTCTTCGGGACCGACTTGATCACGAAGACGAGCTTCGCCCGCGGGGGTGGCCTCCGTTGGGAGGGTCGGATGCGGCTGCGTGAAGGGACCCCGGCGGGCCTCGTCGGCGCTGGCTTCCTCTACGACGTCACCCGAGTAAACGGCGCGGGTGAACTCGTCCGCGATGAGATCGATCACGAACTCCTCAGCAACGCCGCCCAGGGGCCAACGCCTCACAGCACGTTCACCAATGTGTGGAACGACGGTCCCTTCGTCGGCCCGACCGCCGGTGGCGAGGCTCAGACGATCAACACCGCGGCGGTCTCGCCGACCTTCAACCTGACCGAGTTCAACAATTACCGCATCGATTGGCTTCCCAACCAAGTCGATTACTACATCAACGATACCTTGGTCCGGACCGAGACGAGCGTCGTCCCCGACGACCCGATGGCGTCGCACTTCAACCTCTGGGTCCCCGATAACAACTTCACCAACGCCTTCGACCCGAGCCTCGTCCCCACAGCGGTCGAAGCGAACAATCAAACGTATGCCTTAGAGGTCGATTATGTCCAAATCGATCGGCTGAATACGGTTGAGACCGAAGTGCTCGCTGATGGTGGCTTCGAGAACACTTTTGAGCTTCCGAGTGTCTCCGGCAACGCACCGCCGCCTACCTTCGATTCGGCTACTGACACAGGCCAATGGGTCGGTTTCAACAATGCGTCGATTGATCCGTCTGGCAGCAACAGCGCGGAGGGCTTCAACTCAGTCCTTGCGTTCGGCCCTTTCCGGAATCAGTTTGATGCGTCTGGCCTCTGGCAGAATGTCGAGGCGAGCGAGGGGCAAGAGTTCCGGGCTTCGGTGCAGGCCCGCACCAATTCAGGCGATTCAATCTTCACCGACCCGGATACGGGCCTATACGATGGTGATACCAAGGTTCGTTTCTTGGAGCTCAGCCTCACGTTCCTCGACGAAAACGGGGACGCGATCCCGGAGGTTCCCGGTAACCCGAACTCGGTGGCAGCTAACGCGAGGTCGACCCGGTTGCTCGATAGCACCGACCAACGTCAACAGAACCTAGAAGACGATTGGATCGAGTACTCGATTGATGCCATTGCCCCGGCCGGCACCGAGTTGGTCCGCTACCAACTCAACTTCGTGCAAGACGGTAATCTCGGCTCCGGATCCGCCTTCTTCGACGAAGCCTCGCTGCTGCTGCTCGAAGAGATCGCCAGCGGGGTTACCGGCGACTACAACAACGACGGCGTTGTCGATGCGGCGGACTACACCGTCTGGCGAGACGCCGTTGGGACGACCACCGAGCTGTCCAACGACCCGGTCGGTGGCACGATTGGAAACAACCAATACGCGTTGTGGTCGGCCAACTACGGCAGCGACACGCCGGCAACTTCTGTGGCGGTCCCCGAGCCGGCCACGCTCTTGATTGGCCTCCTCGCGACGCTGCCGCTGGCAACGCGACGCTCTCGCTAGGCTCGGCTGCTGACGCGGATCGTTCAAGCTCTTCTCTCTCTACGCATCTCTAACGGAGTTCTGTCGCGATGCAAGATCGCACATCGACACGCCGCCCTCACGGCTTCACCCTCGTAGAGCTGCTGGTGGTCATTGCGATCATCGGCATCCTGGTGGCCCTGCTGCTGCCCGCCGTGCAAGCCGCCCGCGAGGCCGCCCGGCGGATGAGTTGTGGCAACAAGCTCAAGAACCTATCGTTGGCGTGCTTGAACTACCACGACGTCAACGGGCACTTCCCTGAGAGTGAGGGGTTCTACGGCGGCTTCGATGGCCCAGACGGTCGCGGGACGGCTGTTGGATGGATGGTGAAGATCCTGCCGCAAATAGAAGAACAGCCGCTCTTCGACCAATTCAAAGCGGGAGGGGCGTTTGAAGGTCAGTATATCGCGGGTCGTGGTCGTGCACCGGCGCCGGGTTTCGGGCTCGCGTCAGAGGGAAACGGAGTCCGCGTTCCGGACTTGATGGCAACTCAACTCGATATCTTGCAGTGTCCGTCGGACGACTCGGTGCTGCAGCTCTCTAGCGAGCAGAATGGCTGGCCCGGGACTCCGGTCGCATTGACTAGCTATAAAGGAGTGCTCGGCGACAGTGCGGTTGGAGCCGAGTTTCCCGGGACAACCTTTACTAACTCCGCGTCCCAGTTCCCAAGCGGTAATTACCAGAAGCCCGCTCCTGGCAATTGGACGGCCGACAACGATTGTCATCGCGATACCCGTTGTCGTGGCATCTTCTTTCGGCAGTCGTGGCGCAAACCGGTCAAGATTGCGACCGTACTCGATGGTACGAGTAAGACCTACATGATTGGCGATGACATTCCGGCTTACAACTTCCACTCGACCGCGTTCTACTCCGACGGCGACTGGTGTAGTTGCAACACGCCGCTTAACAACCTGATGAACCTCCCGCCTGACCTAGTCAACCCGGATTTTTGGTGGGAGCAACGAGGCTTCCGCAGCCGGCATCCCGGTGGGGCTAACTTTGCCTTGGTTGATGGGTCGGTCCGTTTTGTGAACGAAGGCATTGATAACGTGCTGTATCGTACCAACTGCACACGGAACGGGACTGAGGTCGTCAGCGAAGAGTTTTGAGCCAGTACCTCACTTGTTTGAGGGCCATGTAGATCGAGGAGTTTGTGATGAAGCGGGTGGCACGAAGTGGAGCTGAGATCACGGGGGCAATGGTCCTCGTTAGCCTGATGGCGATTGGTTGCAGCGAGCGTTCGGCGTCGGTATCGGGCGTTGTAGAACTCGACGACAAGCCGATCAGCATCGAAGACGATCAACGCGGCATGGTTGTCTTTCGGCCGGTCGCGGGCGGCGCGACCTGCACCAGTCTGATCAACAAGGACGGAACCTTCCGTGTCGCCACCGGCTCTTCGAGCGGCGTTGCTCCCGGCGACTACATGGTGTCGGTCCGCGTGATCGAGTTGGTCCCTAAAGAAGAAGGGCAGGGGGCGGGTGGTAAACCGATCACGCCGGCCCTGTATGCCGACCCGCTGACCTCCGGCTTGCTCTATTCGGTGAAATCGGGCGTCAACCAGATCGAGATCGAACTCGACTCCGACGCCGGCCCGGCCGTCCTGCCGCAACCGGTTCTAGAGATTCCGGAGTTGACGGAAGAGGGGGAGTCCGAAGCAAGCGAAGGCGAACCCGGAGCCGAGGCAAAAACGCCCGCACAGGAAGAGCCTGACGCTTCTGGTGACGATCAGCCGGCAAGCGACGGCGAGGCATCCGCCGAGGCTGATCCGGCCGAGCCCGAAGCCGAGGCCGCGGAATCAACGCCCGCCGAAGCCGCGGAGGTTAGCGATGTTGAAAAGTGATCGAGCGACCCAGCAACGGGGACACCTCGCCTTCTTGCTAGTCCTGGCGGTGAGCACCTGCGTCGGATGCGGCAACGGCCTCGCCTCGGTGGAAGGGACGGTGACCCTCGACGGTCAGCCTTTGGCGGGGGGCGGTGACACGCGTGCCATGATCTACCTCTTTCCTGAGGGCGGGACCGGCGCCCCGGCCGTCGGCTTGCTCGATGACGCCGGCGAGTTCACCATCTCGACCGGCACCAAGGTGGGTGTGAAGCCGGGGCCGTATGTCGTGACGATCTCTGCTTCGAAACTCGTTGGAGACCGTACTCCCGGGGTGCCGCGATCCGCCCGGCGTCTCACGCCGCCGAAATACGCCGACCCGAACAAGTCTGGCTTTCGGGTCGATGTCGAGCCGGGATCGAACGAGTACGAGTTCGCACTCGAATCCCCCCCGCCGTCGCGTCGTCGCCGAGCCTCATGAGCCGTGGCCTTCCCATCATGAGTCGCCACGCCTTGCTTGGGGTGGCGATGGTGTTGACGCTTAGCCTTGCCGTCGGGCGGTCGTTGGCGGCTGCTCCCGATTGGCGGCTCGTTTGGGAGGACGACTTCGAGTCGTTCGATAACGGTCGCTGGGAAGCGGTCAAGAGCTTCGAACCGACCAACAACTCCCTGCATGCTTACCTGCCCTCACAGGTGGCGATCGAGGCCGGCAAGCTCGTCATCACCTCAACCGATAAGCCGATCGATCGATTCGCCTATCGCTCGGGCCTCGTTGCATCGCGCGAGTCACGCAAGCACGGGCGCTGGGAAGTGCGGGCGAAACTCCCGACGACGCCCGGCATGTGGCCGGCGATTTGGCTACTGCCCGAGATCGAATCTCACCAATGGCCGAGCGGTGGAGAGATCGACATCATGGAAGCACGTGGCAACCAGCCAAACCGCACCAGCATTGCCTTCCACTACGGCACCAAGCGGCCTTACCGGCACGACTTCGTGTACGCCGAGCAGCAGACAGCCACCCTCGCCGGACCCGCGGTTCGCTACGACCAGGGTTTCCATACCTATGCCGTCGATTGGACCTCAAGCTATCTGCGTTTCTACGTTGATGGTGTCCACCACAAGACGGTGCACGATGAAGACGTCGATGGCTTCCTGTCGCGAAGCACGCAGCCGATGCAACTGATCTTCAACACGGCGATTGGGGGCGATTTCTTGCCGGGCCCCGACGACGAGACCGTGTGGCCCCAAGAGTTCCAAATCGATTCGGTCCGCGTCTACGAGCTATCCGGAAAGCCGGGCGATATCCGGCTGACCAACCCCGGCTTCGAGCAGAACGCCGGCAGCTTGGCCGGATGGAGCCTGTTCGGAGGCGAACTCTACGACAACCCGAACGTGCGTGTCGCCAAGGAGGCCGTGCTCGACGGGGTGGCGAGCCTGAAGGTCTTTGGCCTCTTCCGCTCGGGTCTCACCCGGTCAGGGGTTTCGCGGGGGATCACGGTCGAAGCGGGTGAGTCGGTCGCGGCCGAATTAAGCTCGTTGATCCGTTCAGCCGATGCCCTGGTCGGTGAGAACCGTGTGGCGATGAAGATCGTATTTTTTGACGAGTACGGGGCCAAGCACGGCAGCAGCAGCCAGCTCGGCGAGCACGTCGAGTGGATCGTTGACGCCGCCACGGCCACCGATGTTTGGGCCACGCAGCGGCTCGAAGCCGTCGCTCCCGAGGGAGCCGAAGAGGCTCGCTTCTCGATCGTCTTCGAGCAACCAAAGCTCGACACCGGTGCGATCCATATCGACGAAGTCTCTTTCGCGGCGACGCCTCCCGTCCCCCTGAGCAACTTCCGACAAGACGAGTAAGCCGCCCGAGGCCTGCGCAGCCTTCCGCTCCAGGTGCTCAAACAACGATAGCTAGATCCCTCCCGACCCGAGAAACCACCGTGATTGCGATGCCTTCCACAACAACGAAACAATCGACCGTCTGTGGGCTCAAGCTGCTTGCGGTCGTTCTGCTATCTGGCCTCGGCGTGAAGGCCGCTGTTGCTGAGAAGCCCGCGATCGACTTCACCGAGTTCGACGCGGTTGTCGCCCCGATCTTGGCCGAGATGACCCTCGCCGAGAAGGTGGGGCAGATGACCCAATCCGATCTGGCGGGCGTCAAAGACAAGGCCGATATCGCCTCGCTGGCGTTGGGTTCGATCCTCAGCGGGGGGAACTCGGACCCGGGCGGCGGCAACAGCCTGACCGCGTGGTCGACCACGTATCAAGTCTGCCAGGCGGAGGCACTGCAGAGTCGCCTTGGCATCCCGCTCCTCTATGGCGTGGACGCGGTCCACGGGCACAACAACGTGCTGGGGGCCGTCATCTATCCGCATAACATCGGCCTCGGTTGTGCCAACGACCCGGCACTGGTCGAGGAGATCGGACGCCTCACGGCGCTGGAGGTTCGCGCGACCGGCATCCCCTGGACCTTCGCTCCGTGCGTGACGGTCGTTCGCGACGATCGCTGGGGCCGCACTTACGAAGGGTTCGCAGAAGACCCCGAGCGGGTCGGGCTGCTCGGGGCGGCGCTCGTTCGCGGCTTGCAAGGTTCGGACCTGGCGTCACCCACGGCGGTGTTGGCTTGTGCAAAGCACTTCGTCGGCGATGGCGGGACGACGGCCGTGGTCGGTAGCTCTCCCTTCAAGGAAGGAGAGACCTTGACCCTCGACCAAGGCGATACCCGCTGCGATGAAGCGACCCTACGCCGGTTGCACGTGGCACCGTACCTCCCCAGCCTGGCCGAAGGGGTCGGCTCCATCATGCCGTCATACAGCAGTTGGAACGGCGTGAAATGCACCGCCAGCCGCGAGTTGCTGACCGAGTTGCTCAAAGAAGAGCTCGGCTTCGAGGGCTTCCTGATTTCCGATTACGATGCGATCGACCAATGCCACGAAGACTACAAGACCGCGATCGGGATCGCGATCAACGCCGGCATCGACATGGCGATGGTCTCGACACGCTACAAGGAATACATCCGTTGCCTGACCGAGCTGGTTGAGGAGGGCACCGTCCCGGTCGAACGCGTCGATGACGCGGTCCGCCGGATCCTCCGCGTCAAGGCGGCGATGGGTCTCCTGACTCGCGAAGGCGGAGCCGACAGCCTCCAGGTCTCCGAGTCGGGATTCGGCTCCGACCAGCGCCGCGCCGTCGCCCGTCGGGCCGTGCAGCAATCGCTCGTGCTCCTCAAGAACCAGGGGACGCTTCCCATCAAAACGGGCACTCGTCGGATCCATGTCGCGGGTGCCAAGGCAGACGACCTCGGCACGCAGTGCGGCGGCTGGACCATTGATTGGCAGGGCAAGACCGGCGACGTGACCACGGGCGGGACCACGCTGCTCGAAGGCATCCGCCAAGCCGCCGGCCGGGCCGAGGTGAGCTTCTCGAAAGACGGCCACGACGCCGCCGGGGCCGACCTAACGATCGTCGTCGTCGGAGAGCCGCCCTATGCAGAAGGCTTTGGTGATGACGAGCACCTCGAGCTAAGCGAAGAGGACCAAGCCGTAATCGCCAAGGTGCGTGCCAACGGCAGCCCGATCGCCCTCGTCGTTCTCTCGGGTCGGCCGCTGGTGCTCAGCGATTCGATCCAGCAAGCATGCGACGCGATCGTCGCCGCGTGGCTGCCCGGAACCGAGGGGGCCGGCGTCGCCGACGTGCTCTTCGGGAAGGTTGCCCCGACCGGAACCCTCGCCTTCACTTGGCCGAAGGACGTCGGCCAGCACCCAATCAACGTGGGCGACCGTGACTACGAGCCAGCCTTCCCCTACGGCCACGGCCTGACCTTCCCAACCGAAGCGGTTACCCAACGCCCCACGCCAAGCAACGCCGGCGGCTAGTGAGACCGGTGCTCGTACCAGCGAGGTAAAAGACCGCTGGCGGAAAAAGAGAGTGGGCGATACTGGACTCGAACCAGTGACCTCTGCCGTGTGAAGGCAGCGCTCTAGCCAACTGAGCTAAACGCCCCGGGGGGTCGCGGGAGAACCTGCGACAGCTTGTTAAGATAACGGACCCGGGTCGCGGCCGCTAGTTCGCGGCGGGCGGTCCGTTTTGTTGCCGGTCTTATGCCTCGGCTTGGGGCTTCTCGGCAGTCTCGTCGGCCGGCTCGGAGCCCGTGTCGTTGGCGGGGTTAGCTTCGGCTTCGGCGGCGGCGATCTCCGACTCGCACTCGTAGTCGTCCCCGTAGTGATCGTCGTAGGCCTCTCCTCCGAGGGAATCGTCGCGGTAGCTATCGCCATCGTTCGGCAGGCGGCCTTGCGTCCCTTCGGCGGCGGTTGTGGCGGCGCGGTCCGCTTCGCTCATCGCGCTACTGAATTCGCTCTGGAGGTCTTGCATGCCCCGTTTGAACTCGGTCAGGCTCTTGCCGGCCGAGCGGGCAACCGACGGGAGCTTGCTGCCGAACAGCAAGACCGCCACCACACCGATTACGAGCATTTCAGACGGGCCGATGCCACCAAAGATGAACGCGAGCATGGAACGCCTAGTGGGGCCTGCGAGGTTGTCGGCTGCGTGCCGAGCGGGGTAATCAAGCCGAGAACGGAGTGACTCAGTCGTCTCGTTTGTTGTTCATGATCGCGATCGTCGCGAAGATGGCCGTGCCGACGATCGTAGCGAGGACGGCCAACACCAGGCCGACCACGATGAGCTCAATGACTCCAAGACCGAACACCCTGTCTCTCTCCAAGCGAGTGAACCGAGGCGTGGCTTCTACGACGCCGGGTCGTTGCTGTGGTCGTCGACTTCTTTAACGCCCTTCTTGAACTCGGTGATGCTCTGGCCGAACGCCCGAGCGATCGACGGCAGACGCGTGCCGAAGAGCAGCAAGGCGATCACCAGGACGATGATCATCTGCAGCGGGCTAACACCGAACATGGGATGGGTCTCGGGTCGAAAAACGGAGGGCCGCGACCGCCTGCTTCGATGAGGTGATCGGCCGCTAAGTCGTTGTGCGTTGGGGGCTTAAGCTAACACCCCAGTCTACGCCGACGGTGCAGAGCGTCAAACGGGTTCGCACCCCGTAATAGGCCTTCGAGCGGCGTTTTTACGGCGAAACGGGCCGCATTATCCGCCCCTTACCGCCGGATCGGCATATCCCGAGCGGCCAGCCACGGGTCGCGACCGATCGTTTCCGGGTTGTACCGGTAGTAAACTTCCAGACACATCGTGGCCAGGGCGGTCGAATAGACCCGGCCGCCGTACCCGCCCCAGAGCGTATCGGGGCTCCAACTGCCGGCGAGCGGGCCGCTGCCCACCTGCTTGGCCAGCAAGGTCCGTTGCATCGCCTCGTTCCAACGCCGCCACGCCGTTTCCGCTTCCGAACCACTCGAGGCGTGGTGGTGCAGGGCGAGCGTGCCGTAGTACCAATAGTAGAAGTTAGCCGCCTGCCGGCCGCGTGTCCTCCGCTCGGTGCCGGGGCGTTCGGCGAGCAATCCGGCGACCGCTTCGGCCTCAGCGATGCTCCGCGGATTCGACTGGCCCAGGATCTGGCGGCAGTACATCGCTTCGGCGGTCATCGTGCTCGAGACACGCCCACGCGGTTGGTACGCCGCCAGCCCGCCGTGTTGGCCACGCCGGACGGATTCGACGAAGCGTTCGCAGCCATCCCACGCCCGCGGGTCGATCCGCACGCCGGCGAGCTCGGCGCTCCGCAACGCCATGACGGCCCAGCCCATCTGGCTCATATCGCCGCGGTCGCCCGGGCCGTATCGCCAGCCGCCGCCGGCGCGGTTCTGCGATCGGACAAGGTGGTTGGCCGCCGCGGTCACGGCGGGGCGGAGTTGGTCGTCGCCGGTGACCGCCATCGCCTCGGCCAGGGCGAAGGTCGCCATGGAGTGGCAGTACGTGCGGGCGTAGATGGTCGCGTCGCCGGCGAGGCTGCCGTTGTCGGCTTGGCTATCGAGCAGGAACTGCAAGCCGCGTGTCACCGAATCGCGATACGGCCCGTGGAGGTGCGTATGCCCGCCGCCGCCCATCGCCAGCAGGGCGAGCCCGGTCAGCCCGGTCTCCGCGTTGGTTCCGGCGCCGCGGCGGTTGTGGCCGAAGGTCTTCGTTTCGCGCCCGCCCTGCCAAGAGACCGCGTCCCACGCGCCATCGCGTCGTTGGGCGCGGGCGAGCCAATCGATGGCCGAGGCAACGGCGTCGAGCGATTCCTGCGTGCCCCCCTGATCGGCCGAAAGCCGTTGGCGAGCGATCTCACCACGTTGGTTGTAAGCCGAAGGGGCCAGCGGCGAGGCGACAAGCTCTGTAGCAGCGACAGGCTCGGGCGCTGCCGGCGGGCTCTCGGCCACCCGCTCGACCGGAGTCGGTGGCGGGGCAGGGGAGGGCGGCGTGTCTTGCGGCTGGCTCACCGGCTCGGGTGGCAATTCTTCTGTGACG
Source organism: uncultured Planctomycetaceae bacterium (assembly GCA_964353155.1). Taxonomy (GTDB): domain Bacteria; phylum Planctomycetota; class Planctomycetia; order Pirellulales; family Lacipirellulaceae; genus Botrimarina. The sequence goes on along the minus strand of CAYGUP010000021.1, from coordinate 20,661 downwards.
GCGACTTCTGGCTCGCTGGCCGTTGGTGAGCCTTCCGAGGGAGCTTCCTTTAGGTCCTCCGTTAGCCCCGACCAAGCTTGGTCGGGGTTCTGGTCACTAAGCAGTACGGGCTCGGGAGCCTCGCTCGGTTCGTCTTTTCTCTCCTGGATGGGCTCACGCGGCTCTTCCTGCGCGATGATTGGTTCCGGGGCCGGCTCGGGCTTCTCCTCGACCTGCGGTGGGGTCGGCTCGGCCGCTTCGGGCTTTGCTTCGGGCTCGGGCGGGGCCGTCGTCCGCATGACGATCTGCACCCGCATCGGCGGGGCGTCTTCGGCGCCGGGCTGCGGCGGGCCGCCGATCCGCACGCAGGCTAGGCCGGCCAGCAGCAGCAGGTGGGCCGAGATCGACAACGCCCCGTAGCGATGCAGCGGCCGCCGGCGACCCCACTTCGTGAACGCCAACGCGCCGACCGTGGCGGCGGTCAGCAGGGCCGATCCGATCAAGAGGGTGGTGAGTGACATCCGTGCCCCGTCCAGTCGTTAGCGGCGGATGGTCGGGTTCTCGGCGACTTCCACCTCGACGCCGACGTCGGTGATGCCCGCCGCCCGGCACTTCTCGAACGCGGCGACGACGTGCTCGAAGTCGGCGTGGGCGTCGCCACGCACCAGCACCTTGGGGCCCTCGAAGTCGGCCGCCTTGGCCTCGGCGAGCCGATCGCACAACGCTTCGAGCGTGACGACTTCACCGTCCAGCCGGACGACGCCCTTCACATCCACGGCGACGATCCGCGGGTCTTCCGAATCAACCGCCGTGGTCCCCGCCGCGCCGACTTCAGGCAACTCCAACGCGACCTCGCGATTCACTTCCGCAAACTGCGTCGCGGTCATGAAGAAGATCACCAGCAGGAACACGACGTCGATCATCGGCGTCAGGTTCAACTGGAAGGCGTCGTCGTTAGTGTCTCGCTTTAACGGCACAGCAGGTGAAGGTGGAAGACGGAAAGGGGAAGGCGGAATCGCAACGCGGCTAGGCTGCCTTCTTGGTGCGTCTCGGCTTGCTGGCTCCGCGTTCGTCGAGCCCTTCGGCGGAGATCAGGTTGACCAGTTCTTGCCCGCGGCGATCGATCTGGCCGACGAGCGTATCGATGCGACCGGTCAGGTGCAGGTAAGCGATCATCGCCGGGATGGCGACACCCAGGCCCGCGGCGGTCGACATCAGGGCTTGGCTGATGCCGCCGGCGAGCAATTCCGGCTTGCCCATGGCGGCCTCGCCGGCGATGGCGTCGAAGGCCTCGCGCATGCCCCACACCGTGCCCAGCAAGCCGAGCAGCGGGCAGATATTGCCGACGCCGCTGATCACCCGGAGGTACTTCCGCAGCTCGGCGGCGGTCCGCTCGCCCTCGTCGAGGACGGCTTGCTCAACCTCGACCTGGGGCCGACCCCAACGCCGCAGCCCCGCCTCGAAGACACGGGAGATATGGCTGTTGTTCTCTTCGCACAGCTCCAAGGCGCCCGCCTTGTCGACGGCCCCCTCTTCGACCTGCGTGAGGACGCAGTGGATGAACCGTTTAGGAATGACCCGGCGCGACCGCAGGGCCATCAACCGCTCGATGGCACACAGCACCATCACCACCGAGGCCACGCCGATCGGCCACAGCAGCGGCCCGGCGGAGAGCAGCGTTTCGAGCAGGCTTCCTTGACCCACGGGTCACCTCCTTGGTCTCAGCATGCAACCGCCGACCGGCGTTACCTGAACGCGGTCGGCGGTGCGTAATTGCAAGATGCGAAGCGGCTACGGCTGGCAGGGCTCGGTGCCGACGTCGCCCACCATGTGGAGGTGGTTGTGGTCGATGTACACGACTTCGCGGCTGTCTTCGTCGCGGATCGTGTGAGGGACCGGCCAACCAACCCGACGCACGTCTTCGTAGTAGACCGTGCACTTGTAGTGGGCGTGGTGCTGTTGGGCCGGGCCGATCATCGGGTAGACCCGGACCGGATCGACGTAGTCAGCGAACTTCTCTTTGACGATCCGCACGTTGTTGCGGTTGCGTTCCCACAGGAGCGGGATGCCGCCCTCGATCGGGCGAGCCTTTTCAAGGGCACGCATGACCTCGTCATCGCTCGGCGGGTCGAGCGCGACCGGCGGTCCGCCCGAGTCGTCGATCGGTCCGAGGATCGGCACGCGGTCGTACCGCTCGTGCTCCCAGTACTTGTCTTCTTCCTGCTTCTGGAAGTAAGGCGACACCGGGACCGGGATCGCGGCGATCCCGAGGCTCGGGCCCTGGCTAACCAGGCCCCAGAAGCAGCCGGTGGAACTCGTCGTGATAGCCGCCGCCAGGAGAGCGGCGGAGATGAGCTGAGGCCGGTGCGTCATGCTTTGCCGTGCCATCGGTTGGAACCCTCGTCTGCTTGCGAAACCCGTGGGGCGCGATCCGTCGCTACCCAGAGCTGTGTTGTTCGATACTGTAGGTATCGTGTGAAGCTGGGCGGAACTTGCGGGTTATTTGGAAAAAGCCGATTGATCCGCGCGGAGCCGCGGCCAACCGAGCGCGGAAGCCCGAAGGCAACGCGATCGACCGGCTTCAGCCGACGGCTTTGCCCTGCTGCTAGCACACGGCTCTGCACAACAAGAAAAACCCTCGGTGGAAGTTCCACCGAGGGCTCGTTCGATTCGTGCTAGCAGCTTTCAGCCAATCAGTGCGATTGGTGGTGGCTGAAGTCGAGGTTCCACCAGCCGTCGTCCCATTCGAGCGTCACCTTGCGCCATCCCAGCGGGACCTGCGGGTAAGGGTAGAACGGGCCGATGTACGGCCAAGCCGAAGGCGAGTACTGCTTGGGGTACGTCACCGCGGCGTAGTTGCCTTGGGCGGCGTAGCTGGGCCAAGCGTAGCCCGGCATGTTGGCCTGATCGTAGCTCACGCCACGAGCACCCGCGGTGCTCATCCCTTGCGGGGCACCACCGGCGTAAGCGGCACCGTACTGGGCCGGCTGGACCTGACCCGCCCCACGCGGCATCTGACGCATTGCTAGCGGCATGCCACGCTTCGCCTGAGCCGGCACGGCGGCCGGGTTCGGCGGCAGCGGTGCCGGTGCCTTGGCAGACTCTTCCTGCTCGAGCATGGTGAGCAACAGGTCGCCCTTCGTTTCCTTAGCGGCGGCCGGCGCGGCCTTCGGGGCCACGATCTCGAGCTTGTTCACCACGTGGGCGATGCCCGCGACCTGACCGGCGAGCTCGGCGGCCTTCGCCGATTGCTCGGCGCTGGTGACCGAGCCCATCAGCCAAGCGACGCCGTCCTCGTACTTGACGCCGACGCGATAATCCTTGAGCTGGCCGCTCTCACGCAGCGATTGGGCCACTTGGCCGGCCATCTCTTCAGCCGTGGGCGTGGCCGCCCCAGCCGATGCCGGCCAGAGCAGGGCCGCCGCCGCGGCCGCGACGATCCAATGACGCATCTTACTCCCCCTTCGTGTTTCGAAAGGACGGTCTGCCCGGTGGGCATCCGTCGATAGGCCTCAGCCCGGCACGTTTGAGGTGACAGGCCGGCTATTTCATCCCGCCACGCTCCCCCTAGAACGCGGCGTCAGCATCTTGGGGCGGTCGATACAACCGCTCCGGTTGGTACTTTCGGCACGACTGCCGACGGACTCGGAGTCTTTTTTCGGTTTTGCGGCCAGAGAAATCGGCCCCGCCAGTGCTAGCAGGGCCGCGTCTCCACGCCTGGAAGCCCCCGGCAGCCCCGTGACGGTACGGTGATTGCTTAGTTTGGCCCCGAACCGGTCTGCGCCGGCCCGGCATGACGATCATGTCGCCACGAATCACCATTTAGCGAGGCTTGATGAGCTAACCCGACACCACCCCCGCACGACGCCTCGCCGGTCTTTTTCTCTGTGTGAGGAATCGAGGCCGCAGCGTCTCACGCGGCATGCAATCCAAACCGCTCGCATCGCAATACCCCTGCGCCCGCACGCGCCAATCGCCCCCGAAGGCGATAGGCCAACGCGGCTCAGGGCGGATCAGCCGACCAAGCCTCAGGCAACGCCACGCACCCTTCGTGGCGTGGGCGGGCTGGTCAGGATCCGGCGAACAGAAGTGGCGTTCCGCCGCAAACGCGAGCTTCTCGAAGGCTTCACCAAAATGGTGAAACGCCTCCCTGTTTTGGTGGTCGGTCTTAAAGGCTTATCTCGCAACGACTTGCCTCGATTTCTCGCTGGCGAACTCACCTTAGTAAGTGGTTCTTAAGCTTCGGAAGTGCCGCCCAGGCAGGGAGAAAACGCGTTTCACCGTGTCAGGGAGGGCAGGGCGGAGGCAAGCGGGCCTCGGGCAGTCATGCACAGTTGGGTCGGCGAAAAAACGCCGAGCATTCGAGTCGCGATCGAGGACCAGGCCCATAGTCGCCATGCTGGCACGCCGCTTGCTTAAGTGTCTTGCGAGGCCGCGACCGAACACGGCCATTCCCATCACACCACCGGGGTCGCTACTGACTGCCGCGACGATTCCAACACAGGAAGCAAGACCATGCCGAGCTACGCCAACCACGCCTTCCAATACGACCACTACGAAGATCGCACCGGCGATGACCAACCGTCTCGCGGGGGGACCCGACGCTCCGTCCGCTCGAGCCGCCGACGATCGAAGAAACGAACCACCAGCACGCCGTCGATGACGACCAACGCCCGCCGCGGCCGCCGCTGGAGTTGGTGAACGCTCACCGATCACGCGTCGGATACGAAAAAAGCCCCACGCCGGATCGTCCGGCGTGGGGCTTCGTCGTTCTGGTTGACTGGAGCGGTCTCAGCGGATGACCCGCTGCAACTCGGTCTCTAGTTCGCCGGCGTGGAGGTTCCGATTGACCACACGGCCGCGGTTGTCCACGAGCAGCATCAACGGCAGATTGATCACACCAATCGACGTGGCGCGGTCGCCGTCGAGGCCCTTGTCGTCGTAGAGGTGTTCCCACGTTGCACCGTTCTTGGCGGCGAACGCCTTCGCCGCCCGGGCGTCGGTGTCCAGGTTGACGCCGACTACCTCAAACTTGCCGCGATACTTCTTCCGCAACGCGGCAACCTGAGCCATATCTCCTTCCGGGGCGCCCCAGGTCGTCCAGTAGTGGACGAGCACGTACCGACCCTTGTAGGGGGCCGAGCTCAGCGAGATCTTCTTGCCCGAGAGGGTCGAGCCCGAGAGCGGCAACGCCTTGCCGACCGAGCCGAGTCGACGCAAAGCCCCGGCCGCCTTCTTGCCGGCGACGGTCCGCGGGAACTCGGCGGCCGCTTGGCGGTACCACTTCTCAGCGGTCTTGTCTTCGCCGGCGAACTCGCCCGCCATGCTGCCGAGTTGCAGCAACGCGTCGGCCGTGTCCGGGCTGGTCGGGAAGGCCTTAACGAACTTCTCGAGGTCGCCGATCCATTTCTCTTGGACTCTGGCGAAGTCGGCCTTCGGGTTCTGGTAAGAGAGGCCGTGCTCGGCCGAGATCTGTTGGTAGCGGAAGTGGCCTTCGAGGTCCTTGCCCAGCCGACGCACGCCCGGCGAACGCTCCAGCGCGGCCAGCTTGGCCACGCCCGGTTTGTAGCCGTCGGACTGCACCGCCGCGTTCAACAGGCCGGCGAGCTGCTTGTACCAAGCGGTCGCTTCCTCGCGGTTAGGGCTGGTCGAAGCCAGCTTCTCAAGCAGCTCGACACGACGATCGGTCATCTTCGTCCGATCGGCCGGCCGAGCCGAGGCGGCCTGGCGGTCGAGCTTGTCCAGCTCGGACATCCACGACTGCACCTTGTCGCTGGGAGCGCCGGTCGCCGCCCGCGAGCCAGAGATCGTCGGCACCGAGAAGACGTTCGCGAGCTCCGGCCCGGTCGAACCCGAACGCGGTGCCTCGATAAGCCGCCAACCCGAACCGACTTGCACCATCGAGCCGAGCAGCAACTGCTCGGGCGTGCCGTCCGCATCGATCAGGGCCGACGCGTTCTCGTAAACCACCACGTCTCGCTTGGCCCCGTCCAATCCGGCCGGGATGACGCCGGGGCGCGGGGCACCGAAGTCGACGAAGCGGCTCTCGCGATCGATCGATTTCTGCGAGGCGACCAGCTTCTTGAAATCGCTGCCCGCCCGGCGACGCCCCGCGGCGAAGCGTTCAGCGAGTTCCTTGCCCAAGCCGAGCGAGCTGGCCTCTTTGCTGGTCAGCAACAGACGCTCGAAGCGGGCTTGGTCTTTATTCTGAACGGCCAGGAACGCCTCTTCGGCGACTTCTTGCGGCGAGATCCGTTTCCAAGAGTCGATCTTGGTGTCTTCATTGCCGTCCAAACCCCAACGCGACCCGCCGGTGTGGAACCAGCGGTATTCGTCGGCGCGGCTATCGAAGTCTGAATCGACATCGCGATAGACCTCCAGGCCGTTCGCGTAGTAGCACCACGTATCGACGACATTGTCAGCGTTCGCATCAGCGAACCGCCGCAGCATCCGCCCCGCGGCGTCGCGGACAATCCACGAGGTGCTCTTGCCCTCGCGCTCGGCGGCGATCGAGCAGGCCTTGGCTTCCGACCCGGTCGGCGTGTCGTAGTCGATGCCCTTCTGGATCGGCTTGAGCGCGAGCGCCTGATCGACGGTCGGCGCCCCGTCCTTCGATTGGGCGGACGTGTGGGGGCTAGCAGCTAGCAGGGCGCACAGCGCCAGCACGCAAGAGCGCGGGGTCATAGCGAGGTCTCTCCGATCCATCGTTGGCCGAGAAGTGATAGCGAACTCGCGCGGAGTATCGCGATCCACCGGCTTGCTGGCTAGATCGATTCTCGCCGATTGGGCTCAGCCCTCGGTGAACTTGGCGTCGGCCCACATCGCGTGGTCGGAACTCACGCCGTTGCCGCCGTCGGTCGTCTTCAGCCGTAGCTTGGTCGCTCCGCTCGGGAAATCGACATCGACCTCGATGCCGCCGTCCTTGCCGGTTAGCCGCGGGCTCTTGTAAAGCTCACGCCACACGCCATCCGAGAATGCCTCGACGATAAACTCGCACGAGCCCTGCTTGCCGGTCATGTCTTCGATGCCAACCGTCGCTTGGAGGCCGGTCGCTTCCGGCAACGCCGCCAAGTCATACTCCGCGACGCCGATCCGCGTGGCGGCCACGGGGCAGACCAACAAGCCCTTCTCGAACCGCTCGCCACCGATCGTGATCTCGCGGCCTTTGTAGTCGGCGTCGCGCCGGACGCCGTTGTGGGCCGACTCGAACAGCGTATCCACGCCGCTCAGCCACGGATACGCCGAGGCGAACGTCCGCTCGAGCGGCTTGCACTTGTAGACCGCCAGGTTGCGGATCTCGGGCGTGCCGGCCACCGACTCGAGGCAGCGGAAGCGGACGCGGTTGGTCGTCACCGGCGCAACGCGGTCGATCTTCTTGTGACCGATCGTTCCGTAGCCGGGGTTCGATTTGTAAGGCTTCCAGGCGGTCAGCTTGTTGCGGGCTTCGAGCTCCTGCCACGCGCCATCGACCCAGGCCTCCAGCGTGTAGCTGGCGATCCGTTGGCCGTTGGCGATATTCTCCATCGTGACCACGGTGTTGATCTCCCGCGGCTCTTCCCAAGCGAGCTCGACGGTCTCGCCGATACGCACCTCGCCCAACTCGGCGATCGGCGTCGAGAACCGCTCGCGGATCTCATCGCCCAACGCCTTGGCGGCCGCCACGAGGTCGTCCGGCACGAGGCCGCGTGTGTCGGGCGGCAGGTTGATGATCGTGTTCGCGCCGAGGCCGACCGTCCGGTAGTACAGGTCGACATGCTCCCACTTCCGACGCGGGTAGGTCTTCTTGATGTGGTCCGGGTGCCAGAACCAGCCGCCGTGATGGAACGCCGAGTGGGTGGTGCACTCGCGCACCCGCCAGTACTTGCCGAACGGGTTGCCACGCGTCGCGCCCCCTTCTAGCAAACCGTAGTCGTTGCCGGTCGTGTAGTCGGAGACCGGCCGCGTGTAGGCCGTGCCATCCTGCGTGTTGACGGCGTTCCACATCGGGTAGACGACGTGCCCGGTCTCGTTGCCGGGGACCCACGTATCGGGGCCCATCATCACCATGTCCGGCTGCAACTCTTCGGCGAGGTCGGTCACCTCCCGCCACAATCCCTTGGGGTCGCCGGCGTTCCAGTGGTCGCTCCACATGAAGTCGATCGGGCCGTAGTTCGTGAGCAACTCACGGAACTGCTAAACATGGATCTTATTGAAGCGTGCCCGCTTGGTCGGATCGGCTCGGAACGCCGCCCCCATCGCCCCCCACTCGGGGCTCCAGACATGCTTCGGGTTATTCTTCTCGACGTACGCTTTGACATCGAACCCCTTCAACGCCTCGTGGGCATTGAAGGCCGCGCAGTGGTAGAGCCCCGCCTTGAGCCCATGCTTTCGGCACGCGGCAATGAAGTCGCGAACGATATCGCCTTGGCCGTCTTGGTACGGGCTGTTGGCAATAGTGTAATCGGTCGTCTTCGAGGGCCATAAGCAGAAGCCTCCCTCGTGCCGCGCGGTGAGCACCGCGTAGCGAGCCCCCATGCTCTTGGCCGCCAGCACCCACTGCTCCGCGTCGAGCTCGGTCGGATTGAACTTCGACGGCGGCTCCTGCCCATCGCCGTGCTCTTGGTCGATGAACGGGTTGAGCGTGTAATGAATGAACGCCCCCACCTCCCAATCGGCAAATTCAACCTGCTTGGCAGACGGCTTGGCAAGCGGGCGTTCGGCGTGAGACACCCCGATGAGAGCAACCAGGGCGAGAGCGGCAACGAGGGGGCGAATCATGGCGAGCGATGGCGGGGCATAACGGCGAGGCGAACGGTGACTGACAGACCAAGCTGCCATGCCAACCATCCTACGTCCGCAGCCACCACGTTTCACCCGCCGAGGGCCGAGAATCCCGGAAACGAGCGACGCGTTAATAGACCGGAGCACACGGGGAGGGCGAGGCTCCCGCCGAGCCTGGAAGTGGGTACCCGGCGCGTGGCTCGGCAGGAGCCTCGCCCTCCCATAACCCCCTACCGCCTCACCCCTTCGCCGCTTTGATCTGCTCCAGCATCCGCCCCGGCGAGCCCATCGCGTTGTAGCCGGCGTCGAGGTGGAGGATCTCGGCCGTGACGCCGCTCGACATATCGCTCAGCAGGTAGACGCCGCTCTTGCCGACCTCCTCGTGCGTGACATTGCGCCCGAGGGGGGCCATCGCCTCGTAGAGGCCGAGCATCTCATCGACGCCGGCGCCGCGGCCGCTGATCGTTTGCATCGGGCCGGCGGAGAGGGCATTCACGCGGATGTCGCGCGGGCCGAGGTCGAACGCCAGGTACTTGACCGTCGCGTCGAGGGCTGCCTTGCAGACGCCCATCACGTTGTAGCCCGGCACGGCCTTCTCGCCGCCGTAGTAGGTCAGCGTGAGGATGCTCGCGCCCGGTTTGAGCAGGTCCTTGGTCGCGCTGGATAGCGCCATCAGGCTGTGGACGCTGATCGCCATCGCCAGCTTGAAGCCCTCGCGGCTCGTATCGACCGTGTCCTTCTTCAGGTCCTCCGGCGGGGCGAAGGCGATCGAGTGCAGCAGGTAGTCCATGCCGCTACCGCCATCCGGCGTGCCGAACGATTCCTTGCATTGGGCCACGACCGCGTCGATATGGTCGTCGTTCGTGACGTCCATCGGCACGAGGAACTTGGCCTCGTCGCGGCCGTCGATCAGCTTGCGGACGCGGCCCTCGTTCTTCTTTCGGGCGTCGTCCGGCTTGTCCGGCATATGGGTGAAGCCGCACTCACCGCCCCCGGCCATGACCTGATCCGCAATCACCCAGGCGAGCGACTGCTTGTTGAAGACGCCCGTGATGAGGCCCTTTTTTCCTTCGAAGAGACCAGACATGGGTGACGGCTCCGTAGCGGTTGTGCGGTGGTTGGAAGCCCCAAATCGTAGCAGCCGCCAGCACCCACGGCGAGCCATCCCAAGAGACAGCGAGCCGACGACGCCAGTCGTCGGAGGCCAGTGCGATCAACTCCGACGACTGGCGTCATCGGCTCGCCCGGCATTGCATCTTGCGGCACATCGCGTCACCATCGGCGGTCATGAAGACGACACAACCGCTGGCCGGTCTCGCCATCGAACTGATAACAGCCGTCGGCGAAGCCCCGGCGTCGTTCGACACGCGGGTGGTGGCCGCCGTACACAAGGCGGCCGGGGCGGCGAGCGTCGGCCTTTGGCGCCCGGCGGCTCCGCAGTGGAAGCTCCTCGCCGCTGCCCCAGTCGACGCCAACGACCAACCGGAAGCGGCCGCCGAAGCGCTCGACGCGGAGCGGCCGGTCGAACTGGGCGGGTGGATCGCGTTGCCGATCGCCTCGCCCTCGGGGAGTCCGCAGCCGGACGTGCTGGCGATTCGCCAACCGACTCAGGACCTCGCCGCGACCGACCTCGGCATGTTGGTCGCGGCGGCCAGGCTCGCCGCCGCCATTACGCAGCAAGACGCCGGCCGGACCGAACGGCTGGCGGAGCTCGTTTCGCTATCGCTCGAATGGGGCGAGTCGAGCGATACGATTGCGCTATTGGAGAAGATGGCCGAGGCGGCCACGCGGCTCTTCGATTCCGATCGGGCGACCATCTTCCTCTGGGACAAGCAATCGTCGCAGCTCGTGGGGCGTCCTGCGCTCGGCATGCCCGACAACCGCTTGGTCATCCCCGCCGACGCCGGCGTCGTCGGCCAAGTCGTGAAGACCGGCGAGCCGAAACGGACCTCGCCGAGCGATTCGAGCGAGGTCGATCGCGCGACCGACAAGTCGACCGGCTACCAAACCGAATCGCTCCTCTGCGTGCCGCTCGACGCACCCGGTGGCGAACGCCTCGGCGCGTTCGAGTTGATCAACAAACGCGTCGGCGAGTTCACCGACGACGACCAACGCGGCCTCGCCGAGTTCGCCCGTCTCGCGGCGGTCGCCGTCGCCAATGCCCAGCAACTCGAAGAGCTCGTCCACCAACGCGATGCCCTCGTGGATCAAGCCGCCAGTGGCGTGCGGATGCTGGGCGAGTCGCCGGCGATCACGGCCCTGCGGGGCACGATCCAACGCGTCGCCGATGCCGACTTGGCGGTGCTGGTCCTCGGCGAGAACGGCACCGGCAAGGAGGTCGTCGCCCAATCGCTCCACTTCCAGAGCCGCCGCCGCAACGAGCCACTGCTGGCGGTCAACTGCGCGGCGATCGCCGAGTCGCTCCTCGAGAGCGAGCTGTTCGGGCACGAGGCCGGCGCGTTCACCGACGCCCGCGAGAGCCGCGCCGGCAAGTTCGAACTGGCCGACGGCGGCACGCTCTTGCTGGATGAGATCGGCGATATGTCGCCCGGCGGGCAGGCCAAGCTGCTCCGGGTGCTCGAAGACAAGATCGTGGTCCGCGTCGGCGGTTCGGAGGAGCGGAAGGTCGATGTGCGGGTCGTCGCCGCCACGAACCGCGACCTCTCGAAGCGGGTCCAAGAGGGGACGTTCCGCGAGGACCTCTTTTACCGCCTGTGCGTGGTGTCGATCGAGCTGCCGCCGCTACGCGACCGCGGCGACGACGTCGTCCTGCTCGGCGAGCACTTCCTCAAAAACTTCTGCCAGCAACGGGGCCGCAAAGCCCCAAAACTCTCCGCCGCGGCCCGACGCAAACTCACCAGCCACAACTGGCCCGGCAACATCCGCGAGCTGCGGAACCTGATGGAACGCGTGGCGTACCTGACCGACGGCGCCACGGTGCAGCCCGAAGAGCTGGCGATCATCGACCGCGGCCCGGCCCGAGACGCCAGCGGCGAGCTCGCCATCGAGGGCGAGCTGACCGAAGCGACCCACGAGTTCCAACGCCGCCACATCGCCCGCGCGATCGACCGCACAAGAGGCAACGTCGCCGCCGCCGCGAGAGACCTCGGCCTCCACCGGTCGAACCTTTACCGCAAGATGGGGCAGCTCGGCATGAGCGACGGGGAGGCCACCGGGGAAGGGGAGTCAGGTAGGCAGTAACAAGCGAAGCGTAGTTACGGCACGAACAACCCAGACGGCGGGCGGCTGTGTTTCGAGACGGTAGCCGCAGCCCCCAGTGTTTAACGAGTTGACTACTGCGCCGGTGACTCGCTGCGATCCGAGCCGCCCGTCGAGGGATGGGGTGTCACTTCAGCAGTAACCGCCCGTATCCTCTATGCTAACTTCGACCGAGTGTCGCCCGTTTGATTCGTCATTCCAACCATCCATACCCATGCTTGCTCCCGTGCGTAAAATCGTTCCCACAGCGTGGCTGATTGTTCTGTCGCTGGCCGGATGTAACGGGAGTCAACTTACTGACGCACAGCAGGAACGGGTCGACGAGTTAGACGCTCTGCAAACGATTCCTATTTCAGGACCCGCAGACGAACTCGTGTCGGCAATTGAGACTTTTCCGATCTCAAAAGTTGATGAGATTGATACCGCACTCACGATCGACGCCAGCGATATCCCACCGGCAGCCGAGCTTGCCTTGCGAAGGGCGATTGCCGACTTCCTTTCAGCGTACGGGTCGAATGATCCCGGCGCGGTTTACGACCTCATGCGTGCTAGCGGCGAGTCACTAACCGACGATGCGGTAGAAGCGTTATCGTCTGAGGTTGGCAGATCAGGCATTGATGATGACCGCAAACTCTTCGTCGATGCTTGGCAGGCAATGGCATGCGATCCATCGTGGGAACGGTTCTTAAAAGGTTCCAGCAAGATTGTGGTCTGGCGGTGCCCGAGTGCCGCTGCCTTCGAATCGATGCAGCCGCACACCGCTGACCAAGGCATCTTCTTGAACGTCACCAACTACCGGCATGTGTTCAGCGGCGATCACACAATACGGGATGAGGCGAAACTTCGGAAGAAGCTCATCGTCGCTGACGTGCAGTGGGGTATTGAACACACGCCCGCTAGGCAAAGCGAGAAGTCGCTCTACTTCGCTCGCTTCTGGTGGGACTCTGATAACGATCGTTGGCGACCGAACCTGCTGCGATACGTCGCAACAAGAGAGGGTGCACAATCGTCACCCCCGAAGCTGCTGTTCTGAGGCACCCCTCTCGATCCATCGGTACGCTAAGCGATGCCCGTAGCCGGGCAGGCCGTAACGAGCGGAGCGCGGTTACGGTATGAATCACCGGATTGGCTAGCCTGCCGTAACTGCGCCTGGTGGCTTACTACGGCCTACGATTAGCCAGCCTCAAGCCCCTCGGCGACCACATCGCACATCCGGTCGAGGTCCTCGATCGAGACATTCAGCGGCGGGGTGAGGTAGACGAGGTCGGGCTTTGCCCGGAGCCAGACGCCTTGCTGCATCGCGTAGCGGGCGAGGCGGCGGCCTAGTGAGTTTTCGTCGAGGAAGCCGCCGTTCGGTTCGAGGTTGAACGCCGCGATCATGCCGCGTTGGCGTGAGTGCTTCACCGCCGGATGGGCCGAGAGGTCGCACCAACGCTCGCCGAGGTGGGCGATCTTGGTTGGCAACTCATCGAAGACGCCGTTCTCGAACTCGTCGAGGGTCGCCATCGCGGCGGCGGCCGCCAGCGCGTTGCCGCTGTAGGTGTGGCCGTGCCAGAAGGTGCGATCCTCATCAGGCGTGCGGTTGAGGAACGCCTCGTAGATGGTCGGCGTGGTGAGCGTGGCGGCCATCGGCAGGTAGCCGCTGGTGAGGTGCTTGCCCAGGCACAAGAAGTCCGGCGCGACGTCCTCGTGGTTGCACGCGAACAGCTTGCCGGTCCGCCCGAAGCCGACGGCGACCTCGTCGGCGATCAGCAGCACGCCGTGCTCGTCGCATAACTTCCGGATGCCGGCGAGGAACCCGGGCGGGTGCATCAGCATGCCGGCCGCACACTGCACGAGCGGCTCAAGGATGAACGCGGCGACCCGCTCGGCTTGCTCGTGGAAAACCGCTTCGATACGCGACAGCGCCTGGGTGACTTCGTCCCCAACGGTTTGTCGGTCGGGGGGGCAGGGGGCCGTCGGGGTGTTGCGCGTATCGGGCGGGGTGACGCGGATCACTTCGCATAGCAACGGCCCGAAGACCTCGTAGTAACGCCCGATGCCGCCGACGGCCGTCGCGCCGATGGTGTCGCCGTGGTACGCGTTGCCGAGGCAGACGAACTTGGTCTTCTGGGGCTGTGGCGTATCGGCCTGCCGCCAGTATTGGACGGCCTGCTTCATAGCGATCTCGATCGCGCTGGAGCCGTCGCTTGAGTAGAAGACGTGCTGCAAGTCGCCCGGCGCGAGGTCCGCCAGCCGCTTCGCCAGCCGTACCGCGATATCGGCCCCCATGCCGAGGCTCGTGCAGTGCGACAGCTTGCTGACCTGCTCGACGATCGCCGCGTTGATCCGCGGGTGGTTGTGGCCGAGCGCCGCGCACCACATGCTGCTCGCCGCGTCGAGGTAGCCGCGGCCGTCGGTGTCGTAGAGCGTTGAGCCCTCGCCGCGTTCGATTACCAGCGGGTCGTACCCCGCCATCGGAGTGAACGAGTGCCAGTAGTGGGCGAGGTCCCAGTCGTGCAGTTGTTGTGTTGTCAAAGTCTTCCTAGTTGCTCATTTTGAACCGCCAAGGACGCCAAGAGCGCCAAGGTGTAATGACTTGGCGCTCTTGGCGTCCTTGGCGGTTTCTAGTTTTTCTGTGCTTCGGCCCAATCGAAGGTGACCGCTCCACCGACGCCGGCGAAGAGCATCCTCGCTGCGTTGTCGTTGGTGATCGCCAGTTCGACGTGGCCGGTGGAACCGATCAACGCGATCAGCGTCCCCGCCGGCTGTTCGCCGTAGGTCTGCCACAGGCCGAAGGTCTCGTGGTCGCCGAGCGTGATCCGCAGTCGGTCGCCGTGCGGCGCGTCGGCGAGCGCTTCGGCGGGGACGTTGGTGATCAGGTTGCCGTAGTGATCGACCTCGACGATGCGGCCTTCGATCCGCTGCTCGTGGATGGTTGGCCCGTCGTCATCGGGGAGCCGGACGAGCCCGTCGCGAGGATCGCCGAGGTCCGAGAGCTGGGCCCCCTTCGCGAGCCACGCGGCGGCCGGGGCCATGATGTCGCGGCCGTGGAACGTGTTCGAGACGGCGTCGAGGTTGAGCCGGGCCAGGTCGAGCGTCACCGCCTCGACCAGGACACCGTGCAGCCAGCCGAACAAGCCGTTGTCCGGGCCGACATAAAACTGCCCGTGGGCATGCACGGCGACGATCTCACGGTCGGTCCCCACGCCCGGATCGATCACCGCGAGGTGGACCGTCCCCGCCGGGAAACCGGTCGTGCTCTGCTCCAAGAACCGCGCGCCGGCGGCGATGTCTTGCGGCGGGACCTCGTGCGACAGATCGACCACCGCCACGCCGGGGGCCCGGCGATAGAGGACACCCTTCATCTGCGGCACATACCGCCCGCCCGTGCCGAAGTCGGTGGTGAGCGTGATGAGCGGCATTTAGACAGGATTGACTGGATCATCGGGATGGGAAGACCGGAGAGCGGTCATCGAGATCAGCTTACTATCAATCCTGTTCATCTTGTCGATCTTGTCAAAACTACATCGCGGCGATCAGCTCCAAGCAGATCGCCCGCACGTGGCCCGGGTCGGCGTTGGGGTTCTGCTTCTTGGCTTGGCCGATCAACGAGCCAACGGCCTGTTGCTTGCCGCCTTGCACGTCGGCGACGACCTTCGGGTTCGCTTCGAGCAACTCGCGGCAGAGGTCGGTCAGCTCCGACTCGTCGACCGCGGCGATGCCGAGCTCTTCCATGGCGGCGTCGGCGTCGAGCGACTTGTCGATCATCAGGTCGAAGACCTCGCGCGAGCGTGAGCTCGGCAGATCGCCGCCGGTGAGTTTCTGGATCAACCCGCCGAGCCGCTCGGCGGGCAGGCCGACCTCGGCGAGTGACTTGCCGTCGGCGTTCATCACCCGGAGCACGTGCTGCGTGATCCAATTGGCCGCTTGCTTGGCGTCGCCGCCTGTCTTGGCGACCTCCAGGAAGTAATCGACCAGCTCACGCCCCTGGTTGACGATCACCTCGGCGTCGTAGGCGTTGAGGCCTTGCTCGGTTTGCAGCCGGAGCCGCAGCGCGGCGGGGAGCTCGGGCATGGTGGCCTTGATCGCCTCGATCTGGGCCGCCGGCGTGACGACCGGCGCCAGGTCGGGGCAGGGGAAGTAGCGATAATCGGCCGAGTCTTCCTTCTCACGTTGCGGTCGCGTGACCTCGGCCGAGTCGTCCCAGCCGCGGGTCGTCTTCGGGGCTTGGCCCATCCGGCGACCGGTCTCTTGCCAATCCTTCCACTGCCGCTGCGTCTCGTACTCGATGGCCCGCTCGACCGAGCGGAAGCTATTGAGGTTCTTGATTTCGACGATCGGCGTGGCCGCCTTCTTGCCGGGCTCCGCCGGGTCGTCGACGTGCAGGTTGACGTTCGCATCGACCCGCAGCGAGCCCTCCTGCATATTGCAATCCGAGACGCCCAGGAACGTGAGCAGCAGCTTCAGCTCGGTGAGATAGGCCTTCGCTTCGGCAGAGGAGCGCAGGTCCGGCTCGCTGACGATCTCCAAGAGCGGCGTGCCGGCGCGGTTCAGGTCGATGACCGAATCGCCGCCGCCGCCCGACTCGTCGTGCGAGCTCTTGCCGGCGTCCTCTTCGAGGTGCGCGCGGGTAATGCGGATGTCGCGAGGCTCTTCCTCGCCGACGACGATCGTCAGCTTGCCGGTCTCGGTGATCGGCAGGTCGAATTGGCTGGTCTGATAACCCTTCGGCAGGTCCGGGTAGAAGTACTGCTTCCGATCCCACTTGGTGAAGTTCACCTTCTCCGTGGAAGGCGTCACGCAGTCGAGCGCCACGCCCGTCAGCAACGCGAACTCGATCGCCTTCTCGTTGAGCACCGGCAGCGAACCGGGCATCCCCAAGCAGACCGGGCAGACCTGCGTATTGGGCTCCCCGCCGAACCGATTGGGGCAGCCACAGAACAGCTTGCTCTTGGTGGCGAGCTGCACGTGGACTTCGAGGCCGATGATCGTTTCGTAATCGCTCATGTCTTTGGCGGGTTCTTAAACACAAAGAAACAAAGGAACGACGCGGTGGCCAGCAAGCGATTCGGGAGCAAACGAATCGGGAGGGCGAGGCTCCCGCCGAGCCTGGAAGTGGGTACCCGGCGCGTGGCTCGGCGGGAGCCTCGCCCTCCCGGGAGAGCTACAGCGAAGGCATCGGCGCCGTCCCGTTGGCAATCTCGTGCATCCGAGCCGCTCTCAGCAGGCGTTCTTCTTCCAGCGAGGGGGCCATCAGTTGCAGGCCGATCGGCAGGCCGCTCGACGATTGCCCGCACGGCAGGCTGATCGCGGGCAGGCCCGACAGGTTGGCACTCACCGTATACAAGTCGACCAAGTACATCGCCAGCGGGTCGTCGACCAACTCGCCCAGCTTGAACGCCGGGGCGGCGGTCACCGGGCCGGCGATCACATCGACCTTTTCGAACGCGGTGTCGTAGTCCTGGCGGATCAGCCGGCGGACTTGCAGGGCCTTCTTGTAGTAAGCGTCGTAATAACCCGCGCTCAAGGCGTAAGCGCCGAGCATGATGCGGCGCTTCACTTCGGGGCCGAAGCCTTCGCTGCGGCTCTTGCGGTACAAGCGGACCAACGCCGATTCGATCTTGGCGGTCGCCGCGGTGTCGCCCGCCTCGGCGGCCGCTTTGCGTTCGGCGGCGAGCTCGGCGTGCACGGCGGCCTCGTCGGTGCGGCGGCCGTAGTGGATGCCATCGTAGCGCGACAGGTTGCTCGAGGCCTCGCTCGGGGCGATCACGTAATAGGTCGCCACGCCGTACTTGGCATGCGGCAAGTGGACGTCGACGATCTCCGCCCCACGCTCGCGGTAGCCCTCGATCGAGGCCTCGACCGCCGCCTTCACCTCGGGGTCGAGCCCCTCCGCGTAGTGCTCCGGCACCACGCCGACACGCAAACCGTCGAGCGGCTCGTTGACCGTGGGCAGCGTCGGCGTGAACGGGTCGGGAGCCGAGGTTGAATCGCGGTCGTCGTGTCCGGCGATCGCGTCGTAGAGCAGGGCGACATCCTCGACGCTGCGGGCGAGCGGGCCGACCTGGTCCAAGCTGCTCGCAAACGCCACCAACCCGTAGCGGCTCACGCGGCCGTAGGTCGGCTTCAAGCCAACCACGCCACACAACGCGGCGGGTTGGCGGATCGAGCCGCCGGTGTCGGTGCCGAGCGATAACGGGGCCTCGCCTGCGGCGACACAAGCGGCCGCGCCGCCGCTAGATCCGCCCGGCGAGCGATCGAGGTCCCACGGGTTGCGGGTCGGCTGGAACGCCGAGTTCTCGGTCGAGCCGCCCATCGCGAACTCGTCCATATTCGTGCGGCCGATCAGCACCGCGTCGGCCGCCTTGAGTCGGGCCACCACGGTCGAATCGTAAGGCGAACGGAACCCTTCGAGCATCTTCGACGCACAGGTGACCAGCTCGCCCTCGTCGCACAGCACATCCTTCACCGCAACCGGCAGGCCGGCGAGCGGCCCGAGCGTCTCGCCCGCGGCACGCCGCTTATCGACCGCCTCGGCATCGGCGATCGCCCGCTCTTCTTGGGTCCGCAGGAACGCGCCGACTCGGCCATCGACCGCCGCGATCCGATCGAGATACGCTCGGGTGAGCTCGGCCGAGGTCACTTCGCCGGCGGCGAGTTGACGGGCTTGTTCGGCGGCAGTGAGTTGCGTGAGGGACATCGCCACGAGATTCGGAGAGGGCCAAATAACTCCCTCCCCTCAGGGGGGAGGGCCGGGGTGGGGGTAACCCAGGTACCCGCTCCGCCCCAAACCTCAATCCTCCCGCTCAAGGAGAGGACGCGAACGATCAGCCGTCCAAGACGGCAGGCACCTTAAAGCCGACCCGGTCGTGCCGCGGAGCGTTCGCCAACGCGGCCTCACGCTCCAAGCCGGGGCGGACTTCATCGGCCCGCAGGACGTTCTCGAGTTCTCGGCCGCCGGCGAGCGGGGCATGGGCCATCGGCTCGACGCCCTCGGTATCGACCTCGCCGAGTTGATCGACGTAAGCCACGATCTCCGCCAACTGGGGCGTCAGCGATTCGACCTGGGCCTCATCGAGTTCCAGCCGCGCCAACATGGCGACCCGCTCGACGTCTTCACGAGAGATTGCCATCGATCCAGCCCGGTTCAATTCAATCGAGCGTGCCACTGGCTTGGCCAGCGCGGTCCCGCATCGGGTGTAGCATCTCACTGGCACCCAGGCACCAGCTCAAGGCAACACTAAGCTTTGGTCGGCACCTTGAACGGTGCGTTGCGGACCTTCTTGACGACCGCTCCGCTGCGGATGCACTGCACGCAGACGCGGATATGCTGGCCGTTGCCGTCCGGGCCGGTGACCTTCACACGCTGCAGGTTCGGCTTGAATTGCCGACGGGTCTGGCCGGTGATCTTTGTACCAACGCCGCCCAGGTACTTTTTCTTACCACGGGTGGTGACTTGGTTACCCATCTGCGGGCCTTTGCCGCAGAGTTCACAAGCGCGTGCCATCGGGAGAGCCTCAAAGTCAGGCCGAGGGGTCGCCCCGGCCGGTCAGCAAGTGGGTTCGTTTCCGTAGCGGGGTGACGTCCTCCCCGCCCGCCGCGGGTCCATCGCGGCGAATCGCACAGAATAGCGGCTCCGGCGACCGCTGGCAATCGCCCCAAACCGCCAATTCGGCAGGTTCTGAGCAAGGCTGCTCGGGTCACGGGAGCTTAACGCCGGCTCTGCTGACGCTAGACACTGGTTCAGGCACGCGAAGCCAGTGGCACACCCCACCCCAACCGCTTGCTAAGCCTCGTCTTCCTCGTACCGAAAGCCCGCGGTGGTGATCGCCAGGAGGTGGAGGACGAGGCCCGGGATGATGAAGGGGATGTAGCCGACGGTTGCCGTGAGCAGCCACAGGAAGCCCGCGAACCGGCGGCCGTCGTAGAATTGGCCGAGGCCCGGCACCAGGAAGCTCAGGAACATCGGCAAGCCGGGGCGCCATCGGGCGGGCGGTTGCGGCGGCTTCTCGGGGGGGTCGGTAGGAGTCATGTCGTGGGGCAGGGGAGTGTTCGGGGCGACGGTTGCGGTCGCCCCGTGGTCGTCAGTCACGCCATCGCTGCGACGACTTACAGGGGCTCCGCTTCGCAGCGATCACCGTAATTGATACGCGTGGCTTCAGCGTCGGCGGTTGAAGCCGCCCGCTAGTGAGGCGGCCAGAAGCAGCGCGGTTGTCGTTGGCTCCGGGATCCTCGTCAGCCGGAGGACGCTTGGCGAAGCGAAAGAGGGATCGATCGGGAAGAAGTCTTCGCCATCGACGAAGCTCTCGTTGAGCGTGAAATCGAAGGGCGAGCCATCGGCTAGCAAGCCGGTCAGCAGGGCACCGCCGCGTTCTTCTAAGATCAGGCTAGCGCCCGGTTGAGCGAGCCCGGCGATCGGTTGCCCGTCTAAGAGGAAATCGCTGCCGATCACCTCCACCAAGTTGTCGCCGGCGTTGAGCGGATCGGTGATGGTTCCGCCTGAGATCCTGAGGGTGCTCGAGAGGAAGGAAAGCGATCCGACGGTGCCGCCCCGCATTTCGACCACGGACCCGACGTCGCCGCCCAGGGAGAGGATTGTCCCGCCTTCGACAACCACGGTGGATTCGAACGCCATGACCACGCCGATCGTTGCACCGGCCTGGACAAGAAGGGTGCCGCCACCGGCATCGTCGATCGGGAAGTTAGGCGACACGGTGATGA
>CAYGUP010000020.1:0-60396 GCA_964353155.1 uncultured Planctomycetaceae bacterium | reverse complement strand
ACCCTCCCCCGAATCTCCTGCGAACCTGAACTAATCCGCGCGGTCCTCCGTAATGCAAGCACCCGAGGCTTCCGCCCTCGGGAGATCCAGCAGAGGAGGCACCCGATGGATACCAAGACACCGGCCGACGAGGTTTTCGCCGTCGATACCTCGGGGCAATTCCACCCGATCCGCCTGCCGGCCGAGGCGTTCGAGACGCTCCATCGGGACACGCTGGACGGCCTGCGCCGGTTCGTGAAGGACCACCGCGAGCGTTTCCCGGGCGGTCCGAAACGCCGCAAGCCGAAGCCGCGTTAGGACAGGTGAGCTGGTTCTCTTGAACGTTTATGAAGGGAGATGGGGGGATGTTTGGAGATAGAGGGGGATCGTGTCCGCCGCGGAGGAGGCCTTCGTCTCCTTAGACCCGCTTGGATTCCTTAGCCGTTTGGAGTCGCCCCCACCAGATAGCCATCCCCTAATCCCCAAACATCCCCTCATCTCCCTTCCTGCGGTTTCCTACCAAGCGGTGATCCTATGAAGAGGGGTTAGTAGCCCGCCCGGCGGTGCGGTTAAGCTGGCGTTGTCAGCCCGTACAACCCGGTACCGCATTCCTTATGAAAGTCCTGCTCGCCAGCCCGCGTGGTTTTTGTGCCGGCGTGAATATGGCGATCGATTCGCTGGAACTCGCCCTCCAGGAGTTCGGCGCTCCGCTGTACGTCTACCACGAGATCGTCCACAACAAGTATGTCGTGGAGAGCTTCGAGTCGCGTGGTGTGGTCTTCCTCAATGAGCTCGAAGAGGCCCCGGTCGGCAGCACGTTGCTGTTTAGCGCCCACGGCGTGTCGCCCGAGATTCGGCAGAAGGCCAAAGACCGCGAGCTGCGGGCGATCGACGCGACCTGCCCGCTGGTGACCAAGGTGCACCTCGAAGCGATCAAGTACGCCAAGCAGGGGCACACGATCGTGCTGATCGGCCACGAGGGGCACGACGAGGTGATCGGCACCATGGGCGAAGCGCCCGAGGCGATCGTGTTGGTCGAGTCGCCGGAGGACGTCGATGCGTTGGAGGTCGCCGACCCGAACAACCTCGCGTACCTGACGCAGACCACGCTGAGCGTCGACGACACGAGCCGCATCATCGCCAGGCTGCGGGAACGCTTCCCGAACATCATCGGTCCGGCGAAGAGCGATATCTGCTACGCGACCCAGAATCGCCAAGAGGCCGTGTCGCTGCTGTCGGACGAGGCCGATCTGACGCTCGTGCTCGGCAGCCAGAACAGCAGCAACAGCCAACGCCTCGCCGAGCTGTCGAAAGAGAAGGGCATCGCCGCCCACCTGATCGACGGCCCCGAGTGCCTGGAGCCCGAGTGGTTCGACGGCGTCGAGACCGTGCTCGTGACCGCCGGCGCGAGCGCCCCGGAGACAACGGTCGAGGCGGTGCTCGACTACCTCAAGGAGAACCACGCCGCGGAGATCGAGCCGCGGTTGGTGCGCGAGGAGAGTGTGTCGTTCCCGTTGCCACGCGAGCTGCGGCAGTTGGCTACTTGAGTGGTCTCGCGCGGAGACGCCGAGGAAGAGCCGAGCCTGGGTGCCAACGGCGAGCCCACGACGCCAGTCGTGGGAGTTGCCTCACGCAAAGCCGCGAAGGCGCAAAGAAGCCTCCGCGAGTCACGATTCTCTTTGCGGCTTAGCGCCTTTGGATGAGTTATCTCTGGTCAGCTCCCACGACTGGCGTCGTGGGATCGCCGTCGGTTGTTCGGAAAGGCTCTCTGCGTCTCCGCGACTCTGCGCGGGACCTTGTCAGGAACTCGCCGAGCGATAGCTCTCTAACGCTCGTTTGAAAACCCAGCGGCTGCCGGCGAGGGCCATTGCCGTGGCGACCAGAGCGAAGGCCATCAGCCAGCCGTAGTCGCTGGTCAGCGGCTTGGCCAGCACGCGGGCCGGGACATTGATCACGACCAGGATCGGCAGCAGGTACGTGAATGTCAGGCGGAGGCCGTCGCCGATCACGTTGCCGCGGTAGATCTCCATCGGGTAGCGGCTGAAGTTCGTGATATAGAACCAGAAGTCGTAGAGCGTCTGGTTGCGGCCGAGCCAGATGCTCGTGGCCGCCAGCGAGATCATGATCGAGTACATGATCAGGATGCCGCACACGAGATAGACCGGGTAGAGCAGCCACGAAGCGAGCGACGGCAACGCCTCGAGGTTCGGCACCGCGTAGGCGAGCAGCCCGAGCGCGACCACGAAGTTCCCCAGCGGCGTCCAACTGCTCTTGCGCAGCGAGACCAGGAACTGCGTATCGATCGGCTTCAAGAGCGCGAAATCGAGCCCGCCGGTGCGGACCATCTCGCTGAGCTCTTGGGCGTTGGGCATGAAGAACGCCTGCATGACGCTGTTGATGATCATCGTCGTGCCGATGAAGACCAAGAACTCGGGCTTCTCCCACCCGGCGATATCGGCCGTCTCGCCGGCGGCTTGGGTCTTCTCGATCTGGAGGAACACCAACAGGTAGAACCCGAGGTTCATCACCATCCAGATGACACTGCTGACGGCCTCGATGAGGAAGTTGCTGCGGAAGGTGAGGTCGCGGATCAGCGAGTTGCGCGCGAACGTCCAGAGCAGCTTGGGGTAGAGCCAGACGGTCGGTGGTGCGTTTTGGTCGTTCATTTTGAACCGCCAAGGACGCCAAGAGCGCCAAGGGTTGCCAAGCAGTTTGTTTTGACAGGATTAAACGGATTAACAAGAAGTAGGGAATCGTGTTGATGCCATGACTCTTGTCTTATGCTCTCTTCTTTTCTTGGTGCTCTTGGCGTCCTTGGCGGTTCCCCTTTTCAACCGCCGAAGCCGCTATACCGCTGGTAGCCTCGCTGCATCGCTAGTCGCGCTGTTGTGAAGAAGAAAATGACCCACACGGCTTGCAGGGCGAGGCCTTGCCACAGCTCGGGGCCGGTGATCTTGCCCAGGTAGACCGCCGCCGGGAAGTAGGCGAGGAACTTGAGGGGTTGGAACCAGAGCAGCGTGGCGAGCCACTCGGGGACGCTATCCGTCAGGAAATCGAGCGGGAACATGTGGCCCGAGAAGAAGAAGTTGGCCAGCATGTAGACGAACAGCAGCGAGCTGACTTCCAGGAACCAGAAGCCGATCATGCCGAGTGTTGCTTCGAGGAAGAAGCCCAGCGCGAAACCCATCAGCAGCGACAAGAGGAATGCCGCCCAGACGTGTGGCTCGGGCCACTCGGCGGGGAAGTAGTCGCCACACAGCCAGAAGACCAACGCGAATGGCCCGGCGGCGACGGCGTAGTAGACCAGCTTGTGCGCGACCCGTGCCAGCAGCAGGTAGCCGAGCAAATCGATCGGCTGGATCATGAACTTCTTGATCTCGCCGGTGCGGATCTGCATAGCGATGCCGCTGGCGAGGCCGGGCATCGAGCTGAACGCGCGGCCGAGCATCGTGAGCAGGTAGTAGGCAATGACGTCGTCGCGTGTGTAGTTGCCGATCATCGACCCGGCGGCGGCGAAGACGGCCGTCCACAGGAAGATCTGCGTCAGGATCGGCAAGAACCGCATCAGCGTGCCGAGCGCGAAATCGCCCCGATAGACGAGGCGTTCCTCGACGCACGTGCGGAAGATGATCCAGGCACTGGAGAGGCTGGTCGGATTGGCGGTGGTCGCGTTCATGGTTGTTTTTTTTGAACCGCCAAGGACGCCAAGAACGCCAAAGGTTTGGGAGGGCGAGGCTCCTGCCGAGCTTGAAGCGGGCACCCGGGTTCGGCTCGGCAGGAGCCTTGCCCTCCCGGCTATATCCTTGGCGCTCTTGGCGTCCTTGGCGGTTAAACCGTAGTGGGTTCTAGCTCCTGCGAGTCGCTAACATCACCAGCCACCGCGAAAGCTTCGCTGATGACCTCTTCGAGCGGCGGGTCCTCGACGCTGACATCGGCCACGGTGTAGCTCTCAAGCACGCTCGATAACACGCCGGCGATCTTGTCGCGTTCGACCTTGATGCGTGCCTTCGGCGGCTCGGCGTCGAGCGGCTCGCCGTAGCGGGCGAGGTCGCTCGGCATATGGTCGTCGGCAAACTGGAGCGTCAGCACTTTGTGCCCGCTGAAGCGATCGACGATGCCGGCGAGCGAGCCGTCGTACATCAGGCGGCCCTGCGCGATGATCACCACCCGCCGGCAGAGGGCGGCGATGTCTTTCATGTAGTGGCTGGTCAGCAGGATCGTTGTCTTGCGGGTCTCTTGGTAGTGCTTGAGGAACTGCTGGATATTGTGCTGCGCGACCACGTCGAGGCCGATCGTCGGCTCGTCGAGGAACAGCACCTCGGGGCGGTGGAGCAGGGCGGCGATGAGTTCCATCTTCATCCGCTCGCCGAGCGATAACTCACGCACCGGTTGGTTGAGCAACCGGCCGACATCGAGCAGGTCGGTCAGCTCGGCGATCGTGGCGTCGTACTCGTCGGGCGGCAGTCGGTAGATCTGCTGGTGCAGGCGGAACGACTCGGCCGCCGGCAGGTCCCACCAGAGCTGGTTCTTCTGCCCCATCACCAACGCGAACCGCCGGCGGTACTCGTTGGCCCGCTCCCAGGGAACAAAGCCCATCACCTCGGCGTGCCCCTCGGTCGGGCTGATCACGCCGGAGAGGAGCTTGAGGGTGGTGGTCTTGCCGGCCCCGTTGGGACCGAGGAACGCCACGAACTCGCCTTGCTCGACGGACAGATCGATGCCGCGAACCGCCTCGACCTCGCGGAA
This sequence comes from uncultured Planctomycetaceae bacterium, assembly GCA_964353155.1. Lineage (GTDB taxonomy): Bacteria > Planctomycetota > Planctomycetia > Pirellulales > Lacipirellulaceae > Botrimarina. The sequence continues at coordinate 55,671 of CAYGUP010000020.1, read as the reverse complement.
CTCCCGGTGAAAGAGCCCCTTCACACTGGCGAGGAGGCCTTCCTGCTTCTGATAGACGCGGTACGACTTGCGGAGCCCGCGGATTTGGATGATCGACATGAGGTACGATTGTAGGTCGCGCGGGTCTGGGTGGACAGCGAGCGGAGGGGCGAATTGGGAGGTGGGAATGGGGAATGCGGAATGAAGCGCAAGCGGATTGCGTTCGTGCACATTCCCCCTTCCCTACTCCGCATTCCCCATTTGCCCCTGGCGCGAGGCTCGCTACCCTAGAAGAGTCCACCCCACGGAGACGCCCCCCCATGCTTCCCGATATCAAAGTCTCGTTGCCGATCCTCTTCCTGCTGTGGTGCGGGCTGGGTTACTGGGCCATGCAGGGCCCGGTGATGCTCGCCTACCCGGCGATGTGGCTGGGCGTGGCGATCGTCTTCTTGGTGGTCAGCAAGCTCGCCGGCGGCAAGCCTTCCTCCGATGACGCCAGCTAAAGGCACGCTCAAACCATGGCGCCCCTGAAGTGGCTTGAGAGGCGGCTCGGCTCGTACGCGATCCCGAACCTGACCCTGTGGCTCGTTGCGGCACAAGGCTTCGTGTATATCGCGAACCGCGGTGGCCCGGTTGGTGGGGTGGGCGGTCTAGCGGATCGGCTCGCCTTAGTGCCCGACCTAGTGATGCAAGGGCAGGTCTGGCGTCTGCTGACGTTTCCGCTGGTGCCACCGCAATACAACCCGTTCGTATTGCTGATCTACCTCTCCGCCTTCTACTACTTCGGTGGCGCGGTTGAGGCGGCCTGGGGAGCGTTTCGCTACAACGCCTATCTGCTCTTAGGGTTTCTGTTTACGGCGGCGGCCTCGTTCGCCGAGCCGCAATGGGCTGCCGATGCATCTAAGGTGAAGTGGAGCGTTTTCTTGGCATTCGCCACGCTCTACCCCGACTACAAGATCATGCTGTACTTCGTGCTCCCCTTGAAGGCGAAGTTCCTCGCTGCCTTCACCTGGGCGTTGTACATTTACAGCCTCTGGTTCGGCGGGGTCGCAACCAAGCTGATCGTTCTTGCCGCAGTGGCGAACTACTTTCTGTTTTTCGGAGCGAGTGCTTGGCGGGGAGTCAAGCAGGCCAAGCGACGCCGTGATTTTAAGCGGCGAGTCGAATCACCAACCGCTACGATCAGGCACGAGTGCCGTATTTGCGGGTTGACCAACGCGATGGACCCGAAGGCCGCCTTCCGTTACTGCTCGCAATGCGAAGGGCAGTGCTGCTATTGCCCGGACCACTTGAAGGACCACGAGCACGTGGTGTCAAGTGGGCAATCGTCGACGGGCAGCCAGCGCTAAGCATGCCGGTGCTACGCGGCCGCTCGGTCGGCGACCGGCTTGTCGGCGGCGAGTTCGTCGAGCAAGTCGGCCGTCCGTTGAGTTGCACCGAGTTGCGTAGCGACGAACGCCCGGGCACGCTCGCCAAGGGCGGCGGCCTCGTCGGGCAACTCTAGGCAGCCGTTGAGGAAGGCCTCGAGGGCGGCCTCGTCGGGCACGGTCTTGGCCCCATCGGCCGCGGTCAGGGCGGCGACGATGTCGCGGAAGTTGCGGGTGTTGGGGCCGAAGCAGGTCGCCACGCCGTAGGCGGCGGGTTCGATCATGTTCTGGCCGCCCCGATCGCCGAAGCTGCCGCCCACGAAACCGAGCGTTGCTGTGCCCCACCACGCTCCGAGCTCGCCGACGGTGTCGATGAGAAGGACGAAGGGGGAAGGGGGAAGGGGGAGTGAGACATCGAGCTGGCTGCGTCTTGCGTAGGGCAGGCCGCTCTCTTCGAGCAGGTTCGCGACCTCGTCGAAGCGTTCGGGGTGTCGTGGGACGAGGACGAGTCGTAAGTCTTGGTGCTCCTCGGTCAGCTCCTGGAAGACCCGCAGGCAGATCGCCTCTTCGGGGGACTGCGTGCTGCCCGCGAGCCAGACCGTGGTGTTGTTGTCGAAGCCGGCTAGCGTCCGCAGCGCTTGCGTGCGTGGATTGTCGCGATCGGTCTCGGCGCCGTCGTACTTGAGCGAGCCGGTCGTCGTCACAGCGGTCGCGCCGAGCGAACGGAAGCGGTCGGCGGTGGCGGTGTCCTGGGCGGCGATCAGATCGATCCGCGACAGCACGCTCCGCACCAGCGAGCCGACCCGACGATAGCCTTTGAAGCTGTTCTCGCTCAGGCGGCCATTCACGATAGCGACCTGCGCGCCGTGTCGCTTGGCGGCGTCGATTAGGTTGGGCCACAGCTCGAGCTCGGCGAGCACCAGCAGGTCGGGCCGCACGCGTCGCACCGCTTCACGGGTCGCCCAAGAGAAATCGAGCGGGGCGTAGAAGACCGTGTGCTCGGTGCCGTACTTCTTGCACGCCAGGTCGTAGCCGGTCTTCGTTGTGGTCGAGACCACCAGTTCCCAATCGGGATGCCGCCGGCGGACCTCGGCGATCAGCACGCCGAGCAGGTTCACCTCGCCGACACTGACCGCGTGCAGCCAGACGCACTGCCGCTCGCCCCCACGCGTCGGGGCGTGGCCGAGGAGCTTGGCCCCGTACCCCTCGCGGTACTTGCCAGTCCGCCAAGCCGCCCAAGCAATCGCCGGCGAGGCAAGCAGCAAGGCCACGCAGTACGCGGCGTTGAGTGTCCAGCGAGTGATGGATGACATCGGGAGTCCCTTCCCGGGGTGGTTACATATTGAGGCGGCCAACATCGCGACGAGTGTCCCAGATCGCGAGGATTTCCAGCGAGTCGAGTTCTCGCGGTTGATAGATAATCCTGTAGTGGCCGTGGATCAGGTTGCGAATTTCCTGATCGTTGAAGTCAGGATCACGCCAGCCGATTTCTGGATGGTCTTTGATGATCTGGGCGTGATCATAAATGCCTTGGCATACGCGGATCGTACTCGCCGGATTTGTGGCGTTGAGGTAATCACGGATTGAGACCAAATCCGCCAACGCCTCGTCGCTCCAGATCACTTTGACCACGAGCTAATCATCTCTTGGACTTCTTCATTGCTGTGAACGCGTCCCGCTTCAATATCTGCTATCCCGCGCCGGATCGCATATCGCATGTGCAGCTCTCTCAGCAACTCTTCGTAGGTGCTGTCCGCAGGTTGCGCCTCAAGAGCTGCCATGAGGTCGTCTTTTGGGACTGGGCACGAAGTTGAGGCCGGGCTAGCGTTTGGCGTTGGCGTCTCTGCGGTGGCCATGTTAGGTCCTTTATCTCGTGCTCGATTGGCTGAGTAAATTATAGACTGCCGCGAGTCGCGGATGACATCAGAGGTCCTTTTCCGGCGACTCCTGTGCTAGCCGCAGCGAAAGCGGAGGCGAATCGGCTAGTAACGAGGGGTCATCATCGGCATGCTTGGATTGCCCTGGATGCCGTCCATGAGCATCGCGCGATCGACCTCGTCGGGGATGCCGACGTGTGAGGCTCGCTTAACCAGGGCGACGGGGCGGGTGGTTTCGAGGGTGATCACTCGTTGCTCAAGCGAAGCGACTTGCTGACGCAGCATCACGACCCATGCCACCAAGACAGCGACTAACGCCAGCGTCGGGAAGAGCACCAGCAGCGTGCTGAGCCGGATACGCTTCGTCCCGGAGGGCTGGCTTCCGCGTTCATCGGCGTCCATCGGTGGCTCCTATCTTGCTAAGCCGCTGAGCCGCTGCCGGCTCGCATGCAGCATTGCTTGTACTTTTTGCCGCTGCCGCAGGGGCAGGGGTCGTTGCGGCCGACTTTCTGGTCGCGGTTGCGGATCGGCTCGGGCTTCTCGTTGGAGGTCGATTGGCTCGGGTCGGAGGGGTCCGCGCCGCCCTGCTGGCTGGCGGCGTCGCTGAGCGAGTCGGCCGATTCGTGCTTCGCCGTGGCGTCGGCCCAGGTATTGCTGACGAAGCCCTCGTTGAGTTGCTCCATGCGGAAGACGAGGTCCGTGACGTAGGCCCCGACCGAGTCCCACATCTGCTCGAACATCCGCATGCCCTCGCGCTTGTACTCGACCTTCGGGTCGACTTGCGCGTAGCCACGCAGCCCGACGCTGGACCGGAGGTGGTCCATCGCCAGCAGGTGCTCTTTCCAGCCCTGGTCGAGGATCTGAAGCAAGAGTTGCCGCTCCATCCGACGCATCTCGGGGCGGTAGCGGTCCTCGATCACGCGATCGACACGGCGGAGCGCGTCGCGGCGGTCGAGCTTGGCGAACTCCTCCAGGTCGACCTCTTCGCCAGAGTGTTCGCGGAGCCAAGCGGCGAGGTCTTCGAGCTTGCCGTTCAGGCCGCTGGCGGCGCCGAGGGTGGTGGCCCCGTCGGCCGATTCGAAGAGCTTCTCGACACGCTCGCGGGCCTCGTCGGCCAGCTCGCGGGCTTTGACGTTGGTCTCTCGGCTATGGTCGATCAGGATCTGCCGGATCTCTTCGCGTTGCTTGCTCTTGAGGTCCTCGGCGGAGATTGAAGTCGAGAAGCGACGGTTGGCCCACTCGATCAAGCCGTCGCGATCGAGGGACTGGCTCTTGCCGCCGAAGCGGTACATCGCGGCGAGCACGGGGTACTCGGCCTCGCGAGTATCGTACGTCTCTTCTGCACGCCGATGGGCGATCGCTTTGATCTCGGACGGCTCGAGATCGACGAGCTCCGCCGGGTCCATCTCGACGCCGAACTTGTGCTGCATCCAGCTGCAGGTCTCTTCGACGCCGAAGCGGGGCTCTAGTAGACGCGCACCGTCGGAGATGTCGATCTTCGCTAGTGCCTCGTTGGCCCGCTCGATGAGGTGCGTGGAGAGGTCCTCGCGGCCGATCTTCTTGAGGTCGCGGTCACGCAGGTTGAGGCCGAAGCGGGCGTTGGCCCACGTGGCCAGAGCGCCCCAGTTCCATTCGTCCTCTTCGCCGTCGGGCAGGTTCTCCTCACTGGCGTCGAAGATCTGCATCTCGGCTTGGCGTTCTGCCTCGTCGTGGGCGAGGCGGTCCGCCTCTTCGAAGCCGAGGTTGCGGAAGTCTTTCGGCTCGAGCGTCGCGCCGAGGGCCTTGCCCGCGCCGGCCGCGAACGACTCGACGCCGTACTTCGGGTCGAGCAGCGTATCGAGGCGTTCGTCGATCTGCTCGCCGATCATCTCCAGCAGGAGCTCGCGGCAGTTGACGCCGTCGAGGATCTTCTGGCGGTAGACATAGACCCGCTGCCGCTGCGAATTCATGACCTCGTCGTACTCGAGGAGGTTCTTCCGCGCCTCGAAGTTCATCTCTTCGCGTTTCTTCTGGGCGCCCTCGATGCGGCGTTGGACCATGCCGGACTCGATCGGCTCGCCGTCCTTGAGGCCGAGGCCTTGCATCATCTTGCGGACCCAATCGCCGAAGAAGATGCGGAGCAGGTCGTCTTCGAGCGAGAGGAAGAAGCGGCTGGAGCCGGGGTCGCCCTGGCGGCCGGAGCGACCCCGTAGCTGGAGGTCGATGCGGCGTGCTTCGTGGCGTTCGGTGCCGATGATGTAGAGGCCGCCGAGCTCTTTGACGAGCTCGCCCTGCTCCTTCATGCCGAACTCCTGATCGATCGAGTCGACCAGGGCGTCCCACTCCTCGTTGGGCACGTCGAGGCGGCTGGTGTACTTCTCTTGCAAGCGCGCCCAAGCCATCGTGTCCGGGTTGCCGCCCAACACGATGTCGGTGCCGCGGCCGGCCATGTTCGTGGCGATCGTGACCATGCCCAGGCGGCCGGCCTGAGCGACGATCTCCGCCTCGCGTTTGTGCTGCTTGGCGTTGAGCAGTTCGTGCTGGATGCCGCGTTGTTCGAGCTGGCGGGAGAGACGCTCCGACTTCTCGATCGATACGGTGCCGACGAGGATCGGGCGGCCCGGCTTCTGGACGTGCTTGATCTTGTCCCGCGTGAAGGTCTTCGTTTCCTTCTTGCCGGCCAGCTTGAGTTCGACCTGCGAGTCGTTCTCGCCGACGAGCTCGCCCATGAACCAGTCGCCGTTCTTGAGCTCGACGGTCGTGTGCTTATTGACCCGCTCGATCTCGTCGGCGAGGGCGCCGAACTTCTCCTTCTCGGTGCCGTAGATCGTGTCCGGGAACTCGATCCGCTGCATCTCGCGGTTGGTCGGCACGCCGACGACATCGAGCTTGTAGATCTGCCAGAACTCGCCGGCCTCGGTGAGGGCGGTGCCGGTCATGCCGCTGAGCTTGCCGTACTGCTTGAAGAAGTTCTGCAGCGTGATCGTGGCGAGCGTCTGGTTCTCTTGCTTGATCTGCACGCCCTCTTTGGCCTCGACCGCTTGGTGCAGGCCGTCGGACCATTGGCGACCGTCCATCAGGCGGCCGGTGTGTTCGTCGACGATGACGATCGCGCCGTCCTTCACGACATAGTTCACGTCCCGCTTGTAGAGGTGGTGTGCCTTCAACGCGTTGTCGATCAGGTGCGGCCATTGCATATTGCCGGCCGTGTAGAAGCTCTCGACGCCGGCGAGCTTCTCGGCCTCGCGCACGCCGTCTTCGGTCAGGTTGGCGGAGTGCTCTTTCTCTTTGACTTCGAAGTGCGTGTTCGCCCGCAGCGATCGCGCGACCCGATCGGCTTTCTGGTACTTGGTGATGTCGTCCTGGGCCGGGCCGGAGATGATGAGCGGCGTCCGGGCCTCGTCGATGAGGATGTTGTCGACTTCGTCGATGATGGCGTAGTGGAGCTTGCCTTGGGCCTGCTGCTGGTGCTTCTCGAAACGCTCGTCGCCGAGCGCGGCGATGCGCATGTTGTCGCGGAGGTAATCGAAGCCGAATTCGTTGTTCGTTCCGTAGGTGATATCGCAGGCGTAGGCCTCTTGGCGTTCGTCGGGCTCCATGCCGGAGTAGATCGCGCCGATGGTCATGCCGAGGTTGGTGAACAGCGGCCCCATCCACTCCATATCGCGGCGGGCCAGGTAGTCGTTCACCGTGATGACATGCACGCTGCCGGCCAGCGCGTTCAGGTAGGTCGGCAGCGTGGCGGTGAGGGTCTTGCCCTCGCCCGTGACCATCTCGGCGATCGCCCCGGAGTGGAGGATCATGCCGCCGATGAGCTGCACGTCGTAGTGACGCATGCCGAGGTAGCGTTTGCCCGCCTCGCGGCAGACGGCGAAGGCTTCGACGAGGAGATCGTCGAGGGTCTCGCCCTTTTCGAGCCGCTCGCGGAAGAGGACGGTCTGCTCGCGCAGCTCGTCGTCGCTGAGGGCCTCGTACTTCGATTCCAGGGCGTTGATCGCCTGGACCTTCGGATCCATCTTCTTCAGATTCCGCGCATTGGCCGATCCGAAGACGCTGGTCACGGTGCGTTCAAAGCGGCCAAGGACCCCGTTGATGAGGGTTCCGAGTCCTTCCCAAGTGCGTTCGAGCAGCTCCATGGCGAGCCAATAGCGGGGGTAGCGAGGAAAATGGCGGGGACGGACGGTTGGGACGAGCTGCCGATCTGGCGGGGGCGATCGGGCCGAGGGTGGCAGCAGGCTGCCCGGCTCGATCTGGCCAGAGGCCGGCGCGCTCGTTGCCCGGCGGACGCCAAGAGTGGGGCCGTTCGGGAGCTGGTGTTCCGTCGTAACTACTTGTGAAACAAAACTTTATTGCTATTCCGAGACGCGGTCAACGTTGACCGGCGCGTCCCGGGGCGGCTTCCCAAGCTCGCGTAATCGTCCAGGTCGGCCTTCTGAGGCGGGGATGCCGCGGATTCTTGTTGCAAGCCTTGTTCCACGACACTGCTTCTACTCGCGGCGTTGCGATAAGCTGGGGAAAGCAGCCTGTCGCGGAACTCCGTGCTTGCTTCCAGCGACCTATCTGCGACAAACGGGCGTAAGTCCAATCTACGCCTAGCTTTTCACGCACAACGCGCCGAACCGCTCGCCGTACCGCTCGCCGGGGCAAACCGTCGAGCCAGCCTCCGAGAATGCCATGCTGACAGCCCAAGAATCACGCGGAATCTTCGTTTGGGGTCGCCTCGCCAGGCTCCTCGCCTTGGCAGGGTGTGCCTTGTTGGCATCTCCCGAGGCGATGGCTCAGCCGATGGCGGGGCTGACCGTCGAGGCACTCATCGGCGACAGCGTCAGCGATACCTCGGCAGAGCGGTACAAGCCGATCGGCGAGGCGATCGGGCGATTCAAGAACAAGGACCAAGTTGGCGCCCGGGCGTTCCTGGATCAAGCGGTCAATAAGAATTCGAAGCTCCCGCCGGCCGGCGTGCTGATGGCCAAGATGCAGTTGCTCGCCGGCAACTCGCAGGCGGTCCGCCCCGCGCTGGAGCAAGCCGTTCAGGAGGATTCGGCGGCCGACCCCGAGCCGTTCCTGCTGCTGGCCGAGGAGGCCCTTTCTGGCAATCGAACGATCGAGGCCGACGCCCTCTTCGACAAGGCGGTCAACCTGATCGAGTCCTACAGCGCCAACGCCAAGCGGAAGCGGCAGTTCCAGATCCGTGCCTACCGCGGCCGGGCCGTGATCGCCGAGCGGCGGCAGAACTGGGCGCAAGCCGAGGCAGACCTCCGCAAGTGGATTGAGCAAGACCCAGACGAGGCCAACGCGCATCAGCGACTCGGCCAGGTGCTCTTCATGTTCGAGGAAGACTCCAAGGACCGCGACGGGTTCAAGGCACTGGAGAAAGCCAAGTCACTGAATGCCGACCTGCCCGACCCGTATGTCTCGGCGGCATTGCTCTACAGCCGCAATGGCAAGACAAGCCGTGCGATGGAGTCCTTCAAGCAAGCGTTCAAGCGGAGCAAGGACGATCCGACGACCCTGGTCTCTTATGCCCAAGCCCTCTTGAAGGCGGGCCAGATCGATAAGGCGGAGTCGGTTCTGGAGCAGGCACGCAACTCGGCATCGGATTCGGAGAACGTCTGGCTGCTGTCGGGCGTGGCCGCGCGGATGGGCGGCAACGCCGAGTCGGCGGTCAAGCACCTGCTCCAAGCGGTCGCTCTGACCCCTTCAAACCGCGATGTGCTCAACCAACTGTCGCTTGCCCTGCTCGAGGCCCCGGGCGACGAATCGCAGCAACGGGCGTTGCAGTTCGCCAACCTAAATCGGCAACTCAATCCGAAGAACCCGGATATCAATGTCACGCTGGCTTGGGTGCTGTATCAAAACGGCGACACCGCCAATGCGACCAAGGCCCTGCAAGCCGGCCTGCGAGGCGGCGCCCTCAGTGCCGACGGCAGCCTCCTGCTGGCCAAGGTGCTGCTGGCACGGAACGACAAAGACAACGCCAAGCTGGTGCTGCAATCGGCCGTGAAAGACGACCGCGGGATCTTCGTCGGCCGCAAAGAAGCCGAGAAGCTGCTCGGCTCGCTGTAGAGGTCGCCGAGCAATTGCGCTCTGCAACCGGCAGCCAGACAATTTCCGCGTCGCGGGCGAAGGCCGAGAGCGTTAGCGACTTGGCCCAGCCGAGCGACGGCGTGGCGAGCCAGATCGCAGCTGGCCGCCAGAAACACGAAAAAAAGGTCGTGACAGGCCGATCCGTCGACCTGTCACGACCTTTGTCCTGAAGCAAAACACGAGCCGTGTTTCGCCCTCCCACTCCCAGTAATCGGTTATCCGATCGGGAACGGTTTAGCGGAATCTGTCGGAAAGCGTCCGGAGCCGGAATGTCTTTGCCAAGCGTTCTTAGGCCTCGGGGGCGGCGATCTTGGTGCCGATGGTCTTGATCGCGTCGAGCCAGATGCCGCCCGAGGGGGCCTCGGCGGCTTGCTCTTGGGCCTGAGGGGCGGCACCGCCGCGTGTCGTGGCGGGCGTGATCAGGCGATTCGGGTCGGTTGAGATAGCCCCGAGCGATTCGCCGGAGGTCTGTTCGAGGCCGTCGTGCGAGTGGACGGTCTCCGTGCCGGTTGGTCCGTTTGGCGTGTAGGGCGGCACGAAGCGGCCGCACTCGCGTGTGCCCAGGCTCCGCCAATCGTTCAGGCAGGGCGTGTGCAGATGACCATCGCAGTAGCCGACGTGCCCCGGATCGCACTGGTAGTAGACATTGCGGTTCCGCAGCGAGGTCGTCGAGGCGAGACGCATCCCGTTCGTGTGCGTTACGACCGGGTCGAGCAGGTGCTGATAGCCGGCCGCATGCGAGGCCGTGGTGGCACCGGCGGCGAGGGCAGCGCACAGGAAGGCGCGTTCGAGAGTCTTCATGGCATGGGTTCCGCGTGGCGGGGCTGCTCGCTTCAGGACGAAGAGCAACGGTGCGGGGAGGGACACGACAAGTCTTGCCGCGCGTCAATCGCCGCGGGCGGAACCACGCCCGAATTATGAGATCTTCGGAGAGCCGCAGACCAGAAGACCGTCGCAAGTCGCAGCGATTCGCCGATCGAAGAGGGCTATCTGATCCGCAAACTTTGACAACCCCGCCGTGCTACGCCGCGTCCTTGGCAGGCGGCCGCAGGGGGAAGAGCCCCAGCAGCTCGTCGCGTGAGAGCCCGGCCGATCCGGTGCCGATCCCGTCGCGGAAGACCTCGTCGAACAGCTCACGCTTCTGCTGGAGGACTTGGTCGATCCGTTCTTCGATCGTGCCCGTGGCGACCATCTTGGTGACGGTCACCGGGCCGGCGGCCCCGATGCGGTGTGCGCGGTTGATCGCTTGGTCTTCGACCGCCGGGTTCCACCAGCGATCGAACAAGAAGACGTAGCCGGCGAACTGCAGGTTCAGGCCGACGCTCCCCGCGCCGTAGCTCATCAGCAAGACCGGGCAGTTGGGATCGTTCTTGAAACGATCGAGCACCGCGTCCCGTTTCTTGTGCGGGATGCGGCCGTGGTATTGCTCGGTCTCGTAGCGTTGCGGGCCGTTCTTGCCGAGGCGGTCGGCGATCTTCTCGATCGTATCGACCCACTGGCTGAAGACGATCGCCTTGCGCCCCGACGCGACACACTCTTCGAGGTCGGCATCCAATCGTTCGAGCTTCGCGCTTGCGCCCGTCGGCGGGTCGAAGTTGCAGATCTGCTTGAGTCGCAGCACCAACTCGAAGACATGCTGGACGGTCAGCTCTTGGTGCCCCGTTTCAATGGAGCCCTGCTCGTCGAGCGTGCGGAGCCGGACGACGCCCTCGTCCTCGGCTCGCTGGTAGGTCTCCCACTGCTCGGGGGTCAGGTCGATCGCGGCGTCGCGGAGCATCTTGGGGGGCAGGTCCGTGAGTACGAGGTCTTTCGTGCGGCGGATGACCGAGTCGCTCACCGCCGACCCAACCGCGCGGGGCGTCAGCCCGGGACGCAACAGCCCGGGCGAGACGTACTCGAAGATGCCAACCAGATCGTCGAGCGAGTTCTCGATCGGCGTCCCGGTCAGCGCCCAACTCCGCTCGCGTGTCACGCCGCGGACCGCTTTGCTCGTGGCACTGCCGGGGTTTTTGATCCGTTGCGATTCGTCCAGCACCATCAGGTCGAAGGGGCGCTCGGACGCGAGCGCGGCGTCGCGGACGAGGGTTTCGTAGCCGACGAGCGTCAGGACCGAAGAGCTGTTGCGCCACAGGTGCTCACGCTTCGACGGGCTCCCTTCGATCAAGGCGATCGAGAGTTCGGGCGCCCACTGCGCCAGCTCGCGGCGCCAGTTGGTCACCAACGGCTTGGGGCAGACGAGCAGGATCCGCCGCGTCTCGCCGCGGTGGGTGAGGATCCGCATGGCGGTGATCGCCTGCATGGTTTTGCCGAGGCCCATCTCGTCCGCCACGACCGCGTGCCGGCGTGGGCAGAGGAAGGCGATCCCCTCCATCTGATACGGGAACGGCTCGAACGGCATCGGCAGCGACTCGGCCTTGAGCAACGCTTCGAGCGGTGGTTGCAGCAGGCAGAGCAAGCGGTCTTCGAGCTTGACCATGTCCGCCGGCGGTCGCGTGCGTGTGTTGCCGGCTTGCTTGGAAGCGGTCCGTTGAGGCTTCGGGTTGGCTTGGCGTGGGGCAGCAACCGCTGTCCCCGAGGTGCCCGTTAGCCACGCCTGACCCTCGGGCAAGACGGCTCCGTGGATACGCACCGGGATCGTCGGCCGCGGCAGGCTGATGACGCCCGCCGCCGGCCGATTGTCGAGGGCGGCCGATAGCGGATTGCCGGCTTCGATCGAAGCCGGCTTGTGGGTTGGGATCGTGCTCGAAGCGATCGGGGCGTGATCGGGCGCTGACCAGCTTTCGACCGCGACCTTACGGCGGGGGCGATCAAGCGGCGGCACGGTGTTCGCCTCCACCGCCGAGACGCTGGGCCTCGCGGATCGCTTCGCGGACCCGCTCGAAGGGCTCGGCGGGGTCGATCGCCTCGGCTAGCTGGGCCAGCTCGGCTGGGGCTTCGGCGGAGTCGGTGAGGACGTGTGTCGTTAAGCCTGCGGCCCGGCCCGCCAGGGCGGTCGGTTCGTCGAGCGCGAGCAAGCAGCCGATTGGCAGCTTCGCCTTGGCGACAAGCGCCCCGCCGATCTGCTCGCCACAGAGATGCTCTTTGAGCGTGGGGCCAAAGAGGATCTGCTCGGCGCGGCTCGGCTGGACCGGCTCGGTGCAATGGAACTCGAGCGGGCGTCCGCGCTGGCAGACCAGCAGCAGCCCGCCGGTGTAGCCGTGGAGCTCGTCCTCAACGACAAGCAAGTAGCCGAACGTGGGACGTCGAGAATCGCGTGGGATCGTCAAGCTGGGCTCGGAGGGAAGTCGGTAGGATCGGAGGAGGTCGATTCAACGGTGCCGGGCGATCGCCCCCGTGTGGCGTGCATCACCCCCTTCTAAGATCGGGAGTTGAGGCCCGACGGCTTTAGCAACCGTCACAGGCGTTACGAGCAGCCGCAACGGTGCTAGCGGCGCGTGCAGAAGGAATTCGTGGATATCTTGCGCAAAGTTTTGAGGTCGGCTCGACCTGAAGCTGGATCGGACCGGAGTGCCTCATTAAACTAGGTGAACACGGGGGCGATGCTCGCTGTACGGGCGTTGGTGCCGTTAGATGCTGCTGCTGCTGCCGCTGCTGTCACTCGCCGCCATGCCTGTCGAGCCGTTTCGTCGGCCCGCCGGAACGCCATAAGCACAAGACCTCGTTGATGCCCGACAAGAACACGCTCCCGCACCTGTTTTCGCAAGTCGATGTCACCACGGGCTCGCAGCGGCCGACGCACGTCACGCCGGGTGACGAGCAAACCGCCGTGTTGAAGGACGTTCTGTCGGCCCAAGACCGGACCAACGAGCTGCTCGAAGAGCTGGTTGGGGCCATGAGTGCTCAGCAGCGGGCCCGCCGTGACGAGATGGAGCGCTGGCGTGACGCCAACCCGAATCTCGCCGAGAGCTGCCGCGAGGCGGCCGAGACGCTGAGCGTCGTACAAACCGATTACCTCGAACGGCTTACCGAAGACGTCCGCGATAATGGCGAAGACATGGGCTTCGGCGACTACATGCTCACCGAGTTCGTCGATCGCTACGGCCCACGCCTTGCTCACCTGAACGGCGTGATTCAGGCATTGGCCCAACTCGGCGGAGCCGCTCCCGTCGAGGCCGACGAAGAATAGGCCCAACAAGACAAATAACGGCCGGCGGCCAGCCGGATCGTTGAGACCGCGAAAGCCCCGGAGGATGGTTTCCTTCTGGGGCTTTCTGCCTAATCGCCGCGTCTGCGATCGCTGGACTCGTGTCGTCCCGCGGTTCGCGCCCCCTGGGACCGTTGTCGGCGATAGCATCGGTGCCTATTGTGCGTGAGTCTGATCACCCTGCCGATCCCGGTATGCCATGTCCACTGCTTCTCTCGATCCCGCTGTTGAATCCGCCGCCGCCGAGGCACGAGCCGCCCTCGATGCCCACGCCGTCGAGACGGTGCAGTGGCATTTCCACGAGTCGACCGGCTGCCCGTTCTGGCTGGAAAAGAAGGGCGAGCTGAACTTCGACCCGCTCACCGAGATCAAGTGCTACGACGACCTGAAGAAGTTCCCGGAATTTGAGGACGAGTGGCTCCGCGGCGGCCCGGTTCGACGTTGGGTGCCGAAGGGGCTGGCCGATAAGCCGGTTTATGTCTTCGAGACCGGCGGCACGACCGGCGTGCCGAAGAGCCGTATCGCGTGCGATGACTTCCGCACGGACTACTCGAACTTCAGCGACACGCTGCCGGACAAGTATTTCCCCAAGGGGGCCAACTGGCTGATGCTCGGCCCCAGCGGGCCGCGCCGCCTGCGTCTGGCCGTGGAGCACCTGGCCCAGCACCGCGAGGGCATCTGCTTCTGTATCGACCTCGATCCGCGTTGGGTCATCAAGCTCATCAAGAAGGGCTGGATGGACCACCTCAACGAGTACAAGAAGCACTGCATGGATCAGGCCGTGACGATCCTTACCGCCGGCCACGACGTGAAGTGCATGTTCGGCACGCCGAAGCTGATCGAGGGCTTGTGCTTGGAACTCGAAGAACGCGGCACGAGCTTGGCCGAGTGTGGCATCACTGGCATCTTCTCCGGCGGCACCGAGTTCACGCCGCAGTGGACCAAGTTCTGTGTCGAAGAGCTCTTCGGCGGCCCGCCGGAAGAGTCGGGCATCTACATGACACCGACCTACGGCAACACGTTGATGGGCCTCGCGTGCAGCGAGCCGGTCACCGCGGAGAACAAGTACAAGATCACCTACCACGCCCCCGAGCCGCGAGCGGTGTTGGAGGTTGTCGATTTCGACAAGACCGACGAGCTCGTCGGCTACGGCGAGACGGGCCGCTCGAAACTGACCACGCTGACCAAAGAGTTCTTCGTTCCCGGCTTCCTTGAGCGCGACGAGGGCGAACGCGAGCCGCCGCACGAGCTCTACCCGTGGGACGGGATCAGCGGGGTGCGGCCGTTTAGTCGCTTGGCCGAAGCAACGACCGTTGGCGTCTACTGATTCGACTAGCAACAAAAAGTAGTTGTCCAAGATTGGCCGCAGGTTGTGGGCCTCAACAACTGATTAAGCTTATGAAAGCCTGTTGCTTCGTTTCCTACGCTTTCCGAGTCTCCTCGGTTTTCTTGCTGCTGAGTACGGCGCTCGGGGAGGAGTCCCCGGTCGATCGCGAGCCGCCGATGATCGTGAGTGTTCAAGTTGGTGAGTCATCGGTAGTGATGCCGCTTGGGTCAGTTAGTGAGATAGAGCTCGACGGCAAGAGGACTTTGATTCGCGTAACTCCACAGCCTCTGCGTTCTTTTCAAGTTGGCTCGATAGGGTTCGACTACCCTCGGCACATGAGTTTCGAGTACAACGCCTCGTCGAAGCCAGTTGAGATTTGGACGCTGGATGGCAATAGCACGGTTGTGATGCTAATACGCTATCCGAAGTCTCTCGGTGATCTAACCGATACGTTCATTAAACAGTTTGCTGAGCAGTATCGACGGTTCAAGGTGCAACGCCAAGAAGTCAAACTCATTCTTGGTGACCAGGATCGCGTCGGAGAATCACTGACAGTCGAGATGCTTGACGAGGCCACGCTCAGGCAGACTGTCTACGGTTTGAAAGGTAAGTCCTATCATTACGCGTTGATTCTGCAGGACACACTGCAAGATGACGGCAGTCACAACACTGAGTATGTCTCATTGGTTGAGGAGCTATCCAAATCCTTTCGTCTCGATCAGTGAGCCTGTAGCTGCCACTTTTTGTCTTTACTCACTGTGCACCTCATTTGCGATCGCGGTATTGATGTGTCTTGCGATACCACTCGTCAATGTGAGCCCTAGTTCAATTCTGTTTCATTCATGATCGAACTCAAAGCCATCCGTTGGGGCAAGCCCTACGAGTCGCTCGATGTCGACGAGATCAACCACTTCCATACCGGCGAGCCGGTCGCGCGGATCCATACGGTCGGCGCGGGCATCATCGCTCGCGATGCGAAGAAAGCAAAGCAAGCCCGTAAAGCCCTGCAAGCGATCCCGCCCGCGGAGCTGGTCGCCAGGTGCAAGAAGGCGGGCGAGCTGTTTGAGACCGGCACGCTGACGGTCGGCGACAGCCAGCAGACGCCCGAGGACTTCATCCAACAGCAGTCGGCCACGACCGGCATGCCGGTGTCGATGTGCCGGGCCAATGTCACGAAGAATGCCTTCGTGCTTAAGAACATCGATCGCATCCTCGACTGCCTCACCCGCGGCGTGGACCTGGATGTGTTCGCTCGTGGTTATGGCGAAGAGGGCAGGGGGGTCACGGTCAGCTACCAGGCCCAATGCGACGCCCTGGGGGCGGTGCTCCCGAGCAACTCGCCGGGCGTCCACACGCTGTGGCTTCCGGTGATCGCGTTGCAGATGGGCCTCGTGCTCAAGCCGGGCAGCAGCGAGCCGTGGACGCCTTATCGGGTGTTCTCGGCAATGGTCGAAGCCGGAATCCCGGGCGAAGCGATCTGCCTCTACCCGGGTGCGGGGGCCGATATCGGCTCGGCGATCCTCAGCTCATGTCGGCGCGCGATGATCTTCGGCGGACCCCAAACGGTCGAGCAGTACGAGGGCAATCCTAAGGTCCAGGTCCACGGCCCCGGCTACTCGAAAATCCTGTTCGGCGACGATTGCGTCGATGACTGGGAGCAGCACCTCGACCTGATGGTCGATAGCGTTTACCGAAACGGCGGCCGCAGTTGCATCAATTGCAGCTCGATCTACGCGTCGCGACACACGAAGGAGATCGCCGAGGCGCTCGCCGCGAAGCTTGGGCCGATCGAGGTCCTCCCGCCCGAAGACGCCGAGGCGGGCCTAGCCGCGTTCACGATCCCCGGCGCCGCGCAGGCGATCCTCAAGTCGATCGAGCGAGACGCCGAGGCGTCGCTGGTGACCGATATGACGGCCGGCTTCGGCGACCGGCTGGTCGAGAACGACCCGGTCGCGTTCCTCCGCCCGGTCGTGCTGCACCACGCCTCGCACGAGAGCGAGACACGCAACAAAGAACAGATGTTCCCGATGGTGAACGTGGTCCAGTGCCCGCAGGACCAGATGCTTAAGGCGATCGGCACGACGCTCGTGGGCACGGCGATCACCGACGATGACGACTTCAAGTTCGACCTGATCGGCTCGATCGATATCGACCGCCTGAACCTCGGCCCGATCCCCACGCCGAAACTCGATTGGCTCCAGCCGCACGAGGGGAACCTGATCGAGTTCCTGTATCGCAGCCGGGCGTTGCAGTTGGCTTGAATTGACGAGAACCACCGATGAACACGGGTGGACGCCGATGCGTTGTAATCCGTGTTCATCTGTGTCCCTCTGTGGTTCCTTTATGACTCCCTTCGATTTCAACTGCCCGACGCGACTCGTCTTCGGCCCCGGTCGCTTGGCCGAGCTGGGGGAACTGACGCGGTCGATCGGCGGTGTGCGGCGTGCGTTGGTGGTGTCGGACCCCGGCATCGTCCAGGCGGGGCACACACAACGCTGTGTTGAGCTGTTGAACGCCGTGGGGGTCGAAACCCTCGTCTTCGATGGGGTCCAAGAGAATCCGACGACCGACAACGTCGAGCGTGGCGTCGGGGTCGTGAAAGACTATGCGCCGGAGGCCATCGTCGCCGTCGGTGGTGGCAGCAGCATGGATTGCGCGAAGGGGATCAACTTCGTCGCATCGTGCGGCGGGCGGATGCAGGACTATTGGGGCGTCGGCAAGGCGACCGCCGATCTGCTGCCGATGGTCGCGGTGCCGACGACCGCCGGCACCGGCAGCGAGGCCCAGTCGTTTGCCCTGATCTCCGACGCCGAGACGCACGTGAAGATGGCGTGCGGCGACAAGCGGGCCGCCTTCCGCGTGGCGGTGCTCGACCCCGAACTGACGCTCACGCAGCCGCAACGGGTAACGGCTCTCACCGGGATCGATGCGATCACGCACGCCGTTGAGACGACGGTCACCGCCAAGCGGAACCAGGTCTCGCTCGCTTTCAGCCGCGAATCGTGGCGGCTGCTGGTCGGCGGATTCCCGCGGGTTCTGGAAGACCCCAACGACCTCACGGCACGCGGCTGGGTGCAGCAGGGGGCGTGCTTGGCGGGGCTGGCGATCGAGAACTCGATGCTCGGGGCGGCCCACGCCTTGGCGAACGCCTTGACGGCACACTACGGCGTCGTGCACGGCGAGGCCGTCGGGCTGATGCTCCCGCATGTCGTTCGATTCAACGCGGCCCGCGACGAGGGCTGCCGGACAGCCTACGGCGAGTTGCATGCGGAGATCGATCATTTCGAGCGGATCGAACCGGCCGCGGCCGTGGAGGAACTGGCCGTCCACCTCGGCGAGCTCACCCGCTCCGCCGGGCTGGCGAGTAGACTTGAAGGGCTGGGCGTCGAGCGCGATCGCTTGCCCCAACTCGCCGCCGACGCGGCCAAGCAATGGGTCGGCACGTTCAACCCGGTTGAGATGAACGAAGATGACTATCGGCAGTTATACGAGGCGGCTTTCTAGCGCGGCTTGCCTCGGCTTGATCCTTGCATCAGCGGTTGCATGCCGGGCCGATTGGCCTTTCGCGAGGGGCGGGGCCGATTCCACCGGAACGACCACGGTCGCGTTGCCCGACGAACCGTCGATCCTTTGGACCTACGAGACCGGCGGGCATGCGATCGAGACCACGTCGGTCATCATCGATGGCGTGGCCTACTTCGGCGACGCCGACGGGACCGCTCATGCGGTCTCGATCGCCGACGGGGCAGCGGTTTGGAAGCAGCCTTTCGGCGAGACGTTCTTCTTGTCGCCCGGGGCGATCGTCGGTGACGCGTTCCTGCTGCCCGATGCCGATGGCACGCTGCGTTGCTTGGCGCGCTCGGATGGGTCGGTGCGATGGGAGTTCGACACCGGATCCGAAATGTACGGTGGGCCGCTCTCCCATGAGGCCGAAGGCGAGCCGGCCGTTCTCTTGGTGCCGACCGAAGGGGGGAAGCTGTTCGGCTTGGACCCCACGACCGGCGACGAACGATGGGCGTTCGAGATCGATGCCCCGCTGCGCGGCACGCCGACGGTGGTCAGCGGCCACGCCATCCTAGCCGGTTGCGATGGCAAACTGCACACGATCGAGATCGCCAGCGGCCAAGAGACCGGCTCGTGCGATATCGGCGGGCCGACCGGCAACTCGGCGGCCGTGATCGATGGCACCGCCTACTTCGGCATGGAGGGGGGAGAGTTCTTGGCGGTCGATGCCGCCGACCCCGCCAAGCCCACGGTGAAATGGACTTACCGGGACGCGAAGCGGGGCCAGGGCATCCGCACCGACGCGGCCGTCACGGATGCGCTGGTGGTGTTTGCCAATCAAGCGAAGACGGTCTTCGGGCTGAGCCCGACCGACGGAGGCATCCTCTGGCGCGCCCGCACCAAGAGCCGGGTCGAGGCATCGCCATTGGTGCTCGCCGGCGATCGCGTGCTGATCGCCACGAGCCGTGGCCGCCTGCGGCTGCTGGAGACGAAATCGGGAGAAGAGACCTGGTCCTACAACGCCGGCGGCTCCTTCTTGGCGGCGCCTTCCGCCTCGGCAGGGTGCGTGCTGATCGGCAATACCGACGGCTTGCTGTACTGCCTTGGTGCGAAGGAGTAGCCGCGGATGGACGCTGATAGCGCGGATGGGCCTTCGAGGAGTTGACCGAGAAAGTGATTGGCTGCGCTTATCAGGTTTCCAATGAGCTTGGCGTTGGGTTCCTTGAACGTGTCTACGAGAATGCTCTGTACTACGAATTGCGTAAGTCGGGGTTGCGAGTCAACCAGCAGGTACCGGTCAAGGTAAGATACGACGGGGTGGTTGTTGGCGACTACGTGCTCGATCTGATTATCGAAGATGCTGTTATAGTCGAGCTAAAACACGCAAAGTCTTTGACGGATGACCACTTGGCACAGACGCTCAACTACCTGAAAGCGACCGACAAGCAAATCGCTCTACTAATCAACTTCGGAACACGACGAGTTCAGGTGAAGCGAGTCATCCGTTCACGCGATCAGCATCAATAGGCATCCGCGTTTATCCGCGTCCATCTGCGGCTACCTACCAACCCTGCCAAACCATGCCCGAAGCAACAAAGACCGAAGTCGGCTCTTACTTCATCAGCAACTACCCGCCTTTCTCGCAGTGGTCGAAAGACGCGGTGGGGGAGGTGGCGGAGGCGATGGGCAAGCCGCCGCTCGCCCCGACCTCTCAGGGAGCAGCCTCTCAGGGGGTGGCGCCGCTCGGCTTGTACCTGCACTTGCCCTTCTGCCGGAAGCGGTGCAAGTTCTGCTACTTCAAGGTCTTCACGGACAAGAACGGCCAAGAGGTCGAACGCTACCTGGCGGCGTTGTCGAAAGAGATCGAACTAGTCAGCAAGCAGCCGGTCATGGGCGGCCGGCCGTTCCGATTCGTCTACTTCGGCGGCGGCACGCCCTCGTTCTTGTCGAGCCGCCAGCTCACCCGCTTGGTCGATCGGTTGCGTGAGAACATCGATTGGTCGGCGGCCGAGGAGGTCACCTTCGAGTGCGAGCCCGGCACCCTCAGCGAGGCGAAGGTTGGCACGCTCAAGGAGATCGGCGTCACGCGGCTCTCGCTCGGCGTCGAGCACTTCGACGATAAGATCCTCCGCGACAACGGCCGCGCCCACGAGTCGATGGAGATCCACCGCGCGTGGCCCTGGATCGAGGCGGCCGGGTTCGACTCGGTCAACATCGACCTCATCAGCGGGATGGCGGGCGACACGACCGACAAGTGGAAGGACGCCGTCCGCCGGGCGATCGAGATGAACCCCGGCAGCGTGACGATCTACCAGATGGAATTGCCGTTCAACACGGTCATCTCGCAAGGCGTGCTCGCCGGCGAGGAGTCGCCGATCGCCACGTGGGAGCAGAAGCGGGAGTGGCTCGATTGGGCTTTCGACCAACTCCTGGAAGCGGGCTACGAGACGTCGAGTGCGTACACGATGGTGAAGCCCGGCACGAAGTTTAGCTACCGCGACAACCTTTGGCAGGGGAGCGATCTGCTGGCGACCGGCATCGCGAGCTTCGGCCACGTGTCGGGCGTGCATTACCAGAACCTCCCCGAATGGGAGCAGTACCTCGGCAAGCTCGAAGCGGGCGAGTTGCCCTTGGGCCGCGCGTTGCGGATCACGCCCCACCAGGCACTCATCCGCGAGATGGTCCTGCAACTCAAGAAGGGCTGGCTGCTGCCGGCGTATTTCCAAGAGAAGTTCGGCGTCGATATCGTCGCTGAGTGGAGGGACGTTTGGGAGGGCTACAAGAAGGACGGGCTTGTCTCACGCTCCGACAGCGAACGCATCGAGTTGACCCGAGCCGGCTTGATGCGGGCCGATTCGCTGCTGCCCGCGTTCTTCGAGGAAGAGCACCGCGGCGTGCGCTACACGTGATTCGGAGTGCCAAGACGACCGTTGGGCCATCGCCGTATCGTGAAACTCCTGCTACGGTCATGGCGTAGGGCGATTCCCGAATGCAAGAAAAGGATGGCCGGAGATCCGGCCGCTTATGCCCGATGACGACGCGAGTTTCCCGAATCTCTTAGTCGCTATTGGAGCCTCTGCGGGCGGCCTGCAAGCCATCAACGGCTTGATCAGCGAGTTGCCGGAAGACTTCGAAGCGGTGCTGGTGATCGCCACGCACCGGGATCCGTCGCTCGCAGGGAACCGCCTTGCTGAGATCATCGAATGGAACACGCATCTGAGGGTGCGAGATCCGATTGAGGGAGAGAAGCTGGTCTGTCAGACGGTTTACGTTGGTCCTCCTTCCAAGTCCTTGGTTGTCGAGGGTCGGGATGCTCACCTTTTGCGAGTCGAAGAAGAGGTGTCTCGGCTGGAGAGGATCGACGCCTTGTTCGAGGCCGCGGCCAACCACGCCGGCCAGAATGCGGTCGGCGTCATCCTCTCCGGGATGCTTTGGGATGGTGTGGAGGGGCTCAAGGCGATCAGCCAGGCCGGCGGTCGGTGCATGGTCCAGAAGCCGGCCGAGGCGATCTTCAGCGAGATGCCGGTCAACGCGATCAACTCGGTCGCGATCGACTACGTGGGGTCGGTCAAAGAGATTGCGGTCCGGCTGACCGAGTTGGCCAGCGGACGCACGTGTCAATAACGCGGTTGCAGCAGCGCTCAGTCGTTGAGCCGGACCACGCGTTCGCTCGGCTTCCACCCGATCCGATGCGCGACCAGCTCTAGCGTCTTTGCTTCGAGGAGCAGCGGCCCGTCGTAGACCGTCCAAGGCCCGTTCGGATCGGTTCGGTAGCCGAGGCTCGCGCCCGGCGTGTCGCACGAGAGGGTGACGCTCACCTTGCCGTCCGGAGAAGATGAGAGGGTCGCCGTGGGTTCGGCGGTCACCGGCTGCTTGCCTTCGGGCGGCCAGACGCGGGTCTTGAGCACCTCGATTTCATCGATCGCCAGCGGGTCGTCGATCTCCGCGACCCATTCGTTGAGGGCGGTACGGAGTTCCTTCAGCTTGTCGAGGTGCTCGGGATCGCCGGCGAGGTTGTTGATCTCGTCGGGGTCCGTTGCGGTGTCGTAGAGCTCCTCGATCGGTTTGGCGGAGGCGGTCCATTGCCAATGGGCGTCGGTCAGCTCGCCGGCCGCCTTGAGCCGCAGGACCTCACGCATCGACTCGGCCCGATCTCGGTAAGCCAGCGGCTGCAAATAAGGCTGGTCGGGTTGGTAGTTGCGGACGTATCGGAACCGCTCGTCGCGTGCGGCGCGGATCGTATCGAAGCTCGTGTCGTCGATGCGGTCGCGGTGCATGAAGACTTGGTCGGGAGCGGGCTCCCTCTGCGGGCCGGTGAACACGCGACCTCGCAGGTACGGCGGCCGCTCAACGCCCGCCAGGGCAAGGGCCGTGGGGGCCAAGTCGATGAAGCTCATCAGCGAGTCGTCTGTCGTGCCGGCTCCGGAGCCATCGGGGTAGCGAACGATCATCGGGACGTGCGTCCCCGAGTCGTAGACCCAACGCTTGTAGCGTGGCAGGCCGTCGCCGTGGTCCGAGTAGAAGAAGACGATGGTCGAATCGGCGAGGCCGGCGGCTTCGAGGTCCTCAAGGTGCTTGCCAACCCACTTGTCGAGTGCTCGGATGTTGTCGTAATGGCGAGCGATATCGCGCCGGACGCCGGGCGTGTCGGGCAAGAAGCTCGGGACCGGGACCGACGCGGGATCGGTGCGTGCCGGGCTGCGAAGCTTCTCGCCGTGCACGCCCGACTCGTGCGTCACCGTGGCGTTGAAGACGGCGAAGAAGGGTTGGTCAGGCCGGCGGTTGCGGTAGTGGGCCTGATTTGACGAGTCGTCCCAAGCCGTGACGGGGGCTTTGAATTGGTAATCCTGTTTGGCGTTGTTCGTGCAGTAGTAGCCGGCCAAGCGGAGGTGCTCGGTGAAGCAACGCACGCCGGCCGGCGGGGTCGCTTCGTAGACCGGCCTCGCGAGCGCCCGGCGCTGGAGCTCGGCGTCGCCCGTCTCGCCGAGCGCCGAACTCCGCGACGTGGTCCGCATGTACTGGGCCCCGCTCTGCATGGGGTAGAGCCCCGTGATGATCGTGTGCCGACACGGCGCGCAAACCCCGGTCGCGGTGAACGCTCGCGTGTAGCGGACCCCATGGCTGGCGAGGCGATCGAGGTGGGGCGTCGGCCCGGTCGTATCGCCGTAGCAACCGAGCCGCGGCGACATATCCTCGCAGGTGAGCCACACGATGTTCGGCCGGCTTTCGGCATGACCAATCGCGGCGAGCAGCAAGCACGCCAGGGAGAAGGCAGCTTTCATGTCGTTTGACCAACGGCGAAGAGAAGGAGGCAACCGAGCCATCCTAAGTCAACGCGACGCCGTCGCAAGCCACGTCGAGACGACGACTGCTGAGCTCAACCCGTGACGGATTCAAGTGCCGAATCGGCGAGGCGGCCGAGTCGGGGGCTGCCCGGGTTGGCGGCGAGGGCTCGCAAACCCTCGGAGGTCTGACTGGCAGCGGGGCCGATCTTGCCGATCGCCCACACCGCGCGCTCGCGTGCGGCGACCGGGTGGGTCGCGTCGAGGGCTGCTTGTTCGAGTTGGACGGCGAAGGGCGCGGCGGCTTGACCGGCACGGCCGAGAAGGGTCGCAGCCCAGTAGCTCACATCGAGCTGATCGACGCCGACGAGGCCCGCGAGCCAAGGCAGTTGGTCGAGTTGGGGGCCCTCGCCCGCTTCGAGATCGCCGGCCGCCGCTGATCGCGTGCCCTCGTCGTCGCTCACGAGGTCTTTGAAGAGTTGCTCGAGGGTTGCCATCTGAGGTCCTATCGGTTCAAGCGTCTTCTTCCAGCCGCCCCTCGACCAGCCGGGCGCGGCGGCCCATCCGCTGGGCGAATTCCGTGCTGTGGGTCACGGCGACTAGCAGGCTGCTGCGTTCGCTCTGGAGCTCTAGCAGCAGGTCGGCGATTGCCTCGGCGGTCCGTCCGTCGAGGGCTCCGGTCGGTTCGTCGGCGAGCAAGAGCAACGGGTCGCGGATCAAGGCCCGCGCTATCGCCGCCCGCTGGCGTTCGCCGCCGGAGAGTTGCCCCGGGCGATGGGCGAGGCGTTCACCCAGGCCGACTCGACGTAGCAGGTCGGTCGCGCGGTCGGCGTCGTCATCCGTGGCCTTGCCATCGGAGAGCAACGGAACGAGCACGTTCTCAAGAACCGAACACTGCGGCAGCAGGTAGTGCTCTTGGAAGACAAAGCCGATCTGTTCGGCTCGGAAGCGTGCCGCGTCACGCTCGTTGAGTTCGAAGGGGTCGGCGTCCGCCAGTCGGACGGTGCCGCTGGTCGGCGAATCGAGTGCGCCGAGGATCGCCAGCAGCGTGCTCTTGCCGCAACCGCTGGGACCAAGCACCGCGAGGCTCTCGCCGCGTGAGACCGTGAGGTCGACCCCATCGAGCACGACCAGCGGCTCGGCCGGCGTGGGGTAGCTCTTGCACAGTTCGTTGACGACCAGATCGGGCATGCGAGCATTCTCAGCTTCTGAACGCGGCACCACAAGCTCCGAGCGGCTCAGGCCTTGTACGGTTCGAGCAGGGCGAGGATGTCCGCCGGGATCGGCAACGGCTCCGGCTTCTGCCCGTCACGCATCCGGCAGCAGACGCAGGTCATGCTTCCCTTGGCCAACTCGTGATCGCCCGAGAGGAAGCGGAACGCATAGGTAACGCTCGACTTGCCGAGCCGCTGGACGGCCACCTCGATGTCAAGCTCGTCCTCACAGCGGGCCGGGCTATGGAAATCGCATGAGGCGTTCACCCTCGGGAAGCTGACCCGCGTGTCGCCGCCATCGGGATCGGGGATGCCAAAGATCGAGAGCCCGAGCGAGCGGACCAAGGCGTGCTCGGCCGATTCCATGAAACGAAAGAACGCCGAGAAGTGCATGATGCCCGCCATATCCGTGTCGGCGAACTCAACCATCCGGCGGTGAACGAACGGGGTGTCTGGCATCGGTGGCAAACTCCTGAAACGCGGAAGGCCGCCCGGACTCGATCAGTCGGGCGGCCTTCGTGGTGTCTTTGCTCGTGGCTGAGATCAATCAGCGACGTACGGCATCAGGGCCATGAAGCGAGCCCTCTTGATCGCCGCGGCGACCGCGTGCTGGCTCGCGGCGTGGCAACCGCTCTTGCGACGGCTGACGATCTTGCCGTGGCGATTGACCAGCTTGGCGAGGAGTTCGACGTCCTTGAAGTCGACATACATCGGCGTCGGCTTCACGCCATCGATGTACAGCGGGTCGTGCTTGACGGTCTTGATCTTGTTCCGCTTCTTAGACGGGGCACGACGCGGACGCTTCTTTCCGAAAGCCATAGGAATCAGTCGCTTTGAGTGGGTCGCTTGAGTTCTATCGCAAGCCGCCGTTGGGCGGGCGTGGGGAGCTGCCGAGCCCCATAAAATACCAGGATTGGCCCGTGGCACAAGTACCACCCCGGCAGCCAGGCGGAAGCGTCAGCGCCCGGATAGCAATCAGGCATCGGCCTGTGGTCTGGGCACTGACGCTTCCGACTAGCTGCTCAGCAGTCTCTGGTACACCGCTAGGGTCTCTTCGGCCATCCGGTCGGCGTGGAATGAGCTGCGGATGGCCGCGGAGCCCGTTTCGCCGTGTTGGCGGCGGTTTTCGGGGCTATCGAGGAGGCTTTCGAGGGCTTCGGCGAGGGCCCCGGCGTCTTGGGGGTCGTGCAGGAGGCCGCCACCGGTCGCCTCGATCATCTCGGGGAAGGAGCCGTGCCGGGGCAGCACGACCGGCACGCCGGCGGCCATGGCCTCCATCGCCGGCAGGCCCTTGGCCTCCGCGTAGACGGTTGGGGTGCTGAACACGTCCAGCGAGGCCAGCAGCGCGTACTTGCCGGCCCGGTCGAGCTCGCCGTGGTAGTGGAACCGGCCGGCCAGCGGCCCGGCTTCCGCCCGTTTCCGCTGGTCGATCAGGTACTCCCGATCGCCGCCACCCAAGTAGCCGCCCGCGTGCAGCTCGATCGGCAGGTCCGCGCGGTGCTCGGCGAGCAGCTCGCAGGCCTCGACCAGCAGGTGGAGCCCTTTTTCGGGGCAGACCCTGGCGAAGTAGCCGACCCGCAGCGGCTGGCCCTCGGGTGGCTCTCCGTGCGACCGTGGCGTGATCCCTTCGAGGTTGAGGCCGTGCGGCACGACGTGCATCTTCGCCCGATCGACGCTCAGGTAGTCCGCCATGAAGTCGGCGTAATAGCCATTGAGCGTCGTGAAGCCGGCGACCTCGGCGGACCGCTCGCGGAGCAGGGCACGGGCCTCTTCGTAGTGTGGTGGCTGGAGCCGCTCAAGGAACAGGTCCTCGCCCGACAAGGCACAAACGACCGGCGGACCGCATCGCTCGCTGATGCGGCGGGCCATGCCGAGCAGCATCGAGTTCGACAGGTGCACCACGTCCGGCTTGACGTCATCGACGAGCCAATCGACGAGTTGATCGAGTTGGCCCGCTTGGTTGCCCCCTTCACCGCGGAGCATGGAGACCGTGAGTCCCCCGAGCTTCGCCGGATCGACACTGCTCGCCCCGCTGGTAGCGAGATTCAGGAACCAGTTCGAATCGAGCAAGCGATCAAACCACCGAGGCGTCCGCCGGAAGAGCCCCGAGGCCTGCTTCAAATAAGCGTTCACGCCGCCGAAGAAGACCCGCTTGTGGGCGACGCTCGGCTCGTCGGTCCGCAACGGCGTGTAGGTCGGCACCAACAGCACGTCCTCGCCCCGCTTGAGCAACGCGGCGGCGAGCGTGTTGTCGTGCAGGCAACTCCCGCAGTACATGCCCGCAGCGCCGGCGGCTAAGTAAGCGATCTTCACGAAGGCGGAAGGGGGAGGGCGGAAGGCGGAATGGGATTACCGCGGAGTTCGCGGAGGACGCAGGGAAAGAGGTGTTTCTGGCAAGTTAAGGTGAAAGCCACTTCGTTCCCCAATCAATTGTTATGTGTGGACGAATCTGAAATCGAAGCGGTAGCAGGCAGTCTTGTTCAAAGGTCAGGTGCAAAGCACTTACTTTCGGGCCCGTTTCAACAGCGATACCAGCTACCCAACGCAGTTGCAGATCTCCATTGATTTCGTCGTTCCTCCACCAACGAAGATCGACCTCCGTATCAAAGGGCCAAACGTCGAGTTGAATGCGTGAATCTTCGATCTGAGTGTCGAACTTGATGAAAACTTGCTCTGAGTGAACCGGCTCCGCTTCCATCACCCATAGCCATTCCCAGTCTTCGGGAAACGGTTCCATTTCGATGCTCCGCGTCCTCCGCGAACTCCGCGGTAAATCAGTTTGCCTCAGGGAAGAACTTCGCCAGGGTCCGATCGCTCGGCTTGGGGGTGATGAACGACACGACGATCATCGCCGCCGCCGAGGCGAGGAAGATCCAGAGGACGGCCATCGTCTCGTAGGTCGTTCCGTCGACGGTGATATCGACCGTGTAAGTGCGGATCGCTTTGACCCCGTCCGAAGCGGCGTCGAGGAAGAAGTATCCCCAAGTCGCGATCGTTGCGATGACGCTGGCGTACGCCCCGGCCTTCGTAAGACCCCGCCAGTACAAGGCCGCGAAGATCAGCGGGAACAGCGCCGCGAAGCCGCTGAAGCACCAGACGCCCAGGGCGAATACGCTCGGCGGTTTCAGCAGCCCCAGCAGGTAGGTGATCGCCACGATCGCGATGATGAACGACCGGGCGAGCCGGATATCGCGGCGGTCACGCTCTGCGGGCGACAGCTCCGGCTTGGGAGCGTAGTGGCCCACGATATCGGTTGTGAACATCGTGCCGAGGCAGAGGAATTGGCTATCGAGGCTCGACATGATCGCGGCCAGGATGCCGGCCGTGAGGAAGCCGCCGAGCACCGGATTGGTCAGCTTGTTGACCAGGAACGGCAGGATCGCGTTCGGCTTGCCCTGCAGAGGCGGCGGGATCTGGGCGAGCTCGGTCGTCGCCCACACGCCGATCAGGACGCACGGCACCCAGACGATCATGATAAAGACCGGGTGGCAGACGACCGATAGCTTGAAGCTGCCGGCGCTCTTGGCCGTGAGCCAGTGCTGGAAGAGGTGCGGGAACATGCCGACCGAGAGGGGCACCAGCATGTAAGTCACGAACTTCGTGAACGACATCTCGGCGCGGGTCGCCTTGGCTTCGGGGATCGCCTCGCCGAGCTTCTGGAGGTTCGCGAAGAGCGACTCCTCGCCACCCAGCTTGCCGGCGATGACGACGAACGTCACCAAGCCGAGCACCATGAAGACGATCGTCTGCAACGCATTCGCCCACGCCGTGCCTCGCATGCCGCCGTAGAAGACATAGCACAACACAACACAGCAAATGATCAGCGAGCCGAGCCACGTCGGCAGGCCGCCACTCGTCGCGGGGCTATCGGTTGCGAACAACTCGGGGAACGCGCCGGCGGTCATATTCTGCATGACCACGCCCGAGCTGATCACTCCGATCAGCAAGTACGGGATCACGAGTCCGACCAGGATCGGGAAGAGCAACAAGCCGATGCCGGGCGAGTCGAGTCGATCGCGGAAGTATTGGATCTGGGTGCGATAGCCGTACTTGTGGCCAAACTTCCAGAGCTTCACGCCCAGCACGAAGAAGCAGAGCGAGTGCAGGATGCCGCTCGACGAGGCGAGCATGCCGTAGACGCCGATCCCCTCCTTGAACGCCTCGCCGGTGGAGCCGACCAACGCGAAGGCGGTCATGGTCGTGCCGAAGAGCGACATCAGCAGCAGGAACGGACCGATCGAATGGCTCGCGACCAAGTAGTCGCTGCCGGTGCCGCGGCTCAGCCGGCTGGCGAACAGCCCAAGGCAGAGCAGCACGCCGAGGTAACCAAGGATGATGTAGAGCTGCGTCACGGCTATGACCTAGTGGTGACTTTAGGAAGGGAGATAAGGGAATGGTTGGAGATAGAGGAGATGGAGGCTACTTGGGTTCAACCGGCCTTCGCTTGCGTCGGACTTGGTGAGGTCGATGAAGCAAGCCGTCACGTATTGTGGCGAGAAGGCCCCATCACCTTATCCCCCCGTCATCTCCTCCTCTCCCTTCATAAGCTCCGCAGGCCAGCAATGCCTCGTAGCAAGGAACCAGGTCACGCTCGCCGCGACGCTGATACAGGCGTGGAAGAAGAGGCCGATCGGCACGAAGCCGAAGACCAGCGTGTCATTCGTCCAGAACCAGAAGTCTTGGTGGAGGACGATCAGCAGGAGGACGAGCCCCCAAACAACTTTCTGCATCGGTACGCCTCGTGGATGAGTGTCCCCAGGAGTTTATCGGGGGGAACCACGGAGGCACAGAGCGTGCGTAGTCAAGGAAGGCGTCCTGACCAAAGGAACCGCTCGGTTCGGGTCGCTCGAAACCGCGATGCGGCGAGCGGGTAGGTCAAGGTCATTCCCAGGCTGGTGTCCGATTGGAGGTGTTTAGCGGAAGAACCAACGCACTCCTCTCCCTTGTATCTGACCGTGATGCATACTTGATCGGATAGTATCTCTGAAACAAACTTCGCAGCATCACTACATGCCTGAGCGAGACGGTCTTTCCTGATACTCCCGTCATGGGAATACTCGGAAAAGTGGCTGTGGTGTAGCTTGCCAACCTCGACCGTTAGCTCATCGTCGTCGTCATGGATAGCTAAATCACCGGTGTCCTGGCTTGCAGCGGCAATTACCAATGCCGGTGAGGTTTCGGCTGCCGGCCGATACTCCATAGGCGGGTGTGGACCCGTTTCGGCTAGGGCCTCGCAGAACCGTCGAAGTAAAGGCGTCATTGGCTGGCAGAATTGGCTGAGCTAGGCGGGGCGGTGCCATCTTAAGCGTATGTGACAATTCTATAGGATCAGAGTTCACGCCAGCATCGCCATCGGCTCGTCGGCACCGTCGTCTGACTCGCCCTCAGCGATCGCTTTCTCAAGCCACGGGTCGAGGTCGGCGAACAACGCCGGCATGTCGGGGCTGAACATCTTGCCGACTAGCAAGTCGGTCAGCGGGCCGGCGTGGTGGGGGTAGTCTTTGACGAACTTGCCGACGCGGAACTCGCCCGAGTAGAAGGCGTGCACCAGCTTGCGGACCCACTTGGTGCCGCCGCGGAACTCGTCGTTCCAGGCACCGAGTCGCTCGGCGGTGCAGTCGTCGTGGCGGAGGGCACCGACGACACACTCGCTGGCCATGTCGGCGGATTTCAAAGCGAAATACACGCCCGACGAATAGACCGGGTCGATGAAGCCCCACGCATCGCCGACCAGGGTCCAGCCGGCACCGGCGGCGTTGCTGGTGGTGTAGGAGAACTCCTTGGCGATGGCCAAGTCGTCGAGCGGCTCGGCCCCTTCGAGCCATTTGGTCACGCCCGGGCACTTGGCGAGTTCTTGGTCCATGACCTCGGCGGGGGTTCCGCGGCCCTTGAGGAGGTAGTCGGCGTCGCCGACGCAGCCGATGCTGACGATGTCGCCGGACTGCGGGATGTACCAGAACCAAGCGTTCTTATCGCGCGTGTGCGAGATCACGGTCTTTACGCCGCCGCCCGACTCGTCGCGATGACCGCCGCGATAGTGCCGCCAGATGCCCGCCTTGCGGAGGTCCGGGTTCATCTCCTTGAGGTTCAGCTTGTTGGCGATCAACGACGATTGACCGGTCGCGTCGACAACCACGCGGCTGGCGATGGTGTGCTCTTGGCCTTCGACGGTTTTCAACCGCACGCCGGTCGCTTTAGCTCGGCTCGGATCGCCACCGAGAGTCGATTTGTCGAACAACACTTCCAGGACGCGGGTCTGATCGATCGTGTCCGCCCCTTTCTCGGCGGCGTTGTCGAACAGCATCCGATCGAAGTCGTCCCGTTCGACATGCCACGAGTCGCTCGAGTCGTGGTCGTGATGGCTGCGGAAGAAGAACGGCTTCGACTCGCGCCCGCTGGCATCAACGAACTGCACGCCGACCTTCTTGCTGAACCGGCTGGCGTTGAGCTTGTCGAGGACGCCGAGCTTCTCGAAGGTCCAGTAGGCCTCGGGCATCAGCGACTCACCGACATGCTCGCGCGGCATCGCCTCACGCTCGACCAAGAGTGTCGAGAAGCCCTCTTGGGCGACGAGCGCTGCGGCGGCACAGCCGGCCGGGCCGGCCCCAAGCACAAGGCAATCGTAGGAATCTTTCATAGTGTCATGGTTCTTGAATCGTGAAGGCACGGAGAGCATCCAGACGGTTTCTTGAGCCGCTTCTCTTGTGCCTTCGTGGTTCAAGCCTTCAAGGCCGGACG
This sequence comes from uncultured Planctomycetaceae bacterium, assembly GCA_964353155.1. Taxonomy (GTDB): domain Bacteria; phylum Planctomycetota; class Planctomycetia; order Pirellulales; family Lacipirellulaceae; genus Botrimarina. Next base: position 24,173 of record CAYGUP010000020.1, on the reverse strand, counting down.
ATTTCGAGCAGCTCCACACGCGGCCGCCCGTTCACTATTATCCGTGCGCTGCGGCCGTAAATCACGCCTCCCGGGGCAATTGCTAGCTCTTCGGCGAGCCGCGGGCCGGCGGCGATCCGCCAGAGGGCAAGCAGCTCGACTTCTCGTAACACGTTGTTCTGTATGAGGATACGGCCGAGCGGGGTTTCGCCCAGCTCGATTTTCTGGCGGGCCTGCTCAGGCACGTCGCGGAGATCGATCCGCATGACGCCCGACTGCACCACGCGCCCGTCGGTTTGCCGCGTCAGGAGGCTGTGGCGGGCGTAGGCATCGCGGGTCTTCTGCTCGCCCTCAACCCGCACATCGACCAGCGACTCATGCCACGCTTCGAGCGTGATCGTCATATGCCCGCGGTGGGCGAGCAGCGTGAGGTAGTCCGCCGGCAGCTCGCTCTCGCCGACGGGCGTGAGGGCGCCGAGCTCGCCGAACGGCTCGAAGAACCCGGCGGCGAGTTCGGTCGCTTCGGCGAGGTGGGCGGCGCTTTCTTGAGAGGAGAGCATTCCCTATTAATCGCCACGGAGTCCGCAGCGCCAAGGTTCTATTGCTTCACAAACTCCGAACGGTAGACCGGCTCTTCGTTCTGACGTGTGCGGCGTTCGAAGTGGGTGTGGTAGTCGAGGTCGTGTTCGCTGGGGGGTTCTTCGACCGGGTGAGGGCCGTCGAGCGGCAAGCCTTTTTCGCTGGCCCGCATCTCGTCGATGAGTTCGAGGGTGGTGTCGTAGTACTCTTTCACGTCGGTCCAGAAGTGCAACTTGCCGCCGACACGGAGCGTGCGGCCAACATCATTCAGAAACGCCTCGTTGAGGACCCGGCGCTTGCGGTGGCGGGCTTTCCACCAGGGGTCAGGGAAGTAGACGTGGACCGCTTCGAGCGAAGCATCCGGCACGAGCTCACTAAAAACCTTCAAAGCATCGCCGGCCATCATCACGCCGTTCTCTCGGCCATCGCGGACCAGGTTCGCCGCGCTGAAGCGGGCGTACTGATAGGCGATCTCGATGCCGAGGAAGTTGTGATCCGGTTGGCGAGCCGTGGCGCGACGGATGAAGAGCCCTTTGCCGCTGCCGACCTCGATCTCAAGCGGCTGGTCCGCGGTGAAAAGGCTCGCCGCGTTCTCCCATGGGTTGGGCAGGTCCTCGAACTCCAGCAGCTTGCCGGTGAGGTCGAGGCCTTCGTGGATATTCTTAACGGCGCGTCGGCCCATGGTGTCGTAGCGGTCAGCGGTTGGCTCAAGAGCGGCTAAGGTGGATCGTTGGGATCCGATCGCTCAGAATTCAAACATCTCGCGGCTTTCGCTCTTCCAGTCTTCGTCGGGCGGTTGGGCACCGATGGTCAGGCAGGGCATCAAGATCATCCCCGCGACGAACCCGCCGATATGCGCCCAGAACGCGACCGACGCCTCGACATCGGCCGGGGCACCGAGCCCTTGGATGCCGGCAATCGTTTGCAGCAGGAACCACGCCCCCAGGACGAGCCAACTCGGCAGGTCCATGAACCAGGGTATGCCAACGAAGATCAGCGTTTTGACTTGGGCGTTCGGGTACGTGACGGCATAGGCCCCCAGCACGGCCGCAACGGCCCCGCTGGCGCCGATCACGGGTTGGGTGCTCTGCGGATCGATTCCCCAATGGGTGAGGACCGCGAGCAGCCCGCCGACTAGATAGAACAATGAAAACACGATATGCCCCAGCCGGTCTTCGACATTGTTCCCGAAGACCCACAGCATCCACATGTTGCTGATCAGGTGCAGCCAGCCGCCGTGAAGGAACATCATCGTGACGAGCGTCGGGTAGACGTCGGCCGTCTTGGTCGAGAGCTGCTTGCGGAACACGCCCGGATTGCCTTGGGCGTCTTGCATCTCTACCTTGATATTGACCGGCTCTCCCTCGTCGAGCTCGGTCAGCCGGAGCGGCACGAAGCCGTGCTCGTAAACGGTGTCGGCGAAGCCGGCCGGCCCGTTCTCGATCGACCGCCAAAAGAAGAAGACATTCGCGGCGATCAGCAACAGCGTGATGATCGGCAGGCGCTTGTGCGGGTTGCGGTCGAACAGCGGGAACAGCATGGCGGCTCTCGGCGAACGGCTCGTGGGGGCAAGGTCTGGCTAACCCAACCGCATAACAGGTCCCAGATACTCTGGGGTGCCGCCGCGTGCTTGTCCAGCAGCCGGCTTGCCCCGTCGGCTTGCTTGGTGGGGCCGTGTCACTTCTTTGCGAGCGACTCGCGGAGGGCATCGACCGGAAGCGGAATGCCTAGCAACTGGCCCTCGCAGGCGATTGTCTCGCCGACAAAACACTGGAAACGGGCACGAATCATCCGCCCTCGGCGGACCTGGACCGCCTTGGCGATGATCACCAGACGATCGCCCGGAACGACAGCGCCGCGGAAACGAACCTCGTCGAGCCCGCCGAAGCCGACCATCTCGCAGCCGAGCAGGTCGTGCCGCTGGACAAAGAACGAGCAGAGCTGGGCGGCCGCCTCGCACATCAAGACACCCGGCATGAGCGGCATGCCCGGCATGTGGCCGCTGGTCCAGAACTCGTCTTCCCCGACGTCTTTGTACCCGGCGAAGACTTGGGCCTCGGTGTCCTCGTAGACGATGCCGGTAAGCTGCTCGATGTCGTCCCGCTGGGGGATGAGCTTACGGATCTCTTCGATCCCAGCGATCGGGTTGTCGAGGTCGAGCGTGGTCGGATCGAGAATCAGGTCTTTCGCGGGCACGAGAGACCTCCGGCTCGCAGGATGAGTTGATGAGCGCGAGCAGGCGTCACGCCGGGAAAAATGATCGCCAATCAGATCGTCCGCCGGGACTTGGACACCTCGTGGTGAACAGAGGCCCCGAGCACATGGCCGGCAGAACGAGACCTTATTCTCAGGTCTTGATCTTCTGGCGGCGTTCCTTGCGCGGACGGCTGCACGCCGGACGCTTTCCGTGGTTGGCTTTCTTGACTTTGCGACCAGGCTTGGCCATGGCGAACTCTCTCTATCGGAAGGGTTTTCTGGTACCGAGCCCCGGATAATAGCAGACCTGCTATCGGCTGGCGAGATGCTATTACGGCGGTAAAAGCCGCTCGGTTTGTGTTATTCGCGCAAATCCCAGGCCGTAACCCACTCCTTGCCGGTCTGACGCAGCCCAAATCGCTCTCGGAGACGCTTATCCATATCAGCCAAGTGCCCGGCCCCATAGAAGACGCCTACCGATCGCTGACCGCGGTTGATTTGCTGGCCCAGGACCTCCATGGCGACACGGTTCCGCTCGTGGATAAGAGTCGTCCCGTTCTCACCGCCGAAGCTGGTTAACAGGCCTTCGAGCTGGGTGAGCTGGCTGGCCATGGTGATCTTGAGCCGCCTCGGGCGGTCGTTCGAGAAGAGGGCTTTCATCATATCGAACTCGGCCGATTCTCCCTTGCTCGTCGCCTTGGTCTGCTCGGCGATGCTCTGGCCCACCATGCGGAAGTAGAGCTTCAGGACGCTCTCGTCGCGTTGTTTCATGGTTGCGAACAGCTTCTCGGGCGACATATCGGCGTGGACGAAGTTGGGCCGCGTGTAATCGACGATCTCTAGCTGATGCTCCAGAGCAAGCATCGTCTTCATGCTGTTCTGCATCGCGCCCAGCGGGTTCGCGCTATCGACACGGCCACCTCGCGGCACGACGGTCCCCTTGGGGGCGACCAGCTCATAGAGAAGAGCCCCGTAGCCCAGGAAGCGGCGGTTGAGGCCTTCGTAGTAAGCCCGGTCGCCGACATGGATCGCCCCGACCAGATCAACCACGACCGGCAGCCGATTGCCGGGCGGGGTGCCTTCGTAGCGGGCGATGGCCGTTTCGAGGCCGATCGGCTTGCCGTCGGCGTCGCGGCGGAAGCGGACCCACTCGTCGTCACCGACGGCTGGCTGGCATTTTTCAGCCTGCGGCTTCGAGGCCGCTTTCTGCTGGGCGACGGCTGGACACAACGCCGCCAACGCTAGCAGCAAGGCGAGGTGGGCGGGCCAATTGGCGGGGCGGATCACGGCGACTCCGGGGCACGAGCGGGTTTCTCTCCCTTATTTCTACCACCCCGCAGCGGCCAGGACAGCGACCGGTTGGTGTTTGGTGCTAGCAAAACCGGAGTAATCGGCACCACCCGCAGGGGCAGAAAAACCGGCAAGGTTTGCCAATGCCCCTCAACTGATGCGACCGGCTCGTTCGATACGAGTAGCACAGGCCGAATTGGGCAACCTCGCGCAAGCGTGGTGCGCCGCCCGATTCGGCAGCCATAAACGCCTTTCGAGTCCATGCGAATAGACCCTTTGTTGAGGGAGCCGATGTCCGCCAAGCGAATCAGCCTGTTGGCAGCCGCCCTAGTTGGTGGTGTCCTTACACCCGCGACGTCCTGTTGGGCGCAAGCCTACGGGGCCGCCGCCATCGTTGAGCACAACGACCTGCGGTTCTTCGAACCGGTCGAGCTCGACCTCGACGGCCAGATGCCGCGTGGCGATGTCGGCTTCTTCGGATCCTTCGACAAGCTCTGGTGGGGAACGATCCACCCGAAGCTCGAGATCGGGCAAGCGGGTCTGGTTGTCGACAGCGAGCGGGTCTTCCGGGCTCCGACGCTCGATGTCGCTCTGACCTCGCTCGAGCAGACCCAAACGTTTAGCTTCGTCGATAACGCGGAGGAGGCCCTGTCGTTTGGCGGGATCGACTTCGCGGTCTTCGAGGACAACGATCCGACGATTCGCCGCGACGATGTCGAGCAGCGACTCAGTTTCAATGACCTCGATTTCGCCTTCCGCCTGGGCAACCCGGTCGGCACGCCGCTAACGAACATCGCTCAGTTGCGTGTTGCCATCGCACGAATCCAGAACGGCTTTACCACGGATCCGGACGGTGATCCTGGCACTGCCGACGGTGTTACGATCGCCGGGCAGGATGTTCGGGTGGCCGGTGAGCCGACTCCGTACGGGGTGCGAAACAGCATCCGAGATGCCTTGCCCGACGCCGGCTTTGCGTGGGGCGAGCGGATTGAGTTTGGCTACAGCAACGGCGAGCAGGGCTGGATGGTAACCATCCTTGATGGCCCCGAGTCAGTGGCGGGTGGCGTTTATGGTGCGGGCGAAGGGCACATCTTCTTTAGCCAGAGCGGAACCGACGTGTTCGGAGCCGATCCATACTTCTTGGGCGACCTGGAAGACGATGACAACGACGGCATCGGCGACGGCGACGGTGAACCGAACACGGTTGACATCTGGGCACTTGGCTTCGGCAGCGTGGCGGTCAACTTCAACTTGCCCAATTCGAGCTTCCTAACCGGTTTCCGCGACTATTCACGCGGCGACTCGCCCCACACGGTGTTTGGGCCGATCTACTACGTCGGTAACACGGGTGCCGAGTTCACCGACTTCGACGTGGTCGGCATCGATTTCAGCGGTGGTGGCGGTACGGTCAACACCGATGCGGCGACGGCCCTTTCGGCTCAGCTGCTCGCCGACGTGAACGGCGGCACGATGACCGTCGCTCAGGCGACCAACTTGACTACCCTGATCAACAACTCGATTGCGACCTTGAACGGCACCGTGGGGGGCTTGGGTGACGATGCCACCGTCGCCGCTTTCACGGCGGTCAACGCAGCGGTCACCAACTTGCAGACGACGATCGATGCAACCGGCACTGATCCCTTTAGTGTGGCCGACAAGGCGAACATCAACGGTCAGATCACGGCCCTCAACACGGCCCTCTCTGCCCTGGACGCCAACATAGCGGGCCTTGCCCTTGCTGATGGCGGCGGTGCGAATACCGACGTCAACGTGACGGCAGAAGAACGCCTCGCGGACGACCTGAACGGCAACGGCGGTAACGGCTTCCGCCGGGTGGTTTCGCTGGTCGATGGCGAACTGGTGACGATCGGCACGATCCTCGACTTCGGCGACCTCTACGAGTTCAACGTCTTCTTCGACGATGTCACGGTCCGCAACCGGACGGAGATCGACGGCGTTGAGCTGATGCGGACCCACAACATCGCGACCGGCCACAAGATGCAGCAGGGCCGCTGGGACGATATGCGATTGGCCTACGGCGTGCGGTTCCTCAACATCAGCGACGACTTCTACTTCCAAGGACGCGGTAGCATCCTCGGTCGGACGACGGTCGAAACCGAAGCCGAGAACCAGATCATCGCTCCGCAGCTCGGTCTGCGATGGGTCCGCCGTGACGGCCCTTGGGACTTCGTTCTCGAAGGACGCGGGGCGGTCGGCTACAACGTGGTGGATGTCGATCAGTCCGGCATCTTCGGCGAAGAGTTGATCCCGGGTGCTTTGAATCGTCCTTCGGTTGGCCGCACGACGACCAGCCAGGACGGCATCCGCTACGACGAGTTTTCGCCGATCGGTGAATTGCGGGCCCAGCTCCGCTACCGACTGGCCGGCTCGATCACCCTTCAGGCGGGTTACACCGCGAAGTATGTCGGCAATATCCACCGCGGTGGCGACAGCACCGCTTGGAACGCCCCGGACTTTGGTATCCACGACCACACCGGCGACATCTTCACGAACGGTTTGAACTTCGGTATCGAACTGCGTCACTGAGGTGCGGGATCAATCGGGATGAGCTAAGGCTCCTCCCAGCCCGCGATAGAAACTTCGTAAAGGGGGCGAGCCAGCCATGGCTCGCCCCTTTTTCGTTTGTCGTTTCAGCGGGGTCGCGACCGTAGGGTGCGGTTGCACCGAGGTCGCTGCCTTGAACGGCTGCGTAAACGGCTCGGATTGGCCGATGCACGCCTTCGATATGACGGTGCAGCGGTCGATTCCTAGATAGAGAGGTAGAAGCTGGGCTGCTTGCCGTGCGGTTGGCCGCATGCTGTGCCTAGAATCTACCTAAAGCGTGCAGTTTAATACGGTCCCGCCTGCGAACTTCTGCCGCCCCTGACTTGGGGGCGGGGATGTCTCTCGCCTATCACGTGCCTGTTTACGACCTGAGAGCGCCGTGGCTTCCAACCTCTTCTCCGACTCCTACGGCCTGACGCCCGACATCGTTGATCTGGTGGGGCTGTTGCGTCAACGCGCCGAGACGATCGGTCGCCAGCGGGCTTTCACGTTCTTGTTGGATGGTGAGCAGCAGCGTGAGTACCTGACCTACAGCCAGCTCGATGCCCGCGCGCGATCCATCGCCGGGTACTTGCAGAGCCGGGGCTTGGCGGGCGAGCGGGCCTTGCTGTTGTACCCCTCGGGGCCGGAGTTCATCGCGGCGTTCTTTGGCTGCCTGTACGCGGGCGTGGTGGCCGTGCCGGCTTACCCGCCGCGGCGGAACCGCAACCTGGAGCGAATCCGCTCGATCATCGGCGACGCCGAGCCGAAGATCTGCCTCACCACCGACGATGTCCTCGGCCGTATCGAGCCGCTGCTCGACGAGATGTCCGATCTCGCAGCGCTAGAGTGGAAGTGCACGCGTGACCTCAACGGCCCGCTGGCAGAAGCCTGGGTCGATCCGGCGGTGACGCCCAACACGCTCGCCTTCCTGCAATATACGTCCGGCAGCACCGGCACGCCGAAGGGCGTGATGGTGAGCCACGGCAACCTGCTGCACAACACGCAGTTGATCTCGCGCGCGTATCAAGCGACGCCCGACGGCATGGGGCTCACGTGGCTTCCGCTTTATCACGATATGGGGCTGATTGGCGGCATCCTGCAGCCGATCTACTTCGGCCGTCCGACGCACGTCATGACACCGACGCACTTCCTGCAGAAGCCGCTGCGTTGGCTCAAGGCGTTGTCGGAGACCGGAGCCACGATGAGTGGCGGCCCGAACTTCGCTTACGACCTGTGCGTCGAGCGTGTGACGGACGAAGAGAAGAAGTCGCTCGATCTGAGCCAGTGGGGCATCGCCTTCAACGGGGCCGAACCGGTCCGTGCCGAGACCCTCGACCGCTTCGCGGAGGCCTTCGAGCCCTGCGGGTTCCGCCGCGAGGCGTTCTACCCGTGCTATGGGCTGGCCGAGGGGACGCTGATGGTCGCCGGCGGCTGCAAGTGGACCGCCCCGCCGATCCGTTCCTTCGACGCCTCGGAGATGCAGGCCGGCTTTGCTCACAAGGTCCCGGAAGGCACTGACGGCGTTGTCCGGTTGGTCAGTTCGGGGCAGAGCGCTCCGGACCAGCACGTGATCATCGTCGACCCGGAGACCCTCAACGAGCAGCCGCTTGGCCACGTGGGTGAGATCTGGCTCAGCGGCCCGAGCGTCGCGAAGGGGTACTGGCGCCGCGAAGACGCCACGCAAGAGACTTTCGGTGCCATGCTGCCCGACGGTCGTGGCCCGTTCCTCCGCACAGGCGACTTGGCTTGCTTCCACGCGGTCGGCAACACCGCGCCGGAGTTGTTCGTCAATGGGCGGTTGAAGGACCTCATCATCTTGCGAGGGGTGAATCACTACCCGCAGGATCTCGAACTGACGATCGAGAAGGCGCACGAGGACGTGCCCGTCGGCGCCGGAGCGGCCTTCTCGGTTGGAGACGACGGGGCCGAACAACTGATCATCGTTCAAGAAGCGGGACGCAATCGAGATATTGACTTCGAGGCCGTGTGCGCAGCGATCCGCAGCGAGCTCGGCAAGCAGAACGAAGTTAGCCCGCGCGAGATCGTGCTGATCAAGCCGAACTCGATCAAGAAAACGTCCAGCGGCAAGATCCAACGCCACGCTTGCAAAGCGGCTTACGAAGCGGGCGAGCTTGAGATCGCAGCGATCGGCTACCAGGACGGATCGGTTGAGGTGTTCCGTAAACGCAAGCGTCGCCCCGCGCAGCAACAAGCGGCCGCCCCGATGCAGTCACCGGCAGAGCAAGCCGCCCCGGCGACCGCTGCCGAAGCGGACGACACGGTCCGACGCGTCTTCGAGGCGGTCCGAGGCGTCGCCAAGGAGCGGGCCGAGAGCCTGTCGCTCGATACCGATATCGCCGGCATGGGGCTCGACTCGCTCGAACGGATGGAGATCGTTGCCGCGTTGGAACAGGAGTTCGGCGGGCGCTTCACCGAGGAAGCCATCCTGACGATGGAGACCTGCCGCGACGTGGTCGAGCAGGTGAACCGGTGCCTCTTGGGAAAAGCCGATGGCGGCTTGATCCACCATCCGCCACCCCGCTCGGGGGAAGCGGCGGCCAACGGGTCCTCCAAGCCAAAGCCGCCCGCCGCGACAGCATCGCGGACGGTCCCGGCCAGTGACTACGTCTTCACGGAGTCGCCCGAGTACCGCCGCTTGCAGCAGACCAAGAAGCTCGCCGAAGGGCCGGGCTTGAAGAACCCGTACTTCACGCAGCACCAGGGCGTGACCAACGACAAGGCCCTCATCGGTGGCAAGGAGTACGTGAACTTCTGCAGCTACAACTACCTGGGCATGTCGGGCGAGCCCGCCGTGCACGACGCCGCCCAACAAGCGATCGAGCAATACGGCACGAGCACCTCGGCGAGCCGGGTGGTGTCGGGCGAGAAGACGGTCCACCGCGACCTGGAGCGGGCGATCGCTGACTTCATCGGCGTCGACGACGCGATCGTCATGGCAAGCGGCCATGCGACCAACGAGTCGGTCATCGGCCACCTGCTCGGCCCGGGCGACCTGATCCTCCACGACGCCCTCGCGCACAACAGCATCATCCAAGGGTGTAAGCTCTCCGGTGCCCTGCGGCGTGCCTTCCCGCACAACGACGCCGAGGCGTGCGGCAAGCTCCTGGAGCAGTACCGCCACGAGTATCGCAAGGTGCTGATCGTCATCGAGGGCGTCTACAGCATGGACGGCGACTTCGCCGACATCCGCCCCTTCGTGGAGCTCAAGGAGAAGCACAAGGCATGGCTGATGGTCGATGAGGCGCATTCGATCGGAACGATGGGCGCCACCGGCCGCGGCATGAGCGAATACTGGGACGTCGATCCGAAGCGGGTCGAGCTCTGGATGGGGACCATCAGCAAGGCGCTCGGCAGTTGCGGTGGCTACATCGCGGCCAGCAGCGAGATCATCGAGTACCTGAAGTACACCGCCCCGACGTTCGTTTTCTCCGGCGGTATCTCGCCGGCGAACACGGCGGCTGGTCTGGCGGCGCTCCGGCTGCTGGACGCCGAGCCCGAGCGGATCGCCAAGCTGCACGCGAACGCGAAGCTCTTCCTATCGCTGGCGAAGGAGGCCGGCTTCGATACGGGCCCGTCGGAGGGCTCGCCGGTGGTGCCGATCATCACGGGCGATTCAAGGATGGCCCTCGCGCTCTCGATGGCGATGTTCGAGCGTGGCATCAACGTGCAGCCGATCTTGCACCCGGCCGTGGAAGAAGCCGCGGCCCGTTTGCGGTTCTTTGTGACCTCTTCGCACAGCGAGGAGCAGGTCCGCCGGGCGATTGCCATGCTTGTCGAGTCGCGTGGCGAGGTGGCCGAGCTGATGAAGAAGATGGCTCCGATGCCCAAGATCGGGGGCGGCGAAACGATGATGGACGCGAGTGCCGCGTCTGCCGACGCCACCACGCCGCCCGCCGCGGTATAATCGGATAAGTCGCCGGCGTTTCGCGATTGCCGGCGATCTTGGTTGATGCCCTCGCCACACGGTCCCGGGATTAGTGTTATGTCGCAAGCGATTGTCGATCCGATTGAGCTGCGGCGCTTCGCCAACAACCTCCGCCGCTTCAATGGAGAGCTCGAGGAGCGGATGACCTCGCTCGCGGCGCAGCTCCACGCCCTGGGGTCGAGCTGGCGCGACCAGGAGCACAAGAAGTTCACCGAGGACTTCGAGCAACACATGAAGGTCATCGCCCGTTACATCGAGGCAACCAACGAGCACGCGCCGTACCTGATCCGCAAGGCGGAGCGCATCGAAGAGTACTTGCAGCAGAGGTAGGCAACGGACGGGAGGCCGCAGGAAACGCGGGCGGCGTGGAATAACTTTGTCGTCGCGCGGCGTACCAGTTGGTGCCGGTCTTCCTTCATCTACTTGCCCAATCTCCGTCCTCCTGCCTCAAGCCGCCCGCCTGACGAATGCCCGCTAAGGTTGAATCGATCGAGGCGCTCCAGCTCGTCCGCAACGAGTTGATCCGCTTCACGCAGCGATCGACCGATGGCATGGACGAACTCGCCGGCGAGATCCGACGGGTCGTCGATTGGGTCGAACACGACCGCCCCGCGTTCTGGAGGATGAAGGTCCGTCAGGCGTTCGATGGGGTTACCGAAGCGAAGGCCGCGCTCGCTCGCTGTCAGATGTACCCGGTCAACGACGATACCCCGTCTTGTTCCGAGGAGAAGGCGGCGCTCAAGAAGGCCCAGGCTTACCTCGTTTACTGCGAGGACAAGCAACGCAAGGTCCGCGAGTGGGCACGCAACCTGCGGCATGAGCTTCATGGGTACCAGGGACGGATGGCTCAGATGAAATCGCTCGTGGATATCGACGCCCCGCGGACGATCGCGTTGATCGAACGGCAGACCGAGGCACTCGACCGTTATCTGACCGGCGTTCCAGCGGCCCCGATGCCGAAGGCGGAGTCGCCTCCGAGCGAAGCCGATAGCGGAGAAGCCGCCCCGAGCGAGGAGGGCGACGCATGAAACCTTGCGACCTGGAAACCGGCGGTGCCCGGCTGCAACGCGGCCTGAAAGATGTCTATCGGGTGTGGGAGGAGGCCTCGGAATCCTGGGACGATGGCGCCTCTCGGGCGGTCTTCGAGGAGCACCTCGAACCGATGGCACCGGTTGTGAAGGGGGCGTTGGACGCCGTGAGCCGGATGCGCCAATTGCTCCAGCACGCTCAACGCGACTTGGAGGGCTGAACCGCCCGGATTGGGTAGACTAGAACAGAGCGGAACCAACGCCCGGCGGGCGACTCACCACGGATCAGAGCAGGCCTCCTTTGTCGAAACTGTCGACCCATCGCCAGATCGAGCTGTACGAGATGCTCAAGCGGGCCGCCGCCGAGCGGCACGCCGAGGAACAGCGGATCCGCACCGCCCGCGACAAGGCGATCCGAGAGATCAACGCCCGGCGGGACAAGCGTCGTCGTGATGTGGACGAGGCCCACAACGCGGAGCGCGAGGGAGTCGATTCCGACGCGGACGGTCGGCGGTCGATGCTCGTGGCCTCTTACGAGGCGTCGCGGGACCGGGCGCAAACCGAATACAAAGAGCGGCGGACCCGCGCCGAAGCCCTGGCGGCGAAGGTCGCCAAGCAGGCCGAGCAGGAGAAGAAGGACGAGGGCTGGGAGATCCTGACCCTCTTCGATGCGGCGAGCAAGAAGCCGCCCGAGAAGCTCAAGGCGATGCGCAAGCGGCTCGATGCAGTCCACAAAGACCTGGAGTCGATCGTCGTCGAAGCGGTGACGATCGCCCGCGATCGTGGCCTGTCCGACGCCGACTTTGTCGCCGCCAACGAATCCGATCTCGAAGCGGAGCCAAGCGGAACCGACGACGCGGCGTGTGCCGCCGCGGAGAAGGCGGCCAACCAAGCCGTGGCCGAATCGCAGCAAGCGGCCCAAGCCCTCTACGACCAATTCCTCCCCCGCATGCTTGGCGGGGCGATCCCCGGCGGGGCGTTCGTCGGGATGCTCAGCGCGGTGTTGCCCGCGGCCGGGATGACACTCGGTTGGCAGGACTGGCGGGCTTACGCGATCGGCATCGGGGCGGCGGCAATCGCTTCTCTGGCGGCCTTCTTCGGTTTGCGCGGCAAGGCACGCCAACAGACAACCGAGGGTTTCGCCTCGGCGACCGAAGCGATGCGCCGGGCCGAAGGGGCCATCGCCGTCGCGAAAGAGTCTGGCTCCGCCCGGGCCAATGCAGAGCTCAACGCCCTGGCCGCCAAACGCGACGCCGACCTCAAGACCCTGAAAGAGCGGCTCAAGAAACGCGTCGCCGAGGCGGTCGCGGCCCGCGATGCAGAGCTTGCCGAGATCAGCCAGCACTACCCGAAGAAACTGGCCGAGCTGCGCGAGCATCAAGACAGCTCGTTGTCCGACTTGGAGCGTGAGTCCGGCGGCGGGGTCACGGAGCTAACCAAACGCCGCGACGAACGGATCGCCCGGATCGAGGCCGACTTCGCTTCGGACACCAAAACCGTCGAGGCGGAAGCCGAGGCCGCTTGGCAAAAGATGTTCGAGCATTGGCTCACCACCTACGACAACCTCCGCGCCGAATTGCGCGACATGCGTAGCGTGTGCGCCCGCCTGTTCCCGAACTTCGCCGACACCGACTACCCGACCCTCGCCGAGCCCGAGGCCGGCTGGAAGCCGCCCGCCGAGCCCCCCTTGGCGATCGCCTTCGGGCAGACCTCCTTCGACCTGGCGGCGATCGAGAATGGCCTGTCGGAGGACGAACGCCTCCGCCCGCCCGAGACCCGGATGGAGGTGCCGGCGTTGATGACCCTCGCCGAGCACCCGACGCTGCTGCTCACCGCCGAGGGCGAGGGACGCCGGCGCAGCGTCGAGTTGCTGCGGCTGATGATGCTCCGCTTCCTGACCGCGATGCCGCCCGGCAAGGTTCGGTTTACGATCCTCGACCCGGTCGGCCTCGGCGACAACTTCCAGGCGTTCATGCACCTGGCCGACGCCGATGAGCAGCTCATCAACGGCCGCATCTGGAGCCAGACCCGCGATATCGAGGAGCAACTCGGCCGGCTGACCAACCACATGGAGACCGTTCTGCAGAAGTACCTGCGGAGCGAGTACGAGAGCATCCACGAGTACAACGCCCAAGCGGGCGAGGTCGCCGAGCCGTTCCAGGTGCTGATCGCGGCCGGCTTCCCAACCAACTTCAGCGAGGCGGCCGGGCGGCGGCTCGTGAGCCTCGTCACCGGCGGCCCGCGGTGCGGCGTCTACACGCTGTTGGGCGTCGATAGCTCGGCACGCCTGCCGACCGACTTCCGCCTCGACGAGTTGAAAGAGAACGCGGCGTGGCTCGATTGGAACCAATCGACCGAGCACTTCGATTGGAAACGCCCCTCGCTCGAGCACCTGCCGCTCGAAGTGGCGATCGAACCGCCAATCGAACGCGAGATCGAAGTGATCAAGAGCGCCGGCAAGGCTGCCAAGGACGCCGTGAAGGTCGAGGTGCCGTTCAGCGTGGTGGAACCTGCCCGCGAAGACTTCTGGAGCCGCACCTGCGGCGATGAGCTCCGCATCCCGGTCGGCCGCGCCGGCGCAAAGAGCCTGCAAGAGGTCCGGCTCGGCAAAGGCACCTCGCAGCACCTGCTGGTTGCGGGCAAGACCGGTTCTGGTAAGTCGACATTCCTCCACGCACTGGTGACCAGTGCGGCGATGCACTTCAGTCCGAGCGAGGTCGAGTTCTACTTGGTCGACTTCAAGAAGGGGGTTGAGTTCAAGTCGTACGCCACGCACCGGCTGCCGCACGCGAAGGTCATCGCGATCGAGAGCGAGCGCGAGTTCGGCCTGAGCGTTCTCGAACGACTCGACGAAGAACTCCGCGTCCGCGGCGAGAAGTTCCGCGCCGCCGGAGTGCAGAACCTGGCCGACTACCGAGAGAAGCGACCGGATGAACACGTCCCGCGGGTGCTGCTGATCATCGACGAATTCCAGGAGCTGTTCGTCGAAGACGACCGCCTCGCCCAAGAATCGTCGCTCTTGATGGACCGCCTTGTGCGGCAGGGGCGGGCGTTTGGTATGCACGTGATCCTCGGCACGCAGACGCTCGCCGGCGCGTACTCGATCGCCCGCAGCACGCTGGGGCAGATCGCGATCCGTGTCGCGTTGGAGTGCAGCGAGTCCGATGCCCACCTCATCCTCAGCGACGAACGCAACACGGCGGCCCGCTTCCTCAGCCGTCCGGGCGAGGCGATTTACAACGCTCAGAACGGCCTCGTGACCGCCAACGAACCGTTCCAGGTCGTTTGGCTGCCGGACAAAGAACGCGCGGGCCGGCTCGATACGATCGATGACTATCGTCACAGCCTCGACCTGCCGCGGCCCGAGTCGATCGTCTTCGAGGGCGATTCGGCCGCCGACCCGTTGAAGAACACGCCGCTCATCGAGCTGCTTGCCGGAGAAACGAAGCCGCCGCTGCCGGGCCGCCCGCCGCAGGCATGGGTCGGTGCCGCCGTGGCGATCAAGCCGCCGGCGTCGGTCGACTTCGGCCGGCACCCCGGCGCGAACCTGCTGGTTGTCGGCCCGCACGAGCCCGCGGCGCTCGGCATGCTGAGCACGGGCCTCGTCTCGTTGCTCGCCGCCGGGTCGCAAGCGAAGGCCTACGTCTTCGACGGGACCCGCTCTGGCGAGGAGGCCGAAGGCGTTTGGCAACGCGTCGTCGACGCCCTGCCGGGCGAGGCGAAGCTCGTCAATCAGTCGGGCGTCACCGCGACGATGAACGAGCTGACCGAGGAACTGGCCGAGCGCGAAACCGCGTCATCGGACCCGAATGCCCCGCAGCCGGCGCCGATCTACGTGGTGCTCCACAACGCCGGCCGCTTCCGCGAGCTCCGCAAACGGGATGACGACTACGGTTTCGGCATGTCCGACGACGGCCCGAAGAAGCCCGACGCCCAATTCGCCGACCTCATCAAGAACGGCCCGACGCTCGGCATCCACGTGATGCTCTGGTGCGACTCGTACAACAGCGTGACCCGGCTCCTCGACCGCCAGATGCTCCGCGAGTTCGCCCTGCGGATCGCCTTGCAAATGTCCGCCGGCGACTCCTCGCACCTGATCGATACCCCCGCGGCGAGCGACCTCCAGATGCACCGCGCGCTGCTTTATAACGACGAGACCGGGCAAGCCGAGAAGTTCAGGCCGTACGGCGCACCGACCGATCAGTGGTTGGAGCGGGTCAAGAGCCTCTCCGGCTGCGACACCTCACCGTGAGTCGGAGGTCGGCCAAAGCGGCGCCGGCTTACTAGACCCAGGAAGATGCTGCCGACAAGCAGTGCGGCGGATGGCTCTGGTATCGGGACAGTCAGGACCCCAGAAATCCCATAGAACGAGGATTCACTGTCTGTGAGGACGAGATCACCCCACGCGGTCCAGCCAGGACCGAACGTTGTAATGAGTCCGTATCCGACGGTTTCACCGCCAAGCGGATGCAACGCCGTTCCATCCGATCCTGTGCCAGTCCATACAAACTCCGTGCTGAATCCCTCAAGTGGCGTGTCGTAAATCTGATTGATGACCGAACCGTCCCAAAGGTCGTCATAGTCGTTGGCGATTCGCCTGACACCATCGATCGAATAGATCGGGACTCCGGTGGCCCCTGGTGCCGAGGGGTCGGTTCCCGTGTTGTCGATCGCATCGACCGACGGAGTGGACGCGATCGCGGCCCACTCGGTATCCAGGTCGGCAACAAGGTTCCCCGCGGCGGTCGCTTCGGCCGTTACGAAAGCGTTGTACTCGGCGATGTCCTCGCTTGTTGGTGCTTTTCGGGTCGATGTCGAGAAGGCCAACCGATACTGATCGCCCGGGCTCAGGCCGGCGGGTTGGTAGATCGACCCGGCCGGGCAAACCGTGGTCAACGAAGCGGCTATCAGGCCAACAGCGAACAGCTTGGCACGGTGCAGAATGAGAGGGGACATTTGGTTCTCTGCGGCTTAAGGGGGGAGGGTTCGGCGTGCTTGTGGCTCTGATACGCCGATCCGCTTTCCGCCCTCTTACCCGACAGAGATACTCGCCGAATCTACAGCTCCGGCGCTTGCCCGCTGGCCACCTTCTTCCCGTACTGCCGCCGCAGGTACTGGCGTGTCACGGCCCGGTTCACGCGGTCGCGTAGCCACGGCATCGGGCGGAAGAGGTCGATGATCAGGACGACCCGCACTTGGTCTGAGTGGTTCTCGACCTCGTGGTCCCAGTAGTCGCAGAACAGCAGGCCCTCGCCCTCCCGCCAGGTGTGCCATTGGTCCTTGATCCGCATACGGGGCGGGTTGTCGGTCGGCACCAGCAGCGGCAGGTGGTAACGCAGGTAGCCGGCGTACGGGCTCTCGTGGGCAGGGACGCTCTTGCGCGGTTCGAGGATGCTGAAGAAGGCCTGGAATAGGTCGGGCGTGGTGTCGAGCAGGGCGCAAGTCTTTGAGCACTTGGCCCTGTTTTCTTCGGGCTTCGCACCCATCGCGTAGAGCATGAAGACGCGCCAGCTCGCCTCGCCGTCGGATTCGTTGCTGATGTGCGAGCGGCCCGGGTCGATCTCGTGGTAGCGAGGGATATCGTCCCGATCGGGCAGGATGCCTGCGAGCTCGTTGCGGATCGCCTCGATGGCGTCGGGCGTCTCGAATCGCCGGAGGGCGGGGAAGGTCTTGTCGATGTCGTAGGTGACCGGCCGGCTGTCGCCACCCACGCCACGCCAGAACCACTTGTTGAGCCGTTGCTGAAGCTTCGCCATCGCCGTTTCCCGAGAGTCGCTGGAGAAAGAACGCGTGCGGTGATTCACCCCAGCGCGTTAGCGTAATTCTCAAGATCGGGCGATTCGAGGCGAATCCGGCAGAAAACCGGCCAGGAGTCGCTTCTTGCGGATCGATCAGACTCGGCCGGGGCCACGCCGATTCCGTGGCTGACCCAGGAAGCCGAGCGTCACAAAAAGCAGGCCAAGCCCTGAGGGCTCGGGCACGGCCAGCGCCGAGCTCGGCAGCGAGGCCCCGAAGTTGTCTCGCCAGAGCGTGAGGTCGGCCGCATCGACCAACCCATCGCCGCTATGATCGGCACCGCTATAGACCTCGACCGTCTGGCCGATGGCGTCTCGCCAGAGGGTGTAATCGGCGGCATCCACCGTGCCGTCCGTATTGAAATCCCCCGGCAGTTCGGGCAGCAGCGTGCCGGCGTTGAGATCGAGCTGGTAGAACTGAGTCACTTGGCTCGTCGCGGCGACCGGGCCACGCACGCGGGCGTAGTAGGTGCCGGGTTCGGTCAGGGCGAAGCCCGTGACGCTCTCCGCATCGCCGGCGGCCCCGGACGATTCGTTGATCAGGATGGTCGAGCCGTCCGAATCGAGGATCGCTAGCGAGAGATCGCTGGTCTCGGTGGTTACGAAGGGCGTGGGCCCTTGGTTGTAGTTCGCCCCGCGGGGGGTCATGACCGCGTCGAGCCGGACCGGCTCGGCGATCGTGAACTCGAAGACATCGAAGTCGTTCTCGTTGCTGATGCTCACGAAGTCGGTTTCCGCACCACCGATCGAAGCCCCGGTGCCGCCGGCTCCGATCGTCAGGCTGCCGCCCAACGCAAGGACGCCGAGCTCGGTTGCGGTGGCCGCGGTCTCGTTGCGACCGTCCTTCTCGAACGCATCGCCGTACATCCAATGGATGCCGCGGAGGTCGTCGTGTTGCGGGCCATCGAACGTGGAGTTGATGGTGGGCTCCAGCAGAAAGTCGGCGTTGCCGCTCGACGAGTGCTCCAGGCCGAGGCCGTGGAGTGCCTCGTGCATGATCGTGTTGCGGAGGATGCGGTAGTCGTTCGAGCTATCGATGAAGAGTTGGGCGAGGTCGTCCGTATCGAGTGCCATATCGGCCCCGCCGGACGGGAAGAAGTTGTAAGCGAGCGTGCCGCCCAGTCCGTCCATGCCGATGCCGCCGATGCGGACATCAGCCCGAGTGCCGAGAGAGCCCGCGGCGGCGTTGTGGGCGAGGCCGTCATCGGCCGGCTCGTAAACATAGGTGACGCCGGCGAGCTCGCTGATCCGATCGAACGAATCCTCGAAGAAACGGAACCAGGGCCGCTGGCTCAAGTCGGCCCCGCCCGGCCCGGCCCCGAAGGTCGCGTCGAAAGCGGAGAGCAGTTTGTTCGGCGCTTTGTTGTTGGTGTTCTCGGGCCGGCCGACATCGACCCCCTCCGGAGCAAAGCCCCAAGTCAGCGTGATCGGGTCGCCCGCCACGCCGGTCAGGCCGCTCGCCGTGGTCTGCCAGCGAGAGTCCGAGGCATTGGTTCCCGAGGGGACGAACGCGGCGGCCTCGCGCATCGATAGCCCCGTCGCCACGAGAGCGAGCAAAGTCGAGCGGAGCAGGGCGGGGCGGGACAAGTCGGGCAACCGAATCGGGTTGGGGGCGTCGAGCGTTTCATTATTGACCGTCGGGCCGGGAGGGCCACCGAATGGTCATCCGCAGGGTGATTCGTCCCATGAAGGGCGGATTAATCCCTCGAAACGGACCCGCGGCACCCCTCCACCGCGGGCCGGGGCCTCTTTAGAATGCAGGGCTCGAAAACAACCGCCTGCTAGGCCACTCCCACCTCAACCCGCGCCCTCCCTATGAGCACGATTGTCGACGTCCACGCCCGCCAAATCCTTGATAGCCGCGGCAACCCGACCGTTGAGTGCGATGTTACGCTCTCGGACGGCTCGACCGGCACGGCGGCGGTCCCCTCCGGCGCCAGCACCGGCGCCCACGAGGCCAACGAACTCCGCGACGGCGACAAGGATGTCTACCTCGGCAAGGGCGTCCTCAAAGCGGTTGAGAACGTCAACGAAGTGATCGCCGACGAGCTGATCGGCATGGACGGCCTCGACCAGGTTGGCCTCGATCACCGCATGCTCGACCTGGATGGCACACCCAATAAGTCGAAGCTCGGCGCGAACGCGATCTTGAGCGTCTCGCTGGCGACGGCCCGGGCCGCGGCCAACTTCTGCGATCTGCCGCTCTACCGCTACCTGGGCGGCTCGAACGCCCGCCTGCTGCCGGCCCCGATGATGAACATCCTCAACGGCGGCGAGCACGCGGACAACTCCGTGGACATCCAAGAGTTCATGGTGATGCCGTTGGGGTTTGATAACTTCAGCGAAGCGCTCCGCTGCGGCTGCGAGATCTTCCACCACCTGAAGAAGGTCCTGAGCGACAAGGGCCTCTCGACTTCGGTCGGTGACGAGGGCGGCTTCGCCCCGAACCTTGGCGCCAACGCCGAAGCCTTCGACGTCATTCTTACCGCGATCGAGAACGCCGGCTACAAGCCGGGCGAGCAGGTCTGGTTCGCGATGGACTGTGCCGCCACCGAGTTCTTCGACAGCAAGAAGAACGTTTACACGATCGACAACAAGGAGATCGACCCGACCGGCATGGTCGATCTGCTCGCCTCGTGGGTTGATAAGTACCCGATCTGCAGCATCGAAGACGGGTGCAGCGAAGACGATTGGGACGGCTGGAAGCAACTCACCGACAAGATCGGCGACAAGTGCCAATTGGTGGGCGACGACCTGTTCGTTACGAACGTCGAGCGTCTGCAACGCGGCATCGACGAGAAGATCGGCAACAGCATCCTGATCAAGGTCAACCAGATCGGCTCGCTGACCGAGACCGTCAACGCGATCGAATTGGCCCACGACAACGGCTTCACGTCGGTCGCTTCGCACCGCTCGGGCGAGACCGAAGACAGCACCATCGCCGACCTCGCGGTCGCTATGGGCTGCGGCCAGATCAAGACCGGCTCGGCCAGCCGCTCGGACCGCATGGCGAAGTACAACCAGTTGCTCCGCATCGAAGAGCAACTCGCCAGCGGCGCCCAGTACGGCGGGCCGAAATTCGCTGCGAAGCTTAGCTGAGCAGCAAGAAGTTTCACCGCGGAGACGCGGCGGACGAGAAACAGACCGCGAAGGCGGGCCGGGCACTGCCCGGCCCGCCTTTTTTTGCGCTCACTCCTGTCCGATGGCCTCCGGGAAAAACCCCACAAGCTGATTGCGATTCGCTACCCTGGTGAGCGCTCCACGGAACGGCTTCATACCCCTTGAGGATCGTGAAGATGTCTGCCCGCATTCGCTTGATGGTCTTGTTCGGTTGCCTTGCCACGCTCGGACAGGCGTCGGCATACGATGGGGTGACCCAGGTTGGAGAGACCGGCCAGAAGATGGTGGCCTTTGTTCGCGACGCCCACGACGAGCTGGGATTCCGCGGGGCGGTCTTGGCGGCACGCGATGGGAAGGTCATCGCCGCGGTTGCCGTAGGAGATTCGGGAGGCCGGGGCGGCGAGCCTTTGGCGGTTGATTCGCTCTTCGAGATCGCTTCGTGCACGAAGCCCTTCACCGCCATCACCGTGATGAGGCTAGCCGAGGAGAGCAAGCTCGCTCTCGATGATCCGATCGCCGAGCATCTGCCCGGCATCCCAGAAGACTGTCGGGCGATCACGGTGCGCCATTTGTTGCAACACACCTCGGGGATCCCAGGATCCAACTCAAGCGGTCGCGGAAAAGACCTGGCGAAGGTGCTGCCGACCTTTCTGGCGGGCGGGCCTCAAACCAAGCCTGGCGAGCGACACGCCTACTGGAATCAGGGCTACTCGCTCCTGAGCGAGGTGATCGCCCGAGCGAGCGGCAAATCGTATGTCCGCTACATGCGCGAGGCGGTCTTCAAGCCGGCCGGCATGAAGAGCAGCCGCTTCACGGGCCAACGCCCGCCGAAGGGAATCTTGGTTGCTACCGGCCAATCGGCACGCGGTGCGGGCCGCACGGCATTCGAGCACCCTTACGGCGCGTACGGATTCCAGTATCGCGGGATGGGCGGCCTGGTGACCAACCTCATTGATCTATGGAAATGGGATCGGGCGCTCGCCAAGGGCAAGTTGCTGAGCGAGGCTTCAATCGAAGCGATGACGACACCCGGCCCGAGCGGCTACGCCTTGGGGTGGCGCGTCCGTGAGCTCGAACCCGGGGCGGTAATCCATGAGCACACTGGCAGCGTGCGGGGGTTCCTGTCCTCGATCCGCCGCAATCCGAGCGACGACGGCTGCATCTTCGTCCTGGCAGCGAGCGATGACTCTGCGCCCTTCGACCTGGTCAAAGCAGGCTGCGAGCAGTTGCTCGCCGGCGGTGAGGCGGTCATCCAAGACCCCCGCCTCGTCGCCCTGGCGCTGCTTGAGGAGATCGCGGGTGTCTATCAAGGCGACTTCAATCGCAAGCTGACGATCAAGAAACAGGGAGAGGCGGCCCGGGCGTTCGTCGATTGGAACGGGCCCGTCTCGCGCGGTTACCTCAGCCCCCTCGACGGGGAGAAGATGTCTTTCTCGATGCGACCGCCAACCCGGCTCAAGGGATCGGGCAAGACCGATACGATCGAAGTCGAGCGCGACGCGGATGGTAAGGTGATTGCCATCCTGTTCACAATCTCAGCGAACGACACCATGATACGGTTCGCCCGCTAGGCGAACTGAACAACTCGCTTTCGCCTCTCTCCCTACCAGCCGCCTATCTGCATGGCCGACGCGCGATTGATCCCCGTTGGCTCGGGCGGTGGCGACCGGGTGAATGTCTTCGTCCATGGCTATCGCGCGATGGCGTCGGAGGCCGAGGTCGAGAAGGCGAAGCGGCGGGTGCTCAGCACGGGCGTTGCGGGTGAGAACTACTTGCTCGATTGGACCGCCGGCCGCTGGCGGGACTCGGCGACCGTCGCCGGCGTGCGGGCGGCTTACAAGGCGACCCGCTGGCGGTATGCCCTCTCGCCGGCGTCGCTGCTGGTGGATGCCGGTATGATCGGCGTGGCCGAGGCCGCTCAGTTTAAGCTCATGGAGCGTCAGGCCGAAGCGATCGGCGAGCAACTGCCCGGCTTGCTGCGTTCCATCGTAGCCGGGCGGCCGATCAACCTGATCGGGCATTCGCTCGGCGCCCGTGTGGTACATCGGATGCTCGCCAGGGGGGACCTAACGGGGCTCTGGTTCCACGATGCGGTCCTGCTCGTTGGCGCGGCCGACCTCAACGCTGACGACTGGCCCGACTGCGTCGAGCGGCTCGGCGGGCGGCTTTATAACGTTTACTCGCGCCGCGATCGGATCCTCAAGATCACGCCTGACCTACGCAAGCGGGTCGGCAGCCGCCCGATGCCCCAGGTGCTGGTCGATGGCGAGCCGCGGGTTGTGAACCACGACTCGAGCGGCCTGAGCCACGTTCAGCATTGGACGAAGCTGCCGGAGCTGCTGCCGAGGGTCTGGCCGGCCTGCCGGGCCGGCGAGGGCTAGGCGCATAAAAAGACCGCCCGGTGGCTGGCACCGGGCGGTCTTCGTCGTTTATCAACGCGAGGCATAGCTTGAAGCTGCGCCGGCGTGTCGCTCCTGCTGATCGTAGGCGATCAGCCGATCGTTGCCGATCAGGCGGGGCGGACGTTCTCGGCGCGGGGACCCTTCGGGCCCTCACCGGCGTTGAATGTAACCTGCTGACCTTCACGGAGGTCGTCGTAAGCGATGCCTTCAACCGCGGAGTGGTGGAAGAACATGTCGCTTCCGGTGCCGGTGTCGATGAAACCGAAACCCTTTTCAGTCAAACGCTTGATCGTGCCTTCAGCCATTTACTCGTCTCAACTCGAAAAAAGAGGGGGCTGCATCTCGGGCCTACGGTGGCCCGCTTTTCGCCCCTTTGCGAGCTCGCATCCTATCGCGTGACAAGACCAAAACGGGAGGGAATCCGCCAGGAAACCCCGAAATCGTGCCGGCGCGGCGGTTTCAGCCGAAATAAATCTCGACGCAATCGGCCGCAAACCCCCTAGCTTACCAACCGATGCGAGCCCAAACCCCGCCGGCCAAATCGTTTTGTCGCACGGAAATGTCGCACCGCCGTCGAAGCCGAATCGGCCAGAATGCGGCTTATTTCGCCGTAACCCGTTGCAGGTCTTGGGCTTTCGGTTCTGTCGCATAGGAGGGCCGAGTTGGTCGGAAGTCAGTGGGTATCAGTGAGTATCAGTGAGTACAACACCGACCATTATCGCGCACCGGCAGCCGACGGACGAAGCCGTTTTGGCCAGCCTGATGGCAGGGATGCAGAGAGGCCTAGGCCGTAGCAAACCGTTCGGCGCGATTACGGCAGACCAGCCGTTTTGGCCAGCCATGCCGTAACCACGCTCCGCTTGTTACGGCCTACGCCCTCTTCTTCGAGTTGAGGAAAAGCTCGACGATCTTCCTGCCATCATGTTTATTACGAACCATGATGGTGCTACGCGCAAAGACTCCTGAGCGTGAGATCGTAACAGTAGATCCGTTTACATCGACCGCCCTTACCTGCTTCCAGCTAGTGACTCCCAATAGGTCAATGAAACCGGCTTTTCCCACAAAACAGACGACGTGCCCAAACGGGGGAAGAAGATTGTAAATCATTGCCAGTTGGGCAGAGCTCATAAACATCGTGGCAACAGACCTTCGCGTCGAAGCAACACTCGATACACCCGCTGATGCGAATTCAAGTATTTCCATTTTTTTTACTACAAGATAAATAAACATTAGGCCCTGTCTGAGAACTGATCTTGCGTTAAGGCAGGGGTGCGTCGCAAGCTGAGTTGGT
>CAYGUP010000019.1:0-63219 GCA_964353155.1 uncultured Planctomycetaceae bacterium | reverse complement strand
TCCCCGGCGCCGTGGCGACCTACTCGATCGAAGCGATGATGCAGGACCGCAAGGCCTTGCAGGCCGGCACGAGCCACTTCCTCGGTCAGAACTTCGCCAAGGCTCAAGAGATCAAGTTCCAGAGCCAGGCCGGCGAGCTCGAGCACGCCTGGACCACGAGTTGGGGCGTCAGCACGCGGCTCATCGGCGGCCTCATCATGTCGCACGCCGACGACGACGGCATGGTCGTCCCCCCCAAGCTCGCGCCGCAGCACGCGGTGATCTTGCCGATCTACAAGTCGGACGAAGACCGGGCGACCGTGCTCGAATACTGCGAGTCACTCAAGAAGGAGCTCGAGGCCCAGCAGTACGGGGGCGAGGCGGTCCGCGTGAAGATCGACGACCGCGATCTCCGCGGCGGCGAGAAGAAGTGGCAATGGGTCAAGCGTGGCATCCCGCTGCGGATCGAGGTCGGCCCACGCGACGTGGCCGGCGAGGCGGCCTTTGTCGCCCGGCGTGATACGGGGGGCAAGGGGCAGGGCACCCCCCGAGCGGAGTTGGTCGCCACGATCGGCGAGACGCTCGCGTCGATCCAGCAGACGCTCTTCGACCGGGCCAAGACCGCCCGCGACGAAGCGTCCACCGTGATCGATTCGCTGGCCGACTTCGAGGCGTTCTTCGCCGACGGCACGCCCGGCGGCCTCGCCTATGCCCACTTTACCGACGGGCCGGAGATGGAAGCCAAGTGCAAGGCGCTCAAGGTCACGCCCCGCTGCGTGCCCTTGGAGCCGCTGCTGGGGGACGACGGCCCCGGCGAGTGCTTGTTCACCGGCGAGAAGAGCGAGCGGCGTGCAGTCTTCTCGCGGGCCTATTGAGGCCGTGCGAGGTTAGTATAGGAGCTTTCGCGGAGTCATTGGCCCAGTCTTATCAAACCATGAAGCTTCTTCCGATTTCGATTGTGGCGCTTGTATCTGGGGGTCTCCTGGGAGTGGCCTTGGCCTGTGTCGAGGTCGGTGAGGTGGTCGAACGCTTCGCCCCGGAGCCGCGGCCGGGCGAGGATTTCACGGCGGCCCCATCGGGACCCGGCGGGGCGATCGAAACGCCCGTCGCGACGGTCGATGACGAGCAGCACGACTTCGGCGTGATGCAGCGCGGATCGACCCGCACGCACGATTTCATCTTCACGAACACGGGCAAGCGGCCGCTCTCGTTGCGGGTTGGCCGCACGAGTTGCAAGTGCACGTTGGGCGAAGTGGCCGATCGGCCAATCCCGCCCGGCGAGTCGTCGCCCGTCCGTTTGGAGTGGGTCGCGAAGAGCCTGCCGGGCGATTTCAGCCAGATCGCCAGCGTCCTGACAAACGACCCCCGGCGTCCGACGATCGAGTTGAAGGTGACCGGCTTGGTGACCGACAACACGAGCCTCAAGCCTCGCGAGTTTTTGCTCGGCCGGGTGGCCGCGGACCAAACCGCGACCGCTTCGATCTATATCGCGTCGTACGAGCAGGACGCCCCGCCGCTGGAAGTGACCGCCTCGCTCGACCAGAACGCGAGCTCGGCGGATCGATACGAGTTTGAGGTCGAGCAAGTGCCGGCCGATGAGTTGCCGATGGACGAGGCGGTTTCGGGCGTCAAGGTGACGGTCAAGGCGGGCCCCGGCTTGCCGATCGGCAACGTCGCCGAGTGGGTCAACTTTCAAACGAATCGCAAGCAGCCGGACGGGAAGGGGATGCAATCGATTCAGGTCCCGCTGATGGCAGTCGTCGAGGGCGATGTCACGCTCCACGGAGCCGGTTGGTCGAAGGAGAAAGGGCTACTCAACCTCGGCAAGATCGCCAGCCGCGAGGGCGACGAAGCCAAGCTGCGACTCTCGTTCAAAGGCAACCACGCCGCGGAGCTGCGAGCGGCGGTCGATTCGGTCGATCCCGAATGGCTCGAAGTCGAGCTCGGCGAGCCGAAGAAAATCCGCGACGATGTGTATCACCAGCCGATGACCGTCCGCGTGCCGGCGGGCCAGCCGGCGATGGTCCGCAGCGGCCCGGGCGAGGAGAACGGCGGCTTCGGGGCCGGGGATGCTCGGGTCCGACTCGCGATCGAGAACCACCCGGCAACGAATCAATTGGATATCAGAGTGCGGTTTGTGATCGCTGAGTAATCCGGTAGAGACAAGGGTCGCAGTACGATCGCTCACCGCCCCACGCTAGCACCCGCCGACGCCGTGCCTATTCGCTCTGTCTTTGTCTCGTCCGCTGCGGCGATGCTTGTCGTCGCTTCGACGGTCTTGCTGGCGATCGCCGTCGTACCGCCCGCCGCCGAGCAGCCGGGCGGGGAAACGCCGCCGCCTTACCTCGTCGCGGAAGAGGACTTGCCCGCGGTCGCCGAGCGCTACGGCCTGGACGACGACGCCCTCGAGCGGCTCAGGAAGGCCCACCACCATTTGGTGGAACACCAAAAGAAGCCGAAGCCCGACCCGGTCGAGACCAACGGCCAAGCCTTCAAGGAGCAAGCCGCCGACGGGAGCCTGAAAGACTGGCCCAAGCCGGATGTCGCCATCGTCTTCACCGGCGAGCAGATCGGCTACCTCGAACCGTGCGGCTGCGCGGGCCTCGAGAACCAAAAAGGAGGCCTCAAGCGTCGCCACACGATGGTCCGCACGCTGCGGGAGAAGTGGGGTTGGCCGTTGGCGCTCTTCGACGCCGGCGAACAGGTCCGCTACTTCGGCCCACAAGCCGATATCAAGCACCGCCAGACGATTGAGGCACTCATCGACATCGGCTACCAAGCGGTCGGCTTCGGCGTGAAGGACCTACGGACCGAACTGCTCGGCTTGGCGATCAACCTCGACGAATCGAAGAACCCGCTGACCAGCGCCAACGTCGGCGTGCTCGACTTCGATAGCGGCTTCACCAAGCGGTGGCGCGTCGTCGAGCTCGAAGGCTCCGATGGCAAGCCGGTCCGCCTGGGCGTGACCCACGTCCTCGGCGAGGCGGCCCTGGCCGAGCTCTCGCCGAACGACGACATCCTGACCCTCCCCGCCGCTGAAGCACTCGAAGAGATCAAGCCACAGATCATCGACGATCGATGCGATCAGAACGTGCTGATGGTCTACGGCAGCCCCGAGGAAGCCGAGGCTTTGGCTCAACAGTTTGACCTCTTCGATTGGGTCGTCGCGGCGCGCGGCGGCGATGAGCCTCCCTACATGGCCCGCAAGATTGAGGGCACCACACGCGGCGAGGGCTCGGTCCTGATCGAAGTCGGTCACAAAGGGATGTACGCCGTGGTGGTCGGCCTCAATCGGAAGGCCGCGGGCGAGCCGGGCGAGGGCTGGGAGGCCCGCTACCAGAAGGTGCCGTTCGATCACCGCTGGGCCGACTCGCCCCAGATGCACGCGCGGCTGGTCGCTTACCAGGAGGAGCTGCGTCAACTCGGTTGGGGCGGCTTGGCCCTCCAGCCACGCAAACACCCGACGGCTAAGGACTTCGCCGGTTCCAACGTCTGCGCCGACTGCCACACCGAGGCTTGGGAGGTTTTCGAGAACACGCCGCACTACCACACCAGCGAGACCCTGGTCGCTTTGCAGCCCGCCCGACACTTCGACCCCGAGTGCATCGCTTGCCACGCGGTTGGTTGGGAACCGCAGAAGTATTTCCCGTTCGAGAGCGGCTGGAAGTCTTACCGCGAAACGCCTCACCTGGTTGGCCAGGGTTGCGAGAACTGCCACGGCCCCGCGGCACGCCACACGGCGGTCGAGAACGGAGACATCGAGGTCGCCGAGGAAGAGCAAGACGCGCTCCGCCTGGCGCTGCGGCTTGAGATCGGCGAGAACGAGGGCAACAAGAAGGGGCAAACGCTCGGCAAGGCGGTGAACAATTGCCTCGGGTGCCACGACTTAGACAACTCGCCCGACTTCGACTTCCAAGAGTACTGGCCCAAGGTGGCCCACGAAGGGGTCGACTGAGGTTGGGTTGAAACACCCAAGCGATGGCGGCGTGACACTCTGTCGCGTTTCCGGCCTTCTGAACGAGAGGCGTAGGCGTTTCGCCACGGTCGGGCAGAGAAACACGTCCCGACTTGTTTGACGGGTCAGCGGTTTGCGTTGATAAACGCCTCGCCGGCTTATCGGTCGGCGTTTTTTCACAGGGGCATTCATCCGGAGTTGTCTAATGAAGTTGCAACATCTTGTTTCGGCCGCCATCTTCGCGGCCCTCTCTTTCACAGCGGCTAACGCTGCGCCGATGATTCAGTTTGGTAACGACACGGGCAGCAGCGTCGATCTTCAGATTGTTACCGATGCTAACGGATCGATTGCCGCTGAGTTGGCAGTCGAGATCGTGGCTCGTCCCGGCCTGACGCTAACGAATGTGACTCCTAATCTGACGGAGTTCAGGCCAAATCCAGGGGATAACCCTTTCATTGCAGGGTCGCCGATCGGTGGTGACACCACTGGGCTGTTCACGAATTTCGCGGAGGGGCAGGTCTTCGCGTCCTATGGCTCCAATACGACTCCACAGGCTACGCCGGCCGGCACGTACACCTTCCTGACGCTTGATTACGAAGGCGCAGGATCGCTTGCCGCCACAGGACTTGTTGCGCAGCTTGGCGTCATCGTAGAGCCACTGTCTGCCAGGATCGACTTGGTCCCCGAGCCCACCTCCGCCCTGTTGGCGATGCTCGGTCTCGCCGGTTTCGCGATGCGTCGTCGCTGCGCTTAGCACGCTCCGAGCGGTAACACCGTCTACACGCCCCGCTGGTCAGCTCGGCCAGCGGGGCTTTTTCGTGTTGCTTTCCGGATTCACGGCATGGCAAGATTCGCGCGCCCGCAGCGAATCAAGGTTCTGCCCCTTGCCCCGAATCCTTAACCCCTCGCAAAAGCATGGCCCGCTACACGCTCAACGAGTTCCTCCAATCGACCCACCAGACCGATCGCGGCGAGGGGCTCTTCGAGCTCGAAACGCCGCGGATGCTGGAGCTCAACCTCGGGGGCCAGGGCCTGTCGCGCGAGGTGTGGATCAAGATGGGGGCGATGGTCGGTTACACCGGCCAAGTGAAGTTCACCCGCGAGGGCATCCTGCAACAGGGGCTCGGCAACCTGCTGAAAAAAGCCGTCAGCGGCGAAGGGGCACGGCTCACGAAGGCCGAGGGCGTCGGGCGGGTCTATGTGGCCGACTCCGCCAAGAAGGTCACGATCCTCCAACTCCAGGGCGAAGCGATCCATGTCAACGGCAACGACGTACTCGCCTTCGAGACCCAGATCGACAACCAGATCAAGATGATGAAGCGGGTCAGCGGCATGCTCGCCGGCGGCCTCTTCAATGTCCGTCTTCAAGGGACCGGCCTGCTGGCGATCAGCACCCACTACGACCCGGTGACCCTGCGAGTCGCCCCGGGCTACCCGGTCTTCACCGACCCGAACGCCACGGTCGCGTGGTCGGGCACGCTGGAGCCCTCACTGCACACGGATGTCTCGTTCAAGACCTTCCTCGGGCGCGGCAGCGGCGACTCCTTCCAGATGCGATTCGAGGGCGACGGATTCGTGGTGATCCAGCCGATGGAAGAGGTCTACTTCCAGGCGGGGGCTTGAGCCTCGGTCGGGGGGCGTGGCAAGCGAAAGACCCGCTCGTTGGAGGGCTTCGGTTGACACTGCCCAGAACCGGTTCTAGTCTTGGGGTTCGAGGAAAAAGCCGGCAACTTGCCGGCTTTTTTCTGTCGATCGGGCTAAGGAATCGGCCCCATTGACCGACAATTCGAACAACCTGACAACCCGAAGGCCGCCCGGCCACGCCGCGTGGCTCTGCAAAAGAGCCGCGGGGTTACAAAGCCGGGGAGAAATCGCCATGAACGCCACCGAAATCCTCCGCATCGTCGATGCGATCCATCGCGACAAGAACATCGACCCGGAGATCGTCTTCGAGGGGATCGAGGCGGCCCTCATCTCGGCCCTGGCGAAGTACTACGGCGAAGAGGCCGAGATCTCCTGCGTGATCGATCGCCAGAGCGGCGAAGTCGATGCCGTTTGTGATGGCGAGAAGCTCGATAGCGAGGAGGTCGTCGGACGCATCGGCGCCCAGACCGCCAAGCAGGTGATGATCCAGAAGATCCGCGAGGCGGAGCGGGACGCCCTGTACGACGAGTACAACGAGCTGGTCGGCCACATGGTCAGCGGCGTGATCCATCGCAACGAAGGGGCCGCCGCCACGGTCGCCCTGTCGAACGTCGAGGCGTTGTTGCCCCGCAGCGAGCAGATCCCGGGCGAGTCGCACCACGTGAATGAGCGGGTCCGCTGCACCGTCTATGAGGCACGGAAGGCCGGCAGCCGCGTGAAGGTGATCCTCAGCCGCAAGATGCCGTCGCTCGTTCAGCGGCTCTTCGAGCAAGAGATCCCCGAGATTGCCGACGGCATCATCGAGATCCGCGCCATGTCACGCGAGCCGGGCTACCGCTCGAAGGTCGCCGTGATCAGCAGCGATTCGCGGGTTGATTGCGTCGGTGCCTGTGTTGGCGTGCGAGGCAACCGGATCAAGAACATCGTTGATGAGCTCTCAGGCGAGCGGATCGATATTGTTCGTTGGGACGACGACCTTGAGGTCCTCATCCCGAACGCACTGCAACCGGCCGAAGTCGATCAGGTCATCCTCTGCAAGATGCTCGGCCGGGCGATCGCGCTGGTGCAGGAGGACAACCTGTCGTTGGCGATCGGCCGCCGGGGGCAGAACGTTCGGCTGGCGAGCAAGCTGTCGGGTTGGGACATCGAGATCATGACCCAAGAGGAGCTGGCCGAGAATATCGACCGCGCCATCGATGGCTTCAGCACGCTCGAAGGGATGCAGATGGAAGTCGCCGAGAAGCTGGTCGAGGAAGGCTTCTTGAGCTACGACGACCTCTCGATCATCGAGCCGACCGACCTGATGACGATGGGCGAGCTGACCGAAGAGCAAGCCGACCAGATCATCGAGCAGGCCGAGACCCGTGCCGAAGAGGCCGAGGCCGCCGCCGCCGCTGCCCGTCGGGCCAAGCGGGAGCAAGACAAGCTCAACGAGATGCAGGCCGCCGCCGGCGTTTCGGCCGAGGAATCAGCGGCCGAAACCGCCGCCGAGGAGGCCCCGAGCGACGCCCCGGCCGAAGAGGCTCTCGCGGAGGAGACGCCCGCCGAGGAAGCACCCGAAGCCCCGGCCGAGGATGCCCCAGCGGCGGAAGCCCTAGCTTCCGAGAAGAACGCCGAAGAGCCTGCCGACGAGGAAAAGCCGGCCGAGTGAGCCGCGGTTCGGACGGATCGGACTCGACCGCCGCTCGGGCGGAGCCGATTGACCCGAATTAAGCGGTTTTTCTGGCCCCCCCTCGCCATAAGCCCCGAGAGGATGGCATACTATCGGGTCTAAGAGAGATTCAACGGAGACGGCGACCGTATCGCCTGACCCAACCTTCGACCGGAGGCGTGCGGAATGGTTTCGTGATCCTTGCTCGGAAACGCCCGAGCTATCGCTGGTTTGCCCTCTTTTTAGGGCCTTTTAGCCGTAGTCCAGGCGTCGCGTACCGTCCGCTAGCCCGCCTTGTTGAAGGCCCCGCTGGCCCGAATGCTGCCGCTCGGGCCCGCGTGCGATGTTGGCTAGTTGCCCTCACGCGACGCGACACATGGCGGTCCAACGGCAGACTAGCAAGAGGAAACGAGACTTGGCGGTTCGCATCTACGCTCTGGCGAAAGAACTCGATGTCGACAGCAAGGAGCTGGTCGATATCTGCACGCGCGCCGGAGTCCCCGGAAAGGGCTCTGCTTTGGCGAGCCTGTCCGAGGACGAAGTCTCGAAGGTGAAGGACTTCCTCAAGGGAGGTTCCTCGTCCGGCGGTGCCACGGCGACGGCGGCAGCTCCGGCGAAGCCGGCAGGCCCCCCGCCGATGCAGCGTCCCACGGGCAACCGTGGCGGTGGCAAGCTCCGGACCATCACGGCCCCGAAGGCAGGCTCCGCGACGACCCGCAGTGGTCGAGCGGTTGATGAGATCCCCGAGGCCGAAGAGCCTTTGGTCGAGGAGCCGACAGCCACGCCGGAAGAAATCCCGGTCGCCGCAGAAACGCCGGACAATGAAGTCGCTGCTCCCGAGACGGTGGAAGCTCAGGCCGAGCCCCAGACCGAAGAGCCCCAAGATACGGCCGAGCCTGACGACAAGCAGCAACGCGACAACACCGAGGCGACCATCGCCGAGGCGGCCGCCGAGAAGGCCGAAGCCGACGAGAACCGCAAAGCCGAGCTGTCTCAGCCCGGTCCGCTCGCTCGCATGATGGGTGGCGGGCGCAACGCCGGCGGCAAGATGCCGGTCATCGGCGCCGATAAGGGTGCCGGCGGCGGTTCCAAGAAGCCGGCTCCGAAGGCACGCCCCACGGTGAAGCTCGCGGCGATCCCGGCCCGGACCGCCCCGAAGAAAGAAGAAGCCAAGCCCAAGCAAGAGGCCAAGGCACAGAAGCCCGATATGAAGCTCCCGTCCGACGTGCTCGGCGGGGCCAAGGGCGGTGCGAAGCCGCTCGGCGATCAACTCCGGCGTGCCGAGCGTTCGCTCGAAGCGGCCAAGCTTAAAGAGAAGGAAGACGCCGCCGGCAAGGGCCGGGGGCGCAGCGGCGTGCCGATGCTGGGCGGACGCGAGCAGCGTCAGCTAACCCGTAACCGTGGCGGCCGGGCCAACTTCCGCCCCAGACGCTTCACCGGCCGACGCCGCAAGTCGGGCATCAACACGGCCGCCCCGCGTAAAGACACGATCCAGGTCCAGTTGCCTTGCACGGTCAAGCAACTCTCCGAAGCGGCCGGTGTGCCAGCGGTTCAGATCCTCCGCATCCTGATGGAGGAGGGCGTGATGACCAACATCAACGCCCAAATGGACCCGGAGCTGACCGAACTGGTGGCGGCCGAGCTGGGAGTCGAACTCGACTTCATCCAGCCGGAGACCCTCGAAGACAAGCTGCTCACCACCCTCGACGAGCTGGAAGACCCGGAAGACACGCTCCAGACGCGTGCCCCGGTCGTGACGTTCCTCGGCCACGTCGACCACGGTAAGACGTCGCTCTTGGATCGCTTGATCGGCATCAAGGTCGCCGACGGCGAAGACGGCGGCATCACCCAGCACATCCGCGCCTACCAGCTCGAGAACGACGGCCGGCCGGTCTCGTTCGTCGATACGCCGGGCCACGAGGCGTTCACCGAGATGCGTGCTCGCGGTGCGGGGGTTACGGACATCGTCGTGTTGGTGATCGCGGCCGACGACGGCATCATGCCGCAAACCGAAGAGGCGATCAGCCACGCGAAGGCCGCCGGCGTCCCGATCATCGTCGCGCTCAACAAGATCGACCTGCCCGGCGTCGACGAGAACAAGGCCTTCCAAGGGATGGCCGCCAACGAATTGCTCCCCAGTGAATGGGGCGGCGATGTCGAGGTCGTGAAGACCAGCGCCATCACCGGCGAGGGCATGGACGAGCTGCTCGACACGATCCTCACGGTCGCCGAGCTCAACGAGTACAAGGCCAACCCGGATCGCTCGGCGATCGGTTCTTGCCTGGAAAGCCAGCAGGACTCCGACAAGGGTGTCATCACCAAGATCTTGGTCCAGAAGGGCACGCTGCGGGTCGGCGATATCGTGGTCTGTGGCGATGCTTACGGCAAAGTCAAATCGATGACCGACCCGCTCCAGTCGAGCCGCCGCCTGCAGGAAGCCGGCCCGAGCGTCCCGGTCAATCTTTCCGGCCTCAACCGTGCCCCCTCGGCCGGCGAGCCGCTATATGTGCTCGAGGACATCGCCCAAGCCCGCGAGATCGCCGAGACACGCGAACACGAAGAACGGACCGAGTTCCTCGGCAACAGCGGTTTCCAAGCCGCGACCCTCGAGAACCTCTTCGATCGCCTCGACGGCGCCGCCGAGGTTCAGACGCTCAACCTCATCATCCGTGCCGATGTCCGCGGCTCGATCGAGGCCCTCGAGAAAGAACTCAGCAAGCTCCAGCACCCCGAGGTCCGCCTACGGATCTTGCAGAAGAGCGTCGGCGCGGTCACCGAAGGCGACGTTCTGCTCGCCGACGCCTCCGAAGCGGTCATCATCGCGTTCAACGTGGTGCCGGACGATAAGGCCCGCGCCAAGGCCGATCAGGTCGGTGTCGAGATCCGACGCTACGGCATCATCTACAAGGTCGCCGACGACTTGAAGCTCGCCCTCGAAGGCATGCTCAAGCCAGAAGAACGCGAGGTCGAGCTCGGCCGCGTGCTCGTGCAGATGACCTTCAAGATCAGCCGCATCGGCGTCATCGCCGGTTGCCGTGTCCTGCAAGGCATCGTCCAACGCCACGCCCGCGCCCGGGTGGTCCGCGACAACACGATCGTCGGCGATTACCGGATCGACACGCTGCGGCGAGAGAAGGACGACGTCAAGGAAGTCCGCGAAGGCTACGAGTGCGGTATCAAGCTCGCCGGCTTCAACGACATCAAGGAAGCGGACCTCCTGGAGGTCTACAAGGTCGAAGAGATCACGCGGAACTTCGACGATTAGGGAAAGGGCCTCAGGCAGAGATGGTCGGCGGCTTAAGCGTGTTTGCCCGGCCCTCCTTCCTCCGCCGTTCGTCCCTAAACCCTTGCTCCACCACACCCCTCCATCATGTCTTCACGACGCACCCTGAAAGCCGCCGAAGCGATCCGCGAGGTCGTCGGGATGGCGATCATCGCCGATCTGCGTGACCCGCGGATCAAGGACGTCACCGTGACGCGTGTCGAGGTGTCGCCCGACATGCGGAACGCGAAGGTGCATGTCTCGGTCATGGGCGACGACACGAAGCAGGCCCTCGCGATCCGTGGCCTGGAGAGCTCCGCCGGGTTCTTGCAGAGCAAGGTCGCCGGCCGCATCGATACCCGCTACACGCCCCGGCTGACGTTCAAGCTCGACGACGGCATCAAGAAGTCGATCGCCATCGCCAAGATGCTCGCCGAGGTCTTGCCGCCCGAGCCCGACGCCGAGCCAATCGACGGGGGGACCGAGCCCGCGGACGGGGAAAACGCCGTGGAAACGGCCCCCGAGGCTTCCCCCAAAGAAAGCGGCGATTAGGCTGCTCCTAGCAAGCCACGCCGAGAAGATCCGCCGCCGTCGATCGACCGCGGCGACCCTACCCGCCCACTGCTCACCGCCGAACGCTGACTGTCTATGGCCGCCTCGAATCGCGCCGCTCGCCTGACGAAGCTCGTCACGGACCTCAAGAAACGCTACAAGCCGGCCGCCACGGCGGATCGGCCCCTGTTCGAGACCCTCGTCTACGCCACGCTGGTTGAGAACTCGACCACCGAAGCGGCCGACAAGGCGCTCACCGAGCTCGAGAAGGTCTACTTCGATTGGAACGAGGTCCGCGTCAGCTCGCGGGCGGAGCTCGCCGAGCGGCTCAAGCCGCTCAACGACCCGGGCAACACGGCCGACCGCCTGAAGCGGACGTTGCAGAGCGTCTTCGAGACGATCTACGCGTTCGATATGGAGTCGTTCAAGAAGCAGAACCTGGGCCAGGCGGTCAAGCAGATCGAGGCCTACGACGGCGTCACGCCCTTCGTGGTTTCCTACGTGACCCAGCGTGGCCTCTCCGGTCACGCGATCGCGATCAACTCGGGCGGCATCCTCGCCCTCAAAGTGATGGAGATCATCACCGAAGCCGAGGCCAAGAAGCACACCGTCCCGGGGCTCGAACGGGCCATCCCCAAGAACAAGGGCGTCGAGGCCCAAGCCGTGTTCCACGAGATGGGGGTCGAGATCGGCAAGAACCCGTACGGCCCCGCCGCTCGGAAGCTGATGACCGAACTCGATCCGACGTGCAAGGATCGGCTGCCCAAGCGTCCCAAGAAAGAAGAAGCCCCGAAGCAGGCCCCCAAGAAGAAGAAGGCCGACCCGATCGCCCTGGCGGCGGCGAAGAACCCCGAGAAGTCGAAGAAGGCCGCCGCCGCGAAGGCCGCCAAGAAGGCCGAGCCGGCCAAGAAGCCCGTGGCGAAGAAGGCCCCGGCCAAGCCGGCCGCCAAACCCAAGCCGGCGGCGACCAAGAAAGCCGCAGCAAAGAAAAAGCCCGCCCCGAAGAAAGCGGCTCCCGCTAAGAAGACGCCCGCCAAGAAAGCGGCCCCGAAGAAGGCCGCCGCCAAGAAGAAAGCGGCTCCTGCCAAGAAGGCCGCTCCGAAAAAGGCAGCCGCCAAGAAAAAGGCCGCACCCGCCAAGAAGAAAGCGGCCAAGCGGAAGCCGAAGTGATCCGGGTTATCGGTCCGCCGACGCCGGGCGGCGTAGCTCACGCGGTTCGTTGAAGCGGCTCGCCGCGCCCGGGTTCGGGATCGTCACCTCGTCGGCCCCATCGAGCACCGTCCGCAGGATCTCCTCGCCAAGGCGTTCGATGAGCGTATCGTCCCAGCCGGCGTAGCCCCGCGAGTTGTCTGGAACGCTGTTCATCAGCACCACCACGGCACGGTCGCTCTCGGGAAACCACTGGACCGTCTGGCAGAAACCACGAGTGCCGCCCCGGTGTGAGTACCGAGTCTCGCCCCGGCGTTCGTCCACGACCCAGCCGAGAGTGAACCGTCGTTGCTTGGCGGCGTCGCCGAAGCGATCCGTGGTGGGGGGCTTCTCGGTCGGATTCAGCCAACGCTCGTAGGCCTCGCTAGACAACGGCAGCTCGCGGCGAGCGATGGCACCGAGCAGTGCTTGGAGGTCGTCCAGCGACGTGTAGAGCGCCCCGTCGCCCCCGAGTCGCGTGAACTTGCCCTGGTCGGCCGTGACCCAACGAAGCTGACCCGGAGCCCCTGCCGGTTCGAGCAACGGCGCACCAGCACGCTCTAGCTGTGCCTGGAGCCGAGCCTGTTGCGCACGTGGCAAGCGTTCCCAGTTGGCGACCACCCTCTGCCCGTTGAGGATGACAGCGCGGCCGGCTCGGCCTTGCGATACCGGCAGCGAACCGAAGGCCCGTTCGGGAATCGTATTCAAACCCTCAACGAAGATCTCGCTCTGATCCATGCCGGCGGGGCGAAGGATCTCATCGCGGAGGTAGTCCGGGAACGGCCGCCCGCTGGCTTGTTGGACGATGAGGCCGAGCAGCACGTAGGCGGTGTTCGAGTAGTCGCACACAGCCTTCGGTTTGGACGGTAGCCCGCGCGGAGCCCTAGCGACCGCGCGGAGCACCGTTAGGTCCGAACAATCGGTCGCTTTCGCGAGCTCCGGGATACCGTGATATGCGGGCAGGCCAGAGGTGTGATCGAGCATCGATTCGATCGTGACCGCGGCGTAGCGGTCTTCGAGCAGCGGCAGCCATTTGCCGATCGAGTCGTCGAGTGCCACTTCGCCCTGATCGACGAGTTTCAGAACCGCCGCCGCCGTCAGCACCTTGGTGAACGATGCGACACGGAAGTTCGTGGTCGGCGTCACCGGGTCGGCTCCAGCATCGCCCGGGCCGGCCGCACGGACCTCGCCATACCCGTGCTTGAATTCGACCCGAGTCCCTTCGTGATCGGTGCCGAGCACCATCACGGCACACCCGACGTGCGGCGGCAGCAACCGACGCACGCGGTGGACGAGCGACTCCGCCCCGATCGTGACGGCGGACTCGTCGACCGACTCGTTCGACTGACCCCGAGCGTGATTCGCCACGGAGCCAACGGCAGCAAGCACCAGCAGGAGGAGACGCACGGCACACAACTCCGGGGGCGATAGGCAATTCGTAACGCATCCTACCGCGGTCGGCTCGGCCGGGGGAGAAGAATCGGGCCGACGGATCGGCTTGCGAGTTCGCACCGTCCCGACGAAACTAGGGGATTCTCGATCGCGTCCTAATCCAAGCCTCAAACACCCCACCTCGTCATGGCCGGCCACTCCCACTGGGCAAACATCGCCCGCAAGAAAGCCGGCGTCGATGCCAAACGCGGCAAGCTGTGGAGCAAGCTCAGCCGCGCGATCATCGTCGCGGCGAAGATGGGCGGGGCCGACCCAGACACCAACCTGAAGCTCCGGTACGCGATCAACGACGCCAAGGCGGTGTCGATGCCCAAGGACAACATCGAGCGGGCCATCAAGAAGGGTGCCGGCGCACTCGACGGCGACAGCTACGAGGAGGTCTTGTACGAGGGGACCGGCCCGGGCG
Organism: uncultured Planctomycetaceae bacterium; assembly: GCA_964353155.1. GTDB lineage: Bacteria > Planctomycetota > Planctomycetia > Pirellulales > Lacipirellulaceae > Botrimarina. The sequence continues at coordinate 49,130 of CAYGUP010000019.1, read as the reverse complement.
GCATGATGGTGATGGTCGAGATCCTCACCGACAACCGCAACCGAACCGCTCCGGAGATCCGCAAGGTCTTCGAGAAGGGGGGCGGTAAGCTCGGCGCGACCGGCTGCGCGGCCTGGATGTTCGAGCGGAAGGGCTCGGTCATCATCCCCGCTGATCAGACCGACGAGGAATCGCTGATGGACCTCACGCTCGAGGCCGGTGCGGACGACGTCCGCCGGGTCGGCGAGTCGTTCCAGGTCACCTGCCCGCTCGAGTCGTTCAACGACCTGGCGGCGGCGATCGAAGCGGCCGACGGCATCACGCCGGAGAGCCAAACGGTCGGCTTCCTGCCGAACGACACGGTGACCCTCACCGGCGGCGACGCCAAGAAGGCGATCGCCCTGATGGAAGCCCTCGACGACCACGACGACGTCCAACAAGCTGCCGCCAACTTCGAGATCGACGAAGCGACCTTGGCGGAGCTGGACGGGTGAGTGTCCAAGGCCTTAACTGAGGCGCTTCAACAAATCAACAAGACCTTTGACTTCCGCGAGGTTGCCAGACTTAGTAATGGTTGCCAAGAGCGGAGGGGCTTCCTGCTGAATCGCGTCAATCATCTTCGGGGCTGCCGTAACGAACGCTGCCGCCTGTTGTCGACCGTTGAGCTTTTTCTCACGTAGTACGAAGATATGAGTCTCAGCACGGATCATCGCGATCAATTCGGGTAACCTCGATCTAAACCGACGGTCTTTTGTGAGCACTGCCCATCCTCGGTTGCCAACAACCTCAAGCCATTCTGTGTCTTCAGTGTCAGGCGAGAAGTGATCGTCGTGCACTTCTACGGTGAGGCCAGCCTCTCGCAGCTTCTCAGCGATTATTCGTTTGCCGAGGTTGCGATCGATAAAAAAGACGATCTGCGAGTCAGGCTGCTCGTCGGTCTGACTCATACTTGATTGCTTCTTCGATGTCCACAGCTTCGCAGCAGTAGTCTTCGGTTAGCATGCTTATGCTGTCACCCGCCCACCAGCGATCATTGATTACTTCAGTGGGAACGCCGATGCGATCGACGATCGGGCGTCCAAATGATCTTGTCGCATCAATCACGACACTCATCGGATCGTCGCAAGAGCTTCCGGGGCGGGTGTAAGGATAAATCCGATTTGCCACACCATCGCGGAAGTTAAGTCGCTTAAGGTGTTCTTCAAAAAGTGCACGCTGACCAGTTGCAGCGTCCTGTGTGATTCCAGCGTGCTCGATGAATAAGCGGATGCCGTCAGTCTTGAAGTCTTCGTGCAGAAGAGGGCGGGCACGCCCTAGCTCGATCTCGACTCTCTCTAGGACCTGCCGCACATGGTGCATTGGAATCTTGTGGCCTTTCCTGAGCGATCGTAGGACGAATGTCTCAATCATGTTATTGAATGAGAGAAGCTTCGACTCTGGGAGCGCAGGCAGAAGTAACGCCGCGAATTGGTCCTTGTTCCCGAAAAACCAAGAGCGAACTGTCGAGGGCGGCATCCGAAGTGACCATGCAACTTCGGGTACCGTGTACGACGGCATCTCTCTTGGATCGGAGATGTCGACGAGATCGGCGGGATCGAAGGCAAGCTTTACCATGGAGGGAGTAATTATCGACAGAGTTCTAGCATTGAGGCAAGCGGAACTGGGCTGATCCGCTTTGATTGCTAGAATCTTTCATTCGAACCAGACCGTGGCGAGCAGACACGACAGGCAAGGCTAAATGGCCAATCGCGACACCCTCGGCGGCGTCATCCACACGTACCAGAAGTACGACCCGGCCAAGTTCCCGTCGCCGACGGAGCCCGGTGGGGACTCCGATCTGGTTTCCGCGGCATTCGAGCATGCGCTCATGTTCGGCGAGCGGCGTGAGCTGACCGAGGAAGAACTCGCCCGGGCGATCAAGCTCGACCCGTCGCAGATCGCCGGGCTCGGGCCTTCGATCGATGCCTTGCGGGCGATGCTTGAAGAGCGGAAGCGGAAGATCCTCGAGCGGTACGAGACCCGCAAGGCCCGCAAGCGGGCGCACAAAGCCCTGCACGGGGCCGCTGCGAAGGTAACCCCACCCAAGAAGCACGCCGACCGCTACCGCGAGGCGGTCAAGACCGAGCAACTCCGCGAGCTCGAACGGCTCTGGTACGCGACCGGCGAAGATACCTCGCCCTTCGCTCGGGAGCTGGTGCAACTTCTCGAACGGATGAGCGACAAGTACCAAGTCGATGAGTTGATCGCGAAGTACACGTTCACCGGCCGCGAAGCGATGACCGTGCCCAAGGCGTTGGAGGTCAAGGAAGAGCTCGAGAAGATCGACGAGCTGCTGAAGCAACTCGAGGAGGCCGCCAAGACGGCGCAGATCGGCGTCATCGATATGGAGATGCTCAGCGAGTTCGCCGAGCCGGGCGATGTCGAGGGGCTCTCCTCGCTCCAGCAGCAAGTGCAGGACTACCTGCGTGAGGAAGCCGAGCGTCAGGGCTTGGAGCAAGGCAAGAACGGCGGCGGCTTCCAGCTCACGCCGAAGGCCTACCGCGTCTTCCAGAGCAAGCTGCTCGAGCGGCTCTTCAGCGATATGGAGGCCAGCCGCACCGGCAAGCACCAGAACGACCTCACCGGCGAGGGCGCCGTCGAAACGCAACGCACCCGACCGTACGAGTTCGGCGACAGCGTCGCGAACATGGACGTCGTCTCCACCTTCACGAACGCGCTGCTGCGCACAGCGAGCGAGCCCCCGACGCCAGTCGGGGGAGTGAATGACCAAGCGACTGGAGAGCCCGATCCAAAAGCCGCTCCGACGACTGGCGTCGTCGGCTCGCCGTTTATGCTTCGTTCGGACGATATCGTCATCCACAAGACCCGCAACACACCCAAGGCGGCGACCTCGGTCGTGATGGATATGTCCGGGTCGATGCGGTACGACGGCCAGTACATCAACGTGAAGCGGATGGCCCTGGCGATGCAGGGGCTCATGCGGAGCGAGTTCCCCGGCGACTTCTTGTCGTTCGTCGAGTGCTACTCGTTCGGCAAGCCGGTCACGCCGGCCAACGTGATCAACCTGATGCCCAAGCCGGTGACCATTACCAACCCGGTCGTCCAGCTCAAGGCCGATATGAGCCGCGACGATATCAGCGAGGCGATGGTGCCGCCGCACTTCACGAACATCCAGCACGGCCTCTCGTTGGCCCGCCGGCAACTGAGTGTCCAGGACACGCCGAACCGGCAGATCATGCTGATCACCGACGGGCTGCCGACGGCCCACTTCGAGGGCGAGACGCTCTTCTTGCTCTACCCGCCCGACCCGCGGACCGAAGAGGCCACCCTCCGCGAGGGCCTGCTGTGCGCCCGCGAAGGGATCACGATCAACCTCTTCCTGCTGCCGAGCTGGTCGCAGACCGAAGAAGACGTCCGATTCGCCTACCGGCTGGCCGAATCGACCAAGGGACGTGTCTTTTTCACCGCCGGTAAGGATTTGGACCGGTACGTCGTTTGGGACTACGTTTCGCGTCGTCGCGACGTGCTCGGTTAGGCACCTCACCCCGGCCGGTCGCCGGCGGGGCTCCGGGCCGGTAAACTTTGCCCAGGCCACCAAGTTGCCGTGGTCGCGTCGGGCGGAATAGCCGGCGGATGTGGGGACAATCTGCTTGCGGACCGCCAAGGCCGCGGCTTCTTGTCACACAACGCTAGCTGGGTCGGCCGATATCAAGGGAGTCGCTCCCCGACCACTCCGGAGTCGCCGCTCGATGCCAATCACCCGCTCACGCCTGCTCGCCGCCCCCGCTTGGGGCGTCGCGACGTGCCTACTCACCGCCTCGACGGCGATCGCCGCGCCGAGCGCGGCGTCGATCGTTCCGGCCAATACGGTCGGCTTCGTGTCGATCGAGAACACGCCGGACTTCCTGGATCGTTGGGATCGCACCCAGATCGGGCGGCTGTCTCAAGATCCGACGATGCGGCCGTTCGTCGAGCAGATCGAACGCCGGATTAATGGTCAGTTCGGCGGGGTCGAGAAGCGGCTGGGCGTGACGCTCGAGGACTTCCGGGCAGCCGCTTCGGGCGAGGCCGCCTTGGCCGTCATCGAATCCGACGACGAGAAGCAGCCGGGGCGGGTCGTTGCGTTGATCGATGCGACCGGCCGCGATGCCCAGGCCGATGCCCTGCTGGCGAAGATCGACGCGCGGCTGACCGAACGCGGAGCGACCAAGCGTGAGAAGGGTGGCCTGACGGTCTACAACCTCCCCGCGGAGCCCAAGAACAAGCTGCCGGCCCGCACCGCCGCGGTCTTCAAGGAAGCCGGCCTGGTCGTTGCGGTCGAAGGCGAACGGCTCGGCCTCGGGATGCTCGAGCGGATCAAGGCGGGCAGCGCCGACGCGTCGCTCGAGTCGATCGCGGCCTACCAAGAGACCCAACAGCGTGCCCGCCGCGCGGCCGCCGGCGGCTCGACGAGCCTCGCTTGGTTCATCGCGCCGTTCGAGTACGAGGCCGCCATGCGTGAGCCGGTGGCGAAGGGCGACCTGCCGGAGGGCGAGGACACGCTGGCCATCCTTGCCGAGCAAGGGTTCAGCGCGATCAAGGGCATCGGCGGCTTGATTGCCGTCGCCGCGACGCCCGATCGAGACTTCGTCCATCACACGTTCGTCTACGCCCCGCCGAAGCCGGGCACCGAGGGCAAGCCGGCCGCTGAGAAGTACGACCTCGCGATGCGGATGCTCGACCTGCCGAACAACAACGCCCCGCTGTCGGCCGACAAACCGCCGGTGGAAGACTGGGCGCCGCGCCAGGTCGCTAGCTACAAGACGCTGCACCTCGACCTGCAGAACGCGTTCAAGCACCTCGACACGCTCTTCAATGCGTTCACGTACGACGGCGCCTTCGAGACGACCATCACCGCTTGGGAGAAGGACTACTACGGCCCCAAGGTCCGCGTCCGCGACGAGGTCGTGCCGTACCTCGGCAAGCGGGTCGTCGTGATGACCGACTACACGCTTCCAATCACGCCTGAGTGCGAGCGGTACCTGATCGCGATCGACGTGACCGACGAGGCCGCGTTGCGGGATCCGGTCAACCGCTGGCTCAAGAACGAGCCCGGCGCGATCCGCCAGGACTTGCAGGGCGTGGAGTATTGGGAACTGGGGGCCGAGGACGAGGGCCTCGAGCTGGACGACATCGACCCGCTGGCGCCGCTCGACGAGCCGGCACCGGCCCGCGGCGATCGGCCCGAGCGGGTCCTCCGCCGCGCCGCGGTCTGCCTGCACCAGGGCCGCTTGGTGATGGCTTCCGATGCCGATTTCCTGCGGCAGGCGTTGTTCGGCGTGTCACCGGGCGAGTCGCTGGCGAATAGCTCGGACCTCCGCGAGACCGTGGCGGCGCTCAAGGAGATTGCCCCCGGCGAGCGGTGTGCGTGGACCTTCGCCCGCAACGACGAGGCCTTCCGGCCGACCTACGAGCTGATCCGCGAGGGCAAGATGCCCGAATCGCAGACCTTCTTCGGCCGGCTGCTCAACCGCATGCTCACCAGCGAGGAAGACCGCGAGGTCGATGCCCTCCGCCCCCAGAAGGTCGATGGCAGTCGGCTGCCATCGTTCGAGTTGGCTCGGCGGTACTTCGGGCCGTCGGCGCGAAGCGTGCGGAGCGAGGACGATGGCTGGCTGGTCAGCGGGGTCGTGCTGAGCAAGGATCCGATGATGGCCGGGCAGCGGGTGGCTCGTGCCAAGTAGGGCCGACTCAGCCGACATGGCCGTTGGACTTGGCGGTGGCCATCTGGTTTTGTCGCTAAGGTTTTGTCGCCTTGCGATGTGCCAAAAACGTTGCCCGGCGGCTCTTGGCGGGGCTTAATTCGTTTGGCTTGAAGGGGTTGCCGTTTTGTCGCACCCCGAGGCGTTGCAGCAGGCCCCAAAGCAGCCCGGGCGGCCGGCTTGCCAGAGCCGATGCGGCTCGTGTGCAAGCTCGCTGCTGAGCGAATCGAAGACCGGGCCGCTCTGGTCGTGATCGTCGGTGCCAGCAACAGCGGCCCGGGGCTCATCCGACTCGTCGAGCTGGGCCTGGGCGTCGCGGGCATCACGGGCCAGATTCAAACGCCAAGCGAACGGCTCGTCTCGTCGTGCGGCACGCTCAACGGTCCGCCGGCAACAGCCGACAGCCAGGGCCGCGTTGGAGAGTGTCGCCCCCTGGCTGATGAGCCAGATGAGCCGTTGTTTGTTGGTCGCGTCCAGCTTCGTGGGCCGTGGCATCGGCAGGTTCTCGGCGGATAGAGTCGCTCAGGAACGAGAACGCACTTCACGAGAACGCCGCGTCGCTAGCTTGCCGCTGCGGCGCTAGCAACGCCGAAGTTCTCGCGAGTCACGCTCTGGGGGCGACATTATCCTCAATCGGCCACGCCGCGGCGCCTGGTTTTGGTCAGCCGCCGCGGCAGCGGCATCAATCGACCGGGGTGATTCGCACCGCCTGCCCCCCGCGGGCTTGTAGCGAGCAAGCGAGCGTTGTTTGCCGATCGACTGTGGTGCGATCGATCCGGATGTGGGTCACGGTCGGCACGTCGGGGTCGTCGGCGTAGATGCTCGCTTGATACGTTTTTCCCGGCGTGAGGAAGTCGAGCGGGATCGATAGCGAGCGCGGTTCCGTGCCGTTGAGCACTCCGAGGTACCAATCGTCCCCGTTGCGACGGGCCACCGCGGCGTACTGTCCGATCTTGCCGTGCACGACCTTCGTGTCGTCCCACACGGTGGGGACGGCGTCGAAGAACTCGAGTTCGGGCACTTCTTGGATGACCGGCAGGTGGCCGCCTGCACCGCCGCTATCGAGCGGGGCGTCGGCCGGTCGGTCGTACCAGTAGAGCCATTGCATCGGGCTGAAGAGGCAGACCGGCTTGGCGAGTTGGGCGCCGTGCGTGCCCATCTTGGTCACCCGGGGCGCGAAGTAGCAGACGGTGTTGTCGCCCGCTCCGGCAAGCATCCGTGTGAAGAGGGTGGTCAGGGTGTGCTCGGTGGGAGGGGATTCTTCGTCACCGCAGATGCCCTCCATGGTCATGAGGTTGGGATAGGTCCGCGAGAGTCCGGTGGGGCGGTAGTCGTCGTGGACGTTGATCAGCAGCTTGTGGTTGGCGGCGTCGCGGATCGCGTTGTGCAGCCAGTTGGTCCACTCTTGCGATCCGGTTCGCACGAAGCCGTACTTGATGCCCTTCAGTCCCCACGCTTGGTAGAGGGGATGGATGTCGTCGAGCTGTTTTTCGAGTTGGTTGCGGTTGACGTACACCAGCACGTCGATCCCTTTCTGCTCTCCGTAGCGGATGACTTCTTGCAGGTCGAGCGGCCCGCGCGATCTGGCGGAGTCGAGTGTCACGGTCGTGGCGTCGGCCTCGGTGGTGAACTCGTTGCCGTACCAACCGGCGCTCTCAATGACGTACTGGAGGTTGTGGCGAACGGCAAAGTCGACACAGGCTTTGCCTCCTTCGGTGGTCAGGGTCACGTCGCGGATCACCTTGCCCGGTTTGATCCAAGAGGTGTCTGCTATCTCGCACGGGTCGTTCAGGTTCAGGATAAGGTCGTTGCCTTCGAGCAGATCGCCCGGATCGGCACCGACCATCACCACACGCCAGGGGGTGTTGAACGGTGTTTGGCTGTGGACCTTGCCCTCGATATCGGTCACCAGCCCGGACGCGACGCCCGGCAGGGGGCCGAGCAGCATCCGTGAGTAGTCGCGCTGCTTGGCTTCGGCGAGGGCCAAGCAGTAGCCGTCCGTCGATTCCAGCGTCAACGGGCGTTCGCATCCGGATCGAACACGGCTGACCGTGGTTTTTTCATAAGGTCGTTGCGAGGCGTAGGTCGCCCAAGCGGTGTGGTCGTCGGCGAGGCGGAACTCGGTGTGCTCTTCGGACAGGTTGATCTGTTCGAGGGCCTCCTGCACCGGGATCAGGTACCGCAACGCCATCCCTTGGTCGTACGCACGGAACTCGAGGTTCAGTTGGCGGTGCGGTGTCTCGGCTTCTTGTAGACGCAGTGTGATGAGGTTGTAGTGATCGCGGACGGTGCTGCGTTCGCCGTTGACCGGGTGCCAGGTCTCATCACGCGTGGTGGTCGTGTGATCGAGCATCACGAAGGGGCCTTTCAGCGGAGCGTCACGCAGCGAGAGTTCCAACCGAGAGGGAGCGATCACCTGCTTGCGGTTCCACTGAACGGAGTACACCGGGCATTGTGCCAAGCCCTCAAAATCAGTCAGCCCGCAAGTGACAACGAGCCGCCCGTCGGGCGATGCGATGCGCTGCGTCTCGCCGTGGGACATGGCCGGAGCGAAAGGCCCCAGCAACGCCGCGAGCAACAGCGCGGGTAAGAGGCGGCGGGTCGGTTGATAAGCAAACATGATCGTGTCTCCGGGTCGGAGGGTGGTGGCGATTTCGGATTCGAGGCTGGCAGTCAATGCGTGTGTCGATCGCGTATCGAGCAAGGAAAACGAAAGCCAAGTAAACGCCGTGATGAGTTAGAACTCCTATCGATCAAGCGTGCTCATCCGGTCCACCCACCACAAGCGGCATCTTGTCGCTGTGACAATTCGTAGCACCGCGCCCAACGGCTTCGACTTTCGGCTTGAGGGGCTCAATCAACACGGGGGCAAGATATTTTCGAACGTGTAGGTAGCGAGTCTCTTGCATCGAGTGGGCTGGGTGCCGAACCTACAGAGATGGGGAGCAAGCTTCTTGTCGCAGCGGCTGCCTGTTATCGAAACGACCGGCAAGTCCTCTTGGGGTGATCTTCTCATGGCTTTGGCAACCATTGGCTCTTTAACATCGGTTGGGCGTACGTTGCGCTCGATTGCCCTCGCCACGCTCGCGATACACAGCGATCGCGCCGCAGCACGAGAGGTCGACTGGCAGGCCTTCCTCGACCGCCAAGCCCCGGTCTGGCAGCGGCTGCCGACCGTCTGGGAGGAGAGCCCGTTCCTCGGCAACGGGTGGATGGGCACGATGGTCTACCAGAACGGGGAGAACCGCCGGCAGTTGCGTGTCGATGTCCACCACGCCGGGGTGACCGACCATCGCGACGGGTCCGGGATGTTCGAGACCGCGCGGTTGCCGATCGGCCACTTCTTGATCGAGACCACCGGCGACCTGCAAGCGTGTGACCTGCGGCTCGACCTCTGGAACGCCGAATTGGTCGGCACCGTGAGGACTTCGGCGGGCCAGATCGGTCTGCGCGCGATGGTGCCGTCGCAACGCGACCTCATCGCACTCGAAGCGACGCCCGACGCGGGCGAACGCGGCTTGCGAATCAGCTTCCACCCGGCCGAAGCCAAGAGCCCGCGTTTGGCGGTGCCGCGGCAGCGATACAAGGACTACCCCGAGAACCCTCCCAGCGAGTTGCTGTCGCGCGATGGAGTCACCATCTGCCAACAGCCGTTGCTGGCCGGCGGCGGGCACGCCACGGCGTGGCGGGTTGTCGGCGAGGAGAGACGAACGCTGTTCGCCAGCGTGGCACACAGCCACCCGGAGATGGCCGCCGACGGGGCGGCGTATGAGGAAGTGGTCGCCGCCAGCCGCCAGGGATACGACGGCTTGCTCCCGGAGCATCGTCTTTGGTGGAACGCGTTTTATCCGACGAGTTTCGTCTCGATCCCGGATCGCTTCTGGGAGAGCTTCTACTGGATCCAGATGTACAAGCTGGGCGCCTCGACCCGCGCCGACGGCTGCTTGATCGACAACCACGGGCCGTGGCTGCAGCCAACGCCCTGGCCGTACGCGACCTGGAACCTCAACGTGCAGCTCACGTACTGGCCGTTCAATGCGTCGGGTCACTTGCGCGAGGCCGAGTCGCTGCCCCGCCGGCTTTGGGAGCACCGCGACCAGCTCCGCAAGAACGTGGTCCCCGAGCGTTTCCGCCACGATAGCTACGCGATCGGTCGCGCCGCGACCGAGACGCTCAACTCGCCGCTGCTTATCTCGTCGCACCAGCACAACGAGATCGGCAACCTGCCTTGGGCGTTGCACAATGTCTGGCTGCAGTATCGCCATACGATGGACGACGGCTTCTTGCGGGAGAGGCTCTTCCCCTTGCTCAAGGGGAGCATCAACTACTACCTGCATGTTCTAGAAGAGGGCGACGATGGCCGCCTGCACCTGCCGGTGACTCATTCGCCCGAGTATGGCGACGCGGCCGACGCCAACTACGACCTCTCGCTGCTGCGTTGGGGGTGCCGGACGCTGCTGTGGATCGACGAGCGGTTGCAACTCAACGACGACCGCGCCGAACGCTGGCGCGAGGTGCTCGATCGCTTAACCGATTACCCGGGCGACGACGAGCAAGGCTATTACATCGGACGCGACGCGAAGTACGCGAAGTCACACCGGCATTACTCGCACCTGCTGATGATCTACCCGCTCTATTTGGTGAACACCGATCAGCCGGGGGCACGCAAGCAGATCGAGAAATCTGTGAGTCATTGGCACAGCCTGCCGCGGCACTTGCTCGGTTACTCATTCACCGGGAGTGCCTCGATATTCGCTTCGTTGGGAGATGGGGATCGCGCTTTGGCGAAGCTCAATGGATTGCGGTCCTTCTTGCTTGCTAACACCATGTACCGCGAAGGCGGCCCCGTGATCGAAACACCGCTCTCGGCGGCCCAGTCGATCCATGACTTGCTCGTGCAGAGTTGGGGAGAGACCATCCGTGTGTTCCCCGCCGTGCCGAGTGCGTGGAAAGACGTCGTGATCGATCGGCTGCGCACCGAGGGCGCCTTCGAGCTGTCGGCGAAGCGGGCCGGGGGCAAGACGCTGTGGGTCCGGCTGAAGAGCTTGGCGGGCGAGCCGTTCCGGGTTCGGCTTGGCATCGAGGGGCCGATCGTTGTTGAAGCGGGTGATGGCCGCGTCGAGCCCGTTGAGGGCGACCTCTATCGGCTCAAGCTCCAGGCCGGCGAAGAGGCCTTCTTCCGACGCGCCGACTTCCATGGCGAGCCGCTGATCGCCCCGATCGAGTATCCGGGGGCGTCGGAAGCGGTGCCGTTTGGGTTGTCAGAAGACGCTAAGAAACCCGCCGAGTAGGCTCGGACCGGCTACGCCATTGCCAGGGGGTCTAACGCGATTCGACCTTCGCCCAGTACGGGCGTTTGCGGTCGCCGCGGGTGCGGGCGTCTTCGAGGAGTGTGCGGAGGTCGGGGCGGATGCGTTGGTCGCGATCGACCAAGCGGCGGCCGTTGTGCTCGATCTCGATCGGCTCGTCGAAGTCGATCAGCTCGGGCGACAGCCAGACGGTGACCTTCTTCGCGGGCGTGAAGACGGCCAGCTTGTTGCCGTTGTACTTGCGGCCGCGGACACTGGTCGCGCGGGCGCCGCGTTTCGGGGGCCAGGCCGCGGGGGCGGTCATCGACTTCTCGGGGAGGTCGCTTGCCTCGATCCACCAGAAGTAGTTGTCCCAAGGGCGCATCGTCTTGCACTCGAACTCCTCCGGCGGGGCGCCGCGGACCTTGCGGCCCATCCAATCGAAGGCGAGCTGGATATCGTCCGACAGCGAGTCGTGGCCGCGGCCGCGGTACTCGACCACGGTCGCGTCGAAGCGGGGGCGGAGGTAGCGGTCGAGTTCGCGGGCGTTGCGTTTGACCTTGTTGTTGTCGAGCTCGCCGAGCACCAGCCGCCAAGGGACGTGCTCCGCGTTGCGCCAGTACCATCCGCAGTAGCGATCGGCGACCGCGAGGAAGGGGAGGCAGCCGGCCCAATGGTCGGGGTGCGCCAGGGCGAGGTCCCAGGCGAGGTCGCCGCCGCCGCCGTGGCCGGTGAGGTAGACGCGGTCCGGGTCGATCGCAACCCGACGCATCGCGCCGCGGAGCGTTGCGAGGACGGCGGCGTGCTCCTCGGCCGTGTAGCCGTAGCGGAGCTGGTCGCGGCGGGCCCAATCGATCGCGATCACGACGTACCCGCGCCGGCGGGCTTGGCCGATCCGTCCCACGCCCGGCCGCGGCGGGCCGGCCCAGAAGTCGAGCTGCGCCTCGATCGGGGCCCCGATGTCGCCGAGCGTGATGATCGTCGGGTAGCTGCGGAGCGGGTCGTACTCGGGGGGGAGTTGGATGATGGAGCGGACCGACCGGTCACCGACGGGGGTTAGCAATTCGTGGCTCCCCGCGGGCAAAGCAGGCAAGCCGGAAGCGTCAACGCCCGGATTGGAGTCGGATTGAGTTCCTTCGGGGTTCGGTCCGGGCGCTGACGTTTCCGGCTGGCCTTCTTTCTTAATGGTCAGCGGGAAGGGTGGTTCCATGCGGGCCAGCAGGTCGGCGACGCGTTGGACGTTGGCCCCTTCGACATCGCGGATCGACAGGAAGACCTTGTCGCGGGCCGCCTTGTCGGGGGCGGTCAGGTATTGCTTGATCGCGTCGCGTACGCGGACGAGCGACAACGCGGCGGGGAGTGAATCGATGGCGTTGTTCGAGCCGAGCAGCCAGCCGCTGATGGCGACCGCGGCGAGCTCCTCGGCGGAGAGGGCGTCGCCCTTGGCGAGCTGCGAGAACGCGGTCAGTCGATCCGACGACGCCGGGCTGAGCCGCGTGCGGATCTCGCCGGCGATCCGCTCGGCGATCTTCTTGGCGGCCGGGTCGACGATGCCGCCGGCCGTTCGGTCGAGCCGTTCGAGCAGGCCCTGCTGGTCGGTGCGGCGGGCATCGTCGTCGTCGAGCAGTTCGCGGACGCGTTGGAGCGTGTCGCTCTGCACGCCGTCTGCGGGGAAACGCTCTAGGAGCGTGCGGGCGAGCGCGTACTGACCGGCTTCGCGGCGGAGTTCGATCTCATCGAGCAATGCGCGGGCGGCGAGGCTGCGGAGCTGCTTGAGGTTGTCGTCGATGCCGCTCGACTCGACCTCGGGCCGGCCGGCGAAGTGCTGGCGGACGTCGGCGAGCTCGGCCGCCGCGTCGCGGTAACGCTCGCTTTGTAGGTAGAGCCGCACGACCTGCATGCGGGCGTCGAAGTCCTCGCGCGGGACGGCGTTGGTGAGCAGGCGTGTGAGCGTCTCGCGTGGCAGGCTGCTGGTCGCCAACCGCATATCCCAGATGAAGTTCCGTGGCTCGGCTTGCAGCCCTTGCACGCGGGTGTAGACCGGCGTGACCTCGGTGACCCCTTGGATAACGGCGATCGCACCCTTGTCGCTGGGGAGTTCGACGATTCGGCGTCCCCACTTGTCGAACGGCGTGACGTTCGATGGCCTGCCGATCACGCCCAGCGACGCGCCCCGTTTGGCGACGTTCTGCCAGACCTTAATGCGGATCCGCGGGTCGTTGCGTTGGTCGAGCACCTCGCGCACATCGGTCTTGTGCAGGAAGGTGCGGCGGAGGCCGTCTTCGACGACGAGGATCGGCGTCGTGCGGATCATCCCGGCGGAAGGCCCGGGGTCGATCGGGTCCTCGGCCACGCCGGAGGTCTCGCCGAGCTTGCCGGAGAGGATGCGGCCGTCGTTGAGCTGGAGGGTCGCCGCGCGCGAGCCCGCGGCGAGGGCGGCGAGCAGGATTAGCGGGCGGGCGAACGGAGAGACCATGCCCAATTCTCGGCCGCGGGCCCGCGGGGTCAAACGGCTGGCGTGACTTGGTGGAGGCTCGCGGTCCGATATCTTGCTTGACCGTTAGAAACGGAACCGCTCCGGTGCCGTGGGGGCCTAGAGGTCGTTGGCGGTGTCGGGGCGGTTTGGGTGGCAGGCCCCCGATCGGCTTCTGGAGAAGCCTCCTACAGGCAGATTCACTCGGTGGTTTGGCTGGAGGCTTGGCGTCTTGGCGGTTGCTGCTGGAACCGTGACAATTGGGGCATGAAGGACTTCACCCGCGAGAGCCTCGTCCACGACCCGGTGCACGGCTACGTGCCGTTTGTCTCGCAAGTGCCGGCCGGCGAGACGAGCGAACGCCAACTGCTGGACCACCCCTGGCTGCAACGGCTGCGGCAGATCCACCAGCTACAAACCGCTTGGTGGGTCTACCCATCAGCGGAGCACACGCGGTTCCAGCATGTCGTTGGCGCGATGCATATGGCGAGCCGCGTGACGGACGTGCTGTACGAGTCGCTGCACGAGGTTTGCGGCGGGGACCTGCCGAGCAAGAACGCCGTGACCTGCCTCTGTCGGATCGCCGCGTTGTTGCACGACGTGGGCCACGGCCCGTTCGGACACTTCTTCGATGCCCACTTCCTGAAGCCGCACTACGGCCTCACGCACGAAACCCTCGGCGCGTTCATCATCCGCGAGGAGCTCGCCGATCTGCTGCGAGGCGTGCGCGAGTGCCCGGTGGGGCGGATGGAGGAGGGCGAGCAGATCGACCCGGAGCAGGTCGCCATGCTGATCCAGCGTCCGAAGCAAGACGACGCCGGCGATTGGCCGCGGTGGTTGCTGCTGTTGCGGAGCCTGTTCTGCGGTCTCTACACGGTCGACAACCTCGACTTCGTGCTCCGCGATGCCTACATGACCGGCTACAGCGAACGGGCGTACGACCTGGAACGGTTGCTGCGTTACAGCTTCTTCAGCGACCGCGGCCTGACGATCCACCAGAAGGGCGTCAGCGCCCTCGTGAAGTTCATTCAGACCAAGAGCGAGCTGTTCCGCGCCGTCTACTTCCACCGCACGGTGCGGGCGATCGATAAGACGCTCGAAGGCCTCTTCCGCGATAGCCGCGAGCTGCTCTTCCCGGGCGACCCGCGCGAGCACCTGGCCGCCTATTGCGGATTCACCGAGTGGTCGTTGCTGGTCGATGTGTCGCGGTGGAGTGCCGCCGACGATCGCAACCAACGGGAGCTCGGCGTGCGTTGGGATCGGATCCTGGAGCGGCAGGTCGATTGGATCGCCGTCGAGGACCGCAACGTGACCTACGCGCCCGGCGAGTCGGAGCAGTCGAGCCTGTTCAGCGACGCCGGCCTGCTGGAGCACGCGATCCGCAGCCGCTTGCCGGAAGGGATCGGGCATATGCCGATGCAGATCGACCTGCCGCGGCATATCTATCGGCCCGACGCGCTCGCGGCGACCGCCGGGCAGAACTACCAGTACAAGCCCTCGACCAAGAAGGTCTACCCGCTGACGGACGACAAGCTCTTCGAGCACCTGCCGATCGCCCACCGGGCGTGCCGCGTGTACCTGCAGAAGAACCACCCGCCCGAACACGCGGCGGCCATCGGCGAGGCGCTCGATGCGCTGGTCGGCAGCCGCAGCGAAGACGATTTGACCAACATGTAAGGAGATGGGGGGATAGTGAGCCGCAAGCGTTAGCGCCCGGAGTGCATCGCAGTGGCGGATTGCTTACCAACCACTCTCCGAGGAGATGGGGGGATGGCAACCCGGTGCGGTACGACGTTTGGCAACGAGAGTGTCACGATGCGTGAACGAGGGGATGGAAGCGCGTGCAGACCCCCTCGCGCGCTGGTTGTCCATTCAACCGTAGCCTCGCACAGGAAGAAGCCAACATCCCCTCATCTCCCGAGTGCCCGCCACTTAGCCATCGCCCGTTTAGAACCCACCCGCGAAGGATCCAAAATGATGCCGCCATCCCCTTCATCCCCTTATGAGAATCCGCTGATTAGCCGCTACGCCTCGCGGGCGATGGCTAACTTGTGGGGGGCGCAGAAGAAGTTCAGCACCTGGCGGCGGCTGTGGGTTGCCCTCGCCGAGGCCGAGGCCGAGCTCGGGTTGCCGATCACCGAGGGCCAACTCGATGAGCTGCGTGACAAGGTCGACGACATCGACTTCGACGCGGCGGCCGACTACGAGAAGAAGCTCCGCCACGACGTGATGGCCCACGTCCACACGTACGGGGATGCTTGCCCCAGCGCGAAGGCGATCATCCACCTCGGCGCGACGAGCAACTTCGTCGTCGACAACGCCGACGCGATCCTGCTGCGCGAGTCGCTCGAGATGGTCGCGCGGCGATTGGCGACCGTGATCGATGCGCTCGGCGAGTTCATCTTCAAGCACCGCGACCTGCCGACGCTCGGCTTCACACACTTGCAACCGGCCCAGCCGACGACCGTCGGCAAGCGGGCAACGCTCTGGTGCTACGACCTGGCACTCGATCTGGTCGAGGTCGAGCACCGCCTCAAGCAGCTCCGCGCCCGCAGCGTGAAGGGGACGACCGGCACGCAGGCGAGCTTCGTCGAGTTGTTCGAGGGCGACCACGCCAAGTGCCGCCAGCTGGAGCAGTCGGTCGCCGAGAAGATGGGCTTCGAGGCGTCGTACGCCGTCACGGGGCAAACCTACCCGCGCAAGGTCGATGCCCAGGTGCTCGATTGCCTCTCCGGTATCGCGGCCAGCGCCCACAAGGCGACGACCGACCTGCGGATCCTGGCGATGCGCAAGGAGATCGAGGAGCCGTTCGAGAAGAGCCAGATCGGCTCCTCGGCGATGCCGTACAAGCGGAACCCGATGCGGAGCGAGCGGATCGGCGGGCTGGCACGGTTCGTGATGAGCCTCGCGCAGAACGGCGCGGCGACGCACGCCACGCAATGGATGGAGCGGACGCTCGACGACTCGGCGAACCGCCGGCTGTCGCTGCCGCAGGCGTTCCTCGGCGTCGACGCAATCCTGGTGATCTACGAGAACATCGCTCGCGGCTTGGTGGTCTACCCGGAGGTCGTGGCGAAGAACCTCGGCGAGGAGTTGCCGTTCATGATCACCGAGAACGTGTTGATGGAAGCGGTCAAGGCGGGCGGCGATCGCCAGGACCTGCACGAGAAGATCCGCCAACACAGCCAAGCGGCCGGGGCCGTGGTCAAGCAACAGGGCGGCGCGAACGACCTGCTCGACCGCCTACGCGCGGACGACGACTTCTCCGCGGTCGATCTGGAGGAGGTCGCCAACCCGTCGCAGCTGGTGGGGCGTGCCCCTCAGCAGGTCGATGAGTTCTTGGCCGAGATTGTCGAGCCGATCCGCCAGCGTTACGCGAACCAGCAGGCCGAGGTCGAGGAGCTGCGGGTCTGAGATATCGGGGCTGCGTTTCTAACCTCTTGCCGGGAAAGACATTGCGGCGTTCTTTCTGCCGCCTCAGGCTGCGCAACGAAGTCAAGCGATGACAAAAAAACGTAATCTCAATGAAAAAACGAGGTTGCCGCCTATTAAGCTCTGTTCCTTTGCAAGTTGCCTTGGCTTCTAGGTAATCCCGCGGGCTACCTGGGGCATGCGGGTGTTCTTCAGCTTACGGTCAACCGGATGCTCCTCCTCTCGTTTCGATCGCTGCTAATCGCTCGTGCCGGGCTGGTGTTCGTGGCGTTGGCTTTCCTGATCGGTGATTCGTCGGTTGCTAAGCCGCCTTCGGGCGACATCGACTTCGACCGCGATATCCGGCCGCTGCTCTCCAATACGTGCTTCTATTGCCACGGTCCGGACGCGGAGAACCGGGCGGCCGACCTGCGCCTGGACCGCGAGGAGGATGCCAAAGACTGGGTCATCGTCGAGGGCGATGCCGAAGGGAGCGAGCTCATCAGCCGCATCCACGAACAAGACCCCGACTTGGTGATGCCGCCGCCGGATCAGAAGCAGCAACTCTCCGACGAGGAGAAAGAGCTTCTGGAGCGTTGGATTGCCGAGGGGGCCGAGTGGACCAAGCACTGGGCTTTCGTGCCGCCGACGCGCCACGAGCTGCCGAAGACCGAAGACGCCGACTGGGTCGCGAATGAAATCGACCACTTCACGCTCGCCTGGCTCGAACAAGAAGGCTTGGCGCCCTCGCCGCGTGCCGAACGCGAGGCCCTGATCCGCCGCGCGACGCTCGACCTGATCGGCCTGCCGCCGACGCTCGAAGAGATCGATGCTTTCCTCGCCGACGAGTCGCCGGGGGCGTACGAGCGGGTGGTCGATCGCTTGCTCGCCTCGCCGCGGTACGGCGAGCATATGGCTCAGCCCTGGCTGGCAGCGGCGCGGTACGCCGACACGAACGGTTTCCAGAGCGACGCGACGCGGACCTCATGGCCGTGGCGTGACTGGGTCATCCGAGCGATGAACGACAACAAGCCGTTCGACGAGTTCACGATCGAGCAGCTCGCCGGCGACTTGCTGGAGGATCCGACGACGGAGCAGCTCGTCGCGACCGGCTTCCACCGCAACCACGCCCTTAATGGCGAAGGGGGACGCGACAAGGAGGAGTCGCGGACCGAGTATGTCATCGACCGGGTCGATGTGACCTCGACCGTCTGGCTCGGCCTGACGATGGCTTGCTGCCGCTGTCATGATCACAAGTACGACCCGGTCTCTCAGAACGAGTTCTACGAATTCGCGGCGTACTTCAACAGCATCGACGAGAACGGCGGCATCGACGCGGGCGGCAACGCGAAGCCGGTGATCGCCCTGCCGACCGACGAGCAAAAAGCACGGATCGCGGGCTTGCGCGAGGGCATCCGAGAGATCGAGGCCCGCATCGCCTCGGCACCCGATCCGCGTGCGGCGGAGCAAGCCATCTGGGAAGAAGAGACCCGCGCACGCTTGGCGGAACTCTCGGCGGGCGACCTGTGGAACCCGCTGCGTGATCTGACGCTTGAGTGTGAGGCTGGGGCCGACTGGGAGCAACTCGAAGACGGCTCGGTCCTCGTCCGCAAGGTCGAGGACGCCACGGACGACTATGTGGTCACGGTCCGGCTGCCCGCGGGCGATCACCGGGCGTTGCGGATCGAGGCCCTACGGCACCCCGAGTTGAATCACGGCGCCTTCAGCAACGGCGTGAAGGGGGGCTTCAGCGTGACCGGCTTGGAGGTCGAGCTCGATGGGGAGCCGATCAAACTCGTCAAGCCGGAGGCCAATGTCGGCGGCCGTGCCGGAGCGGCGGGTCTGCTCGATAAGAACAAGTACACCACCTGGACCGTCTTCGATCCCAAGCGGGCGCCGGAGAAACCGACTTGGTTGGCTCGTTTTGAGGAGCCGATCGAGTCTGCTGAGGGGCGGCGGTTGGTCGTGAAGATGCGTCACGAGTCACGCACGGGCGACGCGCCGATCGGCCGCTTCCGCCTGTCGGTGACTGACTATCAGACCCCGACCGTCAAGCCGCGGCTTGGCATGCCGAAGGGAGCGGCCGCCGCGATCAAGAAGCCAGCAGGGGATCGCTCCGATGGTGAGGCGAAGCGGGTGACCGATCGCTACAAGCACGTGCTCGCCGAGCCGCTGCGCGACGAGATCGACGCCGTGCGGGGTGAGATCGGCAAGGTCGAGAAGAAGCAGCTCTACACGATGGTGATGCGGGATCGCAAGAAGCTGCGGAAGACCTACCGTCTGGAGCGAGGCATCTGGAACAACCCGGACAAGAGCAAGGCCTTGGAGCCGGGCGTGCCCGAGGTGCTTCCGGCGCTGCCCGAGGAGGCCGCGAAGGACCGCCTGACACTCGCCAAGTGGCTGATGCGGCCCGACCACCCGCTCACGGCTCGGGTCACCGTGAATCGCTACTGGCAGCAGTTTTTCGGCACCGGCTTGGTGAAGACCAGCGAGGACTTTGGTGTCCAAGGCGAGCGGCCCAGCCATCCGAAGCTGCTGGACTGGCTCGCCACGGAGTTTGTCGGGTCGGGCTGGGATGTGAAGCATGTGCACAAGCTGATTGTCACGTCGGCGACTTACCAACAAGCGTCGCGGGCGACCCCCGAGTTGATCGAGAAGGATCCGTACAATCGCTTGCTGACCCGCGGCCCGCGTTTCCGAATGTCGGCCCAGGCACTCCGAGACCAAACGCTCGCGGTCAGCGGCTTGCTGGTGAACAAGATCGGCGGACCGGGCGTGAAGCCTTACCAGCCGCCGAGGGTTTGGTCCGACTACAGCCTCGGCAAGATCAAGTACAAGCAGGACAAGGGCGACAAGCTCTATCGCCGCAGCGTGTACACGTTCTGGCGTCGTTCGGTGGCGCCGACGTTGTTCTTCGACAACCTAGCCCGCCAGGCGTGTGCGGTGCGTCCCTCGTTGACCAACACGCCGCTGCAGGCGTTGACGATGCTCAACGATGTCACCTTCATCGAGGCGGCCCGCGTTCTGGCCGAGAGGCTCCTCAGCGACCGCGACGCCGATCCGACCGAGCGCCTGCGAACGGCCTTCCGTCTGGCGACCGCTCGCGAGCCTTCCGAGCGCGAGCTCAACGCCCTTCGCCGTCGGCTCGACGGATTGCTCGAGCAGTTCGGAGCCGATCCAGAAGGGGCCGACGAGCTCGCCACGGTGGGCGAAGCCCCGCCTGACGAGAGCCTCGACGCGATCGAGGTCGCTGCTTACACGAGCTTGATGAATGCCATCGTCAACTTGGACGAAGTGGTCACGAAGGGCTAGAGCGACGACGGGACCAGTTCTCAATCGGTTACGAAGCAAGCCATGTTCAACCCCAACCCCTCACTCGATCACTTGCCCGCCGAGTCGCGGCGTCAGTTCCTGGGGCGTTCGAGCCTGGGGCTCGGGATGGCGGCGTTGGCGAGCCTGGCCGAGGGGCTTCCGTCGGCCCAGGCGGCTGCGCAGCAAGCAGTCGGCAGCGGTGGCTTGCCCGAGTTGCCGCACTTCCCGGCCAAAGCGAAGCGGGTCATCTACTTGATGCAGTCCGGCGCGCCGTCGCACGTCGACCTGTTCGACCTGAAGCCGATGCTGGCCGAGAGGCGTGGCCAAGAGATCCCGTCGGAGGTCTCCAAGGGCGTGCAGAGCTCGACGATGACCGCCGGCCAAGGCCAGCCCTGCCTCGGCGCGATCGCCCCGATCCGCGAGCGGGGCGAGTGCGGCGCGGAGGTCTCTGATTACTTGCCGCACACGGCCGGCGTGGTCGATGACCTCTGCTTCGTGAAGTCGATGGTGACCGAGTCGGTCAACCACGCCCCGGCAATGACGTTCTTGCTGACCGGTGGCGAGCAGCCGGGCCGCCCCAGCATGGGCTCGTGGCTCTCCTACGGGCTCGGCAGCGTCAACCAAGACCTGCCGACCTTCTGCGTGATGACCTCGCGCGACAAGGAAGGGAGCTGCGGCCAATTGTTCTACGACTACTACTGGGGTGCCGGCTTCCTCCCCGGCAAGCACCAGGGCGTGAAGTTCCGCGGCGGGGGCGATCCGGTGCTCTACCTATCAAACCCCGACGGCATGACCGCCAAGACCCGGCGTTCGATCCTCGATACGGTCGCGGAGATGAACCAACTGCAGCACGAGCGGAACGGTGACCCGGAGACCCTGACCCGTATCGCCCAATACGAGATGGCGTATCGGATGCAGACCTCGGTCCCCGAGCTGACCGACCTATCGAACGAGCCGCAGCACGTCCTCGAGATGTACGGCCCGGAGGTCACCAAGCCGGGCACCTACGCTTACAATTGCCTGATGGCCCGGCGGCTGGCGGAGCAGGACGTGCGGTTCATCCAGCTCATGCACTCCGGCTGGGATCAGCACACCAACCTGCCGACGCAGCTCATCAATCAGTGCCGAGACACGGACCAAGCCTCGGCCGCCCTGGTGAAGGACCTTAAGCAACGCGGCATGCTCGACGACACGCTGGTCATCTGGGGTGGCGAGTTCGGGCGCACGCCTTACGGCCAGGGCAATATCAACAACAAGCGGGTCCACGGCCGAGACCACCACCCGAACGCCTTCACGATCTGGATGGCGGGCGGCGGGATCAAGCCGGGCCTCACGTGGGGCGCGACCGATGACTTCGGTTTCAATGTCATCGAAGACAAGGTCCACGTGCACGATCTCCAAGCGACGGTCCTGCACCAGATGGGCATCTACCACGAGAAGCTGACCTACAAGTTCCAGGGCCGGCACTTCCGGCTGACCGACGTGCACGGCCACGTGGTCAAAGACCTTCTGGTCTGACGGGTTGAGCTACCAAGCCCCGATGCCCGGCGGAGCCGACAAGCCGCCGCTCCGATCGGTTGGTGGGATCAAGCCGGTGGGGATTTCGATCCGCTTGTCATCGACGCCGCCGGCGAAGTTGCTCAGGCTGTAGCTGTTCGGGCGCGTCCAGTCGCACTCGACGCGCCCGTCGCCCAGCACGATGTTTCCTAGTCTTTGGCGGAACCACAAGGCGAGGTCGTGGTACTCGAGGGTGTAGGCAACGTTCCGGCGTTCGAGCGGGTCGGTGCGGAGGTCGTACAGAGCCAGGTCAGCATCCCGCGGCTTGCAAGTGAGCGCCCAGCGGATGTTGTCGTTGAGCAAGGGGGCCCGGCCGACCGTTCGGCGGTCGCGTGTCCGCATCGAGAAAGCAAACCCCTCGGTCCGCATATAGGCCCGATGGCCGCAGACGAGGTTCATCTCCCCGACTACGTACTCGCGTCGCTCCCGCGGGTCGGCGGCGACAACCCGAGCCAGATCGCGGCCGTCGAGGTAGTCGTACTCGGCGAGGGAGGTGTCGACCCCGCCCGCGGCGACCACGGTCGGGGCGAAGTCGACGTACTCGACCATCCCATCGAACACTTTGCCGGGCGGGAAGCTCTGCTTATCGGAAGAGACAACGATCGCGGCCCCGGAGACCGACTGCCGCCAGGGGCCGAACTTGGCCATGATCCCTTGCTCGCCGAGGTGCCAACCGTGGTCGCCGATGGTGAGCACGATCACGTAGCCTCGACCGCTCCGCTCGCTGAAGCTCTTGAAGTCGTCGATCGCTTGGCCGATCAGCGAGTCGCCGTAGGCGGCGAAAGCGTAGTAGTCACGGATTGCCTGGAGCTTCTCCTCGGGCTTCATGCGATCGGTCTTCGATTCCTGATAGACCTCGACGAGCTGGCTCGGCAACGCGGCGAGCTCGTCCGCATCGAACTCGGGCAACCGGTAGTCGTGCTGCTGGAACCGCTCGTGGAAACTACGCGGCGGCAGGACCGGGGTGTGCGGGAGGTGGAACCCGAGGTTGATGAACAGCGGCTTGTCGGCGTCGGCGCCTTGAACGTCCTTGCCCCAGAGCGTTTGGTAGGGTGCGCCCGCGTTCTGGAGGTGGTTCTTGAACTCCTTGAGGATGCAGCCGTCGATGGTCTCGCCGGCGGGCTTCGGGTTGACGCCGCCCAAGATCAGGCCGGTGTTCACACGCGTGTAGGCGCGGAGGATATCGAACTCGCGCTCGACGGCACGCTTCGCCCTGGTCTCCTCCTCGGTGAGCCGACGCCCCGCCTTGCTGAGGGTGTACGTCTTCCGGCGGCCGTCGGGGTAGTGAACGGTCTCGGTCGCATCCTTCCGCAAGAGGATCGCGTCGACGAGCCCGTACGCGCCCGTGGAGGCCAGGTCACCGACCCCGTTCCCCTCCAGATCACGCACGAAGTCGATCTCGAAGTCGAAGAGCGTGCGTGTGCCGCGTCGGCTTAGACCCCGCGGGGTAACGCCGAGGTGTCGCTTGCCGATGATCGCTGTGTGGTAGCCGGCGTCCCGCATCACCTGCGGCACGGTCGGTCGGACGAAGTCGGCCTCTTGGTGCGTTTGCTCCCAGCCGTACTTGCCACTCCGGAACGGGTAGCGGCCCGTGATCATCGACGCCCGCGACGGCCCGCAGGCCGGTGAGTTGCAGTACGCCCCCGTGAACAGGACGCCCTCGCTGGCCAACGCATCGATGTTGGGGGACGACACGTAGCCGAGGGGGCTCTCGCTCTGGCCGGTGGTCGCGCGGTTATACGCTTCGATCGAATCGGGCCGGTGGTCGTCCGTGATGATCCACAAGATGTTCGGCTGAGAGGCGAGGCAGGGGCTGATTAGCACCAACGCGAGCATGGTGGCCGCCAGACTACGTATCGCGATCCGCATGCTCGTGACTCCGCGCGAGGAGAGTTATTGCCGCAAGAGTGTGACCGTGTTCGCCCCAGATCGGACACTCCATGCCGATGAAGTTATGGAGACGCCGCGATTGCATACAATAGGCTGGCGGGGGTTGGCTGTCGAGCAAACCACACGGCCCGAGACACGGCCTTCGGTGCCGCATGGCCGATCGATAGAACTCGATCTTCTCGTCATCCTGTTTCGAGAGCCGAGTTGCAGCGTTGCTCGTCGAATCGCTTACAGGTAGGGGTTGGACTCGGTCAGTTTGAGAACGCCTCGCTGTGTCGAAAGCGGCTGTCATGCGACGACAGATGCGGGCCATGGTCTCGTCACGACGGCAAAAGAGAACGCCCGGGTCGATCAACGATCGACCCGGGCGTCTGGCCTGTTTGGCGGTGGTTGACTATTACTTGCCGGCGAAAACGAATTGCGAGGTGAGCTCTTGCAGCTCGCCCGCGAGGGTGGAGACATGGCCGCCGGAGCTGTTGGTGAGTTCGGCGTTGTCGGACGTCGCTTGGACGGTCTCTTCGACGACCTTCACGCTGCCGGCGACGTTCTCGCTGGCGGTCGCGGTCTCGTGGAGCGACTCGCTCACCTGGGCCGAGGCGGCCGCCGATTCTTCGACGACCGTGGCGATTGAGTGGACACTGTCGCTCTGCTCGCTGACCGCGGAGTCGATGGTGCGGATGAGCTCCGTGACGTTGTCGAACGCCGAATCGATCTCCGAGATGGCGGAGATGGTTTCGCCCGTGCAGGCTTGCATCGATTTGACGCAGTCGCGGATGCCGGTGGTCGCCTTGGCCGATTGCTCGGCGAGTTCTTTGACCTCGGTCGCGACAACGGCGAAGCCCTTGCCAGCTTCTCCGGCGCGAGCGGCCTCGATCGTCGCGTTGAGGGCCAAGAGGTTGGTCTGCTCGGCGACCTCTTCGATGAGGGTCACGACCGAGGCGATCTCATCGGCCGCGGTGGAGAGGTCTCCGATCCGCTCGTTGCTCCGATCGACCGAAGAGCGGATCGCTTGCGTGAGCGAGGCAGAGCTGCTCGCCTGCGTGGCGATATCGTCGATCGAACGCTGGATATTGCTGACCGAGCCCGAGACGGTTTGCATCCCGCCAGAGAGCTGTTCGGTCGAGGCGGCCGCGCGGCCGATCTGCGAGGCGATCGCGTCGACTTCGGCGATCATCCGATCGACTTGTTCCTTGGATCGGCTCGCCCCTTCGTTGAGGTTGCCGGACGCGCCGTGGAGTTCGCTGGCGTTGGTTTGCAGCGAGTCGGCCGAGCGGGCGATCGCTCCGATCGTGCCCTCGAGCTTGTCCATGAACGCATTGAACCAGCGGGCCAACTCGCCCAGCTTATCGCCGGCGGTCTCGATCCGGTGGGTCAGGTTCCCCTCACCCTCGGCGATATCGCGGACGCGTTCGGTGACCGCGGAGAGCCGCTTGAGCGTGGAGCGGACGATGACCCAGCCGATCGTGCAGGCGCTGACAACCGTCAGCGAGATCAGACCAAGCGTGACCCAAGACCAAAGGGTTGCCGTCTGGGCGAGCCGCTCGGTGTGCGACTTGAGGCGGGCGGCCAGCTCGTCATCGACCTGCTTCAACAGGTTGATCTTCTTCGTGATCGTATCGAACCAGACGCCCGCATCGACGCCGAAGCCGCCTTCGCGGGACTGCTCGACCGCGACCTGGCGGAAAGCGTTGACTTGGTCGACGCACGGAGCGGCGAGGGTCTCGGTGTAGAGGACGCGGTCGAGCGGGGTGGCGACCGTGAGGAACTCGTCGAGGTAAGTCTTCTGGATGGCGACGAGCTCGGTGAACTTCTCGTACATGCCCGGGCCGAACGCATCCTTCGAGAAGGTGTTGGCAAGCACGGCCCGCTCGATCCCGGCCCGCTCTTTCGACTTGAGGAAAGCGTTGTAGGCGACGATGCGGGTCGTGATGTCGCCCTGGCTCGTGGCGGCCGATGCCTTGCTAGTGGCGGTCAGCAGCGAGCCGTTGATCGCCGTGTAATAGCCGATGGCCTCTTTCGCCGGGATGTCGAAGCGATCGACCGCTCCGCGGGTCGCTTCGAGCGAAGTAAGTAACTCCGTCGCCTGCTGCACGGCTTCGGCGAACTCGGTGCCGTGCTCGGCGGCGGGGTGCGCTTCCAAATACGTCCGGAACTCGACGAGCTGGCCATCGGTCAGCTCGCGTTGTTTGATCAGTCGCTTGCCGAACTGCTTCCCCTTGCTCCCCAGGAACCCGGCGGTCGCGCCGCGTTCTTTTTGGGTCTCATGGATGAGGCTGCTGACGCGAACACCGAAGTCGCCGAGCGTTTGCACGCTTGCCAATTCGGTGGCCCGCTGGTTGCTTTGCCAAACGGTCACGCCGCCCAAGGCGATGAGGCCAATGGCGGGGAGGGCGACAGCGAGTCCGAGCTTGGTGCTGATTTTCATGAGGAGCCAGATTGCGGGATACGATCGAGACTTCTCGAAACGTAGTCCGCGTCTGGTGCTCTCTCTGGCCTGAAACGACCAAAACGGCTGGCGTCTTGCCAGCGGGCTTCCACAACCGGCCGTAGAGGCGAACCAGCCCGCACGACCGGCGCACCGTAACGGCCTAGACTCGGCGGAGGCAGGCCGCGGTGGCTTGGCCTTGGGGGGTCGTATTGACGGTCACGAACGAATCGCCCGCCGAGACGCCCGCCTCGGTTGTGACCCGGATCGGACAATCGGGGTCGGGCGTCGTGTGGTTGAGCGTGCGGGGCAGGGCACCGGCGAGCGGGCCGGCGGGGTCCAGAGCGAGCAGGCTGCCGATCAACTCGACCACGCCACTGCCG
Source organism: uncultured Planctomycetaceae bacterium (assembly GCA_964353155.1). Classification (GTDB taxonomy): domain Bacteria; phylum Planctomycetota; class Planctomycetia; order Pirellulales; family Lacipirellulaceae; genus Botrimarina. Next base: position 22,671 of record CAYGUP010000019.1, on the reverse strand, counting down.
GCGCCGAGGCTGCCGAAGTAACTCTTCAGGGCAACCACGGGCGTGGTCTCCGCGGCGGGGCCCAAGGCGGCGGCGATGGCGGCCGCCTCGTTGCGGTCGGCGTCGCGCGAGCCGGTGCCGTCGGCGTTGAGGTGGCCAAGCTCCTCCGGCGAAAGATCGGCGTCGTGCAAGGCGGCCCCGATCGCGTTGGCGATGGCGACCTCGTTGCGTCCTTTGAGTGTCGGGGCCGCGTCGGCGGGCTCGGTGACCACGCTCGAACCGAACCCGGCCACCTCGCCATAGATGGTCGCTCCGCGGGCTTGGGCCGAGTCGAGGGCTTCGAGCACCAGCATGCCGGATCCCTCGCCACAGACGGCGCCGGCGCGGTCCGCGTCGAATGGCTTGCAGAGTGTCGCCGGGTCGGTCCCTTCGGGGGCCTCACCTTGCAACGGGTTGATGGGGCCGGCCGATTGGGCGGCGTGGATCGCTTGCATCGGCAGGACCCGCGTGCCGGTCGCGCCGGCGACCATCCGGTCAGCGTTGCCGCGGGCGACGATGCGGAACGCCTCGCCGAGGGCCGCCAAGCCGCTCGCCTCGCGGAGCGTGAGCGAGTTGCTCGGGCCACGCAGGTCGTTGTAGATCGCGATATGGCTCGCCGGCATATTCGGCAGGTACTTGAGCATCCAGAGCGGCGTCATCTGCTCGAGCCCGGCACCGCCCCAAGCGTCGAAATCGAACTCGCCCTCGGCGATGCACTTCTTGATCGCGTCCTCGTAGTCCTCGGGCAGGGTGAGCATGTAATCGCTCCCCAACACCACGCCGGCCCGCTCCGGATCGTACGCATCCGCCCCGCCGGCGTCGGCCAGGGCGTGCTGCGCCGCGGCGACGGCCATCTGGGTCTCGCGGCACATGAGCTTGAGGCCTTTGCGGATGGCCTTCTTCTGCGGCCCTTCCAGGTCGCCGAAGTCCCCGATCTTGCCGGAGAAATCGTGGGCAAAGCCGCCGACCGTCGGCCACGCCGTGCCGTCCTGGCGCGGCGTGATACCGCTCCGTCCCTTGGCGAGGGAGGTCGCGAACGTGGCGGGGGATAGGCCGAGGGGCGACACGAGGCCGACCCCGGTGATAACGACGCGGCGCTCGGCCGGCTTCGATGGCTTGCTCATAGTCCGGACAGTTTATCGTAGCGGGGCGGTGCAGGGGGAGGCCTCGTCTTGGGCCCTACGGTGTAGGCCTTTCGTGCCGGGTCAGGCGGAAGCCCTGACGCCGCAACCAGAAAGACCCGGCTGCCACCAGCAACAGCTCGACCGAGGTGACGGCGGCGTACCAAGGGGCACTGAACAGCAGGTTCTCAAATCGATCGGTGATGGCATACACGACTCCGCCCAGCGGGGCCGCGGCGATCGCCGGGCCGATCCGCCACGCGCCCGACGCCCCGCCGCCGAAGCCCAGCCACACGCCTGCTACCGCGACGATGGCGGCTGACATCCCGCCGGCGATGAGGATGCAAACGACCAGGGGTGGCAACTCAACCGCCCTGGCCATCGACAGCACCGCCGAGGCGATGGCCAGGGCGGTTGTGAGGTAGATCGTATCGGCGAGCGAGAAGCGGTTGGCCGTCGGGCGGGTTGCCACATCGTGGATCGCCGGACCGAACTCGACCTGATAGCGAGCCAGTCGCAGGCCGCCAAACGCCAGAACCTGGGTGATGATTTGAGCCGCGGCGACCAGGAGGAGTTGCCAGATGAAGAACTCGTAGCCCTCGTTGAAGAGCAACCAGACGAACAGCAAAGCGGAGCCGCTAATCAGGATGGCCGCCACTTGTTTCGCCCAATGCCAGGCACTCAACACCGTGATCGCCATCAGAAGACCAGCCAACGCCGCGCTGCCGGCGAACAGGATCAGCAGGCCAAGGCGGCCCTCGTGGTAAGGCGGCCCGCCCGAGACATGCCACGCCCCGGCCGCTGCCAGCAGCACGGCGAGGGCCGCTAGGAGGGGGAATACCCGACGGATCGCAGGAGCTGTCATGGCGGGGCAGGGCGATCCTAGTGATTTTGAGGGGCCGATCCGACCGGACAGCGAGGCTCTGCTAAACTACGGTTGAATCGGTGCATCCGTCGGCACGAGCCTAGTTCGAGTGAAACCCATGCTTAGGAAGCGATTTGGCAAGCGGGAAGGGGGCCTCCGTGCCTTCACGCTGGTCGAACTGCTGGTCGTCATCGCGATCATCGGTATCCTCGTTGCCTTGCTCCTCCCGGCCGTGCAGGCCGCTCGGGAGTCCGCGCGAGCGATGCACTGCAAAAACAACCTGCGGCAGATCGGCCTAGCCACCCTCCAGTTTCATGACACGCATGAGGCTTACCCGCCGGCCAGACTGACATGCCCCAAAGATTCTGGCCAAGAGATTCTAACGGCCCCCTCATGGTTTGCCCGCATCTTGCCCTACCTAGAGGAATCCGCGGCCGCAGCGCATTGGAACCTCTACAAGTCGATCAAAGAGAACCCTCCGCAGGCTTTGCTGCACGCCCCGACCGCCTATCGCTGTTCCTCGCGTCGTAACGCGACCCAAGCGATTATTCCGCAGATGTTTGGCAGTGAGCCAGTGGTCTACCCGTGCGGCTGCCGTGGGGTCGCGATGGTAGAACTCGTCGGGGGGGCGGTGGGCGACTACGGCGGCAACCATGGCGATCTGTCCGCCGATTGGGGGGGAGAAGGCGCCTTCTGGCTCGGCGGCAATGGCACGGGCGTGATTGTCACGAGCCGAGCCGATTGCGAAGCGGAGCAACCCACCGGCAACGGCTGGACCGACCGGCTCGGCCAAGAAGAAATCACCGACGGGACCAGCAAGTCGATCGTCGCCGGCGAGATGTATATCCCACCCGATAAGGTCGCGAAGGTCCCTCACAACGGCCCGATGTACAACGGCAGAGACCTCCCGGCCTTCGCGCGGTTCGGTGGCCCCGGCGGTGCGCCGCTGGCCCGCTCGCCTGACGATCGATCGATCGACGAGAGCACCGCTTGGAGTTTCGGGAGTTGGCACCCGGGCTATTGCCCGTTCGTCTTTGCCGATGGTTCGGTGCGGAACGTTGAGGTTGGCATCGATGTCTTCACGTACGGCAACCTCATGAACCGCGCCGACGGCGGAGAGCGTCTGGGGCCCGGTTACGGAGCCCCCCCGCTATGAGCCAGGGCAGGCGTTGTCTCGGGCTGTTGCTGATCGCCCTAACGGGATGCGGCGGCCCAACGGTCTATCCCGTTTCGGGCGTAGTAACGCTCGATGACGTTCCCATCAACCTGGGGATGGTTGAATACATTCCGGTAGAGCCGGGCCCGGCGGCGCGCGGCCAGATCCGCAGCGGCGGCGCCTACACGCTCAGCACGTACGGCGACGATGACGGTGTCCCGCCGGGAGACTACGTGGTGATTGTCTCACAACCGCAGTTGATCAGTTCGTTGCGGATGGCACCGGAAGAGCATCAGGCGCAACACGAACACGAGCAGAACCAACTGGGTGTCGTCCCCAGGCGGTACGCCATGCCCGGGGAGTCTGGCCTGCGAGTCACGGTCGAAGCGGGCCCGAACGAGCACCGCCTCTCCCTCCAATTGCACGACGAAAAAGAAGGCTAAAGACGCAATAAAGAAGGCATCGACCGCGGCAGCGTCGTCAGGGAGGCAGGTCCTTCGGATCGCGACCGGCGGCCGATGCCCGTTGGCTTCAGCGTCGGACGGGCTCTGCCGCTCAGTTGCGGCCGGCCATGACGCCGCCATCGACGTCCCACACGGCGCCGGTCACCCAGCCGGTCTTTTCCGACAGCAGTATGGCGATCGTTTCGGCAACCTCGCAGGGACGTCCCACGCGGCCGATCGGGTGGAAATCGTTGAAGCCTTGCAGGGCCTCTTCGATCTGGTCGGGCTCGATGAACGCGCCGTAGATCGGGGTCACAACCACCGCCGGCGAGACCGCGTTGACGCGGATATGGTGCTCTGCCAGTTCCATCGCTAGGTGTTGGGTCAGGGCGTGCAGCCCCGCCTTGGCCATCGAGTAGGCCGAGGAGGGCGTCGCCTTCACCGCCTGCTTGGCCCACATCGATCCGATATTCACGATCGAGCCCCCGCCGTGCTGCTTCATATTGCGGGCGACAGCCTGCGTCACAAAGAACGTGCCGCGGTTGAGGTCGTGGTACTTGTCGTAGTCGTCGCCGGTGTGATCGAGGAACGGGGTCGGCTTGAAGTAGCCGGCCGAGTTAACGAGGTGTTTGATATGCCTCGGGTCGGCGTCCATTCGCTCGACCAAGGCATTGACCGAGGCCGGGTCGTAGAGGTCAACGCTGACCGTCTCGACCGTGGGGCCGATCAAGGCGAGCTCGGATTGAGCCGCCTCGAGCTTGTCGCCGCATCGCGCGGCGAGCCTGACGGCGACACCCGCTTCGAGCAGCTTACGGGCGGTCTCTTTGCCCATGCCGGTCGATCCGCCGAGGATGAGGGCCATTTCTTCTGTAGCCATTTCGCGTGTCCTGTTTCGAAGGTAGCTATCTACCGGTAGGTAGGTGTGGCTGGCAAATAAAAGAAGAGCGAGTCTAGGGGGTCAGCAGCGAGAGCATCCGGTTGAGGGTCGCTGCGAAACGCTTCGGGCCGCCTTGGCAGCGTGCAATCAACAGCCCGCCCTCGAGGGTGGCCAGGATGAGATCGGCGGTACCGGGCCCGGCGTGGAATGTCCCGTCGTCGGCGCCCTCTTGGAGGATGGATCGCAAGCAGCGGGTGTTTTCATCAAGGAACCGACGGACCCGGGCTTTGCCGTCGTCGTCGAGGCTGTCCAACTCGGCGAGGAGCATGCCGCAGAGGCAGCCCTTGTCTTGCTGGCCGGATTCGAGCGTCTGTTGGAACAAGGCAAAGTAGCGGCGCAACTTGGTCTTGCTGCTCACCCGGGCGTTGAGGATCGCGTCGACCGCGTCGCCGAATTGGCTCAGGTAACGGTCGAGCAGGGCATGGACCATCTCCGACTTGCTGGCGAAGTGATGGTGGACGCTCGCCTTGCGGATGCCCACCGCTTCGCTGAGGTCGGCGAAGCTCATCGCGTTGAGCCCGCGACGCTGGATCAAGTCCTGCGCGGTATCGAGCAATCGGGTGCGGGTATCGAGATCGACCATGGTGGAAGTGTACCTATCGGAAGGTAGGCTGGCAAAGCGTTAACCATTCGGCTGTGTGGGCCAGCTCGCATTGCGGGTGGGGGCTGGTATCGATGACCACCCGGGAGCAGGGGTCGTGAGGGCGGGGCTCCTGCCGAGCCACGCGCCGGGTACCCGCTTCAGGGCTCGGCGGGAGCCTCGCACTCACGGGATAAGAACGCGGGCGTAACTCCAAGGTCGCTAGGGCCGGGCGAACACCTCGACCTCGGTGATCCGCGAGAAGGAATCGAAGACCTGCCCCTGGTTGCCGTGCGAGAGGACCCGCACGTAGCGAGCGGTTGTCGGTGGGAAGTCGTGGACCGCTCGGGGAGTGATCTGCTCGGGCTTGTCGAGCCGTTTGGCGACGGTTCGATAGCCCATGCCGTGGGTCGAGACCTGGACCTCGTAAGCTTCGTACGAGCGACCGCTCGTGTAGGCATGGACCACGATCTGATTGAACTCGATCGGCTCGCCCAGATCGATGGTGGTCGCGATCGGCTCGGGCGTGGCTGGGTAGCCGAGGAAGTAGTCGAGGTTGCCCTTTCCCCCATCGGTCAGGCGGGCCGGCGTGTGCAGTGGGCCGGATGGAACGCTGGCGGTGACCGGCTTGCCGAGGGCGAGGTTCCCCTCGGGCGGTTCGACGTGGGTCAGCTTCCGGCGGGAGCCGTGCAGCGCTTGCTCGTCATCAGCGAACAGGGCGGCACGCACGATCGCGGTTTGCTCCAGATCGAACGGCTCGGTGTATCGGGGGGAATCGACCGTCGGCTCGCTGCCGTCGATCGAGTAGCGGATAACGCCCTCAGAAGCGGAGCCGAGTGAGACCGCCGTGGTCCCGTGAAAGACCCCCTCGTCCTCGAGTGCCAAAGGCGAGGCCTTGATTGTCACCGGATAGAAGCACTCGGCGCGGGTCGCTTCGTTCTTGGCCGTCCGCTCGGCGAACGAGGCGTAGTCGGTGGCAGGTTCGCCCTGCCAAGCGACGGCGGCCATCGGGATCAGCCGCGGCACGATGAGCGGCAGGTAGTTCTCATCGCGGCCTTCCCACCACGGCATGCAGAAGCCGATCAGCTTGGCATTCGGCTCGACAACGATCGGCTCCGCAAACGTGCGGATGTCCGGATTGAAGTGGGCGAAGCGGGTTAACTCGGTCCGCTCGTAGACCCGCTGCGGCGAGGCCATCGTGAAATTGTTGCGTGGGTAATGATCGACCACGTACAGCGGGTCCCACGCCGCGTTGACGACCGGGTAGCCGGCGGCGAGCATCTGATCGGCGGGGAAGTTGATCGTCCGCCAGTTGATGTGGATGACCTCTTCGTTGACCTTGTTGTCGCCACGACCGAGAGCCGGGCCCTCCCACACGATCGTCTTCTTGCCCTTCGCTTTGAGGTGGGCGTGCAGGTCGTTGATGAGGTCGCGTTGCAGGTCCTCGGGAACGACAAACGCTTCGTCGCCGCCCACGTGGATGTAAGGCGAGTGCGGGAAGAGTTCGATCATCTCATCGAGCAGGACCTTGATCGCTTCGCGTGAGGAATCTAGCTGGGCGACCTCCGTCGAGTTCTTTCCGAAGACCTCGGGGTAGGCCCGGCAGAGCAGGGCGGAGTGACCCGGGACTTCGAGTTCCGGGATCAGGGTCACGCCGCGTACGTGGGCGTAGCGGGTGAGCTCGGCGAACTCGTTCCAGGTGATCTTGCCATGCTCGCTGAGCAGCTTTGGGAAGGCCTCCGAGGGGAACGCCCAACGCTGGTCGTCGGTCAGGTGGAGGTGGAGCGAGTCGACCTTGTAGAACCAACACAGGTCGATGGTCTCTTTGAGCACCCCGAGGCTGTGCGGGTTGCGCCCCAGGTCGATCATGAAGCTGCGGTAGGCGTTGGCCGGTTCGTCGCGGATCGTTTGGGCCGGCAGCTTATCGCCATGCTCGCCGGCTAGTTGCAGCAGCGTCGCCGTGGCGTGCGAGAGCCCCTTGAGGGTCGACGCGGTGATCGACACGCCCTTGGGAGTGAGATCGACACGGTAAGCCTCGGGAGCCAACTCTGGATCACGACGCGCAACGACTCCTCCCGCCTCCCGGAGTTGAAAGCCATCGTGATGGCTCAACTGCTGGAGGTGCCGGCCGAAGACCGCCAAGTGATCACGCCAAGCGTCTGTGGCTTCGCCCGTTTCGACGCGGAAGTTTCGGCCGAGGCGGACCGATCGCTCGGTGACACTCGGCGTGACACCACGCGGACGCGGGACGACGACGGTCTCCGCGCAGGCGGACCGGATCGATAGCAGAGCGAGGGCAAGGATCAGTCGGAAGCATTTCATGCTTCCAACCTAGTTGATAAGGCTTTGGCCTGCTTCGCTTGGCTCAGTACCGCCCGCTGAAGGTTGGTGTGGGGCGGACGGCGGTGGAAACTCGGCCGCCGCTGGGGCCGCGTTGGGCCGTCGGACCGACCGCCGGGATGCGGGCGTCGCGGGCCTCGACGAAGAGCAACGCGTCGGCACGCGGCGGGCTCTTCATCATGCCGGGGATCATATCGCTGAAGGCGCCGGCCGACTCGGGGCCGGGCGTGGCGACCATGCCCATTGAGAGCACCAGCACTTGGTTGGCGGGCCAGCGGAAACGCTCGTGCAGGTTGGCCTGCGTGACCTGCGGCACCTCGATCTGCAGGCGTTGCCCGCCGGTGCTGCCGCCGGCGATTGCCGGGGCGGGCAGGTCCAGCGAGACGCGGCGCATCTTCTCGACCTGGGCCATGCGGAGCTTGACGACGGCCTCGGCGGTGCGGAGGTCCATCGACAGCAACGGATTGAACTCGAGCGACGCGCCCTCGTCGAGGGTGCCGGTCTCGGGCTGGTAGCCGGGCCAAGCTTGTTGGGTCGGGATGATCCCCTTCACGTAGCCACGCGGCCGCATCGTGCTGAAGACGATCGCTTGGCCGTTGGGCACGAGTTGGTTGGCGGCGTTGTAGTCGCGGACGTCGCTCCGCTTGGACAGTTCCGAGAGGAGCAACGCGTGGTTCTCCTTCGGCATGATCCAACCTTGCAGCCCCGGCGATTGAACGCTGATCGGCGTCATTAGCCGCAACGCTTTGACACGCCAGTCCGGGTTGCGGACGGTGAGGATCCGCATCGAGAAGGCGCGGTCCGCGGCGCGGCCGTTGACGAAGCGGTCAACAATGTCTGCGACGATCGCCTGCATGGCGGGCGTGTGGTAGACGCTGAGTGTTTCGCGGTTGGCGTTGAGGATGCCGACCGTCTCGCCGTGCCAGGCCTCGTAGCCGGTTTCGCGGAGGATCCAATCGACCAAGCGTTGCTGCGGCTTGGGCTCACCCGCGACGCGTGCCGTGTAAGGACGGATCTCGTAGTCTCGCCAGACTTGGCCGGCGTCGTTCGGCAGGCTGCCGGAGCCCTTGGTCACCTTGGCACGATTCACCCGCGGCGTGCCGACGGGGGCCAAGTCGCGATCGCCGGCGGCCGAAGCGTTGCGGTTCGATCGGCCGATCGGCGTGATCGGGGTGGCGGAGCGGGCAGGCACTTGGGGGCGTGGCGTGGCGGCCGATTGCGTGAGGGCCTGTCCGGCCGCTTGGTAGCTGCCGGCGCGGGCATCGAGACCGTTGGACGAGGCGCTCGGCGGCAGCGGGGCGGGCTCGCCGTAGCGGACCGGTTGGATCTCGGACCCGGGCGGCAGCGGCGCGACGCCGGGCTCGCTGACCCAGTTGCCGGAAGGCTCGGGCGGGGCAACGCTTTGGGCGTGCGACGCGGCACTAAACAGTGCCACGAGAACCAGTGCGATCCGATGAGCCGTCATCCGTGTGCCTCCGGGTAGCACGCCTGCCCCGCCGGCTTCCTGCCGACGCGTCTTGGCGAGCGTGCTGAGGCGCGGATCGTAGAGACCGAGGCCACCCCGCGGCAAGACGGGATGCGGCGCGTGCTAGCGTCGGCGAACGCCGACGGCGGATAGCACGGTCAGGCAGGCCAAGCCGAGCGTGGCCGGCTCGGGGATGACCGCTTGCACGACCTGCCAACCAATGTCACGCAACGCGGCGGCGTCGAGCTCGGTGAGCCGCTTGCGGGTGCCCAGCGTCAGCGTGGGATCGAGCGAGGCCTCTTGGATCGCCGTGCCGCTGTACACGGTGCTGGATGTTCCCTCAGCGAAGTGGACCCCCGACGGGTCGAGGCCCGGGTTGGTGCCGCCGTTGGCCGCGGTGGCTTGCTCGCCGAGGAAGAACGCCGGGCTGACAAACGATTCCCACTCGTCGGAGCCGCCGATGCCCAGGGTGTGGGCGAATTCGTGGATCGCGACCGAGTAGAGGTCGTTCTGTCCGGTGACCGGCTCGACCGTATGGTCGAAGTTCCAAGTGATGGTCGAGTCGAAGCCGACCGATCCGCCCCAAATGGCGTAATCGTTCGCGCCTTGGCCCCGGTGCATCACAGTGTCTTCGAAGGTGCCGCCGATCTGTATCGCTTCGATGAACTCGCTTTGGGTGTAGCCAACGCCGACTACCGAATCCGAGAGGATGAATCCGCCCGAGCCACCGATCGCCGAAGTCGGGCCGGCGAGCGGCTGGGCGCCGACGTAGATGCGGAACTCGTCCTCGGCGAACGACGGGTCGGTGAGCGACAGCGTCTCGGTGCCGGAGGGGTCGCGGTAGATGGCGTCCCAGGTCCAGGTGGTCGTGGTGCCGTTGGTCGCCCCGACGTACGGCTCGGGGACGGTGATTGCCGCGAGCTTGTCTTCGAGGATCGTCGAGTAGAAGGCGGCGGCCGCCTCGACGGTGCCGCGGGCCTTCTGGCCGTCGGTCGTCGAGGGGCTGAAAAAGTCGCCGGCGTGGGCGTAGTCGATGACGATCTGGGTCGCCGATCCAACCGAAGCCGCGCCGAGAGAAATAACGAGGGCAAGTCTTAGGAGCACAGAGATGTCATTCCATTGGTGAGGTGCTGTCGCGGCCGTTCCTCGGCCACGAATGATTACCACAAAGATTGGCTCAAAAGTCAATCGCCGTGGTGCCGTTTGCCGGCGATGCTAGCGGCCAATGCGGCGACGAATATCGCCAGCCCGGTTGGTTCGGGGATCGAGTTGCTGCCCGCCGGAGCCGACGACGTGGCCCCGTAGTTGCCCGACCACCCGGCGTACGAGCCGATGACGGTTGGGGTGTCGAGGCTGTCGCGCCAGATGGTGTAGTCGGCGGCGTTGACGAGGCCGTCGTCGTTGTAGTCACCGGTGAGCCCGATCACGGGCGGGGCGACTTCCCAGCCGAGGTCCGCCAAGCCGGCGGCGTCGAGCGTGGTCCATTCCTTGCGGGTGCCGACCGTGATGTTCGGGTCCATCGCGGCCTCTTGCGGCGTGGTGGTTCCGTAGACGGTGCTCTGGACATTGAAGCCCCAATGACCACCGGAGATCGGTGGGCTGCCGCCGTAAGCATCAATGGCGTTCTGACCGCTGTATTGGCCACCGGCGACCAAGGCGTTCCACTCGCCCGATGCCCCAAGCCCGATCGCGTGTCCTATTTCATGCAACGCTACCGAATAGAGGTCGTTCTCGCCAAACGACGGAGAAGCCACATGGTTGTAATTCCAATTCGTATCGGTATCGAACGAGAGCACGCCGCCCCAACGACCGAACTCGCCGTCGCCTTGCGAGCGGTTGGTTAGCAACTCGGTGAACGCATCGTCGATCGCACCAACCGCTTCGGCATCGACGGTGTAGAATGAACTCGATTGCTTGCTCCATCCGCCCGGCCCGCCGACCCCAAGGGTTGTTCCCCCCAGGTTTCGGGCGCCCAGATAGATTCGGTACTGATCTTCGGGGATGACTAAGTTGTCGAGCGCGACTGGCTGACCGGTGGTGGGATTATTGAAACGGGCCTCCCAGTTCCAGGTCGTGATCAACGGCGGATTGACGGTGCTCCTGAAGTCGTCCGGCTTGCGGACTTCGGGCAGCGTGCCGGTCAGGATCTCCGAGAAGTAATCGGCCGCCGCTTCGACCGCGGCGCGGGCTTGTTGGCCTTCGGTGGTCGAGGTGCTGAAGAAACCCGAGCCGGACGACGGGGCGAACGTGTAGTCGATGACGACTTCGACCGCCGCCGCGGGGTGGTGGCAGGCGACGGCGCACCACAGAACCATCCAGCGCATGACGCTTGCGCGATCTCTCATCAGAATGCCCTCTTGTTCCTGGCCGGCGGGTAAGAAGAGCGACTGCCGGCATCAAGCAGCCTAAGCCCGAAACGGGCCGCGGGCAAGCTTCGCGGGGGCGAGCATCGCTAGCACCAGGGTGGCGAGGCAGGCGGCCGCCGGCTCGGGGATCGCCGTCGCCGAGGCGGTTGCCCCGTAGTTTTGCCGCCAGGCTGATAGGTCGATTTCGTTGACCGTCTGGTCGCCGTTGGCGTCGGCGGCGAGTGCCTGACCCGACGTGCCGGCGGTGTCCCGCCAGACGGTGTAGTCGGCCGCATCGACCCGCCCATCGTCGTTGAAGTCGCCCGTGAGCCCGCCCTCGATGACCCGGAGCGAGAGGCTGGTCGGTGTCGTATCGAGTTGCCATTTGAGCCCCGCGGGGAGCGACGGGAAGTCGAGCGTATCGAACGAGCCCGTCAACGCCTCGGCGCTGAGCAGCGTGAATTCGTTGCCGGGGTTCAGGAGCGGATCGGTTGGCAACTCGATCTTCAGCATGCCGCTCACCATCGCCGAGCCGGCCACTTCGATGGCGTTGTGCTGGGCCGGGTCGCCGGCCTCGATGCGGAGCATGGAGTCGCCGGTCATGCCGAAGTCGTCGCCGAAGCGGGTTGCAGCCCGTCGTTCAACGAAGAGCGAAGCCTCGTCGAGCTGTGTAGTGGCGTCGATCTGATTCGTGCCGTCGGGGTTCGACCCGTCGAAGCCGAGGTGGAGGTCGCCGCCGGTCAGCTCGATTCCTCCCGGGGCAGAGACCGAGCCGCTGGTCAGGGAGAGGCTGCCCTCGGTGAGCCGTAGCGGTTGGTTCGCCAGCCGCAACTCGGCGGCCTGTGAGAGGTTGATCTCGATCCCGTCGGCGAAGCCGCGAGTGGCCGCCCCGCTTTCTTGGTACACACCGCCGCGGAGGGTGAGCCGATCGGCGATGCCGACCATCGCGCCGCTGTTGACGAGGTGCCCGGTGGCTTCGATCTCGACTTCGCCCAGGTTGGCGGTGCTGCCGCCGCCTGCCACGGCGAGCGTGCCACGGCCGGAGCCGGCCGGGCTGATAGCGCGCCCGATGATGGTCTTGCTGCCGGCTGCCTGGATCAGTTGCGAGCCGAGGACATTCACCTCGCCGATCGCTGTTGGGTCGGCGTTGGCGATGAAGAGGCCGGCGACGTTCGCCACCGAGCCGTCGGCCACCTCGAACGAGATCCGCTGCGAGGGGTTGCTCGTGCTGCTCGCCACGTGCGTCGCGCCGAAGTCGGCGGTCGAGCCATCGTCGAGCACCAATTGGGTCGGCGTGGTGGTCAGGTTCGTTCCGCCTACCAGCGAGACCGAACCCGCGGCGAGGTGTCCCTCCGAGACCAGCAGCCGCTTGCCACTCGACAGGCTCAGATGCCCATGCACGTCGACCGAGACCGGGGCGACGAGCTTGGCCAGCTCGATATCGCCATCGATATCGGCATCGCCGTGGACGTGCAGGGCGGCGGTCTCGACCCCGATCGACCGAAAGGTCAGATCGCCCCGCGTGATCTCCAGGTCATCGACCACCGTGGCGGAGGCATCGGACAGGTTGATGGCGTACGAACCGACGCGATCGAAGCGGGCCGACTCGGTCTCCGTGTCCGGCACATCGATCGGGGACCAATTGGTTGGGTCCATCCAAGAACCGGCACCACTGGCGGACCAAGTGCGGGTTTGGGCCGAGAGGTTGGCGGTGCCGAACGCACAGAGACCGAGCGAGAGGGCAAGAGCTGGCAAGCGACGTATCATGACGCAATCAGGCCGAGGCGTGGTGAACCGAACGGATCCGGGTTGCCCACTCTAATCAGCCCGCGGAAACGACCCCAATAGGGTGTTTCGCACCAATTTCCTTGATTGTCTCTTCGCTCAGTCGACGCGGCCGATGACCAGCGATGCGTTGTGCCCGCCGAAGCCGAAGCTATTGCTGAGGGCGTATTGCACGGAACGCTCTTGCGGCGTGTTGGCCGTGTAGTTGAGGTCGCAGGCCGGGTCCGGGTTGTCGAGATTGCTGGTCGGCGGGCAGATGCCGGTGCCGAGGGCCTTGAGCGAGAGGATCGCCTCGACGCCGCCGCTGGCCCCGAGCAGGTGGCCGACCTGGCTCTTCGTGCTGGAGACATTCAGCTTGTAGGCGTGGTCGCCGAACACCCGCTTGATGGCGACCGTCTCGGCCTTGTCGCCGAGCGGGGTGCTGGTGCCGTGGGCGTTGATGTAGTCGATCTTGTCGGCGTCGAGGCCGGCGTCGGCGAGGGCCTCGCTCATGGCGCGGCCGGCGCCTTCGCCCTCGGGGTTGGGCTGCGTGATGTGCCCGCCGTCGCCCGTGGCGCCGTAGCCGAGGATCTCGCCGTAGATCGTCGCGCCGCGGGCCTTGGCGTGCTCGTACTCTTCCAGGACCAAGACGCCGGCCCCTTCCGATAGCACAAAGCCATCGCGGTCGACATCGAACGGGCGGCTGGCGGCGGTCGGGTCGTCGTTGCGTTCGGAGAGTGCCCGCATGTTGGCGAAGCCGGCCAAGCCCATCCGCGAGCAAGCCGCCTCGCTGCCGCCTGTCACGACCACGTCGCAGGCGTTGCGTTGGATCAGTTTCAGGGCGCTGCCGATCGCGTTGGTCGCGCTGGCACAGGCGGTGGCGATCGCGAAGTTCGGCCCCTTGAGGCCGTAGTGGATCGAGACGTGCCCGCTCGCCGCGTTGGGCATCAGCTTGGGGATCGTGAACGGCGAGACCTTGTCCGGGCCCTTGAGCACCAAGCGGCCGACTTGCAACTCGATCTCGTTGATGCCGCCGACGCCCGACCCGATGACCGAGCCGCAGCGGTAGAGGTCTTCCTTCGAGAAGTCGAGGCCGGAGTCGGTCACGGCGTCGATGGCGGCGACCATCGCGTATTGCGTGAAGATCTCGATCCGCTTGGCTTCTTTGCGGTCGACGTAGCCCTCCATCGACCAGTTGGTGACCTCGCCACCGAAGTGGACCTTCATGTCACTGACATCGATGTTCTCGTAGCGGTGGATGCCGCTCTTGCCTTCGAGCACGGCGTTCCAGAGCTCATCGACCTTCTGCGCGAGCGACGTAACGACGCCCATCCCGGTGACTACGACTCGACGGCTCATCTTCTTCGACGCTCCTCGCTTGGGTTGGCGATCCGCGGGGGGGCGAGAGGTGAGGTCTCGCCGCGGTGCCATGCTCGCTCAATGTAAAGAAACCGCCCGCGTTCCAGTAGCCGGCGCGCGGGCGGTGTCGATTGGCTTCGCTCGCCTCGAACGGGCCACGAGTAATGTGGCTCGGCGAGGCTTCCGGACGAGGGCGCTACGCGGCGCCGTCGCCCTTCTCGATGAAATCGACCGCTTGGCCGACCGTTTGGATCTTCTCGGCGGCGTCGTCGGGGATGTTGATATCGAACTCTTCTTCGAGTTCCATCACCAGCTCGACCGTGTCGAGCGAGTCGGCGCCTAGGTCCGTGACGAACGACGTCTCGGGCGAGATCTTTTCCTTATCGACTCCGAGTTGCTCAGAAACAATCTCGGTAACGCGTTCCAGCACGCTGGCCACGGTAATTCTCCTTAAACGCCTGGTTTCGTACGATCCTCGAGGGGCCGCCGGAGCGTCGCAACGCCTGCCGGACGGGGTGAGTTGTCCTCGATGATTTTAAGCTTGGTTTGGGGTCGCTGTTCTCTGGGGGTCGCTCGCCCCGCTGCCATAGCTGTCGCCGGGCACGGGAAGCGTCACAAAATAGAAGGTCTCCGCAAAGCGGGTCAAGGTGTCTGGCAGGAAAGCGGAGGGCTCGGGGCGGGGATCCGCGTGGTTGGCTGGCGGTTTCTCGTGCTTGGTCCCTGGCGTCGAGACCCTTCTCAGCAGGTCATTCCGCCATCCACGGTGATCGTTTGGCCCGTGATATAGGCGGCCGAGTCGCTGGCGAGGAACAGCACGGCGTCGGCCACTTCTTCGGCTTCGCCCTGCCGCTGGAGCGGCACAGCGGCCTTGATGCGGTCCATCACGGCGTCCTCGCCGGCCGCTTCCTTGAGGGCGGCGGTCATATCCGTGGCGATGAAGCCGGGGCAGACGGCGTTCACGGTGATCTGACGCCGCTTGCTGGCCAGTTCGCGGGCGATGGTCTGCGTGAAGCCGATGACGCCGGCCTTCGACGCCGAGTAGTTGCCCTGGGCTTGGTTGCCGCGGATACCCGAAGTGCTGCTGATGTTGATGATCCGGCCCTTCTTGGACCGCATCATCACGCCGGCTGCTGCCCGGCTGAACAGGAAGACGCTGCGCAGGTTCGTGGCGATGACCGATTCCCAATCGTCGTCGGTCATGCGCGGCAGCAGCGTGTCGCGGGTGATGCCGGCGTTGTTGACCAGGATATCGACCCCGCCGAACTTCTCGGCGACCGTTTCGACGAGCTTGGTGACCGACTCGCTATCGGCCACGTCGCACGGCATGGCCTCGGCGGCGCCGCCGGCGGCCTCGATCTGGGCGACCGTCTCGGCGAGCTTCTCCGCGTTGCGGGCCACGCAGGCGACCTTCACGCCCGACGCGCCGAGCGTCACGGCGATGGCTTTGCCGATGCCACGCGAAGCGCCGGTGACGATGGCGGTCTTGCCGTTGAGGTCGGCACTGATTCGGGACATGGCGTTACGCGGGGAAGATTGGTGATTGAGTTGTTGGTGGGCGGCCGGGCTGATGGGGCGCTAGGCGGCCACGCCCTCGCTGGGGAACTTGCGTTCGATCCGTTTGAGCAGGCCGCGGAGGACGCGTCCGGGTCCGATCTCGTAGAAGACGTCGACGCCTCCCTGCATGAGCTGGCGGACGCTGGCTTCCCACATGACGGGGCTCACGACCTGCTGGATGAGCAAGTCGCGGATCTCGCCGGGGTCGTTGTGGGCCTTCGCATCGACGTTTGAGACAACCGGCACGCGGGGCGAAACGAGCTCGACCTCGCCGAGCACACGGGTCAGCCGCTCGACCGCCGGCTGCATAAGCGGCGTGTGGAAAGCCCCGGCAACGGCCAGCGGGATGACCTTCATCGCGCCGGCGGCCTCGGCCGCTTCGGCCAGGCGTTCGCACGCGCTGGTCGAGCCCGAAACCACCGTGTTGCCTGGGCAGAGCAGGTTGGCGACTTGGAGGGTCTCTTCACCGCGGGCCTGCTCGCAGAGTTCCTCGACCTGAGGGACTTCGAGGCCCAGGACGCTGACCATGCCGCTGGGGACCGCCTCGGCGGCGTCCTGCATGGCGGCACCCCGTTCGGCGACGACCCGGAGGCCGTCCTCGAAAGAGATCGCGCCGGCGAAGCAGAGGGCCGTGTACTCGCCCAGGCTGAGACCGGCCGTGGCAATGCACGCCTCGACGGTCGCGGGGTCTTCTGCCTTGAGCTTCTCAAGGGCGGCCAGGCTGGCGACATACAAAGCCGGCTGGCTATTGACCGTCGCGTCGAGCTGCTCGGCGGGGCCTTCGATGCAGAGCTTCAGCAGGTCGTAGCCGAGCTGCGCCGAGGCACGATCGAACAGGGCCTTGGCGGCCGGGACCTGGGCGGTCAATTCGGCAGCCATGCCGACTGATTGCGCACCCTGTCCGGGGAACAAAAAAGCGGGCTGGGCCATCGGGACGCCTTTTGGAGTCGGTTCGCTGGCTTATTCGGTTTCGACAACCGTGCGGCCCATGTACTGGCCGCAGTTCTCGCAAACCACGTGCGAAGGCTTCATCGTCCCGCAACGCGGGCAGGCCTGGAGCTCACGCGCCTTGAGGGCGTCGTGCGAACGACGCTTGCCGGTGCGGGAATTGGAATGCTTACGCTTGGGGACTGCCATCGGATTCGCCGGCGGGTCGTTGGGACACACCTCGCCGGCAAGGCCGTGCGGGAGGTCCGGGCTGGTTGTGCGGTGGGCAGGCGAGCCAATTGCCGGCCCCAAACGGAGGGGCGGCGGTCGCTGCGAGCCCCATAAAATACGGCCACGAGGCCACTTGTGTCAACGACCCGAAGCCGGATCAAAGCCCCGGAACGGCCACTTTCCCGGGGCGCTTTCCTCCCGCCCGCGGAGTTTCGTAAGATGCAGTCGCCGCGGGAGACGCCGGCGGCCCCCTTTTTTATGGCCTTGGAGCCCCCGAATCATGCCTCTGTACGAAGTCGAGACCCCGGGTCACATCATGATCCTCTGGGCCGACGATAGCGACGCGGCCCGCTCGGCGGTCGCCGCCAGCTACCCCAGCGAGGAGGTTCTGCGCCTCACCAAGCGGCCCCGGGATACCTGGGTCATCTCCAAGGCGGCCCTGGGCATCACCTCCAAGAACCTGGATCCCTGCACGATCGCCCGAGACTGCCTCTCCCGTTCTGAGGGAGACAAGATCCACGCCATCCGCCTCTATATGAACGAGAAGGGCGTCGATCTCGAGCAGGCCCGCAAGGTGATTGAATCCAATATGGTCATGGGCTGGTGAGCCGCTGACCCGGTAAGACTCAGTAACGCTTGGTCGCCGGGGCGGTGGACTTGGTGTTGGTGGCTGTTGGGTACGTGCTCGTCCCGCCGGGGCGGTACTCGCCCGGCAGCGTGGTCAGTCGGACGACCGAACCGTTCTGCTCGGCGGGCGTCTGCGTGGCGCTGGCGGGTTCGATCGGCGTGATCGGCGTTGTGGCCGGTGCTGCCTTCGAGGCATAGACCGAAGTCGCCGGCGGCAACGTTCCGATCGAGGGGCTCTCGACCTGGGTCGGTGCCGGCGGCGTGCCGGCGACCGGGTAGCTCGGGGCGGCCGGCGTGGCGGCAACGCTGCCGGTGCTCGGGTAAGCGCTACCAGCCGCCGGGGCCGGTGTTGCCGGCGGAGCGATTGTGGGGGCGGCTGCCCCGTAGCGATCGCCCAGATTGCTGGCGACTTGATTGGCTTGGTTGGTTGCCGCATTGGCTGAGGCAGCCACTTGCGACTGGACCTCGTTGGTCGTCTGTTTCATGTTGTCGGCCATCTTGCCGGCCGAGGCCGTCGCGGCGGCGTAGCGGTCGCCGATGGCGGTGGCGGCGTCTTGGACCGGCGGCAGGTCACCAAACGGGTTGGCGGCATCGGCCGTTGTCGAAGCGCCCGCATAGCGATCGCCCATGCCGTAGCGGTCGTTCGTCGGAGCCGCGGCGACCGCGGCGGCCGGAGCGTTCGGCTTGTAGCCATTCGGATCGTACGGGCCGCTCTTCGAGGCGACCGCTGTTGCCGGCGGAGTCGCGGCCGCGGGGGCCGAGCCGGGCGAGGTTGGGTATGGCTTCCAGGCCGGGGCGGACCCGCCGGGGGCGGCCGTGGTCGCGGCGGGCGTCGTCGGCTTGCCGGCCGATGGCACCGCACTGGCGAACGCGTTCATCGACGGAGCGACCCCGCTCAACGCCGGGGGCGTGGCCCCTTGGGCAAGCGTGGCGGTGCTGGCGGGCTTGGCGGCGGCCGGCTTCGAGAGGCCCGCGATCTTCGGCGTGGCGTCGTCGGTGGGAAGCTTCGGCGCGGTCGTGTCCGCAACGGCGGTCACGTCGGCAGGCGACTTGGACCAGGGGTTCCAGGCCCATCGCGACGTGCCCGACGACTTGCATCCGGACGTCGTGACGGCGGCGGCGAGGGTCAAAACGCTTGCGGCTCGGAGCCACGCAGGTGCGGTTTTGGTCATGGCTGACAGGTGGTGTCGGCTGTTTGGGTCGTTTTGGTCGCGCCGGTTAGCGCGACCCATTAAGGCGAACTCGGCAAGCGGGGCCACTCTGGTTGAGCGAAACCTCCGATTCGGGCCGCCTAGATTCGCCGCGGACCTTAGAGACGGGCCGCGGATCGCGTCAACGGAGAAAACATCCCCCCGCAATGACGGCACGAAATCGATGCAACCAGCTTGCTGTGGGAGGGGCCTCCGACGCCGATCACGCGCTGCTGAGTAGGGGCGGCTGGGTTGCCCCCCCATCGGCGTCTGAGACCCCTCCTACCGTTCTGCCAGCAATCGCAAGAACAAAAAGCGGACGCCAGCACTGCTGGCGTCCGCTCCGTGCGGTATTCAATTGACAGCTCGGGGCGATCAGCCCTTGGCGGCCTTGTACAGCTCGTCGACCTTGGCCCAGTCGATCACGTTGAAGAACGCCGACACGTAGTCCGGGCGGCGGTTCTGGTAGTGGAGGTAATAGGCGTGTTCCCAGACATCGAGTCCGAGGATCGGCGTCTTGCCTTCCATGTACGGATTGTCTTGGTTTGGCGTGCTGCAGACGTGCAGCTTGCCTTCGGCACAGACGCACAACCAAGCCCAGCCGCTGCCGAACCGTGTGGCGGCGGCGTTGGAGAAGTCTTCTTTGAATTTCTCGAACCCGCCGAGCTCGGCATCGATCGCCCCGGCGAGGTCCCCGGTCGGGTTGCCGCCGCCGGAGCCGCTCATCGTGGTCCAGAAGAGCGAGTGGTTGGCGTGGCCGCCCCCGTTGTTGCGGACGGCACCGCGGACGTTCTCGGGGACGCTATCGAGATTGCGGCAGAGGTCCTCGATCGATTGCTCGGCAACGCCGGCTCCATCGAGAGCTCCGTTGAGCTTCGTGACGTAGGCGTTGTGGTGCTTGCCGTGATGGATCTCCATCGTCTTGGCGTCGATGTGCGGCTCGAGCGCGTCGAAAGCGTACGGCAGTTCGGGCAGGGAGTAAGCCATCGTGGTCTTTTGGTGGGCTGGCGGGAGGCGAAACGACCAACTAGGGCAGGCCGCAACGCGTCGGGATCGGGAATCAGGAGCGGGACAGCGGTCCCGTCTGCCCCCATTCTATGGAGTGCAAACCAGATGCCCAGAGCCCAGCCGAGAAGACGGGCTTAACGAAGAGAACCAACAAGCGAGCCGACGACGCCCGTCGTCGGAGGAAGCCATCCACCCGATGCACTCCGGCGACGGGCGTCGGCGGCTCGCGGTGGGGCGGGCTTATTGCCCGAGGCCGTCCAGCAGGCGTTGCAGGGTCCCGCGTTGGGCCTCGATGGCTTCGAGTTGCCCGCGCAGCGAGTCGAGCAACTCGGGGGCGACACGGCCGGCTTCTTCGGTTCGCGCGACCCCGGTGTCGAGCCGTAGGTCGGTGTCGGTCAGCGACGCGAAGGCATCGTCGAGCACGAGGCTGTCGTTGATCGGCGCGCGGGCCGAAGGGGTCCGGACGGGCAGACGCAGATCGGTTGGTTCGGTGTTCATGCGTTTCAGGCCTTGGCCGCCTCGGGATCGACTTCTTTCGCCATCAAGTAAGACTGGAGGCTGCTCTGGAGCTGCCGGGCCCGGTCGATGACCTGCGACTTGCGGCGGTCGCGGTCGCGGCTGGGCTCGATCTTCACGTCGATGTTGGTTTGGACATACTTGCCCGCGGCCAACCCGGCGCTGTTGCTCCGCTCGATGTGCTCCTCGGAGAGCTTCAGCTCGACTTGGAAGCTGATCGGTTCGTCGGAGTTGCGACGGCTGCCGCCGGCGCCGGTCTCTTCGGTGGTGAGACGCAGGTAGTTCTCGGAGGTCTTGATGATCTTGGCGTCGCGGTCGGCGATGAAGCCGCGGAGCTTGTCCACGGCCAACTCGATCGGCACGTTGGTCATCAGGCGGGTCGAGACCATCGATCCGCGTCCGCCGACGCTGTCGAGCGAACCGAAGAACCATTTGCCGAGGTTGAAGAATCCACCCTTCGCGGTGTCGGTGCTCTGCATGCCGTCCCCCAATTGAACTACTTGGTTCCGCCCCTGATCCTTGGCCTGCAGCAAGGCCCGGTCGGAGCGGCGGAGTAGGGTTTCGGGCGTGTCGCCCGGCTGCAGTTCCGTGACGCCGAAGCTGGCGGTGATATTCTTCCCACCGAGGTAATCGTGCGTGGTCTCGGAGAGTTTCTTGCGGATGATGTCCGCCCGCTTGGCCGCGGTGGCGTTGTTGCAGTCCGCACAGAGGATGGCGAACTCTTCGCCGCCGTAACGAGCGACCAGGTCGCCCGAGCGGCACAGCGATTTCATCAGCCCGGCGAAGGCCATGATGGCCTCGTCGCCGGCTTGGTGGCCGAACGTGTCGTTGATCTTTTTGAAGTGGTCGATGTCGGCCATGATCAGGCTGCATCGCAGGTCGGACTCGAGGTGGGCCTCGACGAACGCATCGAGCATCCGGTCGAACTCGGCCCGGTTTGCGACCTGGGTCATCGGGTCCTTGGTCATCTCGGTGCTGAGCGCTTGGCAGCGGGCCTCGAGCGTGGCCTCGTCCGAGACATCCCGCATGAGCACCGCCGCGCCCGTCACGCGACCGAGTTGATCCGTGGCGTTGACCGGGATGATGTGCATCTCGACCGAGACGCGTTGGCCGTTGCGACCGATCACGCTCACACGCTCAAGGGCCTGGAGCCCTTCGCCGATCGCCTTGGCGACCGGGCAAGCTTCGTCGTCGAGGATGCTGTCGTCGGCGCCCGACATATCGAGCAGCGAGGGCGTGAACGCTTTGCCTAGGGCGGCGGTCGCCCCGACGCCGGTCATCCGTTCGGCCCCGGTGTTCCAGTGGGTGATCAGGCAGCGGTTGTCGAGGAACACGACCGCGTCGTGCATGTTTTCGATCATCTTCGTCGCGAACAGGTCACGCGGGTTGACGGCTCCCGAACCCGTCACGGGGGCGTGCTCGGTGTGCGTCCACGGGAGCGAATCCTCGGTGGCCGCGACGGTCGAGACCCAACGCGTCGCCACGTCGGCTTCGAGTTGGTTCTGGTCGTGTGAGAAGGTCTCGCAGTAGCTGTTGACCAACTCGGGATCGAACTGGGTGCCGGCCTGCTCGTACAGCGTGGCGATGGCTCGCTCGCGTGAGCGGGCCGGGCGGTAGACCTGGTCGGTGGTCATCGAGTCGAAGGCATCGACGATCGCGATCATCCGCGACACGAACGGTGTCTGCTCGCCGGTCAGATCGACCGAACGATGCGAGCCGTCGTACCAAGCCGAGGCACACGCCACGCCATCGATGATCTCGTTCGGGCAGCCTGCGGCACGCAGGATGTGCCGTGCCGCTTCGCGGCTGCTGTCGATGAGGTCGAGCTCTTCGTCGGTCAGCCGACCCGGTTTCAGCAGGATGGCATCGGGCACGCCGATTTTGCCAACATCGTGCAGCAACGCGGCGACTTCGAGTTGGGTGCGGAGCTTGTCCGGCATCTTGAGCGCCGAAGCCCAGGCGCTGCAGCCGAGGGCGACCCGCAGGCTATGGTCGGCGGTCGCCGGGTGCTTGCAACGCAACGAGGTGAACAACGCCGAGGCCATCCCGAGTCGGCCGGCGACCAGTTTGATTTGTTGCGACGCGCCCGTGGCGAGCTGTTCAGGGCTCCCCTGGCCGGTGAGGCTGGCGGCTTCGTCGACGGCGCGCAACAAGTCGGCCACACGGGCCTCTCCCGATTGGGGAGGGGCCGGTGCCGTCTTCGAGCTCGGGGCCGGGTTCTGAGG
>CAYGUP010000018.1:0-66805 GCA_964353155.1 uncultured Planctomycetaceae bacterium | reverse complement strand
TCCCCGGGGCTTAGGCCGATCGGTATGGTGAGCAACCGGTTATTGCAGGGGTTGCTCAGGACTCTCGACAAACTAAACATCGACGCCTCAGCAGCCGATTCCATGTAGGGGAATCCCCGAATCGCGAACGACTAGCGGGCGGTCGGGCCATCAAGTTGGCAGAATAAGCACACATGCTTTGGGCGGACGTTCTAATCGTCGAAGATCACCCGCTGGTCAGGCTCGGGTTATCGCACTGCCTCAAGGCTCACCCGCGGCTCAATAAGTGTGGCGAGGCCGAAACGGAGACCGATGCCTGCCGAGAGGTCGAGTCCAAGCAGCCGGACGTGGCGATCATCGATCTAACGCTCAAGAGCGGGTCGGGCCTCGACCTGATTCGCAAGCTGAGTCGCCGCCACCCAAACGTCCGCATCGTGGTCTCTTCGATGTACGAACGGGTCGTTTATGAGCAACGAGCGCTGGCGGCGGGGGCCGATGCGTATGTGTGCAAGCAAGAAGGGATCGATTCGCTGATGCGGGCCGTTGAAGCCGCGGCCTTCGAACGGCCGGAACGGCAACGGCCGTCGGCAAAAATTGCGGAAGACCCCGTCACGCACCGTTTGACCGATCGGGAACTCCAAGTCTTTCGCTTGATCGGCGAGGGCCGCTCAACGCGGGAGATCGGGTCCGAGTTGAAGCGAAGCGTCAAGACGATCGAAGCCCACAAGGCCAAGCTAAAGCGGAAGCTGTCGCTTACCAATGCGACCGAGTTGGCCCGCGACGCGACACGCTGGGTTGTCGCTAGTGAGGCTGCCTGACACTCCCGGCTGCGTCTTATCAAGTCGATCAGATCGCATCGAGCAAGAACTGCGGATTGAGCGGCTTGCGGAACCAGCGGTTCACGCCTTCGTCACCGATCTCCAGAGCATTGTCGCTGGGGTCGGATCCGCTGATCCCAAAAATCCGCATGCCAGAGTAGCGATCTTCCTTGCGGATCCGGCGAATCGTCGTCCCGCCATCGCAGTTGGGCATCCGCATGTCCATCAGCACGACCCCGGGCGTGTCGTGCGTCTCGAGATAGTCGATCGCCTCGGCGCCGTCACGCAGGCAGACAACCGCGTGGCCCTGCAGCCGCAGGAACCCGGCGAGCATCTCGCGCTCGTTGTCGTTGTCCTCGACGACCAAAACTGTTCCGGGCAGAGTCGCCCCCGGCTTGTTCTCGGGGCGTTGCAGCACTTCGTTGCCATCGATGCGTGCGACGGCCTCTTGGATCATGCCGAAGGTCTCGTTGGCATCGGAATCGAGCCCCGATCTCATCTGTTCTCTAAGGAGGTGGAGCCCCACGCTCACGGCGTGCAACTCGTTCCGGATCTCGTGTCGGACTTCCTTGGGCAGCCTCAGCCACTGCTCGCGGAGTTTCGCGATGGCGGCCTCGTCATCGGCCGACTCGTCTCGCACGATCGCGATATCACGCGGGGCATCGACACCGACCTTGGCGGAGCTCCCTTGCACACGGATAAAGTGGACCGTGATACCGATCTGCGGGAACGAGATCTTGTCGGACGATCGTCTGGTGATGACTAGCACGACGGACTCCCATTGTGAACGCGATCAACATCCTACCGAGTCCGATCCCGTGCGCAGCTGATATCGGATACGAGCAAGTGTCTAGGAGCCGAGGGGGCATCTCGACGAAATTACGCAAACGAAGACGAGATCTGCGCGAGCGGATATTGATTTGCGCAACCGGACGTTTGTACCGGACGCTAAGCTACCCGCCGCAACAATCGTAGCAAGCAGAATCCACGACTCCGCGGGTAACCACAACAGATGATCGACAGTCTTAGATTGCGATCTGTGACACAAGGGTGTCATAGCGCTTAGAAGGGACTGCACCATTTCACCCAGCCCCCCCCATTCCCCGTCGGGAAATGAGTGCTCTAAGCAGAGGTTTTCACTCTCGACCCGGCGGCATCTCGACGACTCGCCAATAATGATTGAGCATGCCAATCAACTGCATGAAGTCTTCGCCCGCCTTGGCTTTGACCATGTAGCCCGCGACGTGCTGCTCGTAGGCGGCGAGCTTGTCGCGGTCGTCGTCGCTGGTCGTGAGGACGAACACGATGTTGTCGTGGAGGTTCTCGTCTTGGCGGAGCTCTTCGAGGAACTCG
The DNA here is from genome assembly GCA_964353155.1 of uncultured Planctomycetaceae bacterium. Lineage (GTDB taxonomy): Bacteria > Planctomycetota > Planctomycetia > Pirellulales > Lacipirellulaceae > Botrimarina. The sequence goes on along the minus strand of CAYGUP010000018.1, from coordinate 64,655 downwards.
ATGCCATTCATCCGCGGCATATTGAGGTCGAGCAAGATCAAATAGGGACGCGGGGGCGGGGGTATCTCGCCCTTGCCCCGCAAGCAATCCAGGGCCTCTAGACCATCCGACAAGATGGTTATGGGGTTGGCGATACGGGCCTTGTGGAAGGCACGCTGGATCGCTTCCGCGTCGATCTTGTCGTCCTCGACCAGCAAGATCGTGACGGGATTCAGAGCGGGGGTGCGCATGATCGCGCCTTGGCGGGATACGAGACCTCGTGTTCAGCCCGGCCGCTGCCTAGCACGACAGACGTTGATACTGCTGGATGATCCTACAGAGTTAAGGCCGAATTGTCCCAGGCGTGAGGATCTGCCCAATCAGCGTGCTCAATTAATGAGAATGATTCGGTCGCTGATTTATGTCCGGCTTGGCTTTTGATAAACTCTGCCGCATCTCATCTAAATCACCATAGCTGCCAACCGCCAAGCGGACATGCACCAAGAAGACGGCACCCGGCCTACCGACGGCGTCCCCAAACCGCCATCCGCCTCCGATTTCTACGTGGTGGGCATCGGGGCCTCGGCCGGCGGCCTCGATGCGATCGAGCGTTTGTTCGATAACACGCCCGCCGACACCGGGATGGCTTATGTCCTGGTGCAGCACTTGTCACCCGATTTCAAGAGCTTGATGGACGAGCTCTTGTCGCGGCATACCGAGATGCCCATCCATCGGGTCGAAGACGGTATCCAGGTCGAGCCGAACCACATTTACCTGATCCCTCCCAAGAAGAACATGGTCCTGTCGCAGCGCACTCTGCTGCTGACAGATCAAGACAGCGACGGCCCCGTCAATCTGCCGATCGATATCTTCTTCCGCTCCCTCGCTCAAGACGTCGGGCCGCGAGCGGTCGCCGTCATCCTATCGGGCACCGGGAGCGACGGCAGCCGCGGCATCCAAGAGGTCCACGACGCCGGCGGTTTGGTGCTCGCGCAAGACCTCGAGTCGGCCGGCTTCGATGGGATGCCACGCAGTGCCGCCTCGACCGAGGTGGTCGACGTCGTCTGCCCGCCGGAAATGATGCCGCAGAAGATCGCCGAGTTCCTCAGCGATCCGGCCGAGTTCCCCCGTGGCCAGATCTCGATGCCCGACAGCCTCAATCAGGAGGGCGAGCGGTTCGAGATCTTCCGCCTCTTCCGGCATCAATTCGGGATCGACTTCTCCCTCTACAAGTCGGCCACGATCGATCGGCGCATCGAACGCCGCATGCAGTTGACCCGCACCCCCGACATCAAGGCCTACGTCAAGCGGCTCGAAAGCGATGCGGAAGAGATCGAAGCGCTCTACCGCGACTTGCTCGTAGAGGTCACCCAATTCTTCCGGGACCCCGATGCCTTCGAGGTCGTTCGCCGCGAGGTGATCCCGGGGCTGGTCAACAACGCCCCGCCGGCGAGCGAGATCCGCGTCTGGGTGCCCGGCTGCGCAACCGGCGAAGAGGCCTATTCCTACGCCATGCTGCTGCACGCGGCGATCGCCGATTCCAAGAAAGACGTCACGGCCAAGGTCTTCGCGACCGACGTCCACCCGCGATCGCTCGAGTACGCGAGCGCGGGGGTCTACCCGGCAGCCGCGATCGATAACGTGCCAGACGAGTTGCGGCTCAACTACTTCACCGCTCACGGGGAGCTCTACCATGTGACGCGCGAGCTCCGGCAGATGGTGATCTTCGCCCCGAACGATATCACCCGCGACCCGCCGTTCACCAAGATCGACCTAATCAGTTGCCGCAACGTGCTGATCTACCTGGAAGCCAGGGTTCAGAAGAAAGTCATCTCGCTCTTCCACTTCGGACTGAAGACCGGCGGCATCTTGGTGCTCGGCCCCAGCGAGACCCTCGGCGAACTCAGCAGTGAGTTCGAGACCGTGGAGCGTCACTGGCGCATCTACCGCAAAGAACGCGACGTCCGCCTGCCGATGGCGGGGAAGTTGCCCATGACCCCGGCCCTCTCGAAGGTCGTCCAGACACGCACGCCCTTTGTCGCCAAATCGCCGACCAACGACAACAGCCAGACGCTCGTCAGTGCCTACGGCGAGTTGCTGTCGAAGTACGTCCCGCCGAGCCTGTTGGTCAACGAGTACTTCGAGCTGATCCATTCGTTCGGCGACGCCCGCTCCCTCCTGATGCAGCCCGAGGGTCGCCCGACGCTCGACGTGCTCAAGATGGTGCAGGGCGATCTCCGCATGGCCTTAAGCGCGGCCTTGCACAAGGCGAACCAGCAGCGGACCCGCGTCGTTTACAAGGGCGTCCGGTTGCGGGGCGAGGACGAGAATCGTCAGTACAAAGTCGTTGTCGAGCCGTACGTCAAAGGGACGACTCGCATGTTCCTGATCTGCTTGGAGCAGATCGAACTGCCCCCCGCACCGACCACGACCGAGGAGCAGTACGATGCTCAAGAGCAGTCGAGCGAGCGGATTGTCGTCCTCGAACAAGAGCTGACCTACACCCGCGAGTCGTTGCAATCGACAGTCGAAGAACTCGAGACAAGCAACGAGGAGCTGCAGAGCACCAACGAAGAGCTGATCGCCTCGAACGAAGAGCTGCAGAGCACCAACGAGGAACTCCACAGCGTCAACGAAGAGCTCTACACCGTTAACTCGGAGCACAAGCAGAAGATCGAAGAGCTGACGCAGTTGACCAGCGATATGGACAACCTGCTAAAGAGCACGGAGATCGGCACGGTGTTCCTCGACCGTGAACTCTGCATCCGGATGTTCACGCCCGCGATCTCTTCGGCCTTCAATGTCCTCGAACAGGACGTCGGCCGACCGATCGACCACATCGCGTACAAGCTCGACCACGACGACCTCCTCGGCGATATCAAGGCCGTGATGGCGGGCGGCGATTCGATCGAGCGTGAGGTCAGCAACAGCCAGGGGGGAACCTTCTTGCAGCGGGTCCGCCCGTACCGCTCAGCGCAAGGCCGCATCGACGGCATCGCGATGACCTTCACGGACGTCTCGGCGGTCAAAGAAGTCGAGAAGGCCCGCGAGCACAACGCCGAGCTCGCCCGAGCGAACAGCGACCTCCAAGACTTCGCTTACGCGGTCTCGCACGACCTCCAAGCCCCACTCCGGCACATCGGCGACGGCTGCCGCGAGCTCATCGCCGGTCTTTCGGGCGAGTTCGACGAAGAGACCCGCGCGCGGATCCAGCAGATCGCTCAGTCGTCGACATCGCTCACGCGGATGATCCAGGGGCTCCTCACCTACTCGCGTGTCACCACCCGGGGCAAAGATTTCCAAGACGTCGACTGCGGCGGAGTCCTGCAAATCGTCCTGGACGACCTCAGCACCGAACTCACCGAAGCCGAGGCGGACGTCAGCGTTGGCAACCTGCCGTCCATCAAGGCGGATTCGGAGCAGCTAGAGCGACTCTTCCAGGAGCTGATCGACAACGCCATCAAGTACCGCGAAGAGCGGCCGCTCCGCCTCGACGTCAGCGCCAAGCGGAGGAACGGAGACTGGGTATTCCGCATCGCCGACAACGGGATCGGCATCGAGCCACGCCACTTCGAGCGGGTTTTTGTGATCTTCCAGCGGTTGGGCTACAAGCCCGAACAAACCGGCGACGGCCTCGGCCTCGCCCTCTGCAAACGGATCGTCGAGCGACACGGCGGTCGGATCTGGATCGAGTCCGAAGCGAACAAGGGCACCGCGGTCCTCTTTTCTTTGCCTGCCTAACCGTCTCAACGCGAGCTGTTAACCCGACGTCTCTTCCCTTTCCGTCGAGCAACGATTGATGCAAGCCGAAGCAACCGAAGCGGTATCGCACGAGGAACCGCGTCACTTCGTGGTCGGGATCGGGGCCTCGGCCGGCGGGCTCGAGGCGTTGGAGCAGTTCTTCCGACGCCTGCCGATGCGGCACGAGTTGGCGTTTGTCATCGTGCAACACCTGTCGCCCGACTTCGACAGCCTGATGGATCAGCTCCTCGCCCGCGAGACGATGCTGCCGATCCATCAGATCGAAGACGGCATGAAGGTCGAGCCGAGGAACGTCTACCTGCTGCCGCCCAAGAAAGAAGTCATCCTCTCCGACGGCTGCCTGCTGCTGGCCGAACGCTCCGCCAACCGCGAGCTCTCGTTCCCGATCGACAACTTCTTCAGATCGCTCGCCCAGGACGCCGGCCAGCGGGCGATCGCGGTCGTGCTCTCCGGGACGGGGAGCGATGGATCACGCGGCATCTGCGATGTCCACGAGGCCGGCGGTTACGTCATCTCCCAGAGCGAGGCGTCCGCCAAGTTCGATGGCATGCCGCGCAGCGCATGCGACACCGGGATCGTCGACTCCGTCCTTAGCCCCGCGGAGATGGGCGAAGCACTCGTCACCTTCACGGGCAGCCCGTTGGTCGCTTCCAGGGTCGCCGGCCCCGGGCAGCGTATCGATGGACCGACTTACGCGATCCTCAACCTGCTCAAGAAGCGCTACGAGATCGATTTCAATCATTACAAGACCAGTACCATCACCCGACGCATCGAGCGTCGGATCATGCTGAGCGGCTGCGAAGACGTCACGGAGTACACCAAGCGCCTACGCAAGGAGTCCTCCGAGCTCGACGCGTTGTATCGTGACCTGCTCATCGGGGTGACCGGTTTCTTCCGTGACCGAGAGGTTTTCGAGCGTCTGGAACTCGATGTCATCCCAAAACTCATGGCGAAGCTCGAGTTCGAGCAAGAGTTTCGCGCCTGGGTCGTGGCCACCGCGACCGGCGAGGAGGCTTACTCGCTCGCCATCTTGCTGACCGAAGCCGCCGCCGCCATGGGGAGGCCGGACCGGGTGAAGATCTTCGCATCGGACGTGCATCCCGGGTCGCTCGAAACGGCCAGCCGGGGCGTTTATCAAAAGGAAAGCCTCGGCGGACTGACCGTCGAGCAGCAGGATCGCTATTTCGAAGAGAAGTCCGACGGCTTCCATGCTTCGCCCGAGCTGCGCAAGAAGGTCGTGTTCGTGCATCACAACGTGATCACCAACGCCCCCTTCACGAACCTCGACTTGATCACCTGCCGAAACGTCTTCATCTACTTCACCGCGGCGACCCAGAAGAAGGTCCTCTCGCTCTTCCACTTCGGCTTGAAGACCGGCGGGTCCCTCTGCCTCGGGTCGAGCGAAACGCCCGGAGAACTCTCCCACGAGTTCGAGGCCATCGACGAGCGCTGCCGGATCTACCGCAAGCACCGCGATGTCAGCCTGCCGGCCAGCATGCGGATGCCCTTCCCGACCACGACCGCCGCGGCCCCGGTCGCCGCGATGCCGGGGGTGACGCCGCGCCTTAGCGAGGCGATCGCCGCACGCGACCTGCTCGGGTCGTACGACCAGCTCCTCGAGCGCTTCATGCCCCCGAGCCTGCTGGTGAGTGAGAGCAACGAGTTGCTGCACGCCTTCGGTGACGCCGGCCGCTACCTCAGGGTGCCCACCGGTCGACCCTCAAAGGACATGCTCGACCTGCTCGACCCGGCGCTCCGTTCCGCCGTGTCCGCCGCGATGAGGCGTGTCTCGCACGATCAGCCGGCCCTCACCCACGCGACGCTCTCGGACGCCGAGAGCGGGAAAGATCAGATTCTCCGCATCATCGCGGAGCGGTTCGACGACGGCGGTGCTCGAACCCTCGTCATGATCGAGGACGAGTCTTTAGAGGTCGAACAACAGAGCACGCAGAAAGAGCCGATCGAGGTTCGCATCGACGCCTGCAGCAGCGAGGAATACGAGGCCCTCGAACGCGAACTCCAGCGTGCCAAGGACACCCTGCAATCGACGGTCGAAGAGGCCCAAGCGACCAACGAGGAGTTGCAAGCGACCAACGAGCAGATGACGGCCTCCAACGAGGAACTCCAGAGCACGAACGAGGAGTTGCACAGCGTCAACGAGGAGCTCTACACGGTCAACGCGGAGCACCAACGCAAGATCGAAGAGTTGATCGAACTGACCGACGATATGGACAACCTGCTGAACAGCACGAACGTCCACACGATCTTCCTCGACCGCCACCTCAGCATCCGCCGTTTCACGCCCGGCATCGGCGATACGTTCAACCTGATCCCTCAGGACGTTGGGCGTCGGCTGGATACCTTCACACACAACATCCGCGAGGTCCGTCTCGTCGAGAAAGTGAAGGAAGTCGTCGAACGCCACGAGCGGTATGAGCACGAGGTCCAAGACAAGCACGGCAATTGGTACCTGCTGCGGATCCTTCCTTACACGACCCGCGGGCAGGTCGATGGCGCGGTCGTGACCCTGATCGATATCACCTCCCTGAAACAAGCCGAGTCGAAACTCGCCGAGCTCTCGGAGATCGTCGAGCACTCGGACGACGCGATCTTCCGGCAGGATGTCGATGGCACGATCCGCACCTGGAACCGCGGGGCCGAGCGACTGTTCGGGCGCCCCGCGACCAAGGTGTTGGGCGGGCATGTCGAGATCCTCGGCCTGCGTTGCCAGGATGTCGATGTTGAACAGATGCTCAAGCTGGTCGAGTGCGGGCAGTCGTTGGAACACGTCGAGGCCCGCTACGCTCAGCGGGACGGGCGGGTCGCGGATGTCGCCCTCTCTCTCTCGCCCATCCGCGACACCCAGGGCAATGTGATCGGGGCCTCGAGCATTGCCCGGGATGTCACCAAGCACAAACAAGCCGAGGCCAACGTCCGAGAAGCCGTGCGGCGTCGGGACGAGTTCCTCGCCATGCTCTCGCACGAACTCCGCAACCCACTCGCCGCGGTCCTGAACGCGACGAACCTGCTCGGCGAAGCCAACGGCGATCTGTCGGCTACGACCGAAGCCAAAGACGTGATCGACCACAACGTGCGGCACGTGGCTCGGATCCTCGATGATCTGCTCGATGTTTCCCGGATCACCAACGACAAGATCAACCTGCACAAAGAGGTCGTTGACCTTTCTGCCCTCATGATCGATGTCGTCGAGTGCGTTCAGCACCGGGTCGATGCCAAGCGGCAAGAGCTCCACGTCATGCCGGCGGACGAGCCGCTCTTCGTTGAAGGCGACGTCGGACGACTCCAGCAGATGCAAGTCAACCTCTTGGTCAACTCGTCGAAGTACACCCGCGATGGGGGGCGGATCGAGTACCGCGTCGAACAGAACGGCGACGACGCCCTGATCACTATCAGCGACAACGGCGTCGGCATCGAGAGCGACCTGCTCGAGAGCATCTTCGAGCCCTTCGTCCAAGCCGAGCAGACGATCGATCGCGCCCAAGGCGGCATGGGCCTCGGCCTCACCCTAGTCAGCAAAGTCGCCAACGCTCACCAGGGCACGGTCAGCGTTCAGAGCGACGGCAAGGGAAAGGGCAGCACGTTCATCGTCAGGCTGCCGATGACACGCAAACGCCCGCAGCGACGCTCCGAGACCGACCTCGGGGTGATCAACGACATGCGGATCTTGATCGTCGAAGACAACGAGGGCGTGCGGAAGATGCTCGCCAGGACCCTGGAGTTGAAGGGCTTCCAAGTGCAGGCCGCCACCAGCGGACGCGAAGCCTTGGACCTGATCGGGTCCTTCAAGCCAACCGTTGCGATCGTCGACATCGGCTTGCCCGACCTGAACGGCTACGAGGTCGCCCGAGAAATAAGGCAGATGCCGAAGCACAAAGAGCTGATGCTGGTCGCCGTGACCGGGTACGGGCGCGACCGCGATCGCGAGACGGCGATCGCCTCGGGGTTCGATATCCACCTCGTGAAGCCGCTCGACCCGAACGAGCTCTTGCGGGCGATCGCCGAGAAATACACCCGCCCCGAGGTGCCGCGTCCCAAGCTGCTCGACGCGGCGCAAGAAAAGAGCGGAGGCAAGAGCAAGCCCTTGCCTCCGCCTACGAACTGAGTTGCATCCGTGCGTTTTGAATTGGCATCCTTGCCAACCAGGCCGGGCGGTCGAGGACCGGGCCGGCTGGATCGCCCCAACTCAGCTACTCGTTGTGGCCAGTTCTTGCTGGCCTGCTTTTACTTTCGGCTCTTCATCGAACGCGAGCCGGAACACCAGGGCTTCCGGGTCGAGTGGTTTCGGGAACCAGCCGTTGACCCCCTCGGGACTCACGTCGACACCGTAATCGGCCGGGTCGCCCCCGCTGACGGCGAAGACCTTGAGGTCATTGTATCGTTTCTGCTTCCGCATCCGGCGGATCGCCGTCGGGCCGTCCATGCCGGGCATCTGCATATCCATCAGCACCACGTCGGGCTCTTCGTGGCTCGATAGGTAGTTGAGGGCCGCCGCCCCATCGTTAGCGATCGCCACCTCAAAATGCTTCAGTCGGAGGTAGCTGGCCAGGAGCTTACACTCGTTCAAGTTGTCGTCAACCAACAACGCCGTGCGAGGACGATAGTCTTTGAGGACCGGCTCGCGTTTGGCGTCCGCCGCCGCTTGATCGTCGATCGATTTGAGGTGATGAAACACCTCGTAGATCAGATCGTCGGTGCCGCTGACCGACCCGTTCTCGCACAACTCGTGCAAGCGATTCAACGACGAGGCCGCCGTGTGCAAGTGGCGTTGCAGCCGCGCGTCCTGCAGCGTGGGCATCCCCACCACGGCCGAAGCCGATGGTGGCGGAGGACTCTCTTGGAGCTCGTGTCTCAAGATCTTCACCTCGGGCGGAGCATCAACGCCCACCCGCACTTTCCCACCGTCGACGCGTAAGACATGGACACTGATGCCCAAGGCCGGGAAGAGGATCTTGTCATCTTGACTGCGTGATAAGACGAGCATCGCGGGTTTCCTTTCCGTGGAAGGCAAAGGGGAACATCACCCCATTGCACTGAGCTCCTCAGACGACTGGACCGATGACGCGGTGACGGCTAAACGATAGCCATCGCGAAGCGTCGTCGAGACTCGTGCGTCCAGTCTTAGGAGCGGAAGAAACCGCCGGACTTCGTATCCGTGCACTCGTGTTCGAATGGGCGAACGCCAATGTGCCCCGTCGCTAAAAAATCGACAAGACCAGTTTCAAGTTTTTTTTGCACCCGCTCGCTCCGCTCGTATTGCTAGCGGACAAGGCCGGACGATCCTCGCGGACACCTTCTCCGAAGACTTGCCGGCAGCCCGGTATCCTGGGGCGTTGGCAATCACTAAGACATGAGCCTCCCATCCTTGGAGCGGTGCACTCACCGCAACTTGAACTCACCGATTGGCTTGTTGAGAATCAGGCACTGGAACGCAATCGGCAGGGCCTTCCTATGACTTCAAGCTACGAACTTTGAGCGTGCCCCGATGGATTCAGCGGACTCCGCGAGCAACTACGACCTCGTTTCTATTCTCATCGTCGAAGACGACGACATCGACGCCGAAGCGATCGAGCGTGGTTTACGTCGGGCTCGCGTTGCCAATCCCGTTGTCCGGGTCAAGGACGGCGTCGAAGCCTTGGCGGCAATGCGAGGCGAAGGCGACTTCAATCTGAAGAAGCCGTTTCTCGTCCTGCTGGACCTCAACTTGCCGAAGATGTCCGGCGCGGAATGCCTCCGCGAGATGCGTGCCGACGAGGATTTGAAGGGCACGGTGGTCTTCGTGCTCACCACCTCCAACTCGGTCGAAGAGCGAATGGCCGCTTACGAAGCGAACGTCGCGGGCTATGTCCTGAAGTCTCGCATCGGCCGCGACTTTGTCGAAGTGGCAACGATGCTCGATTGCTACATGAACGTCGTCCAGTTCCCCCGCCAGCCACCCGGCGAGTAGGCAAGCGCTCAAGGTATCGGCCTTGGAGCGATGCCTTGAGGCCCTCGACAGGCCCAGTCTCTGACACGAAAAAAGCACGCGGGATACCTTTCGGAACCCCGCGTGCTTCGATTGCATCGATTGACAGTCGATTCGAGGACTGCTCTAGCGACGACGCTTTGCCAAGAGACCGGCAAAGACGCATCCGAGCAGGACCGTCGTCCCCGGTTCAGGGACCGCCGCGTACTCGAATCGCATGCGGTCCGAGGTGACAACAACGCCGCCGGCATCGGTGAAGCGTTGGCCATAGTAGGCCTCCGAGCCGGTGTAGGCCGTCGACTCGAGTGCGCCGAGGTTGTCGACCGTTGCCTGGGCCACGATGGCACCACCGTCGTCCAGGTTGCGTACGATGAGCTCGGTCGCCACCCAGGCATCGCTTAGGAACTCGGCGGTGTAGTCGAACTCGAAGGTGTCGGTGGAGAGATCCATCGGCTGGCCGGTATCGCCCGAGTTGAACCCGCCCTCATCGCCGGTAATGAACAACGCGAAGGCGTTGTCGCCACCGTTGAAACCCTGGCGACCGAGCCCGGTGAATACCTTGATGCTGCCCCCATCAAAGCTGTTGTAGGCCGTCTTGAACCCGCTGGTCGGACTGGCGTTGAAGCCACCCGTCGCGAAGTTGGGGCGGACACCGATCGTGCTCAACGCCTGGTTCGGAGCGGACAGCAGCTCGTACTGCAGGGTGGTCACGATGCGGATCGAATCACCGTCGTTAAACCCGGCGCCCAGTTCGTCGCTTCCGCCACCGGCCGTACCGCCAGTAGCTCCGTTGTTGTTGAGAACCCGTAGAAACCCGCCGCTCGCGGAAACAGTTCCCGGTGCGTCCGAATCGACGGTGTATCCCGTTTGCCCCAGCCATCCATCCTGGAACCGGAGCTCTCCACCATCGACGAACGGATTGCCGTTGTCATTCCTGAGGGTGTAGTCGGTCTCGTAGACGAGCACGGCTTCGGCGATCGAAGCGTGCAGGCCGAGCAGACCGGCCACGAAAGAGAGAAGAAAAACACGACTGCGTTTCATGAGACGCTCCGAAAATCAACAGAGAAGGTGTGACAAGGTGTGGATCGGGCCGTGTCTGACCGGTGCAGACGGCAACCGGCGGTGCGACACTACCGCGAATGAGCGAATGAATAAGCACCCGTTCAGTACATAAATGTCCTGAAGCCACCGCTTCGGCCCGGTTTCTTGAGCTCTTTCTTGCACAAGGAGAGAAGCGTTCGGCTTGCCGCACAGGCATCCTGGTGCCGAGTGGTTAGCCGCATACCGGCAGACGCCCGACAAAGGACGGTCGACTCCAACCGATCGGGGGGCCACTAACGGCTCAAAACGGCTTGCTTAGCAGGCCGAACGGCTCGATCGGCGGGTATCTGCCCAGGCCCGGGGGCGTGAGATAGCCGCAAACGTGGCATCACCACCTTTTTGTCGGTTTAGTGGCACCTGCCAAGGCGGCAAGACATTAGATCAGCGGGTAATCGTTGGTTGGCCCGCTTCGGCTCGGCTGACCGGCCCGACCTTCTCTTCCTTTGATTCTGCTCGATTAAGACCGCCGACTGTTCCAAACGCAGCGAGAAAAGCTCTCCCTCCGGTGAGCCTCTTCGCGTTGTAGCCAGGGCCTCCGGCTTTCTGGTTCCACCCCAAGCTTATCTACAACGGAGCTGCTTGAGATGTCTCGATCCCTCTGCAAACTGGCTGCTGCCGCCGCCTTCGCCGCAGCTTTCGGCACCGCCCCTGCGTCGGCCGTCGTATTGCTCGACACGACCTTCTCGGCCGCCGAAGGCTACAACGACGGCAAGCTGCAGTTCCAAAACGGCAACGGCCCCGACGGAACCACTTGGCTCGGCCAGTTCAACGACACCACCGGCAACCCGTCGGTCGATTCGACGGCGGGCACGGTCAGCGTGATCTCGGGCTTTCCGCCCGCGGGAGATTCCTTCCTACGCAACCTCTGGAACAACGGAGCGACCGGGGCCCTGGCCGGTGGTGGACGCGATGAGATCGGTGCCGGCTTCAACCAAGGCGACCAGATCAAGATCGACTTCGAGTACCAATTCGATCTGGGAACGACCGCCCCGGGCAACGCCTCTCTCTTCGCGGCGGGCGTCTCGGACTGCTTCTTGACCTGTAGTTTTGACGCCTCGCCACGAGCTGGGTTCAAGGCGGGGTGGAGCAACTTTGAAGATGGCAACTTGAAGGTCTTCACCGCCCTGGGTGGCGAACGGGCCGTCTTCCAAGGAGACGACAACCCGCTCGCACTTTTCGTTTCTGGGGCCGACCTCGGCATCAACAACGGCTTCTCCGGCGGGACGGCCGACCTTCTCTCGGACAACCTTCGCTTCACCTACACCGCCACGCTGACCGACGCAGCAACCGATCTCTGGGTGCCCGACGAGCTCGTGGTTCATAACATCGATACCGATACCGAGGTCGCTCGCGCCACGGTCGACAACCCGAACGCTCTGGAGTCCTTCTTCTGGAATACCACGGCAGAGGACGACATCTTCAATACACCCAACGTCAACGAGGGCGGTGTTGCCAACCATCCGACCGATGGTGGCAGCGAGATGTGGTTCGCGGCCCGCTGGCTCGATTCCACCTCGCCAGAGGTCAGCGCCTCTTCCGGCGGAGCCCGCTTCGAGTACCTCCCGAATATCCCGCCGGTTCCCGGCGACTACACGGGCGACGGCTTCGTCGATGCGGCCGACTACACGGTCTGGCGTGACAGCGTCGAGAGCGTTGGGGTGGACCTGCCTGCCGATGGCACCGGTCCAACCCTCGATGGCGTTCCCGATGGCGTGGTCGACGACTTCGATCGCCAGTTCTGGGCAGCCAACTACGGCCGGAGCGCCTTCGCGGCGACCGCCATCCCCGAGCCCTCGTCGCTATTGCTTGGCGGTCTTCTGATGGTCGGATCGATGCTCCGTCGTCGCTAATCTCGACGTTACCTATCCCTGCTTAGGAAGCTGATTGCCCGCGAGCCAGCCAATGTTTGATTCGATTGGCTCGCGGGTGCTGAGCGGCGACAAACCGACCTTATTGATTCACGAATAGTTCTTTTCTTGGCGGCAACGGAGGTTACCCGAGATGCGGTCCACCCAAACCAACCAGAAGAATCACGCCGGCTTCACCTTGGTCGAGCTGCTCGTGGTGATCGCCATCATCGGCATCTTGGTTGCGTTGCTGCTACCAGCGGTCCAAGCCGCTCGCGAGGCGGCCCGGCGGATGCAATGCCAGAACCAGATCAAGCAGATCGGCCTGGCACAGCACAACTACCACGCCACGGTTGGTCACTTCACGCCCACGGCCTTGACGAACTTTGACTCGCCACCATGCATCGTGAATCCTACAAGTGGTGACCCAACTTCACTGGTCCGGTTCACCAAGCAGATGGGGGAGTTTTTTGGCGACACTGAGAGGTACGGTAGCTGCTCGGGCCCACCTTGGACCGTATTGATCTTGCCCTATATGGAAGAGCAAACCCTTTTCGATCAGTTCAATCTAGATGAGGGCTTCGCTGGCGTTCGTGATAACGCTCTAAACAACGGTTGCGGCAGCCCAGAGAATGCTGCGGCTCAATTGCAACCCATGCCTGCGTTCAAGTGCCCCACAGACCCCGTCGCCAGCGAACAGGATGCGGTTTGTTGCTACCATCTTTGCCAGGGTGGCGGGCCGCGCAACGAAGGTGGTGTCAATGCGACAAACTACACCGGTCTAAGCTCTTGCAGCTGGTTTGGACCTGGGATCAGCGCGTTCTATATCAACGGTATCGCACACGCCAACTCGCAGATCGGAGTCGCCAAGATTACCGACGGCACCTCAAAAACGATCATGCTCGGCGAGAACCGGTTGCACATGGTCATAGGCGAGAACCCCACCATCCAAGACCGTGGCAACCTATGGTCATCTGCTGAGAACGAGGGGTCAGCCCACTCAGGACCTGCCCAAGCTTCTGCTGCTACAGAATTCGGTATCAATGGTGACAATCGCACTGGCACCGGCCCCGGCGGCTTCAGCAGTTACTACAAGCAATGGATCCATCATTCATGGCGGTCTGTCAACTTTGGTAGCTTTCATCCAGGCGGCGCAAACTTTGTGTTTGCTGATGGGTCAACCCACTATCTAAACGAAGATATTGACTTGAAGCTTTACCAATCGATGGGTATGCGTGCTAACGGCGGTGATGTTCTTGACGGCGGCAATATCATCAGCGTCGGTGAAGGTTTGTAAATGCAATACGACAGATCATCGCTTGCTGCTTAAGCAAGATCTTCTGTCTGCCTAGAGCAGGGATACGATGGCCAAACGCCCAGATGTTACATGGTGTCTTTTTGCGATAGCCGTGGCCATCACAATGGCTGGGTGTGGGAAATCAGGCGTCCAGCGACTCAACATCAGCGGGGATGTCACCTACGATGGACAGCCTGTCCCGCATGGCGAGGTCCGCTTTGAGCCCAACGCAAGCAAAGGTGGCTCAGGTCCCGTCGGCTACGCAACGGTGTCTGACGGGCACTTCGATACACGCAACGAAGACAAGGGGCCGGTCGAGGGCCCGGTCCGAATCAGCGTGACCGGTTACACGAGTGCCAAGGCCTTCGCCCCGCAAATGTTTCCAACGCACACTCTTGAAGTCGATCTCGACTCAAGCCAATCAACGCTCGATATCGAAGTCCCGGCCAAGTAAACAGCCGACGTCGATCCTCGGCTGCGAGATCGTTGAGACAGCACGGCAAACCAGCCGATTCGGCTTGCCGTTAGAGCGCTAAGGCCGGCTCACCACGCGTCCCCCCTCACCTTCATCAGTTCCGGGTAGGCCTCGTCGGTGTCGCCGACCTCTTGCTTGAGTTGCAGCAATCGGGTCTTGAGCTGCGAGACCACCGTGCCGTAACGCGGATCGTCGATCACGTTGTAGTCCTCCGAAGGGTCTTCTCGCAGGTCGTACAACTCCCAATGCGGCTCGGTCGCTTCGGGCAGGGCGCCGGGCGCGTCGAGCGGCAGGCCGTAGAAGAAGACCAGCTTGAAGTCTTCCGTGCGGATGCCGTAATGGGCCGGGTTATCGTGGTGGGTCATGTGCATCCAATAACGGTAGTAGACCGCGTCGCGCCACGACTCGACCGGCTCGCCGGTCAACAGCGGCGTTAGGCTGGTTCCCTGCACCGTCGGGTCGGCCACCTCGGCTCCGGTCAGATCGACGAGCGTCGGCAGGAAGTCGACGTTGCTGACCAGCTCGTCACGCACCACGCCGGCGGCGACCCGCCCCGGGGCCCAGACGATCAGCGGCATCCGCATCGACTCCTCGTAAACCCACCGCTTATCGATGTAGTCGTGCTCGCCGAGCATGAAGCCTTGGTCGGCGGTGTAGACAATAATCGTGTTGTCGAGCTCGCCGGCCTCCTCCAGGCCCTTGATGAGCCGGGCGATATTGTCATCGACCCCGCGGACGCAGCGGAGGTACTTCTTGAGGTACCGCTGGTAGGTCTCGCGTGTGTAGGCGACGTCGTCGAGTCCTTCGGGGGTCTCCATGTGGTGACCCATGTTCCGACGCGTGTTGCGACGCGAGACACTCGTGCCGTACGCCGGCGTGCCCTTCGGGCCGTGGCCAAACCGCTCCATCAGGTTGGGCGGCTCGGGCATCTCCTGATCGACGTAGAGCCAATCGTAGCGTTCCGCGTTCTCGAAGTTGTCGTGCGGCGCCTTGAAGTGGTGCATGAGGAAGAACGGCTTGTCGTCCTTCCGGTTCTTCAACCACGCGAGCGACAGGTCGGTGATCGCGTCCGAAGAATGAATCGAGTCGTACTTGCTTTCAGCGGGGCGGATCGTGTTCTCCGGCCACGGCTTCGGGCCGCGGACCCGGAACACCGGGTTGAAATACTTCCCCTGCCCCTTCAGCACGCAGTAATGGTCGAACGCCGCCGGCTCGGCGGTGAGGTGCCACTTGCCGATGATCGCGGTCTGGTAGCCGGCCGCCCGCATCTGATGGGCGAGCGTTTGCCGATCGGCCGGGATCTTCCCCTGGAGCGTTGTCATGCCGTTGCGATGCGAGTACTGCCCGGTCATCAGCGTCGCCCGGCTCGGCCCGCAGATCGAATTGCTGCAGAAACAGCGCTCAAAACGCGTCCCTTCGGCCGCCAGCCGATCGAGCGTGGGCGTCGGGTTCAGGCCAGCGAACCGCCCGCCGTACGCCCCGATGGCGTGGGCCGCGTGGTCGTCCGACATGATGAAGACGATATTCGGTCGCTCGGCCTGAGCGGCCTCAGCAAGGACCCGACTCGGCACGGCCAACACCAGGGCCGCCAACACGAACCATCCGACAAAGACTCTCTGCATAACGATCATAAATCTCGACGAGGTAGCGACTTCGGTCATTCGCGACGAGGAACGCCCGATCCCCAATCTTAGCTTGCGGGGCCGCCCGAAACCAATCAGGCGAACCGCCGGCGGGGTCTCCTTAGCCCCCACCACGAGATAAACTACGGGCACGGATCGTCTATAGGGGTACCGCCCGGGCGGGCCGACATTCACGATCGCTCTTCGCAGCTTCTCCCAATCGACGAACAACATGACCCACGCCGCGACTCTCTCGATCGGACTTGTGTTCCTTGCCGCCTCGGCCACCACCTCCCTCGCCAAGGAGCCTGCCGCAGCATGGCGCCCGCTCCTCGGCAACACGCTCGACGGCTGGGTCGCCTTCACGGGCGTCCCGCACAAGACAACGACCGTCCCCGGCTTCCCCGCTTCGGACAGCGAAGACTGCCGCCGGGGAACGCCGGTCGGTTTGAGCGACCCGCTGGGGATCTTCACGATCGAGCAACGTGACGGCGAGCCGGTGCTGCATATCAGCGGCCAGGGCTACGCCGGCCTCTCGACCGAGGAGTCGTTCAGCAACTACCACCTCACTTGCGAGACCAAATGGGGCGAGAAGAAGTACCCGCCGCGCCTAAACGCCAAGCGGGATAGCGGTCTCTTGATCCATTGCACCGGCGAGCACGGCGCGTTCTGGAACGTCTGGATGCGTTGCCTCGAATGCCAGGTGCAAGAGACCGACTGCGGCGACCTGATCCCGTTGGCCGGCACCAGTTGCACCGTGGCGATCAAGCCGACCGACACCCGCCGACCGATCTACGCACCGGACGGCGAGGTCTCGCCCGTGGGCAAGGGAGCCCCACAGGGCTACATCACCCGTCAAGCGAACCACGAGCGGGTTGGCGATTGGAACCGGATCGATGTCTTCGCCGTGGAAGACCGGCTCGCGTTCGCGGTGAATGGCCAGATCGTGATGCGGATCGCCAACGCCAAGAACGGCTCGCAAGCCGACGGCGAACCGCTCACCGGCGGAAAGATCCAGATCCAATCCGAGTCCGCCGAGGTCGAGTACCGACGCCTCCGCATCCGGCCGATCACCCAGATCCCAGCCGGAGAGACGGTCTCAGCAAACGTCCTCGCCGGCGAGTAGCTCGGGGCTTTGCGAGAGACTTACTTGCCCCCCTTAATCGCCTGAGCCTTTCGCACCATGTCGAGGAACTCGGCGCGGTAGCCTTGGGGGTCTTCCCCGACTGCCCCGCGGGCCGCTTCAAGCACGGTATCCAAGGTCGCCTCGCCGGCGTGGCGGGAGTTCCGCAGCAGCATGCCGAACTCGGCCACCGCCGCCGCCCAGCGGAAGTCGCCCGATGGCTGCAACAACTCTGCCGGCTCATCGAGCGGGAACTCAAGCTTCTTGCTGGCGCCGCCCTCGGGTTGCTTATACCGAATCTTGAGGGTCAAGAGTTCGTCCGCCTCCGCCTTCGTCCTTCCACCTTCCACCTTCGCGTCATTCGTTCCGGGCGCTGACGCTTCCGGCTGACTGGTGGACTCGTCGGTCGGTTGGTATTTGAGGCCATCGACGGGTGGGGCCGGTGGCTCGATGCCGACCGGGACGATCTCGTACAGGGCCGTGACCGTATGCCCCGCGCCGATCTCGCCGGCATCCTTCGTGTCGTCGTTGAAGTCCTTGGCGGCCATGACGCGGTTCTCGTAGCCGATCAGCCGATACGCCCCGACCTTCGCCGGGTTGAACTCGACCTGCAGCTTCACGTCCTTAGCGATCGTGATCAGCGTGCCGGACAAGTCACGCGACAACACCCGGCGCGCCTCGCGCTCGCTGTCGATATAGGCGTAGTGCCCATCGCCCCGACCGGAGATCGTTTCGAGCATCGCATCGTTGAGGTTGCCGCGGCCGAAGCCGAGCACGGTCAGGAAGATGCCTTGCTCCTTGCCGCGTGACTCAACGAGCTCGGCGAGTTCCTCGGTGCCGGTCAGGCCGACATTGAAGTCGCCGTCCGTGCAGAGCACCACGCGGTTCACCCCGCCCGGGATCTTGTGCCGTTCGGCGATCTCGTAAGCGAGTTTCAACCCGGCCCCGCCGGCGGTCGAGCCGCCCGCTTGCAGCCGGCCGAGTGCGGAGCGGATCTCATCTTTCTTGGTGCCCGAGGTGCTCGGCAGGACCAAGCCCTCGCTGCCGGCATAGACGACGATCGCCACGCGGTCGTTCTCGCCGAGCCGCTCGACGAGTGCCTTAAGCCCTTCGACGACCAGCGGCAGCTTGTTCGGCTCGTTCATCGAGCCCGAGACATCGACCAAGAAGACAAGGTTCGACAGCGGCCGCTTGTCGGCCTCGACCTCGCGGCCCTTGATACCGATCCGCACCAGCCGATGTGCCGGCTTCCAAGGGCAGGCCGCCACGCTCAGTGTCGCGGCGAACGGGTCCTCGCTATCCGCCGCCGGTGCCGCGTAGCCGTAGTCGAAGTAGTTCACCAACTCTTCGATCCGCACCGAATCCGCCGGCGGCAACCGCCGAGCATCGAGCAAATACTGCCGCACGCCGGTGTAGCTCGCCGTATCGACATCGATGCTGAACGTGCTGAGGGCTTTGGCACCTTCGGGTTTGATGAACGCGTTCTCCTGGATCGCGGCGTACTTATCGCCAAAACTCAGGTCGACCGGTTCAAAGAACCGCAGATCCGAATCACTGACTTGCGATGAGACGTACGGACGATGACGATCGTTGCCGGTTGTGCCAAACCAAAGCTTGTCCATCGCCATCATCATCTGTCCATCATGTTGACGAGGCTGTGCACGCATGCCGACAGGCGGACTGACATCCACTTGGCTGTATTTCTCTCGTAGACTCTTGATGTTTCTCCATCGTTCGGCATCGGGATAGACCATCGGAACCCCAGCGGGAAATGGTACGACCTCGCTCTCCACCAGTCCTTGTTGATTCAAAGCCTTCGTTGAAGACTCGATGTCACGCACAGCGGCCACTTGACCACCCATACCCGCACCCCCGTTAACTGCCTCTCCGATCACGAATCGGTCATCGTTGGTATCAATTGGCTCGGTCTCGATCGCCTTCGAGCCCCCGCTTACCGAGCTAAAGTCGGACACGATTTGGGGCTTAGCCGGCTCATCGGCTAGCGCGACAGCCCGCTCACCAAACCGCCCGTCGTTCTCACGCCACACGATCATCGCCACCATCAGCGAAGCCGCCGTCGCCAGCAGAACAACCCACGCCCGGCGGGTCTGCCTTGGGTTGCCGCTGCTTGCAGGCGTGGCTTTCGCATCGGCCACGCGGTCGGCGATGGCCGCCGTCAGGTCGGGCGGGCTTTCACCCCCGACGGCCTCGGCGAGGACGCGATCGGTCAGCCGGTCTTGGGCTCGTTCGATGGGTTGATTCGATTCGCTCATGATATTTCACTTCACCAAGTGACAGCGAGCCGACGACGCCAGTCGTCGGAGGTTTGCGTGCGGGCCGCTCCGGCAACTCGCGTCGTCGGCTCGCAATGGGCTTGAATGGGTTGCTCAGAGGACTTCGCGGAGCCGCTTCTCGATGCACTCGCGCAGCGCCTGCCGGGTGCGTCGGAGCAGCGTCTTCACGCCGTCGGGTTTCATGCCGAGCCGCTCCGCGATCGCTTCGCGGCTCTCGCCTTGCCGATACGACAAGTCGATCGCCTGCCCCGCCCGGCCCTCGAGCCCTTCGACGCATTCCTTCGCGGCGTCGATATGGTCGTCGAAGGCGTCGGAGTCCGCCCGATTGCCCCACATCGATTCGGCCCAAGCCGACTCGGCGGCCTCGAAGTCGACGGTCTTGATCCGCCGCCGCTGGGTGCGACGGAGCATCAACAGTTGCCGCCGAGCGATGGTCCGCAAGTAGCCGGCCGTTTGCGCATCGGACTCTTCGACAAAGCTCGATCGCGCCAACGCCAGAAACGCCTCCTGGGTCAGATCGTCGGCCTCGTTCGGGTCGGCACCGAGGAATCGCAGATAACGCCACACCTCGGCTTGGCGATCGCGCACCAACCGTGTCAGGTCAATCGCCGGCGGGTCCGACGAAAGCTCGGGCGGCGGAACCCCGGCGTCGTGCCCCGCCCTGCCCGGCTGGGCAAGTCGATCGGCGTCGGCGGCGGATGGTTCACGTGGTTGGCTCACGACCGTCATGCCCCCACAGTGCCGGCCGATTCGCCAAGGGTTCAGAGAATCCCGAATTCCCCAGGATACTACGCCGCCATCGGCATCTGATACCCGGGCGGCGGAGCCGCCTCGGCCGGGTCGTAGCGTTGTTCGAGGTCGTGCAAGCAGGCCTCCACCCGCCGGCGAAGTTGTTCGATGCTCTCACCGGCCGCCGGCCGGATCGGCTCCGCGACGTACGCGTCGATCCGCGAGAAGGGAATCGGAAACTGGAAACGATCCCACGCCTGCCCGAAGACGATCCGCCACCGCGGCACGAGCACCACGTTGATGATGGTCGCCCCGGTCTGTTGGCTCAGCGACGCGATCCCTTTCCGCACCTGCCCACGCGGCCCGCGTGGCCCATCGACCGCGATCAACGCCGGGCCACGGCCCGCGTTCACGTGCGCGACCATCTTGGCCAGCGCCTCGGCACCGCCACGCCGGTTCGAGCCGCGCATCGGCACGATCTGCAGCAAGCGGAACATCGGCTGCAACGCTTCGCCATCAAGCGAGCGTGAGACCATCGCGGCCGTGCCGGGGATCGCGTTCAGAGCGATGGCGACTTGATGAGCGTGCAGCACGGAGAAGACATGCTTCTCGCCACGGGCGATCGCCTCGCGTGGGTCGTTGCCATGCACGCGGACCCGGCAGGTCCAGCGGAGCAGCATCACCAAGCAGGCGAAGGGCCAACCAACAACCGGAGGAGGAATCTTCATCGCTTGTCAGACGATAAGAGCGTCAGGACAAAACATCCGTGCCGCTCGGTTTCCTCGTCACAGAAACCGGTTCCGACGGGGTTTTGTCCGTTGGGTTTAAGCACGGGGCGAAGCGACGCGGCCGTTCCGCGACGAGCCGACCGACTTTACCCGGCCGATCCGGATCGCCACCACACCAATCGGACCGATACCGCCTACGCTGCTAGCGACTTGCTAGGCGTCGATGGCGCGGCGGTCGTTGAGGCCTCGCCCGGGTCGTGCTCGCGTTCCAGCTCGTTCAGCGAATGCTCCACACGCCGGCGGAGCATCTCGGTGCTCTCGTTCGGGTTCGCCCGGATCGGCTCGGCGAAGTAGGCATCGACATGCGTGAATGGCATCGGGACTTGGAAGCGGTCCCAGGCCAGCGAGATCGTCAGCCGCCAACGCGGGATCAGGATCACGTTCAACACCGAGGCATCGGCTTGCTTCGCGAGCGCGGCGATCCCTTTGCGGATCTGCCCACGCGGCCCACGCGGCCCATCGACCGCGATGATCGCCGGGTCGCCGCCCGAGACGTGCTGGATCAGCCCTTCGAGGGCCGCCGCCCCGCCCCGATCGTGGCCGTTCTTGCGGCTCGAACCACGCACCGGCGTGACGCCCAGGGCGCGGAACGCCTTCACCAACAGCTCGCCGTCGCCCGACTGCGAGACCATCGCCGCGGTGTTCGGCTCGGTGTTGATCGCCGCGGCGATCTGGTGGGCGTGGAGGATCGAGTACGCGTAGCGGGCGCCCCGCTTCTTGAGCTCGGGGCGTGGATCGTTATGGATGGTCAGCCGCGTGGTCCAGCGGAGCAGCATGACATAAGCGGCGACGGGGACAGCCACCAGGGCTGGCGAGATCTTCATCGGCAGGGACTTCACAACACGAACGACAACGGCGGCCCAACAACGGGGACCGCAACCTAGCTGCCCCCGACCGATGGTGAAATGCCAGTGTTTCACGATGCCACGCCGCCCCAAGAACCGATGCGATCTCGCCCGAAGCGGCCGGCCACGGCAACGCTTCCCTATCGCTATCGGTGAACCACCACGCACGCGGCCTGCCCGAAACTCGCGGCTCAACCCGTCTGCCAGAACCTCCCATTCCACCACCCGCTAGCAGAGCTATCGGGAGGGCGAGGCTCCCGCCGAGCCACGCGCCGGGTACCCGCTTTCCTGGCTCGGCAGGAGCCTCGCCCTCCCGAGTCGCAGGCTTCGCGCCCTCCGGGATCGCGGCTCGGCGTTACTCTGCCGGTTCGAGGATCACGCAGTGGCCGCCGCCGGGGGCTAGCATGGCTTCGAGCTTGTCGTCGCTGGTCAGGCCTTCGACTTTCCTCACCCGGTACGCCTCGCGGTTGGTTTGGAAGTGCGAATCGGGGGCGTCCTCGTAGAGCGTGGCTCGGTAGCGGGTGCCCGGCTTGAGGAAGTCGAGGTCGATATCGAGCGTGCGTCCTTCTTCATTCGTTGCCGACGCGACGTACCACGTGTCGCCCCCTCGGCGGGCGGACGTGATGTACTCGCCGATCGAGCCATTCACGATCTGTGTCTCGTCCCAGTCCATCGGCAGCCGGCTGAGGAACTCGAACAGGTCGGCCTTCTCGGCGTACGCCTCGGGCGTGTCGGGCAGGATCGCCATGCCGGTGTAGGTGATCAGCACCCGGGCGCACTCGGAGACCACGGTCGACTCGATGTTCTTGAAGAACCGCGGCCGGTCCTTCGCCGGGTTGTTGAGGGCGAAGAGGCCGTTGTTCATATCCAACGGGCCGGCCAGCATGTTGACGAACACCGTCTTGCAGAAGGCGGTCGGCGTGAACGAGCGCATCGCATCGGCCTGCGCGTGGCAGAACTCGCGGGCGATATAGTTCGGGTAGGTCCGCTCGTCGCCGGACGGCGGCACCGGTCCGTCGTGGAAATTGCAAAGCAGGTGGTGCTTGGCACACAAGCGGATGATCTCGCGCGTGGTCCGCACCTTCTGCTGGCCGCGTCCCTCCATGAAGCCGTACTTGATGCCCGCCGCGCCCCACTCTTCGTAGAGGGCCAGGGTCTCCTCGAACGGGTAGTTCTTCCGCGCGACATCGTTGATGTAGAGGATGATCCCAACGTTCCGCTCCTTGCCATACTTGATGAGCGCCGGGACATCGATCGGGTCTTCCCAATCCTCGGGCGCCGGCTTGCGGATGACCTGGGGTTTGTCGCGGTCCGGCTGGATGACGAGGTGATCACGACTAACGCGAGGGTCGGATGACTTGTCGAACTCCGGCCCGTACCAGTTGGCGTCGAGCACGAGGTACTTCACGTTGTTCTCCGAGGCGAAGTCGATGAACCGTCGCCAGCTCGCCATATCGAGGCCGTAGGTGAAGCCGTCGTCGGTCGTCGCGCCCCACGCCCGCCAATCCCAGAAGGCCAAGCCGGGCTCGATCCAATCGGTCTCCTCGATCGCACTCGGCGGGTTGAGCACATACGGCGCGGGGCCGGTCAGCAGGTCGCCGACCTCGTCGCCCAACAAGATCACGCGCCACGAGGTGTGGCCGTTCTTGATGATCGACTTGGGAGCCTTCACCCGGTAGCCGCCGTCGCCGGTCGAGACCAACGTCATCGGTGCCTGCTCAAAGGTGGCCGCCTCAAGCACCGCGGCGTACCCGCCGTCGCCCCGCTTGATCGTGAGCGGCGGGCGGACCTCTTTCTTGGGCGGCGTGCTCAGATCGTACGGCCCAAGCGGCTCGCGCTCGCCGTTGTACGACCAACCTTGGTTCTCGCCAGCAAAGCGAAACTCGGTCAGCTCTCCGGTGACGTTGACCTCATCACCCCAGCCGCCGTCTTTTGGGAACTCATAGCGGATCGCGATGGCGGAGTTACGATCGTACCGCACGGTCAATCCGACTACGCGTTTTTGAGCACCGACTTCGCGAAACCACACAGTGCTTTGCACGTAGCGGTTGTCATACAGTGAAGACTTGCCCCACACCGACTTTATTGTTCCATTCTCTGACGACGTATCCGTGCTGTAGCTCTCTAGCTGTAGTTGAGCACCATCGATTTCGACTCCAACTTTTGAAGGCAACAGGAATGGCTCGCCATCTCGGTCAACCGATAGCAAGACTTCCGATTCGGGATCATCGAGCGATAACTCGCTGAGCACGACAACATCTCGTGGTAGATTGCCACCCCAAGAAAACTTCCAGACGTTCTTATTGGATTGACCTGAGGTACTAGATGCTGTCAGAGCCAACCAAATCAAGATAACGTGCCAATTCATCGCCTCGTCCTTGCCAAGCTGTGCAAACGCTGTGTAACGGGTGGATTGAATTGCTAAAGCATAACCAGCCAAACGCGGCGTGCCGCGGGCTCGGCTCCTCTGCGTCTTGGCGCCTCTGCGTGAGACCCCAACCAAACAACTGCACGCCAAGGCGCAAAGACGCCAAGGAGAAGGCCCCTGAGTGGGCGATCGGGGTGACCAAAACGACCCGCAGCCTCGTGGCAGATCAGCGATAATCGACGGTCCACCTCCGTTGTCCGCCGCGACCGATCCGCCGACCCATGCGACAAAACGATATCACCTTGCCACGCAACGACTTACGACAAGAAACGGCCGTTTATCGAGCGATTCGGCGTTTCGTCGGTGCGACAAAACCGTGCGACAAAACAAAAAAGCCGCCGGCTTCCGCCGGCGGCTTGATCGTCTACTGCTGTCTGTCCTCTGCCTACTCCGTTACGCGACGCCGAACTCGGGCCGGCGGCGGCCGAGTTGGCCCTGCAGCCGGGACACGATCGCCGAGTGCATCTGGCTGACGCGGCTCTCGGAGAGGTCGAGCGTGGTGCCGATCTCCTTCATCGTGAGTTCTTCGTAGTAGTAGAGGATGATGATGAGCCGCTCGTTGCGATTGAGGCCCTTGGTCACCAGCCGCATGAGGTCCGACTTCTGCACCCGGCGGGTCGGGTCGTCGGACTTCTTGTCCTCGAGGATATCGATCTCGCGGACGTCCTTGTAGCTGTCGGTCTCGTACCACTTCTTATTCAGCGAGATGAGCCCAACGGCGTTCGCCTCTTGGATCATCTTCTCGAGCTCTTTGACGCTCATCTCCATCCGCTCGGCCAACTCGATCTCGGTCGGCGAGCGGCCGAGCCGGGTCTCGAGTTCCTTGACCGCCGCGCCGAGCTTCGACGCCTTCGAGCGGACGAGCCGGGGCACCCAGTCCATGCTGCGGAGCTCATCGAGCATCGCGCCACGGATACGCGGCACGCAGTAGGTCTCGAACTTCACGCCCCGTTCCAGGTCGTAAGCGTTGATCGCGTCCATCAGCCCGAACACGCCGGCGGAGATCAGGTCGTCCAGCTCGACGCCGTCCGGCAGCCGGCTCCAGATCCGCTCGCCGTTGTACTTGACCAGCGGCAGGTACTCCTCGACGAGCTTGTTGCGGAGTGCCTTGGTCGGGTCGGCCTTGTAGGCCTTCCAGACGATCAGCATCTCGGCTTGCCGAGCGGCCTTGGCGGCTTCCTTCTTCGGGTCTTTGGGGCCTTGGGGACGGATAACCCGCGTCGCAATGGTGGTCGCTGCCATGCATTCCTCCGTGAATCGCTATCACGCCGCCGCGAGTGCCGCGGGCGTGGTAATCGGGAATCCTTCCCGAGTCGTTTGTTGTCGCTTCGCTCAGGCTCTCGCCCGCTTCGCTTCGTGTTGCTCGATCTGAGTCTGCAGTCGCTGCCGGACTGATTCGTCGACGGTCGCCTCGGCGATCTGTCCTACGATGAATCCGACACCCGCCAGGGCCAGCATCGCGACGACGGCCGTTTGGACCGTCCCCTCGAAACCGGCTCCCACCAGGGCGCCCCGCGCGAGCGTGACCGCCACGGCAAGCGAGCCGAGCACCCCGGCGTAAGCTCGTGCCATGATCGTCCCGCCTCCGAGGCCGCAAACCTTCGACAGTCGGCCCATCTTGCCCGGTGCGGGCGCGACGGGTCGCACTCAGGTAGGTTCGGCAATTCGACGCCGGCGGGTTGAGACGTTTCTGGCATTCTTATCGATTAGGTCGTTACGCAATCCGGACTAAGCCGCCGCGGACATGATTTCGGCTGAAGTAGGGTCGTCCGCACGGGTCGGCAGCCAACCGGCGAGGGTTGGCTGGCTCGCCAAGAACTGCTGGCAAGACTGCGCTAAGACGGCATGCGTCTCGGCGGCTGCTTCGGCATCCGCGACGTGGTTGGCGATCACCCCCACACGGCGGGCAACCGCGCCGAGCCGCTTGAGCGTGGCGTAGCCGTTGATCACCGACAGACGGTCGGGCGTGGTGACGAGTAACGGCCGGGCCGCCCGCGACGCGAGTTCCCGCGCCCAAAGCGTATCGCCGACGCCGGCGTCGACGACAATCCAGCCGCCCGAGTCGTCGGTCCAGAGCCGCGCCGCGCGGAGCAGCCGTTTGGCGGCTTCGGTGACCGAGGCCCCCTGTCCCGCCGGCGGCTCGATGCCGAGTTTCGCCGCGGTGGTCAGGGCCAAGGCCGGGAGGTCTTGCTCGGCGGCCATAACGGCCAGATCGGTCCGCCCGGCGTGGGCGTCGACCGCCAGGACGGCGACCCCCGGGTTCTTCGCTGACCTTGCCAAGTCGCGGGCCAACGAGAGGGCAACGGCCGAAGTCCCAACGCCTCCTTTGGCGCCAAAGACCACGGCCACTCGATCGGCCGCCGGCGGAGCACCGTTCGGGACAGCGGCGGCCACGCGCCGGAGGTGTTCGGCTTGTTGTCCGGGCATCTGGCTCATGATCGGCCTCCGGATAAGAGGAGGCCGGCCAGCGATTCGGCTTGGGCTCCGCGGATATCCTCCGGAACACTCTGCCCATCGGTCAGGTAGCTGATCGGGAGCTGTGACTTGATAACCGGCTCGGCGGCGTGCCCCAGCGACGGCGCCTCGTCGAGCTTGGTGAGCAGCAACGCGGTGGGGGATACCGTGCCGAAACGCTCGATCGCGTCTTCGATTCCACGCGCCGTCGACGTGACGCTCGTGACCAAGTGGGTCTCGTGGGGCGAGGCCGCTTCGAGCATCCGGCGTAGCTCTTCGAGGTGGGTCGCGTCCCGCGGGCTGCGCCCGGCGGTGTCGATGAGCACAAGGTCGAGGTCGGCTAGCTTGGCAACCGCGGCCTGCATCTCTTCGGGGGTGGAAACCACCTCCATCGGCAGGTCGATGATCTCGGCGTAGGTACGCAGCTGGTCGACGGCCGCCACGCGGTAGGTATCGACCGTGATCAATCCGACGCGTGCCCGCTCTTGCAAGCGGAAGTTAGCAGCCAGCTTCGCGAGGGTCGTCGTCTTCCCAACGCCGGTCGGTCCGACCAACGCCACAACACGGCATCCCGGTTGATCGACACGGATCGGACCACTCACCCGCAGGTGCTGCTCAAAGAGCCGCTTCACGATGCTAGAGATGCCACGAAGTCCCTCCGTGTCGCCGGCCTGCTTCGCCGCGGCGATCAATCGCTTCGCCAACGCTGGTGCGAGATCGCCTTCTAGCAAGCGGCCGTACTCGGCGAGGTAGGCATCGCCGTCCGCCTCGGTGGGCTGCGTTTCGGTGGTCCGCTTCGGCAAGGCCTCCACCAAGCCGCCTAGCTCGTCGAGCTGATCCGCGACACGATTTCGCGGAACCGGCTTGGCCTTCGCTGGCTTGGGCGGGGCGACCGCGACCGCCCCGGTGCGGGCCGCTTGCTCCGCCAGGGGAGAATGATCGGGGGTCGCGGCGACTTCCACCGCGGCACCACGTAGCAGCCGGGCGATCGGGCCGGCGTTCACCTCGCGTGAGTGCAGCACCGCGGCGCCGTCGCCGAACTCGGCGCGGACCATCGCCAGGGCGTCTCGCAAGGTCTTGGCGCGGAACGTCTTGATCTTCATCGACGAAGACTTGCCGTCGTGCTTTGTGGCTTTCTTTGTCTTAGGCATCGTTCACCACGCCGTGGGTGATGAGTGTTGTGTCGCGGGTGACCTCGTTGAAGCTCATCACCACGAGTTGCGGCAGGTTGGACTCGGTCATCTGCTTGACCGCCGCCCTCACCTGCGGGCTGACGAGCAACACCGGGCTATGGCCGAGCGGCAACAGCTTCTCGATCTCGCCGCCGATCGCTTGGCAGATCGACTCGACGGTCGCCGGCGGGAGGCGGACGAACAGGCCGCGCTCCGAATGCTCGAATCCATTGCGGATCCGATCTTCGAGTGTCGGGTCGAGGGCAACCACGTGCAGTTGGCCCTCTTTGTCGCGGTACTTGGTGCAGAGCTGCCTTGCCAAGCGATGACGCACATACTCGGTCAGCAGGACCGGGTCCTTCGACTTCGGTGCGTTGTCACCGAGCGCTTCGAGGATAGTCGCGAGTTGTCGGATCGACACCTGCTCACGCAGCAGCATCTGCAAGACGTTCTGTACCTCGGCGAGGCTCATCACGTCGGGGATCAGTTCGTTGACCACCGTCGGCGAGGTCTGCTTGAGTTCTTCGGTCAGCGCCTTAGCGGCGTCGCGGGTGAGAACCTCGTCGGCGTGGCGACGGCAGACCTCGGTCAGGTGCGTGGCGAGCACCGCGCCGGGTTCGACGACCGTGTAGCCGTGCATCTCGGCTTCGTCTTGCTTGCCCTGGATGATCCAAAGTGCCTCGGTGCCGAACGCGGGGTCCTTGGTCGGGATGCCATCGACGGGACCGCTGGTCATGCCAGAGTCGATCGCCAACAGCAGGCCGGGCTCAACTTGCGCCTGCGCAACCGGCATATCGGCGATCTTGATCCGATACTCATTCTCTCCGAGCCGCATGTTGTCGCGGATGCGAACCTTCGGCATGACGAGGCCGACCTCGCTCGCAATGTTGTGTCGCACTTTCTGCACGCGATCGAGCAGGTCGCCGCCACGGTTCGGGTCCGCCAAGCGGATCAGCCCAACGCCGAGTTCGATCTCCATCGGATCGACCGCCAGGAAATCTTCGACTCGCTTCTCGGGCGGCGGCTCGGTGGGGCCGGTCTCTTCCTCAACGGCCGTGGCGGCTTGCTTGTTTTGCATCATGCGTGCCAGGCCGAAGCAGGCCCCGCCCAGCATGACCAACGGCAACGCCGGCAGGTTTGTGAAGATCAACACGCCGAGGAACGCGCCGGCGACCGAGAGCGCCTGCGGGCGGCTGAACATCTGGTTGATGAACAACGCCGGCATGTTGGTCTTGCGCGTGCTGCGTGTGACGAGCAAACCGGCGGCGAGCGAGATCAAGAAAGCCGGCACCTGGCTCACCAAGCCATCGCCGATCGTCAGTCGAGTGAACAGGGCACCGGCTTCGGCGAAGGCCATGCCTTCTTGGCCGACGCCGATCACCAAGCCGCCGATGATATTGATCACCGTGATGATGATGCCGGCGATCGCATCGCCCCGGACGAACTTGCTGGCACCGTCCATGGCCCCAAAGAAGTCGGCCTGCTCGGTGATTTCGGTCCGGCGGGCTTGGGCCTCGTGTTCGTCGATGATGCCGGCGTTCAGGTCGGCGTCGATCGCCATCTGCTTGCCCGGCATCCCGTCCAACGCAAAGCGCGCGGCGACTTCCGAGATACGCGTCGCGCCTTTGGTGATCACCATGAATTGAATCACGATGATGATCACAAAGATAATCAGGCCGACCACGATCCGGTCGCCGGCGACGAATTCACTGAACGCCGTGATCACGCCGCCCGCGGCGTTCATCTTGTCGCTGCCGGCCTGGGTGAGGATGAGTCGCGTCGTCGCGACGTTCAGCACCAGGCGGGCGAGCGTGGTTGCTAGCAAGAGCGAGGGGAAGACGCTGAACTCCAACGGCGTCCGCACATAGATCGTCGTCAACAGGACGATCACCGAGACCGTGATGTTGGCGGCGAGCAGCACGTCCATCAACGCCGCGGGCAACGGAACCATGACCACCAACACGCTGGCGATCATCGCCACCGGAAGGATCAAGTCACCGATCCGGCCCCACGGGCCCACGGCGGCGTTGATATCGGTCTCTTTTGCCATGCGTTCTGCTGGTTCCCTCGCACCGGACGCCCTCTTCCCTGAGGCACGATTCGCGACGCGGGCCAGACAGTAGGGGAGCCGGCGGGGGGTGTCCAGAGCGAGGTTCGCCCGAGGACCGAGGCCGTTCGTGTCTCATGAGCCGCGACGACACGTCGCCCCTTGTTGGCTCGCGATAGCAGCGCGATACTCAGCCACTAGAGAAGCGATATCCACCTTTCTACCCCCGCCCGAGAGACCCACTATGCGTCGCGCTAAAATCACCATCATCGGAGCCGGAAACGTTGGTGCTACTTGTGCTCACTGGTGTGCGTCGCGTGAGTTGGGCGATGTCGTGTTGCTCGATATCCCGGGCGAAAGGGGCGATATGCCCAAAGGCAAGGCACTCGACTTGATGCAGTCGTCGCCGATCTTCGATTTCGATTCGCACTGCATCGGCACGAACGACTACGCCGACACGGCGGGCTCGGACGTGGTGGTCGTCACCGCCGGCATCCCGCGCAAGCCCGGCATGAGCCGCGACGACCTGCTAGCAACCAACGCGAAGATCATGACCAGCGTCTGCGAGCAGGTGAAAGCCACCAGCCCGGACTGCGTGATCATCGTCGTTAGCAACCCGCTCGACGCGATGGTCCAGCAGGCGCAGAAGGTCACCGGCTTCCCGCCGGAACGAGTCATCGGCCAAGCCGGTGTGCTCGATACGGCCCGCTATCGCACGTTCTTGGCGATGGAGCTCGGCGTCAGCGTCGAGGACGTTTCGGCCCTGCTGATGGGCGGTCACGGCGACACGATGGTGCCGCTGGCGAGCTGCACGAGCGTCGGCGGCATCCCGGTCACGCAGTTGCTGGCCCAGGACAAGCTCGATGCCATCATCGACCGCGCCCGCAAGGGCGGTGCGGAGATCGTCGGGCTGCTCAAGACCGGCAGCGCGTTCTACGCCCCGGCCGGTGCAACCGCCCAAATGGTCGAGGCGATCGTCCGCGACAAGAAGCGTCTCCTGCCGGTCGCCGCGTACTGCGACAAGGAGTACGGCGTGGGCGGTTACTACGTCGGCGTGCCGGTCATCCTGGGCACCGGCGGGGTCGAGAAGATCGTTGAACTCGAACTGACCGACAGCGAGAAAGCGGCGTTCCAGAAGAGCGTCGACGCGGTGAAAGAACTCGTCACGGCGATGGCAGAGCTCGTCTGAGCCGGCGTGCTAAGCCACGGCCGAGCCAGCAACGCTAGCGGAAATCAGCTTCGCGTTGACTGGCTTTGGCCGGGGGCTTAGATTCCGCCCCTTGCCCGACCAGTCGTGATGCCGATTCGCGTCTCGCTTGGTTGGTTCGCGGCCCCTCGGGTCCGCGATTCCCCGCCCGCTGAAGCTCCGGAGCTGTGCCCCGCCGATGCAACGCGTGACGCCCGTCTTGGTCAAGTCTTCGGTCCCCCAACTCTCACCCAAGCCACTGGTGCCGACGAGCACCGTGCCTCATTCGATCGCTCGCAAACGCGTGCCGAATGAGTGGACCTGGAGCGAGGTAACCGCCACGCCCGAGGCCACGCCGGACGTGGCCTCGTTCACGCCGATGGCGTACGAGAGCGGCTACCAGTACCCGCTGCTGGTCTGGTTACACGGCGACGATACCAACGAGCAGAGCCTGCCGGCGGTGATGCGTCATATCAGCACGCGCAACTACGTCGCGGTCGCCCCGCGCGGGGTCGACAGCTGCGGCCACGGCCTCGGTTGGGATCCTTCGGCCGATTCGATTGACAAAGCCGAAGACCTGATCTTCGACGCGATCGAAGCCGCCGCCGAGCGATTCAACATCCACCCGGGTCGCGTCTTGCTCGCCGGCTCCGGCTCCGGCGGGACCATGGCAATGCGGATCGCCTTGCGTTACCCGGACCGCTTCGCCGGCGTGGCGACACTCGACGGGTCCGTGCCGACGGGCAACCAACCGCTCGGGCGTGTCAACGATTCGCGCGAACTGCCGATCATGCTAGCGTCCAGCAAGGGAAGCTCGGCTTACCCCGAGGCGCAAGTCTGCCGCGACCTCTCGCTGCTGCACTCGGCCGGCTGTTGCGTGAACATCCGCCAGTACCCGGGCGACGACAGCCTGACGACCGCCATGCTAGCGGACCTCAATCGCTGGGCGATGGGAATCGTCTGCGGCTGAGCCGACGGCTCGCCGCAAGCTCTTTTCGATTGACACCGATCGTTCGGCATCAGTACAAGCGGCCCCTCGATGGGCCTGCGCTTTCGCAGGCGCTATCCATCACGAGGGACACGCTAAGCGATGGACGCACCCGAAGTCGAATCGGCGGACGAGGCCCCGAAAGGGTTTCTCAACAAGCTCCGCGCTTGGTCTTCGGGAAGCCAACGCCGCAACCTGATCATCGGCATCGGTTTCGCGGCGGTCTCGATCGGCACGATCATCGGTTGGCTAGCGATGGCAGAACTCGCCGTCGCGCCAGAAGAAGCGACCGTCGCCAAGGCGATCGAAGCCCTCGACGCGGGCGAAGACGAACTCGCCAAGTCGATCATCGGCAACCTGCAAGACACCGAAGGGCTCTCCGCCGAGGACTACGGCGGCGGCCTCTATGTGCTCGGCGCCCTGAAGGTCAACGACGCCGGTCGGCAATGGTCGTCCGAGCGGGCTCGGCGTGATTACTACGTCGCGTCGAAGTACTTGGAGGAGGCACGGGCGATCGGCTTCCCCGCCGACCGTGAAGCCGATGGGCTGTTCCTGCTTGGCAAATCGCTCATCGAGAGCCGCCAGCTCACCGAGGGCATCGATATCCTCGACCGAGCCATCCGGGCCGGTGCAAAGGGGCAGGCCCGCGCACACTTGCTACTGGCCAAGGCCTACTTCTTCGCGCCGACACCCGACTACGAACAAGCCGTTTCCGAGATCGACAAAGCCCTAGCCGATACGGGCCTCCAAG
Source organism: uncultured Planctomycetaceae bacterium (assembly GCA_964353155.1). Classification (GTDB taxonomy): domain Bacteria; phylum Planctomycetota; class Planctomycetia; order Pirellulales; family Lacipirellulaceae; genus Botrimarina. Next base: position 31,784 of record CAYGUP010000018.1, on the reverse strand, counting down.
GAACCTCTCGCGGCAAGGCGTTGTTATTGCGTTCCGAAGCGCTCGCCGCCTTGGGACGAGGCGACGAAGCCAAGCAAGCTGTCGAGGCGGCGGGCAACTTGGCCGACCCGGCGCGGAAGTCGTTGGTCGAAGGCAAGGCCTTGATCGCTCAGCTCGAAGCCTCGAAGTCTCCTTCACGCACCTCCCTCGCCGATCAAGCGACAGCCGCCCTGCAACGTGCTCGGCAAGCGGACAACCTGGCCACGTCGATCACCCGCGAAAGCGACTACTTGGCCGCTCGCATCGCCGAGCTGATCGGGGACCGAGAGCAAGCCCTTGCCGCCTACGACGATCTCAGGCGGAGCCAAGGCACTTCGCCGGCTGGGATCGCGGCGACCCTCTCAGAAGCCGCCATGCTACAAGCAGCCGGCAAAGACGAGGAATCCCTCGATTCTTACCGCCGAGCATTGGATGCGATCGACGACCCAAGCCACTACCGCAGCACGCTCATGCCGCTCTCGGAGGTGAGGCAACGGGTCCGCACCGCCCACGACAAGTTCCTCGAACGAGGTCAGTACGCCTCGGCGCTGGAACTCTCCGAGCGGGTGGGTCGATTGCTCGGGCACACCAACAAGCTCGAGATGCGTGCCAACTCGTTGCGTCAGTGGGGAGAGCGAGAAATGGCCGCCGCCAAGGTGTCCACGAAACGCGGGAAGGCTCGCTTGCGAGAGGGACGCCGCCACCTGCGCGAGGCGGGCATCGTCTACGAGAGCCTCGCCGAGGCACGCTACGCCACCCGGCAATTCACCGATGACCTCTGGACCGCCGCCGAGACGCTCCAGCAGGGTCAGGCCTATGGCGAAGCGATCCGCGTCCTCGACCGCTACCTGCGGAACGCCCCGGTGGAACGCAATGCGCTGGCCTTGCTCCGGCTCGGGGAAGCCCACCTCGCACGCGGCGACGACGAGCTGGCGATTCGTGCCTTCGAGGAATGCCTTGAGTTCCACGCGAACGATGCCTCTTCCTTCAACGCTCGCCTCGAGTGCTCCAAGGCCTACCGTGCTCGCGGCGATTTCGAGCAGGCCGAGGCCCTGCTGCAGCACAACTTGACACGGACCGCGTTGACCCCGCTGAGCCCCGAATGGCGTGACTCGAAGTTCGAGTTGGGGCGGCTGCTCGCCGAGATGGGCAAGCACGATGAAGCGATCGAGCAGCTCGAAGACGCCATCAAACGCTACGAGAAGGCGCCGCAGACCCGCGACGATCCGGAAGTCCAGCACACGATCCGCTCGGCACGCTACCTGGTCGGCATGGCGCATCGCCGGGCCGCCGAAGAGCCGATCGAACGACTGCGGGCGGCCAACACGGTCAACGAAAAAGAGACCGCTCGCGCCGAGGCCCACGAGCACCTCCTCGCCGCTCTGGAGATGTACAAGCAGGTCCAGAAGGAGATCACCCTGCTGAACTCGGACGACCAGCTCGACAGGGCCACGCTCCGGAACTGTTACATGCTGGGCGGGGATGTGCTCTTCGAGCTCGGACGTTACGACGAGGCCCGGCAGTCTTTCTCGAGCATCTCGACGCTTTATCAGAACGAGCCCTACATGCTCGAAGCGTTGATCCAGATCTATCACTGCTGGCGGCGCCAGCAAGACCACCCGAAAGCGCGTGGCGTGATCCAACAGGCGCAGCAGCTCTTAGCGCGATTGCCTCCCGATTCAGATTTTGCTAGTTCAACCAACATGAATCGGAACGACTGGGAGAGATTGCTCGACCAGTTGTATGAATTCTGACCCGATCGGGCCCCTCGCCGCCGAATGACGATGACCTCGACCTCCTCCGCTGCACCAACCGAGCCGCTCGCTCGCCTCGTCGCCCAAAAGCGTCGCTTGCTTGAGCAATTGGTGCAGCTCGGCCGTCGGCAAGGAGAGCTGATCGCCGAAGGGGAAGTCGCCTCGCTGGTGCAATTGCTCAGCGGCAAGCAACAGTTGATTGCCGGCCTACGAGTCGTGGAGCAAGGCCTCGACGCCTTCCGTCACGACGATCCGGAGGCACGCCAATGGCCAACGCCCGAGGCGCGAGTCGCCTGCAAGGCCGACGCCGACGCGTGCAACGCCCTGCTCGCCGAAGCGCTCTCGACCGAACAAGAGCACGAAGCCTTGATGAGCCAACGGCGTGACGATATCGGGACTCAGCTCAATCGGGCGCAGTCGGCACACGCCGCCTCGTCGGCCTACAAGCCACACCTGCGGGCGCCGCGTCCGCCGTCGGCGGCACCGATTCCCGAACCGGCCGCCCCGCTGGCCGCCTCGCTCGATCTGACCACGAACGGCTGAAACCGACTCGGCTCAAGGACGAGCCCTGACCAAGAGACTCAAGGATGAGTGACGAATCGCCAGCCCGGCCCACCGGCTTGTCGCTGTTTCGCGGCGACGACGCGGCCGAATCGACGCCGGCCATGCCGGCCGTCACGCCCGAGCTTTCGGAGCTGCTGGATGCTTGGCGGTCGGCCACGACTCGCCTGGAGAAGACCCACGCCCTGCTCCGGGATGAGGTCGCGAGGCTCTCTTCGGAACTCGAAATCAAGAACCGCGAACTGGCTCGCAAGAACCGGCTGGCCGATCTCGGCGAGATGGCGTCGCACGTCGCTCACGAGGTCCGCAACAGCCTGACGCCGATCACGCTCTACCTGAGCTTGCTCCGCCGCAGCCTCGTCGGCGATGCAAAGGGGCTTGAGGTGCTGGGCAAGACCGAGGCCGGATTCACCGCACTGGAGGCGACCGTGAACGACTTGCTGGCGTTTAGCGCGAATCGACAACCGCAGGCGAGCCACTTCGCCGTGGAGGACCTCGTCCGCGAAGTGACCGATTCGGTCGCCCCGCAGATGGACGCCCAAGCGGTCGAGGTCGAGATCGATGTGCCGCCCAACACGATGCTGTGGGCCGATCGCGAGATGATCCGCCGCGCGGTGCTGAACTTGGTGCTCAACGCGTTGGACGTCATGCCCGAAGGTGGCGAGTTGATCGTCACGGGCTGCGAAGGCGAAGCCGGCTTCGAGCTGGAAATCGCCGACAGCGGGCCCGGCCTCAGCGAAGACCGAACGAGCCGTCTCTTCGAGCCGTTCTACAGCACGAAAGAGACCGGCACCGGGCTCGGCCTCTCGGTCGTTGCCCACGCCGCCGAAGCGCACGGCGGAACCGTGATCGGCGAGAACTGCCCGCAGGGCGGCGCTGCCTTCACGATCCGCTTCCCCCGCCCCCTCGCTCAGAAGGCCGCCGCGTGACCGCACGCTCGTCGGAAAACACGAATCCCCACGGCCGCTTGCTGGTGGTCGACGACAACGCGTCGGCTCGCGAGTCGGTTGCCGATGTGCTGCGCCACGTCGGTCACGAAGCGACCGCCTGCTCGTCCGGAGCCGAGGCCCTCGCCGAGCTCCGTTCGGCGACTTACGACGTCGTCGTCACGGACCTCCAGATGCCCGGCATGAGCGGCCTGGAGCTCATCCGCGAGATCGAGCGACGCCGCTTCGGCGTGCAGGTCTTGATGGTCACGGCCCACGCGAGCGTCGAAACCGCGGTCGTCGCGATGCGGCACGGGGCGTTCGACTACCTTGAGAAGCCCTACGATGTCGATCGCCTCGAAGCCTCGATCGATCGGGCGCTGCAGCGGAAGAACCTACAACCGACGGGCGAATCGAGCGACGCATCGAACGCCACGATGCCGGCGATGATCGGCTCAAGCCCGGCGATGCAGACACTCCGCGAACGCTTAGAGCGCATCGCGGCCACCGACGAGACGGTTCTTATCCACGGCGAGAGCGGCGTCGGCAAAGAGCTCATCGCCCAGACGCTCCACACACTCAGCGGCCGCCGCGAGCAACCGCTGGTGAGCCTCAACTGCCCGGTCCTGTCGGAGCAATTGACGGAAAGCGAACTCTTCGGCCACTGCCGCGGGGCGTTCACCGGTGCCGATGCCGACCGCGTTGGTCGCTTCGAGCTCGCCGATGGTGGCTCGCTGCTCCTCGACGAAGTGACCGAGATCAACCTCGGCCTCCAAGCCAAATTGCTCCGCGTGCTTCAAGAGCGGACCTTCGAGCGCGTCGGCTCGAGCGAATCGAAAGCGGTTGACGTCCGCGTGCTCGCCACGACCAATCGCGACTTGACCGAAGAGATCGCGGCCGGTCGATTCCGCGAGGACCTCTATTACCGGCTGGCCGTCGTGCCGATCCAGGCCCCGCCACTCCGCGAGCGGGGCGAGGACGTGATCGAGTTGGCCGAGCACTTCCTCTCGCAGGCCAGCGACCGGCTGGGACGCGAGCGTCTGACGCTCGACGCCGGCACGCGTGACCTCTTCCTCTCGCACCGGTGGCCCGGCAACGTGCGTGAATTGCACAACGTCGTGACGCGGGCCTGTGTGCTAGCAGATGGTCCGACCGTCTCGGCCGACCTGGTCCGCCCTTGGCTCCGACGCGACGATGATGGCTCTGCCGCCATCGCGGGTGCCTCGCACGAAGGACCACAGACGCTGCCAATCGGCTCCAGCCTCGCCGAGGTCGAGAAGCAAATGATCCTCGCCACGCTCGCCAAGTACGACGGGCATCGGCAGAAGGCGGCCGAGGCACTCGGGATCGGCGTGAGAACGCTCAGCGGCAAGCTGCGGCAGTACGGCGTCGCGCCCGGCGAGAAAGACTTCACCTCGAGGGCCGCCTAAGCAACCCAGACAACCGCGTGAGTGGCAGGTCTTGCCGAGAGACTTCGGCAGAAACCGCCGGCTGCTGCGCCCCGAACAAAACGCAAACCGCCTAAACCCCGTGCTCAACGCACAGCCGCTCGCTTGGCACAACGTGTGCTAACGGCTCGAACGGCTTTCGCTTCCTTTCGATGAGAACGTGCTCGCCATGATGCCCGATCCGTTCGCCAATTCGACGCTGCCGGTGCTGGAACAGGTTGTCCAGTTCACCGAGGCTCGCCACGGCGTTCTCGCGGGCAATATTGCGAACCTTAACACTCCCGGCTACAAGACCCGCGACCTTTCGAGCGACGCGTTTCAGGAGAGCCTGAAAACGGCGATCGAATCGACCCGCCAATCTAGCAGCCCGGGCGAGGCGATCGTGCTCGGACCGCTGTCCGAGGGAGGCAACGGCATGATGACTGGCGACACACGGGTTGGCTTCGGCAGCTTCGACCCCGAGGCGCTCGCCGGCGTCAAAGAAGCGATGAAGTCGATCGAGTACCACGACGGCCGCGACGTGAGCCTCGAATCGCAAGTCACTGAACTCTCGAAGAACCAAGGCCTCCACAACCTGGCGGTGACCCTGATGTCCGCTCAGTTCCGACTGATGCGGGCGGCGATCAGCGAGACGGTGACCTAGCGACTTCTGGACCACAAACAACGCAAGACAAGAGCGAGTGAAGAGGACGGCCGGCTGAGTTAATCCCCCAGTCGGTCAACTACGAAAGCTCATCGGCAACGGCCCCGACGGCCTTCAACTTCATCGGCAACAAACCCCACTTCCCGCGTCCGACGAGAGACTCGCATGTTCTCAAGCTACGACATCAGCACAAGCGGCCTCGTCGCCCAGCGGGCGCGGCTGGATGCGATCGCGTCGAACCTGGCCAACATCTCGACCACGCGCAACGAAGCCGGCGAGCTCGATCCGTACAAGCCGCGTTACGTCACGTTCGCGACCGACAACGAGAAGACGACCTCCGCCGGCGGCATCGGCGTGATGGTGGCGAGCGTTGAGCAATCGACCGAGCCGCCCGCCATGCACTACGACCCGACCCACCCGGACGCCAACGACCGGGGCTATGTCGCCAAGCCGCCGATCGACATGACCACCGAGTTCGTCGACGCCCTCGAGGCGACGCGGGCGTACGAGGCCAACATTGGTGTCATGGAGATCACGAAGGCCCTCGGCCGCCAAACCCTGCAGATCATCGCCTGAGCCGCTCAACCCGCTGACGCGACCCTCCCCAAGACCACCACGGTCCCATGAACGCCATCACCCCTCAAGCCGCTGTTGGACGCCTGGTAGGCGGCACCTCGCTGCCGACCGACACGCTGACAACCGCGAACGCCCCGAAGGAGGGTGCCGGCTCGTTCAAGAATCTGCTCATCGATTCGATCGAGCACGTGAACGGGATGCAGCAGCAAGCCGACCAAGCCGTCGAGGCCCTGTTCACCGGCGGCGACGTCAACCCGGCCGAGGTGCTCACCGCCGTTCAAAAAGCCGACATGGCGTTCCGTCTCACGATGCAAGTCCGTAACAAGCTGATGGATGTTTACCGCGAGATCCAAGAGGTTCGGATCTAACCGCTCGAAACAGTAAGCCACCAAGAAAGCCCCTCGTCCCTGACCCCTCGCTCGTTGCTTAATGGACTTCCTCTCTCCCACCATCGCTCAGATCCGCGAGCTCTTCGCCTCGATGACGCCCGGCGCCCGCGTGACGGCCGGGCTGTTGGTGGCGGTGGTCTTGGTGAGCCTGGGGTTCCTCTTCCAGAAGGCGACCGCCGGGCCGGACGAGTACCTCTTCGGCGGCGAGCCGATCGGGCGCGCTCACCTGCCGCGGATGGAAGCGGCCATCGCCGCGACTAACATCGATTACGAGATCGAGGGCAACCGGATCAAAGTCGCTCGCACCGATCGCAACGCCGCGGTCGCGGCGATCGCGGACAAGGGAGAACTGCCCCCCGAGTTCCATCACCTGATGAAGGAAGCCCTCAACAGCGGGCACATGTTCGACTTCCGCGGCGACAAGGAGATGCGGTACCGACAGGCCCGCGAGGCACAGGCGTCTTTGATCCTGAGCGAGTTCCCGTGGGTCGAAACGGCCAACGTGATCTACAACGTCCGGCAGACGTCAGGGCTCTCGCGGAAACGCAAGTCGTCGGCGGCCGTGACGGTGAAGCCGGCGGTCGGTGAGGCCTTCGACTCCCGCCGGATGCGGAGTGTCAAGGACTTTGTGTCGAAAGCATGCGACGTGCCGCTCGACAGCATCGCCGTCACGAACCTTGGTTCGGACCTGGGTGCCGGCGATGGCGATATCTCACCCGACGACTTCGATAGCCCCTTCTACAAGCTCAAGGCTCAAGAAGAACGCAAGATCCGCGGCTCGATCGTTCAGCAACTGGAATTCATCCCGGGCGTGAAGGTGCAGGTCAACGCCCAGCTCGATCCGGTCAGCGAGAAGCGGATCGTCCAAGTCAAACCCGACGAACAGCCGGTCGCCCTTCGTAAACAGACCGCGGCTACTTCGGACAAGAAGGTCGTCGGCCTAGCCGGCGATCGGGTTGGTCTCGAAGCCCAAGGGCCCCAAGGCATCGGGCGTGATGAGGCGTTGGCCCGGCAAGATACTTCCGAGAAGACATCCGACAGCAACGATACCCGCAGCGTGGTTGGCTCGACCACAACCCAGAGCACCATCGCCGCGTTTGCTCTTAAAGAAGCCGACGCGAGCGTCGCCGTGCCGTTGTCGTATGTCGAGGCGGTCTTCCGCCGCGAGAACCTCACGCCCGACGGCGAAGAGCCCGAGACGATCGACCCTCAGGCGCTCGAACAGAAGCGGTCTGAAATCGCGACCAATATCGAGGAGCTCGTCCAGCCGCTGCTGCCGAAGCTCGCCCTGGGCCAGGACGAATACGCCCAGGTCAATGTCCGCTTCTTCCGCGACCTCCCGCCGCCGACGCTGCCCGAGCCGTCGCTTGCCAAGAACGCGATCGGCTACTTGGGTCAGTACGGCAACACACTAGCGATGACCGGTCTGGCGATCTTCAGCCTGGTCATGCTGCGATCGATGGTCAACTCTTCGGGCAAGGACGGCCCGGTCAGCGGCCTGCCGTCGCTTCAACTCGATGGCGAAACCCTGCACGAGAACAGCGCGGACGACGACGAAGGCGAGGAAGCTCGTCCGAAGCTCAAGCTACGCAAAGCGGACACGCTCAAGGACGACCTGACCGAGATGGTCGGCAGCGATCCGGACGCCGCCGCTGCGATCTTGAAGTCTTGGATCAACAACGCGGCCTGATAACCCACGACGAAGGACCAGCGCGGCATGAAGCCCGTTGCCGAAAACCCATTGCATAAAGCGGCGGATTTCATCCGCAGCCTCGACGCCGATGCGGCCGCCGCAATGCTCGGCCGCCTGTCGGCGGAGGAGGCAACCGCGCTGCGCACAGCGATACGCGAGCTGAACGACGAGGGCCCCAAGACGCCCCCCCCGAAGACACAATCTGACGACGGCACGGTCGAGCTACAACTCAACACCTCGGAGCCGGAAGCCGAGCCTCGTCGCCCGACCGTTATCCCACCACCGGCTCGTGAGGAGTTGCTTGACGGTGCCGCTTGGCTCCGGTCGCTCCGCAACGCCGACCCGCAAGCGATCGCCACCTACCTCTCGCAGGAACAACCGCGGGCGATCGCCGTGGTGCTGGGCTACTTGCCGGCCGAACTCGCCGCCGGTGTGTTGCAGTGCCTCGACGCCGAGGAACAATCGCGGGTGGTCGCGCAGCTCGCCGAGCAACGCGACGCCGACCCGGATAGCCTGCGTGTCATCGCGACCGGCCTCTCCGCCTGGGTGGAGCGACAGCAAGAAGAACAAGAACGCCGGACGAACCGGGTGGCGACGATCCGGCAGATCCTCGCCGCCACGCCCGCCTCGCAACGCCGCCAGATTATCGCCGGCCTTACCGAGAGCGACCCACAGGTGGCTGCCTCGCTCGCGGACACCGTCCCGGCTGCCCCCGAGAAGCGTCCCGAGTTGCCAAGGCCACGCGACAAGCAAACCCCACCGAAGCCACAACACGCCCCCGCTCCGGCGATCCCGTTCGAGCAACTCGAACGACTCGACGGGAGGGCCTTGGCCGAGGCCTTGGGGCGTCTCGATTCGCGTACTGCGTTGCTCGCCCTCGCCGCCGCGCCGGACGCCCTGGTTCGTCGGTTGACGAACGGGCTCCCGCGGGCGGCTGCGAAGGACCTCCGCCACCGGATCCATCGCGTCGGCCCCACGACGCTCTCCGAGATCGATCGGGCCCAGGCCGCCCTTGCCAGGTCGGCCGGCCAGATCGCCGCCTCGCGGCGTGCCGCTCGCGCCGCCTCACCAAGCGTGGGGGCCTAGAGCATGGCAACCGTCATCCGACGCGGCACCGACCGAGCCGAAGCGGCCGATCCCTCGGCGCCGGCGACCTTCACGTTCAGCGACATGGGCTCGCAGGGCGACGACTACGTCAAGCGGATCCACTCCGAAGCCGCCAAGATCATCCAGGACGCGAAGACCGAAGCCAAAGCGATCCGCCAACGGGCCGAGGCCGAAGGACAAGCGGCCGCCGAAGAGACCATCGCCAAGCTCCTCGACCAACGCGTCGGCGGCCAGATGGAGACCCTCCGCCCCGCGCTGGATGGCGTGGTCGCCGAGATCAAGAAGTCTCACGGCGAGTGGCTCGAGCACTGGCGGACCTCGGCGATCAAACTCTCCGGAGCCATCGCCGAACGGATCGTCCGACGCGAACTCCAAGCCGATCCGACCATCAGCGAGGCCTGGCTCACCGAGTCGCTCCAATACGCCGCCGGCGCAAGCGACCTGACGATCCGCCTCGCACCGCCCGACTTCGATCACCTGAAGGACCACGCCACGAAGCTGGTCGATTCGATCGGCGGGCTCGGCGAAGCGAGGTTCGTCTCGGACGACTCGGTCAGCCCCGGCGGCTGCCTCGTCGAAACGCAGCACGGACGCATCGATCAACGACTCGAAACCCAACTCGAACGCCTCGCGGAGGAGCTCGACTGACATTGCTAGCGGACGGATCGCTGGCCGGATAACTCATGGACGAACTCGCAACGCTCACGCACGCGCAGCCCGCCGGATTGGTCGGCTCCGTGGTCGAGACGACTGGCCTGCTGGCCACGGTCGCCGACCTGCCTGCGCCCGTCGGTGCCGTGGTGCAGATCGGCGTCTCGTCCGCGGCCGAGCCGGGCGGGATCGAGGCCGAGGTCGTCGGCTTCCGCGGACGGCTGACGATGGTCTCCCCGCTCAGCCCACTCTCCGGCGTGCGTCGGGGACAACCGGTTCGGCTGGTGCGATCGACCCGCAAGCTCCGCGTCGGCGATGCTCTCCTGGGGCGGGTCGTCAACGCGCTCGGCGAGCCGATCGACGGACTCAGCCGCCCCGCCCTGCCCGATCGGGTCGAGATCGAACAGCCACCAACGCCCGCACTCGACCGCCCGCCGATCGACGCCCCGTTGCCGACAGGCGTTCGGGCGATCGATGCGATGCTCTCCTGTGGACGCGGTCAACGGCTCGGCGTCTTCGCCGGTTCGGGCGTCGGCAAGAGCACGCTGCTCGGCATGATGACACGTTACACGGCGGCCGATGTGATCGTCATTGGGTTGGTCGGCGAGCGGGGCCGTGAAGTCAACGAGTTCTTGCAGCGAGACCTGGGACCCGAGGGGCGGCGCCGCAGCGTGGTGGTCGTTTCGACGAGCGACGAGCCGGCCACCCTCCGCCTGCGTGCCGCCTCGACCGCAACCGCTATCGCCGAGCACTTCCGCGACCAAGGCAAGGACGTCTTGTTGCTGGTCGATTCGCTCACACGCACCGCGCTGGCGAGTCGCGAACTCGGCCTCGCGGCCGGCGAGCCGCCGACAACACGCGGCTTCCCACCCTCCACCTTCGCCCTGCTCCCCCGCTTGGTCGAGCGTGCCGGGCGCACCGCTCGCGGGAGCATCACGGCGTTCTACTCCGTGCTGGTCGAGGGGGATGACCCCGACGATCCGGTCGCGGACACGCTCCGCGGGCTGCTCGATGGGCACGTCTGGCTCGACCGCAAGATCGCCTCGCGCGGCCACTATCCGGCGATCGACGTCACGCAAAGCATCAGCCGCTTGATGCCCGAGATCGCCGCTAAGCAACAACAGCAAGCGGCGCAGATGGTGCGTCGATTGTTGGCGGCACTCGCCGAGAACGAAGACCTGATCTCGATCGGGGCGTACCGCCGCGGGGCGAATCCGATCGTCGATGTCGCTATCGAACTGCGAGACGAGATCGACGGCCTCCTGCAGCAGTCGACCGATGAGGTCATCGATCACGCGACGGTCGTCAAGCAATTGACCGACCTGGGCGTCAAAGCCGCTTCGATGCTCGCCCAGCCACGCCAGCCGCAGCAGCTCGGCCAACAGGCCCAACCCACGCAACCACAACGCGCCGCCAGCTAACGCCCTAACAAGAACTCGCTCACCAACCAACCTTCATGGCCCGCCCGTTCCGCTTGCAAACCGTCGTCCGACTCCGCGAAGCGCGGCGTGACGCCACGCGTGCGCACCTGGCGGACGCCTTGCGGGCCGCGGAGGTGATCGAAGGCCGACAAGCCGATCTGAAGCAAAGTTTCACCGAACTGACCGAGCAACGCCGGCGTGCTTCCGAGACGGCCGACACCGCCTGGCTGCTCAATGCGGGGCGTTACGAGTTGGTCCTCCGGGGCGATGAACGGACGCTCGAAGAGAACGCCACGAAGATCGAACAAGAGATCGAACGCCGTCGCCAAGCGGTTGCCGAGGCCGAACGCGAACTCCGAGCCCTCGAGCTTCTCCGCGAGAAGCACGAACGCCAGCAACAGATCGAAGCGGCCAAACGCGAGGCGAAACGGCTCGACGAGTTCGCCTCGATCCGGGCGTACGCCGCCGGCACCGAATCGACTCCTTTAACCTAGAAGCACTCGAGAGACGATGCGTTTCCTCTTTGCCATGATCGGCTACGCCGCCGTCGCCACGATCCTGTCCGCAGGACTCGGGGTCGGCTACCTGTGGCAGACCGAGCGGCTCACCGACGAGAGCCTCTTTCGGATCGTCGCCCTGCTGCACGGCGTCGACCTGAACGAGTCGATGGTCGACGAGGAAGCGATGGTCGAAGAGGTGCCCAACGAGGAGGCCTCGATCGCCGAGAAGGAGCGGATGCGCGAGCTCGACATACGCGACCACGAGGCACGCCTGCAAGCCCTCAAACGGGGCCGCAGCGAGTTCGACCATCACCTCCAGAAGCTCCAATCCGAACGAGATCGTTTCGACCAGCAAGCCCGCGAGCTGCAACAGCAACTCGAACAAGAGCGGACCGAGACCGCCCACGAGGGCATCAAGTACGTCGTCCGCGACCTCAAACTCGCCAAGCCCGACAAGGGCAAGGAGCTGCTGCTCCGGATGTTGAACCGCGGCGGCGCGGACCCTGAGGAACGACAGCGCGCGCTGGACGATGTGATTCGACTGATCAACACCATGCCGAGCGATACCTGGGAAGCCATCCAGAACAAATTCGAAGGCCCGGACGAACTCGACCAGTTGCACCGCATCGAGGTGCAACAACTCGAGGGCGGGCCGAAGAGACGCGTGATCGACGAAGCCCTTAAGCAGCTCCAGAACCGCGACGACGGCGGCATCTGATCCCACGCGAGTGAACCATGAACGAAACCGTTTCCACCACGCCATCGCTCCTCACCCTGACCGCCCCCACCGGGCGCGGGCAGCAAGAGGCTGCGCCCGCGGAAGGTTTTGCGGAGGAGCTCTCGGCGGCGGCTTCCGAACCGCGCCGAGAGCGTCAGGATACGGACTCGTCGCCCGAATCGGCGGAGTCATCGACACGCGAAACAGCCGAGTCCCCCAAGGAGCAGACGCCGACAAGCGAGCCAGCCGAGGAACACACCGAAGACGACCAAAGCACTGACTCCGCTGAGTTAGGCCTGCTATCGGTCACGGTGGCGACCGAGACGCTGGTTGTCGAAACCTCGCCGGACGCCGTGCTTCCCGAGGAAGCCGCGACGACGATCGATGTCGGCTTGGAGTCCAACGAAACCCTCACGCCTCTCCTCGATGAGGCCACGGAAAACGCCGAGCCGATCCTGCCTAACGATCCAGCAACGGGCACCGCCGTGCCGGTAGAGTCGCTGGTCGCTGAGGCTTCGGCCTCAGTCGCAACGGATGCCGCGCTGCCAACAACGCCTTCCCAGGTGAACGAGACAGCCGAGCCCGTCCCAACGGTCGAGGTGTCGCCGCTTGTCGACGACTCTGCCGATGGCGAAGAGGGTGAGTCGGGCGAATCACCGCAGCAAGACAACGCGGCGTCCGAAGAGTCATCCTTGCTCAAGCAGCCCGCCAGCGAGACGGTCGAGACGATCGGAACGGATCCAGAAGCCCTCACCACCTCGGCAGAGGCGCGCCCGGCATCAACAACGGATCAGAAAACGGGTGATGAAGAGGCTGCAAAGCCGCAATCGACGCCTCCCGTTGAGCCGATCGCCCCGGTCGCCAGCACGGAGCTCGATCCGTCAGCAGAACCAGCGAACGAAACCACTTCTCGCGAGCCGGCCATCGCTGCGACCAGTGGCACCAGCGAATTGGGCAACGAGCGTCCCCTGGCGTCGCGTATCGAGGCATCGCAACCACGAGTGACCGTCGACGCGAGCCGCTTCGTCAGCCGTGTCGCCGGAGCGATCAACTCCGCTAACGAGCGTGGCGGGGCGATCGAGATCCGGCTCAGCCCGCCCGAGCTGGGCGCCCTGCGGGTCAGCCTCGAAGTCAAAGAGGGTGTGCTCACGGCGCAACTCGAAGCCGAAACCCCCGCCGCCCGCACCGCGCTGCTCGACAACCTGCCCGCGTTGCGGGACCGCTTGGAGCAGCAACAGATCCGCATCGAGAAGTTCGATGTCGATGTCCGTGATGAATCCAACCAACGCGGCGGCGATTGGCAACCGAGCGACAACCGCGACGAACCGACCGACCGTCGCCCCAACGACCAGAACGGCCGGCCCGCCGCGCGGCAGGCCGAGACCCCCGCCCGCGAAGCGACCGAGCAACCGACTCAAACGGGTGCCCCCGGCACCATCGTCTTCGAAGATAAAGGCATCAACTTGGTGGCCTAGCCACGCGACCGTCCGTCCGGGCGCTGACGCTTCCGGCTAGCCTCCTACTACTTGTTTCATCATGTCCGCAATCAACACCCTCAACGCCAACGCCCCGTCGAGCACGACGCAAGCGGGCAATTCGATCGAGGACCTCGATCTCGATGTCTTCCTGAACCTGATGCTCACCGAGCTTCAGAACCAGGACCCGCTGAACCCGATGGACAACCAGGAGATGCTCAACACGATCTCGCAGATCCGCGAGATCAGCGCGAACGACAAACTCGCCGGAACGCTCGACTCGGTGCTGCTCGGACAGAACGTTTCGACGGCGACCGGCTTGATCGGGACCAAGGTCGAAGGGCTCACCGACGACGGCCGCCGCGTTTCGGGCGATGTCCAGAATGTGGCCATCAACGATGGCGAGCCGCTCCTCGACTTGGCCGTCAACACGAGCGCCTCGGCGGGCGACACCGAAGGCAGCGTCCTTGAGGGGAACTACACTTACAGCGTGGTTTGGGATGTTGGCGACAACACGTTTGGCGTTCAGCTACCGGTTGATACCGACGATCTCGAAGGCGAGTTCCAAGGCTCCGTCCGGCTGGAAAACCTGCCTCAGACGACGGGCGTCACGAAGCGGGTCTACCGCACCGCCCCCGGTGGCGAGCCCCGCTTGGTCGGCTCCTTGCCCGAGAACGCCACGTCGTTCGTCGACGCCAAAGCAACCAACGAGCTCCGCAACGAGAGCTTCCCTGACACCACTCAGTTCGTGAGCTTCGCCAACTCGGTGAAGGTCAAGCTCAGCAACATCGGTTCGGTTCAAACGGTTCAGAGATAACGACACACGCCCGGCTTACTAAGGCGGACACGCTCCCGGAGCGACGCCGCCCGATGACGCCGCGATCTCAATAAATCACCACTCCACGGAAGGAGAAGCGATATGGGTCTTCAATCCGCGATGACCACCGCCCTCACGGGCCTGCAAGCCGCCGAGACGACGATCGACGTGATCGGCAACAACGTGGCGAACTCGAACACGGTCGGCTTCAAAGCGTCCGAAGTCGTCTTCGCGACGCAGTTCTTGCAGACCCAATCGATCGGCTCCGCGCCGAGCGATCGGAACGGCGGCACCAACCCCCGCCAGATCGGCCTCGGCGTCAAGGTGGCCGAGATCTCGCCCACCTTCAGCCAGGGCACCATCGAGATCAGCTCCAACTCGCTCGACCTCGCCATCCAGGGCGACGGTTTCCTGATGGTGCAGGGCTCCCAAGGCGAGCAGCTCTATACACGCAATGGCCAGCTCGGTCTGAATAGCGAGAACCAAGTGGTCACTAGCACGGGCAACAAGCTGCTCGGCTACGCGGTTAACGATCGGTACGAGCTGCAAACCGCCGCCCCTGTGCCGATCGAGATTCCCCTCGGTGGTGAGCGGGTCGCCCAAGCGACTCGCAACGCGACCTTCCAAGGAGTGCTCAACCCGACGGTTCAAGAAGGTGATGTGCCTGGCGAGATCGCCTCGGAGATCCTGACAAACAACCAGACAGAGGTCGTCGATGACGAAGACTTCACCAGTGCCGACATCAGTATTCAAGCCGCACCGGACCCGTTGACGACCGGGACCACGACAACGGGTGGTGCCACCGGCTTAACCGTCGGGGAGTACCGCTACCGAGTCGTTCTTGTTGATGGCAACGGGAATGAAAGCTCGGCCTCGACCGAGTTTGCCGTGGATGTTGCCTCGGCGAACGACCAGATTGATCTATCGGACCTGCCTGTCAACGATGGCACTTGGACCGATATGAACATCTACCGGACCGAGGCCGACGGCAGCACTTATTACCTTGCAAGTACGGAATCGCTCGGCGGGACTCCAGGCACCTACACCGACACACTCGACGACGCGACGCTCACCACTCAATCTGAGCTCGACGCCAACGCCTTAGAGAACGGCAGCTACAGCTACTACTTCACCTACTACAACTCCGCTAATCAAACCGACGAGACACGGCCTTCTCCCATCTTCGGTAGTTACTCTGTTGACAACGAAACCAGCTCCGTGCGGATCGATCTATCGGATCTCAACCCGCCAGACGAGTCCTCGATTTTCAACAAGGTGCGAATCTATCGAAACGCGGCCGGCGACTCGAACCAGTTCTACCTCGTCGATGAGGTGAACGCCCCGACAGACCCGACCGATACGCTTAGTTACGTTGACAAGACACCGAGTTCGGTGATTCGAGAGAACTCGACGCTCGACTTCAACGGGTCAGGCGCCGCTCGTGCTGGTGCGGGAACCGCTCTAGTTGACGTCTTGGTACGCGATGGCAACGCTCACTTGCCTCTCTTTGAGGAAGGGACCCTCTCATTCACCGGCGAGGTCGGCGGAAGCAGTGTCTCGACGCAGGAACTCGTTGTCGATGGAGCCACCTCGATCCAAGACTTGATGGACTTCATGACGCAGTCTCTCGGACTGCAGACACAGTCTAATGTTAACGATACGCCGCTTCCAATCGGTGGAGGCAACGTTGATATCTCAGACGGTATCCTCACCGTGACGAGCAACTTCGGTGAGCAGAATTCCGTGTCGGTTCCACTCACGGCGTTCCGGCTCACGCCAACCGGCGCATCGACCTCGGACCCGGTTAGCATCAGCTTCTCCGAGAGCCAAACCGCGACCGGTCCAGGCACAACGACGGAGTTCCTGGTGTACGACTCGCTCGGTTCGCCGATCACCGTTCGGATGACCACCGTACTGGAGTCCAGGGATAGCAGTTCGACCACTTATCGCTGGTACGCTTCGAGTGGCGATAGCCAGCCGGCGTTGAACCTCGATACGTCGATCGGCAACGGCCTGATGGAGTTCGACAGCTTCGGCAACCTAGTGAACTCGCCGAGCGCTCGGATCAGCATCGCTCGGGACCAAACGGCGGGCGACTCGCCGTTGGAGATCCAACTCGATCTATCGCAAGTCACCTCGCTGGCGGAGACCGACTCGTCGCAGAACCCGGTCAGCAGCTTCAATATGATCCGCCAGGACGGCTTCCCGCCGGGTGTGTTGACCGATTTCATCATCACCGACGCCGGGTTGATCCAGGGGCAGTTCTCCAACGGAACCCAGCGGACGCTTGGCCAGGTGCTGATGGCAAGGTTCTCGAATAATCAGGGCCTCAGCCAGATCGGCAACAGCCTCTTCGCGACCAGCGTCAACTCGGGCGATCCGTTTGTCAGCACGCCGGGGGAAGACGGGATCGGCAACCTGACCGCCGGCGCGGTGGAGCTCTCCAACACGGATATCGGGCAGGACCTGATCGAGATGATCCTCGCCCAGACCCAGTACCAAGCCGGCTCGCGGGTGATTTCGACGGCCCAGGAACTGCTGGACGAGTTGCTGGCGCTGCAGAGGTGATCCGAGGCGGCGAGCCGTACGGCGTGGCGTCGGACGATTTTTCGGCGGCCGCGCCGGTGGGGTGAGCTACGTTTCCGCGGACCGGTCCTGCGCACCGCAGGGTCGGACGCTGGTTGTGAGGCTTGTAACGATGATCCGACTCTCTCGACTCGACGGCGAGGCGTTCCTGCTGAACGCGGAGCTGATCAAGTATGTCGAGTCCCGGCCGGACACGTTCATCACCCTCACCACCGGCGACCGCGTGGTTGTCGCCCAAACGCCGGACGACGTCATGCGGCTCACGTTGGAATACCACCAGACGAAGGGGCTGCTGCCGCCGGCCGCACGCCCCGCCACCGCCTAGACGCTCACCCACCTCGCCCGTTCCGTTATGGACATCGCCACCGTTGCCGGCGTCATCATCGCCATCGCGTTGATCCTCGGCTCCATCGTTCTCGGTGGAGGCAGCTTCATCGCGTTCATCGATATCCCGTCGGTGATGGTCGTGGTCGGGGGAGCCATCGCCGCGGCCCTGATCTCGTTCCCGCTGCCGAACTTCCTCAGCGTGTTCGGCGTGGTGATGAAGACCGTGTTCTGGAAGATCGACACGGTCGACAGCCTGATCAAACAGATCGTTTCGCTAGCCGAGACGGCCCGCAAAGACGGTCTCCTCGCGTTGGAAGGCAAGGTCGGCGAGATCGACAACGACTTTATCAAGCTCGGCATCCAGATGGCGGTCGACGGCACCCGGCCCGAAGTGATGGAAGACATCCTCCGAACGGAGATGGACGCCGTCGCGACGCGCCACGCCAACGGCAAGGGCCTGATGGATTGCATGGGCCGCTTCGCGCCGGCGTTCGGGATGATCGGCACGTTGATGGGCCTGGTCATCATGCTCGGCGACATGAGCGACCCGTCGAAAATTGGTGCCGGGATGGCCGTGGCCCTGCTGACCACCATGTACGGGGCGATCGCGTCGAACGTCGTCTTCCTGCCGTTCGCCGAGAAGCTCGGCTTCATCAACAAGCAAGAACTGCTGACGATGGACATCGTCATCCGCGGCATCATGGCGATCCAGTCGGGCGAGAACCCGCGGGTCATCGAGCAGAAACTCTACACGTTCGTCCCGCCGAAGCAGCGGGCCAAAGAAGAAGCGGCGTAAGCGGAGGGGCTAGGGACGAGGGGCTAGTGGCGAGCCAGTGAGCACGCGGCTTACCTCAAGAAAACCTTCCGCCCTAACTCCGCGACCCTAACCACTAACACCTCACACCACTCCTGCCATGGAAGTCGAAGAAGAAGATCCCGGCATCCCGGAGTGGGTCGTTACGTTCGGCGACATGATGTCGCTGTTGCTGACGTTCTTCATCATGTTGGTCTCGATGAGCGAGATCAAAGAGGAGAAGAAGTTCCAAGCGATGCTAGAGTCGATGCGTCGGCAGTTTGGGCACGAGGCCTCGATGGCCGCGTTGATCCCGGGCAACTCGACGCCGCGGAACTCGTCGATGCAGTCGATGGCCACCATGGGCCGCTCCAAGCGCAAGGACATCATGCGTGGCGGCAATAAGGTGAAGTCGGTCGCCGGCGAGGACAACCTCGTGCGGATCATCAGCCCGGGCAAGGACACCACGATCGGCGGCCTCGCGTTCTTCGAGGAAGACTCGGTCGAGCTCGATGCGGCCGCCAAGGTCGACCTGCGGCACATCGCGGAACAGATCGCCGGCAAGCCGCAGAAGGTCGAGATCCGGGGCCACGCGTCGCGCAAGCCGGTGACCGGCGGCGGCGACCATTGGTCGCTCGCCTACGACCGCGCTCAGAAAGCCAAGAACTACCTCGTCGAACTCGGCATCGACCCGGAGCGCATCCGCCTGGGTTCGGCCGGTTCGCACGAGCCACTCGACGACAGCATCGACACCGCGTCGCGCAAACGGAACGCGCGGGTCGAGGTCCTGATGTGGGACGAACCCATCAACCGCCGATCGTAATCGGAGAGCACCGACCATGTCCGAAGAAAACGAACCGAAGAAGCCCTCCGCCTTGATGGGCATCGTGAAAGCCGTGGTGATCATCGGCCTGCTGGTCGTCGTGGAGATGGTCGCTGCCGCGATGATGATCCCCTCGGCCGAAGAGACCGAGAAACTGGCCCGCGAACTGGCCCGCGCCTCAAACGGCGATGAGATCATCGATAGCGAGGACGACGAGGCGGTCATGGCGATCGACGAGGAGACCCTCGAGGTCGAGTTGCTCACCGACAATATCACCCGGTTCAACCCGGACACCGACGCCACGCTCAACGTGCAATTCGCCGTCTACGCGGTGCTGCTAGCAGCGGAGGAGCCCGAGTTCACCGAGCAGTTCACCGCCAACCAAAGCCGGATCCACGAGCAGATCATGCTCACCATGCATGGCGCGGACACCTCCCAGCTCGCCAGCGCCAGTCTGGGCTTGATCAAGCGGCAGATTCTTGAGAAGACCAATCGCACCCTCGGGCGGCCGCTGCTGCGCGAGGTGGTCTTCACCAAGCTGAACTTCATCGAACGCTAGCGTTCGATCCTTAACTCGACCCACGCACGGAAGCGTCGGACCCGCCCAGGCGGGTTCGTCGAGCAATCATGTCAGACGATCCCCAACTCGATCAGGACGACATCGAGGCGATGCTCGCCGCTGGCGGTGCCGGCGCGCCGAAGAGCACTCCCGAGCCGGCCCCCGAGGCAGCGGCCGAAGCCGCGGAGGAGTTTGCGCTCGGGCAGGACGAGATCGAGGCCTTGATGTCGGGCGGCACGCCGGCTTCGGCCCCCGCGGCCGCACCGACAGCCACCGAGGCCCCTCCCTCGCAAGCCGCCCCGGCGGCGGCGAGGGCAACCGGGGCTGGCAACGATGTCGAGCTCTTGCTCGATCGGGCCCAGCAAGCCATCGAATCGATCAACGATGTGGGCGAACCGCTCCCCGAAGGTGTGCAGCCCTTCCGGTTGGAGACCTTCGGCGGCACGCCGGCGAACGCCGACGCCGCCACGCTCGAACTCGTCCGGGACGTGCAGCTCGACCTGAAGATCGAACTCGGCCGCACGAAGATGCCACTCGAAAGCGTCCTCCGGCTCCGCCGCGACGCGGTGGTCACGCTCGATAAACTCGCCGGCGACCCGGTCGATGTCTACGTCAACGGACGCCTCATCGCCCGCGGCGAGGTGCTCGTGCTGAACGACAACTTCTGCGTCCGCGTGACCGAGTTGATCGTCGGCGACTCGGCCGTGGCGTGATAGCGTCTGGCCCGCTTCTTTCGCGGGTTGCTCTGGCACGCATCGGCGGCCGTTCCTATAAGCGATTCTCTCGCCGAGTTTTGGCGGAATCGCTCAAGGAAGCGCCCACCCGATGCCGACACGCCCCTGCTTGCCGTTGCTGCTAGCACTCCTCGCGCCCGCCGTGTGCGTGGCGGTCGAGCGTGTCGATTCGCAAACGCTCGCGCCGAACGAAGCCTTCCGACGGATGCGGCCGAAGGTGATATCCGCCGGCCCGGCCGGGATTCCTCGGGTCGATCGGCTGGTCGAGCCCGCCTCGTTCCAACCGGCGATCGAACCGAAGCCGCTGCCTGTGGCCGAAGTCGCCGCGAAGGCTGACCCGGCACCGCTTTCGATCGAAGTGCCAACCGAGACCCTAGCCACGCCGGCGATAACGACGTCTAAGAAGCTGGCCGTGAAGACGAGCGACGACGCCGGCCGCCGCCTCTCGGCAGCCCCTAAGAAATCGAGCGAAACATCCGGCAAGCCGGGCGAGCTGACCGCCAACCCGCTGCAATCGTTGATGGAATGGCGTCCCTCGTCGCGCACGTTGACCGCCACCGGGGGCGGGCTGGCGATCGCCGTCGGCCTGCTGCTCGCCACGACTTGGCTCATCCGGAGCTGTGCCCCGAAGTCTTCGCGCCCCCTGCCCAGCGAGGTGGTCGAGGTCCTCGGCCGCCTACCCCTGGGTGGCAAGCAGATGACCCAGCTCGTGCGGGTCGGCTCGAAGCTGGTCCTGATCGCCGTCACGCCAGACGGGGCGAAGACGCTCACCGAGATCACCGATCCCGACGAGGTCGCCCGCCTAATCGCCGCTTGCGACGCCAAGACGGGCCGCGGCTCGTCGGCCGACTTCGACCGCATGCTGCACGAGATGGCCGACCAACGAACGGCCCCCGGCTTCCTCGACGAACGCGAGACCGGCCGCACGCAAGCCAACCAGACCGCCTACGACGATTCGGCGTTCGATCCGCGATCGCTCGCCGCGGCGTATGCCAACACCCCGGGAGGTCGCGGCGATGGTTAATCTCACACGCTTTTGGCTTCTCACAATCACCCTGCTCGTCCCGTCGTCGCTCTTCGGCCAGGCGGTCGGCGACCCTGCGGTCGAGACCGCAAGCTTCGAGTCGCCCGGCATCACGGTGCTGGACAGCTCGAAGATTGCTAGCGAGCCGAACGAAGCCACCGCCGACGAGGAGAACACCGGCTTGTTCGGCGTCGGCGGGCCGGAGGAGTGGACCAAGCCGGAGCGTCTGAGTTCGACGCTCCAGGTGATGCTGCTGATGACCGTCATCAGCCTCGCCCCGGCGGTGCTGCTGATGACCACCAGCTTCGTGCGCGTGATCGTGGTGCTCGGACTCTTGCGTCAAGCACTCGGCACCCAGCAGGCCCCGCCCGGCCAAGTGCTGACCTCGATCGCCCTGTTCGTGACCATGCTCGTGATGACCCCGGTCTGGACCAAGAGCTACAACGACGGCATCAAGCCGTACACCGAAGGCCACCTCACCATCGAGGAAGCCTTCACCGGTGCCGCCACGCCGATCCGACGGTTCATGAGCGATCAGATCAGGATGACCGAGAACCAGGAGAGTGTCTTCATGTTCTTGGAGCGTCTGCCGGACGCGATCGATCCCGAGACCGACGAGGTCTACGACAACTTCGTCCTCTACGAGGCCGGGGAAGGCGAGCAACTCGTGCCGCTCGCCGCCCTGCTGCCGGCGTACATGCTCAGCGAACTGAAGACCGCGTTCTTGATCGGTTTCCAGGTCTACCTGCCGTTTGTGATCCTCGACATCGTCGTCGCGAGCGTGACGATCTCGATGGGCATGCTCATGCTGCCGCCGGTCCTCGTGTCGCTCCCCTTCAAGCTGCTGCTCTTCGTCCTGGTCGATGGCTGGCGTCTCGTGATCGGCATGCTGCTCGAAAGCTTCGCCTTCTAGCTCGCCGACATCAACTAAACACTCTCCCTTCCCCCTTCCCGCTTCGCATGGATCCTCAATCGGCCATCGACATCAGCCGTGACGCGTTGCGTATCACCACGCTGATCGCTGCGCCGGTGCTGGTCTCCGGGGTCGTGGTTGGTCTGTTGATCGGCTTGGTTCAAGCGCTAACGCAGATCCAAGAGCAGACGGTCGCCTTCGTGCCGAAGCTCGCCGCGATGTTCTTGGCGCTCGCGTTCTCGCTCCCTTGGGTCCTCGGCCAGTTGATCGACTACACAGAGAACCTCTTCGCCAGCATCCCGTCGAACCTATAAGAGCGAGGCGGCGGCGTGCTATGGATGGCTTGGAGGCGGGGCTCGTCGAACTCGGCGTTACGTTCGTGCTCATCCTGGGGCGGCTCGGGGCGCTGGTCGCCACGGCGCCGCTGCTCAGCGAGACCGCCCTGCCGCTACGCGTAAAGGCCTTCATGGCGGTGGCGATGGCCGGCCTCGTCACGCCGACGGTCCTCGCCGCTTCGGACGAAGCCCTCCCGGCCGCGACCAACTTGATCGATCTTGCCTCCATGCTGGTCATGGAAGTGATCGTCGGCCTCGCGATCGGGCTCGGTCTGATGGTCGTCCTCGCGGGGGTGCAACTCACCGGACAAATCGTCGGTCAGATGAGCGGCATGGCGCTCGCCGAAGGGTCCGACCCCATCTTCGGCGATACGGCGAGTGTCTTCGGCCAGGTCTACTACCTAGTGACGATGGCCGTATTCGTCGCCGCCGGCGGCCACCGACTCCTGATCAACGGCCTGCTGGACACCTTCGTGGTCGCCCCGCCGGGCAGCGGCTTCGAGACCGAGGCCATGATCCGCGGCTTCATCGGCTTGCTGAGCGTCGGTTTCGAGCTCGGCGTGCGGTCGTCGGCCCCGCTGATGCTCGCCCTGTTTGTCTCGACGATCGTCCTCGGGCTCGTCAGCCGCACCATGCCGCAGATCAATACGATGGTCGTCGGCTTCGGGATTAACGGCTTGCTGTTGCTCGGCGTGATGACCGCCTCGCTCGGGGCGGTCGCCTATGCCTACCAAGGCCCGATGTCGCTGGCGATCGATTCGTTGGTATCGTCGCTGGTGCCCGGCGAGTTGCCGTCCGAGCTGATTGTCGAGGGCGGCTGAGATGGCCGAGCAATCCGGCGAGAAGTCATTCGACCCAACCCCGCACCGCCGCCAGCAGGCGCGTGAGAAGGGGCAGGTGCCGTACAGCCAAGACCTCGGCTCGGCAATGCTGCTGCTGGTCGGCACCGGCCTGCTCTGGATGCTCGGCGACAATATCGCCGAAACCCTTCGCGGCGTGACCCGACGCCTGCTGACCGAGCCAATGGATATGATCGCCGACCCCTCGACGGCCACCGCCACGCTGCTCGGCCTCGCCGTGGAGGTTGGCACCGCGATGGCGCCGCTGATCGGCCTGATTCTGCTCGCCGCGGTCGCCGCCAGCGTCGGCCAAGTCGGCTTCCTCTTCGTGCCCGACCGGCTCGCTCCGGATATCAGCCGCATCAGCCCGCTGAAAGGGTTCGGGCGGCTCTTCTCGATGCAGAGCGCCGCGAAGCTCGGCTTCGGGTTGTTCAAGGTCGCTGTTGTTGCCATCTCTAGCGTTGCCGCCGTGATGGGCCGCATGCAAGGCATCCTCGAAGCGGCTCAGCTCGGCGCGGCTCAGCTTACTGCGATGGTCGTCGATACCGCGTTCGTGACCGTCTTCACCGCGGCGACCGCCCTGCTGATCATCGCCCTGGCCGATCTGGCATTCCAACGCTGGAAGCACGAGCAAGACCTCAAGATGACCGCCCAAGAGGTCAAAGAGGAAATGAAGAACATGCAGGGCGATCCGGAGGTCGCCGCCCGACGCCGGCAGGTGCAGCGGCAGATGGCCCAAGCCCGCATGGGCTCCGCGGTTCCGCAAGCCGATGTGGTCGTGACCAACCCGACCGAGTTGGCCGTCGCCCTGCAGTACGACGCCGACACGATGGCCGCCCCGGTCGTGCTCGCCAAAGGGGCCGGCGTCTTGGCCCAGCGGATCCGGCGGCTGGCGCTGGAGAACAATGTGCCGATCGTCGAGCGCAAGCCGCTCGCGCAACTCCTCTACAAAGAGGTTGATATCAACCACCCCGTGCCTTCCGACAGCTACGCGGCGGTCGCCGAGGTGTTGGCCTACGTCTACCAGCTCAAGGGCAAGAAGCCGCCGCGCCCGCCGCAAGCGGCCTGATATCGAGGAACCGAGGCACCAAGAGCACCGAGAAAGGGCCGGGGCCGGTCGCCAAGGGCCGATCCCGTTAGTTACCCTGGGCTCTCCGTGTCTCCGTGGTTTCCTTCTTTAAGCTGGTTCGATGAGCACCCCTTCGATTGCCCTGATCGCCCTCGCTTCCGAGGCACTCCCCGACCCCGACGCGGTCGCCAACGAGTGCGGCCGCCTCGCCGAGGACTTCCCGACAGTCACCAGCCGAACCGAGGCCGGGTTCACGCTCTCGTGGGTCGACGGGGCGACCGCCAACGTGACGCTCGTCGATCGAGCGATCCCGTGGGAGCGGCTCGAAGGCCCGTGCGCAACCGCTTGGTACTGGCCCGAGGCCGAAGCGGCGCTGCGGCCCCACACGCACCACCTCTTTATCACGCTGGTCGATGAAGGACGCAGCGGCATCGATGTGAGCTTCCGCCTCACGCACCTCGCGGTCGCCACCAGCACGCCCCCTGCGGTCGGCATCGTCTGGGGCTCTAGCGGTGCGGTGCACAAGCCGGCCGACTTCGCCCAACTCGCCGCGCAGTCGTCCAAGAACGACCTGCCGCTGAACCTCTGGATCGACTTCCGTGCGTACCAGCTCGACGGAGGCAACGGCTTCGGCCTCTTCACCACCGGCATGGAGGCCCTCGGCCGCCGCGAGTTCGAGGTCCCCAACTACGCCGGCGACCCCCAGCACCTCATCGGCGCGGCGTACAATATCGCTCACTACACGCTCGAAAAAGCGGCCACGCTGAAAGACAGCGAGGTCATCGGCCTCCCCGACGAATCGCAAGTCACCGTCCGCGAAGACCGCTCGGCATTGGATCCGGAGCAGGAAGTCTTTCGATTGGAGTTTGAATAGCCGCCCGCGAATGGCGCCAATAGTCGCGAATCACGGCTGAGGTAAATCGGCATGATCCGGGCACCTGCTGTGTCGTAGCCGAGGGGGTCCGCTGGCGCGACGAGCAATTGGCCTCGCTGGTGTTTGCGTGAAGAGCGAAAGCCAGCAAACCACTTCAAGAGCTGCCCACAAGAGATAGAAAACGACTAAAACCATCTCTCTCAGTATCTGGAGCCCTATCACAGAGCTTGGATTCAACTCGCGGCCACAACAGCTACGTTCCAGAAGTAGTGCGAAAAGTTTTACCTTTCGCCAGTGCATGGCAATCTAGTTAACTCTTGAACAAGAGTCTCTCGTTAAGCCAGCTGAGATATTGCCTTCATTCGCGACTATTCGCGTTATTCGCGGGCAAGAATCAATCTCCCCCGCGATAGATCGCCTGCCCCAGCACGTTCCGCCGGCCGGTTACGGCGTTGCCGCTTGTATCGTCGGCGAGCACGTTGAGCATCATCTGGTACTTCGCGTCGCAGTCGTCGGCGAAGTGCACGATCAGGGCCTCGGGCGTCATCGGCGGCTTGGGTGAGCCCCACTCCGGCAGGCGTTGGTGGCTAACGACCACGTGTTCGAGGCGGAGCAGGGTCTCGTCGTCGAGCGGCTCGCCGGCGTCGGCCTGCTTGGCGGCCGCTTCGCGGACCATGTCGCGGCCCTGGAGGATATGGCCGATCAGGTTGCCAGAGGCCGTGTACTCGGCGCCCATCGCATTCGTCCGCAGCTCGCGGAGCTTGCCGATATCGTGCAGGATCGCCCCCGCCGTGGCGACATCGACCCGCAGCGGCGGCTGCATATCCGGATAAAGCTCAGCGTACTGCATGGCCAAGTAGTGGGCGTGCCGGGCCACGTTGCGGACATGCTCCAAGTAGCCGCCGACGAACGCGTGGTGGTTCCGAACCGCGGCCGGCCACCTCAGTAAATCATCGCGGTGCTCTTCGAGCAGCCCCACCACGAGCACCAACAACGGCCCCTCGGGGATTCCCTCCTGGGCGAGCGTCATCAGGTCGGCGAACATCGCCTCGCAGTCGAACCGCGTCGCGGGCTGGCACATCTGCGGCGAGAAGCCGTCGTCGGCATCCGAGTCTTCGACCGGGCGGATCTTGCGGATATCGAGCTGCGGTCCGAAGTTCGTTTCGCGATAGAGCGCACGCAGCTTGTAGAACTCACCCACCTGCCAGTCATCGCGACAAGCATCCGCCAGCGGCGCGTCGCCCCAGATCGGGAAAGCGCAATCGCGGCCCGCATCGCGGAAGGTGACCTTGTAGTACGGCTTGCCGTCCTTGGTGGTCAGCGTTTGCTTGTCCGCCAACAGCGCGAAGAAGTCACCTTCCTCGCCGTTGGCAAGCTCACTCATGACAACGATCGCGGGCTCAGGCAACGTCTTCTCCTCCTAAAGTTTGCTAGCCGCAGATGAACACCGATAAACGCAGACTCATCTTTTCTAAGCAATCGATCGGACCCGCCGATCGACATCGCCTGACACGTGCTCTTGGTGTTTATCGGTACCTATCGGTGGCCTCAACGACTACTTGCCGAATAGCTTCGCCCGCCGCTCGGCGGACTGGGCATCGAGCATGGATTGTAGACGCTCGGCGGCGAGCTTCATGGCGGGGTCGCTCTCGGCTTGGCGATCCCGCTCGCTAGAGACCTCGATCGCCTCGCCGACCTCGATCGTGCAGTGCAGCGGGCCGTGGTAGCTCGCTCGATCTTCGTAGTCCTCGATCATCCGCTCGGCGGTCTCGATGACGCGCTCGGGCAGGTCGTTTTCGCCGGTGATATAGCCCGGCGGGTAGTGGGCGATCTGCTGCAAGTAGTAGCAGGCCGCCAGGTCACGCCAACGATCTTCACGCTCGGCTTGGGTGACCTTCTTCTCGATCAGGTCCGGCAAAATCGCCGTGCGGATCCGCTTCACCCGGGCGACCACGTTCGCGTAGCCCGGGTCGGTATCCCCGTTGGCGAGGTTCCATTTCTCTTCGATCCGGCGGAGCACCTTGGTGATGAGCGCAACAGCCCGATCGTGCGGATCGCCTTCGACCGCGGCGCCGAGGTACTCGACCTCTTTGAGCGTCAGCAATGCCTCGCCGATCCGCCGCAACCGTTGGTGGGCGGTGAGGTGCGTCTGTGGCTGCCAACTGAAGCTCTTCTCCAAGGCCTCCAGGTCGTCGCCGATGGCCGCTTCGACATCGCCATCAAACGAGTAGCGGAGCGCCACCGGGTGGATGACGACCGGCCCCTTGCCCGCCTTGGCCCGCTTCTTGGTGGCCTGCCTGGCGATGAAGCCGGGGCCGTCCATCAGTTCCATGAGCTTATCGCAGTGCCGCGAAACGGCTCCCTCCGGGAAGATCAGCAGCGGCCGCCGATTGGCGACCAGGATCTCGATCGCTTGGTTCACGGCCGCCCGGTCGTTCCCCTCGCGGTAAACGCTGAAAGCCCCCATGCGGCGGATCATGAAGCGTTGGAAGGCGCCCTCTTTGAAGAGGTGCCAACTCGCCATCGCGAAGAGGTTGCAATTGGCCTCCATCGCCAGCAAGCCGGCCGCCAGCGGGTCGGCGAGGCGCGAGTGGTTCGCCGCCAGGATGATGCCCGCCCCCGAGTCGATCGACGCCCGCAGCCGGTCGGCGTGGCGGATCTCGAACGACTCCACCTTGTAGGTGTTCTTCAGGAAGCCTTTGAGCCGGAAGGTGCGGACGAACCAGCACCAGAAATCCGACTCCACCGGCGGGACGAATTCGTACGGCTCTTCGAGGACAACGTCGATCATCGGGGCGGCTTGCGGGGGAGCGGCTCAGCGGAGGCGGGTGGCGTCAAACTCTGCCCAGTCGGCGGAAAGCATCGTACGGAGCGGGCGGCGATCGCTAAAGGGCATCATCTTAGGAGCCCGGACCACGACTTGGCGAGAACTAGCCCAGAGAATGACGAAGCTTGGGTTAGCAGGCTCCATTCCACCGGCCACACGCGGTATGCCACGCAAGGACCTCAAGAAACTCGTCAAACCGAAGCGGGCGGCCGTGGCGACGGACACGGCCCGCTGGCGCCAGGCGTTCGCGCGCTACCTCGCCAGCGAGCGGCAGATGGCCTCCAACACGGTCGCCGCGTACGACCGCGACCTGCGGCGGTTCGCGAAGTGGCTCGGCTCGCGGCGGATCGCCAACCTCACGATTGGCGACCTCTCGGACTACCCGGCGTGGCTGGCGGACCAAGACCTCGCGCCGACGAGCATCGCCCGGCACGTGGTCTCGCTGAAGGTCTTCTTCAAGTTCCTCCAGCTCGAGGGCGTGCTCAACGACAACCAGGCCTCGCTGATCGCTTCGCAGAAGCTCTGGCGGCGGGTGCCCAAGGTCCTCTCGCCGAAGCAGGTCGAGGCCCTGCTCCAAGCACCGACCGTCGGCGAGCCGCTTTGGCGGCGGGACCGCGCGATCCTCGAGATGCTCTACGCCACCGGCGCCCGCGTGTCGGAGGTCTCGAACCTGAAGCTCCGCGACCTGCGGCTCGACGAGCGGCATTGCCTCGTCCATGGCAAGGGCGACAAGCAGCGGATGGTGCCGTTGGGCGTGAGTGCCCAGAAGGTCGTCGGCGCGTATCTCCAATGGGAACGGCCGAAGCTCGCCAAACGCCGGGACCCGGAATCGGAGTACCTGTTCCTCTCGACGCGCGGCCGGCGGCTGAGTCGGGAGCGGGTTTGGGAGCAGATCAAGAAGGCCGTGGCGGTCGCCGGCGTGTCTTCGAAGATCAGCCCGCACTCGTTAAGGCATAGCTTCGCGACCCACCTGATCGCCGGCGGGGCCGATATCCGACACGTGCAGGAGTTGCTCGGTCACGCGTCGATCGCGACCACGCAGCTCTACACGCATGTCGATGCGTCGAAGCTCAAGAAGGTCCACGAAGCCTTCCACCCGCGGGCGTGAGCCTTCTACCGTTCTCAGTCGCGTGGCCAAATCGTTTTGTCGCACGGTTTTGTCGCACCGGCGAAACGCTGAAAACGGCCCTGGGAGCGGTTCTCGCCAGCTAAGTCGTTGTCGCGACGCGACTTGCGTTTTGTCGCATGCCTTTGGCCTCAAGCCAAGCACGACCGATGGCCGCCCGTGGCTTCATTTTACTGAGCCCGGCTCGAATCGCTTGGCCGAATTGGCCGCGCGATGTTTGCTTATCGCCGAGAAGGGAACCGCCAAGACGCCAAGAGCGCCAAGGTCGCCAGGATGGCAGTGCTGGGCTCGGGAACACCGATCGGGCTTCCGCTGAGCACCTCGAAGTTGCTGAAGACTGCATCGACCTGCCCGCTTGAAAGCCCCGTGAAGAGGCTGGCAGCTTGGCTTCGTAGAAAGAACGAGACCAGGAGGGGCTCGTCGTTCCATTGGTTCTGTATCGCGTTGAGCGTTACGAAATTGGCCCAAGTCGGTGACCCCGGCGTGGCGTTGACGCCCAACGTCACGTCGCCGCTCGCCGCCTCGTAGTCAACAAACAGGCGTCCCCTCCCGAACCCAGCGACGATGCTTTCGATCGGCTGGTTCGTATCATCGATCCGCGACGCGGACGCAAACAACAAGGGAGTTCCGTTGGCGAACGCGAGCGCGGCCCCGGCCGAATTCTTGCCATCAATGTCTTCGCCGATCCCCAAGCCGATACCGCCCGCCCCCATCGAGCCGGTAGAAGTCAGATCGAAATCGATTGCCACGGCGAAGTCACTGCTTGGGTCGAAGTAGTAGCCGTCCGTCGAGCCGGCAACCTGCTGACCATCAACGCTCGCATAGCCGATATCGGTCCCTGAAGGAACGGCCCCTTCGGCACGCAGGCTAATTTCGTTTGGCGTCCTGTTAACCGTAAAGACATTCGGGTGCGGCGGGTCTTCGATCTGTGTCCACTGCGTCAGGTCCGTGATCGATGCCGCCGAGGCGACCGAGCCGACGGCTGTGATCAGAAGAGCGAGAGCGAGGCGGAGCATAGCGGGATACTCGGTGTGAGCGCACAAAGAACCCCGCGATCGACCGATGGCCCACCCCTTGAGGGAGTGCGGATCGGATCGGCTGGCGGGGTTCAGTAGCGGGTCGGCGGTAGTGTCGTATGAAAACGGCTACCCGCAGCTTAGCCGGCTGAGGCCAAGGGTCAAGCAAATCGGTTGTCTGCGAAGCCTTCTCCGGGAGCCCGAAGCGTCATCGCCGGGAGCGACTCCTGGTACCCGCTTCGATCCCGGCGCTGACGCTTTGGGCTGGCTGGCAGGGTTCGGAAGAGCGGCTGTCAGGCGGATTGATTTGGCCACGCGTTATCGGCGTCGGGAGACGCCTCCCACCGTCAAATCCTCGCCCACAGTCAGATCTTCGCCTACGGTCGAGTCGTCTCCCACCGGCAGATCGCCTCCCACCATCAGCTTGCTTCTCACCTTCGAGTCGCCTTCCTTTTACAGCAGCTACTCTTGGCGATCTTGGCGTCCTTGGCGGTTCCCCTTCTTCTTTCTTACGGCTCTTCTTTGGGGGGCGTGAGCCGGATCTTCTCGATCAACTGGTGACGCTGGCCGTTCTCGATATAGCCGCTCAGGGCCGTGATGGCTCGCATCACGTAGTCGTAACGCAGCTCGTAGTCGGCGTTGATCTCGACCTCTTGGTCGGACGTCGTGCCGGGTCCGCCGGCGTCGTCGATCATGCCGCGGACATGGCCGTGAAGCTTGGCGAAGCGGTCCTCGCCCTCGAAGACCCGCGTATCGAGTTGCAGCTTGGCAAGCTTCCCCTCCTCGCCGGCGATCATCCGCAGGTTGAGCGTCGGCAGCTCGCTGGGCGCGGCGGGTGCTTCATTGGCCGGCAGCGGCATACGGATATTGAAGTCGCCCTCCGGCAGCACGATCTTGAAGGTCATGATGAAAAAGACCAACAACTGGAAGACGATGTCGATCATCGACGTCATCTGCAGCTCGACCGTCTCGCGGTGATCGGTGTGGCGGATCTTCATGAGGAGATAAGGGGATGGTCGGTGGTTTGGGTCGAGCTCTGCTTGCCGTTCCCGACCTCAGCTTGCCAGCCAGGCCGCCGCGTGAGGGGATAGATGGGGATGCTCGCTCGGTGCTGATCGCGTGTTGGCTTAGTTGCTTTGTGTGGTGTGAGCGTCTCTTGAAGACTCGTAGGCCGTAACAAGCCGTCAGGCGCGGTTACGGCAGGCCGGCTTAACTCCCTCCCTCTTTGGGGGAGGGCTGGGG
>CAYGUP010000017.1:0-67160 GCA_964353155.1 uncultured Planctomycetaceae bacterium | reverse complement strand
CTCGGGGGCGGGCACCTCGATCTCCGGCATGATGTCGCCGGCCGGGTCGAGGTCGAGCGGCTCCGGTTGTTCGGGCAGGTCGGCCGCCGGCGTCGGTTCGGGCAGCAGCTCGGCGGACCGAGAAGCACCCGCCGCAGCAGCGGCCCGCTCCGCCAGCTTCTGCTGCGCCTTGGCGAGCTCGCAGCGGTAGCCGCGGATGATCTCTTGGTACTCTGAGACGTAGTCCTCAAGGCGATAGATCTCGTCCTCTTGCAGGCGGAGTTCGCGCTGGTAGAGGTCGGTCTGTAGCTGGCGTCCGTTGTTGCAGCCGGCCGCGACCAGGCAGCAAGCTGCCGGCAGCAGGCAGGCCGCCAAGCGGCTGCTAGCAAACGCGTCTGCGTATCTCGCCCACGGAGAGTTCATGGGGCGTAATTAGAAGAACCGCGGCCGCCCGTCAACGTGAGGCAACCGAAGAAAAAGCGAGGGCCGCGGTCTGACAACCGCGGCCCTCGCTGAAGGTTTGCTAGCAGTCGGAGCGGATCAGCCGTTGATGTTCTCGACCACCTTATCGACCAGCTTGTATTCCAGGGCCTCTTCGGCGGACATGAAGTTGTCGCGGTCGGTGTCTTCTTGGAGTTGCTCGAGCGTCTTGCCGGTGTGCTTGCCGAGGATCGCGTTGAGTTTGTCCTTGGTCTTTTTGTACTCGGTGGCGTGGATAAGGATGTCCTCGGCCGTGCCCTGCATGCCGGCGAGCGGCTGGTGGATCATGACGCGGCTGTTCGGTAGGGCGTGTCGCTTGCCGGCGGCGCCGGCCGCCAACAGCACGGCGCCCATGCTGGCACACTGGCCCATGCAGTAGGTGGCGACGTCGCAGTTGACCCACTGCATCGTGTCGTAGATCGCCATGCCGGCCGTCACGCTGCCGCCGGGCGAGTTAATGTAGAGGTGGATATCGCTCTTCGCGTCGTCCGACTGGAGGAACAGCATCTGGGCGACGACCGCGTTGGCGACCTCGTCATTGATGCCCGTGCCGAGCATGATGATGCGGTCGACCAGCAGCCGACTGTAGATGTCCATCGCCCGCTCTTCGCGGCCGTTCTTGTCGATGACGTAGGGGATCGTGGGCATAGGTCGTCCGTGGGAGGTTCCGTTTTCCGAAGGCGGGGCTCTGACGGGGTGCTTGAAGGCGGAAGTGGGAAGGCGGAAGTCGG
The DNA here is from genome assembly GCA_964353155.1 of uncultured Planctomycetaceae bacterium. Taxonomy (GTDB): domain Bacteria; phylum Planctomycetota; class Planctomycetia; order Pirellulales; family Lacipirellulaceae; genus Botrimarina. Next base: position 65,970 of record CAYGUP010000017.1, on the reverse strand, counting down.
AATAACGGCCTGCTCGACCGACTCGCGTTAAGGCGCGATACCGAAATCTGCAATCCGGACTCCGCGCTCAGTCCTCGTCGTCTTCTTCCGATCCGGGTGGCTTGATGAGGATGTCGTCGACCAAGCCGAAGTCCTTCGCCTCTTGGGCGGTGAGGTAGTTGTCGCGGTCGCACGCCTTGAGGATCTCGTCTGGGGTGCGTCCGCAATGGCCGGCGAGGATCTCGTTGAGCGTCTCGCGGGTCTTGATGATCTCGTTGGCCTGGATCTCGATGTCCGAGACTTGGCCTCCGACGCCGCCGTGCGGCTGGTGGATCATGACCTTCGAGTGCTTGAGGGCGTAACGCTTGCCCTTCTCGCCGCCGGCGAGCAGCACGCTGCCGCCCGACGCCGCGAGGCCGACGCAGTAAGTCGCCACGGGGCAACTGATCATCTGCATCGTGTCGTAGATGGCGAGCGTGGAGGTGACACTGCCGCCCGGCGAGTTGATGTAGAAGTGGATCTCCTTGCGGCGGTTCTCGCTCTGCAAGTAGAGGAGCTTCATCACCAACTCGTTGGCGTTGCCGTCGTAGATCTCCCCCTGGAGGAAGATCACGCGGTTCTCCAACAGCAGGTCGCCGAGCGTCATCTGACGCTGACGCTGGTAGCTGCCCGCGGCACGGGGCTCCATCATCGGCACGCCCGAAGCGGACATGGCACGGACGGCTTCGACTTCGGCAGCGGTTCCGTCCTGGGGAGCGAAGAGATCGCTCATGGGTAGCTCCTTCTAAACGAGTGGGCAGTCAGCAGCGGGCGGTGGGCCGTGAGGCTTGCAGCTTCGCGCTGCCGCCTTGTCCGCCCACTGCCCACACTCTTGTCTTACTCTTCGGCCGCTTCTTCGGCGCCGGCCTCGGTCGCGTCGGGGATGTCGCCTTCGGCACCACCGGCGGCGAAGGGGATGCCTTCGACGGTCGGCTTCGGCGGGGTGTACGGCTCGTCGTCGAACTTCGCCGCCTCTTGGACGACGGCCATCACCTTGCGTTCGATAATCTGGTTCCGCAGGACATCCATCAAGCCCCGCTTCTCGAGCTGCGCCCGCACGCGGCGGGGCGATTCGCCGCTCTGCATCGACATGAGGAAGATCTCGCGATCGTAATCGCCGTCTTCCACGTCGAGGCCTTCGTCCTCGGCGATCCGCTCGAGGATGAAGTGCTCCTTGAGGGCTTCGGCCGTGCTGACCGAGCTGTTCTGGCGGAGCTGGTTCTCGCGGGCGCGGATTTCGGTCTCGCTGAAACCGCTGCGGCGGAGCTCCATGACGGCTCGCTCCAGCTCGCGGACACTCTGACGCTTCAGCAGGGCGGGCGGCAATTCCCAGTCGGCCGACTCGGTGAGCGACGCGCTGATCTGCTTGCGGGAGGCCTGCTGCTGCTCGTACTCGAGCTGGCGTTCGAGGTCTTTCTGGACGGCGTCGCGGAAGTCGCCTTCGGTCTCGAAGTTGCCGAGCTCGCCGAGGAACTCTTCGTCCAGCTCGGGGAGGCGGAGCTTCTTGACTTCGAGGACTTCGATCTCAACGGCCACGGCCTTGCCGCGGAGCTCTTCGTTGGGGGCGTTGTCGGTCAGCGTGACCTCGACCGAGAGCTTGTCGCCCGACTTGGCGCCGGTGGCGATCTTGTCGAAGCCTTCGACCTTGCCGTCGACCAGGCTGAGGGTCTCGCGGATGCGGAGGACGCGCTCTTCGTCGCGTGAGACTTCCTTGCCGTCGACCGTGCCGACAAGCGTCGCGACGAGGTAATCGCCCTCGGCGGCGGCGTCTTCGTGCGGGGCGAGCTGGCCGTACTTCGAGAGCATCTGCTCGATCTGAGCGTCGATGTCCTCGGCGGTGAACTCGTGGACCGGACGCTTGAGCTTGAGGCCCTTCCACTTGGGCAGATCAAACTCGGGGCGGACCTCGATGCTGAACTCGAACGTCAGCGGGCCTTCGTCGGGGATCTCGACCGCCTCGAGGTTGAGGTCCGGCTCGCTGATAGCGGCGAAGTCTTCGTCTTCGCTGACCTGGGCAAGGCTGTCCATCAGGAGCGAGCCTTTGACCTGCTCCGAGACGTCTTCCTTGAACTTCTGGACGACGAGCTTGCGGGGCACGCGGCCGGCGCGGAAGCCGGGGACGCTGGCGCTGGGCATCAGATCGCTGAACGCCTTGTCCATGTAGCGATCGATGTCCTCGCGAGAGATCGTCACGGTGATGCGACGCTCGCAAGCACTCGGCTTGGCGACCTCGACTTCGAGCGAGAGCGGCTGTTGCTCCTCTTCGCTGCCCTCAGCGGGATCCCCTTCAACCTGGGCAACCGCGGTGTTTTCGTCGTCTTGCAGTTCGTCTGCCGCCATAGCTGTCACGCTGGTGTCGTTGGATGGTTGGGAGCCAAGCGGCCTCGCCCCGGGGGGCGGCACAAGCGATTGGCTCCATCGAAGCCCAATAGCCTACAGCGAAAGGGCCGAGTGGGAGAAGGCCCGAAAATCTCGCGTAAGCCCGGGACGGCACAAAAAAACCCCGACCATAGTGGTCAGGGTTACGTCTAATCTCGATTAAATCGCACTTCACTAGCGGAAGCGAGGTCTTGGCAAAGCCAAGCCGAGTCCCGCCAAAAACCAAGAGCGGCTGATCGGATTCGAACCGACGACAATCACGTTGGCAACGTGATGCTCTACCAACTGAGCTACAGCCGCATAACGGGCCGCCAACGGCCGCGTCAGCCCCGAAGTATAACGCCTTGGCCGTCCTGATCAAGCGGCATTGAACCCCGCGAATCGGCTTTCTAGCCGGGGGAATCGCCTTGGCGGGCCGCACAATCGGCACAGCCGGTCCCTGGGGCAATCGATCGGTCGGCTGCCGGCGGCGACGGCGATTAGCATAGAGGGTTCTTCCCCAGGTCGCCTTCGCTCGGACCCTCGCTCGATCCTCGCCATGCCCGCCCCACGACCACTGCGACGAGTCCTCGTCACGGGCGGGGCCGGATTCATCGGCAGCACGCTGGTGAGGCGGCTGCTGGATCGGCCCGAGACGGCCGTCCTGAACTACGACGCCCTCACCTACGCCGGCCTGCCGGAGTCGGTCCGGCCGCTCGAAACCAACGATCGCTATCGGTTTGTCCGCGGCGATGTGCTCGACGCCTCGCACTTGGCAGAGGTGGTTACCGAGTTCCGTCCAGAGACACTCATCCATTTGGCGGCCGAGTCGCACGTCGACCGCTCGATCACCGCCCCCGAGGCGTTCGTGCGGACCAACGTCGAGGGGACGGCGAATGTCCTCCGGGTTTGGCGGCAGTACACCGAGGGCCTGCCCGCCTCCGACGCCGAGGCGGCTCGGCTCGTGCATGTTTCGACCGACGAGGTCTACGGCTCGCTCGCCGCGGGCGAAGCCGCCCACGAGGGCGACCTGTATCTGCCGAGCTCTCCCTACTCGGCGACGAAGGCCGCCGGCGACCACCTGGTGCGGGCGTACGAGCGGACCTACGGGCTCCGTTCGGTGATCGTCTACCCAACCAACAACTACGGCCCCCGCCAATTCCCGGAGAAGCTCGTTCCGCTCGCGACGCTCCGGGCGCTGCGTGGCGAGCCGATTCCTCTCTACGGCGATGGGCTGCAGGTCCGGGATTGGTTGCACGTCGATGACAACGCCGCGGGCGTGATCGCGGCGGCCGAGCTTGGCGTCGCGGGAGAGGGATACCACCTGGGGGCGACGGTCCCCGGTGAAGCCGAGTGGACCAACCGCCAAGTCGTGGAAGCGATCTGCGGCGCGGTTGATGAGTTCCGACCCGACGACGCCCCACGCCACACGCTGATTCAGCGTGTCGACGACCGCCCCGGCCACGATCGGCGTTACGCCCTCGATTCGTCGAAAGCGAGAACGGAGCTCGGCTGGTCGCCACAGACCGACCTAAGCGAAGGCATCCGCGAAACGGTTTGGTGGTATCTGGAGCACCCCGAGTGGGTCGCTGCGGCCGAGTCTCGGGGCTGAGGCTTGCTGGATCGAACGCGTGCGGCCAAATCGTCGTCGGCTGGTTCGCTCTGGTCTGACTCTTCCTCTGCCTCAAACTTCGAACCGCATGCCGGGCAGAAGCTCGCGTCGTCGGTGCAAGCGGCTCCGCATTCGGGACAACTGCGTGTCAGGGGAGCTTGATCGAATAGCTTCGATTTGACGCGGAACGTGAGAACCTTCCACGACCCTTCCAGCTTCTCGAACTTGGCGAGGATGGTCCCCGGTCCTTTCTCGAAGACCGCTCCGTAGCTCACTTCCAGGAACGTCTGGGCGTTGTGCTGCTGCACCTTGAACGATTGCAGCGACTTAGATCGCAGCTTGCCGAGTCGGAAGCTGATGGAATTGCCGATGGCTTCGTATTGCTCTCTGGTGGTGGCCGCGCGAAGCGCTTGCGTGGTTTCTGTCTCGTAGGTTTCGGTGAACGTTCCGTTCTCGATTGTTGCGAAGATCAGATCAATCTTCGGTGAGATCGTCGCGTCAGTGCTTTTGAAACCGTAGTAGAAAAGGCCGGCGAGTACAGCGACCAGCAGCACGGCAACGCCCAAGCAACCACCGAGGATGGCACCAAGGGTCCTGAGCTTGCTCATGCGGCTCTCAATCGGTTGAAGCGAACTCGAGCGGCTCGCTGCTGTGGGGGTCGCCGATGCGGATCGACTTCTTGCCGGCGAGGAGCTCGTCGATCAGGTTGCCGATCAGCTCGGCACGCCAGCCTTCGGCCAAACGAGGGGTCTCCAACGGCTGGCGTTCGAAGCCGACGCGGTAGCTGATCAGCTCGCGGATATCGGTCGCCGTGCAGGCCAACGCCGAGGCGATCTCCGATCGGTTGCAGAGGCTGTTGATCGCCGGCGCGATGACTTGGCCGAGCAGGTTGAGCTGCGGCGGGGGCGGTTTGCGGCGTGAGCCGACGAGGTCATCGGTCGAGGCTTCGAGGCCCTTCGTGATCGCGGCGGCGATATCGGGGATCGCTTTCTTGAGCTGGCCGTGCAGCATGCCGCGGACGTTGCGGATCTTGTCTTCGCGGTCGGTCTTCTTCTTCGCCAGCTCGACCATCAGGTCGTCGCGGAGGACGCGGCGCGGGGGCAGGTCGCGGCGTTGGGCTTCTTTCTGTCGCCATCGCCAGAGCTCGCGGACGATCGCGAGGCTGCGGATCGGCAGGCCGCCGGAGCCGGAGACCTTGCGCCAGCGTTCGCGGCTGAGGGCGGCGATCACTTCTTCGACGAAGCCGACGGTTTCGGTCTCCATCCATTCGACGCGGCCGAGCTTCTCGACCTTGGCCATGATCTTGTCGTGCAGCGGGAAGAGGTAGCGGACGTCTTCCAGGGCGTAGTCGATCTGGGCATCGGTCAACGGGCGGCGGCGCCAATCGGTCCGTTGCTCGCCCTTGTTGGGCCGCTTGTTGAGCAGGCGTTGGACGACCGAGCTGTAGGCCGCCGGGTACTCCGGGCTGCAGAAGGCCGCGGCGAGTTGGGTATCGAAGAGGTTCGCCGGCGGGCGCTGGATCGCCGCCATGCAGAAGTTGATCTCCTCGCGGGCGGCGTGGGCGATCGTGATCTGGTTGCCGTCGGCGAGAACCTCCCAGAAGGGGTTCATATCGTCGATCGGCTGCGGGTCGATGACCGCCAGCACGTCGCCCCCCGGTCCGCCCTCGGCGATCACCTGCACGAGGCAGAGCTCGGGGCGGAACGTGTCCTCGGAGACGAATTCGGTATCGAAACCGATCCGTTTGGACCCCTTCAGACGCTCGCAAAGATCGGCGAGGTCGCCGTCGGTCAGGATCGTTTCGTGGCTCACAGCGGGTATCGGCTCGGGTGAGTCGGGTGTGTCAAAGTTACCCAGCTTACACGGACCCCCCCGCGGGCCATAGATCGTTCTTGCGGGGGGACGATCGCCCGGTCCCCTGTCATCGGGCTACTGCAGCGTCTGCCAAGCAACAAAGCCCAGGATCGGCAGCAGCAGCAGGCAGCTATAAACCATGTAGCCGAAGAAGCTCGGCATCTTCACGCCGGCGGTTTCGGCGATGGCCCGGACCATGAAGTTCGGCCCGTTGCCGATATAGGTCATGGCCCCCATGAAGACCGCCCCGAGGCTGATCGCCACGAGGCGGGCCTCGCTCACGCCGGCGACAACGGCGTCCTCGGCCATCGGCTCGAGGGTCTTGGCGGTCTCGAAGAAGACAACATACGTCGGGGCGTTGTCGAGCACACTCGACAGGCCGCCGGTGATCCAGAAGAACGCCATCGGGGCATCGATGCCGAGCGACGGGCCTTGCTCATTGAGGATCTGCAGCGCGGGCTGCATGCAGACGAAGATGCCGACGAACAACGCGGCGACCTCGACGATCGCGTGGTAAGTGAACTTATTCGCCTCGCGGACGCGGTGGCTGCCGAGCCACAGCGACGCGGCCACCAGGCTGAGCTGCACGATCTCCCGCAGGTACATCCACGGGTGCCAACTGGTCCCCGGGAGCGGCTTCGACGGGTCGAGCAAGGCAACCGCCGCGATCACGCCCAGCAGCAGCAAGCCGTTGACCAGCAGGCCCTCGAACTTGAGGTGGCGGATGTTGCGGATGTCGCGGGTGATGTCCGCCTCGGTCTCTTTGCGGTAGTACCAGATCTCATCGAGCAGCAGGTAAGCGACCAGCAGCAGGCCGTTGCAGAGCAGCCACGGTTGCCAGAGCCCCATCGTCCAGAAGAACGGGACGCCCCGCAGGTAGCCGAGGAACAGCGGTGGGTCGCCGATCGGCAACAAGCAGCCGCCGCAATTGCAGACGATGAAGATGAAGAAGATGACCGTATGGACGACATGCTTGCGTTCTTGGTTGGTCTCCAGCAACGGGCGGATGAGCAGCATCGCCGCGCCGGTGGTGCCGATGAAGCTGGCCAGGATGCCACCGGTCGCCATGAAGATGGCGTTGGTCATCGGGTTGGCCTGCAGGTCACCCGAGATGCGGATGCCGCCGGAGATCGTGTAGAGGCTGAAGAGCAACACGATGAACGGGATGAACTCGCCCAGGATCGCGTTCTCGAGCACCGTGCTGACGAAGCCGAGGTCGAAGCCGGTGTCGGCCGCCTCGACCACGCCGTGGGCCGGCCAATGGCTCTCGATCGCTTGCTGGTGGCCAAACCCGTAGTACAGCAGCGTCAGCAGGCCGAGCCCGGCGGCGACCTGGAAGCGGCTGAGGTTGGATTCCCACCAATGCTCGGTCGCCGGGATCAGCGGCAGGATCGCGATCGCTAGCAGCAGCAAGACGAATGGCGTGACGGTCCAGACCGGCGGGGCGGCACCGGCATGGTGAGCGCCGTGATCGCCCTCGTGGTGCTCGCCGTCATGATCTTCGTCGGCGTGCTCGCCTTCGTGTTCTGCCCCGTCATGGTCTTCGTGGTCATGGTCGTGGCTTTCCCCAGCGGGATGCTCTCCGCTGGCGTGCTCATCGGAACCATGGTCCGCGGCGGCGGCGATCAGCTCGGTTCCCTGTTGCGGCAGCCCGAGAGCCAGCGAGCCGGCGTAGATCAGCAAGACCGCCAGGACGGCTCCGACAACCGGGCCGGGTTTCGGGGTGCCGTGTTCGTGATCGCTCATGTTTTCGCCGTCGGGTCGCGTGGGTCGCAGAAAACTGGGGGAGGGCGGAAACCGGCCCGCCGAGAGCGTAGAAAGGTAGCCCTCGCGCCGCCGAGCGCCTATCGCAACATTCGGCAGACCACGCCCGAAGAGCCCCATGCCAACCGTTGCAATCGGAACCGACCGACCCGGCTGCGGCCTGCTGGTCAGCGTGCGAGACGCCGACGAGGCACGCGCCGCCCTCTCCGGCGGGGCCGAGGTGATCGACGTGAAAGAGCCTCAGAACGGTCCGCTGGGAGCGGCCAGCCGCTCGGTGATTGCGGAGATCGTTGAGACGGTCGGAGGCCGTCGCCCCGTGACGGTCGCCCTCGGAGAGCTGGCCGACCAGCCCGATCTGGGTCTCGTCGTTGAAGGGATCGCGGTCGCCAAAGTCGGGCTCGCGGGGAGTTGTCGGAGTGACTGGGGAGCCGGAATCGCTTCTCTCCGCCGTGGCCTGCCTCATGGGGTTGAGTTAGCCATGGCGGCCTATCTGGATTACGAAGCGGCCGCTTCGCCTGCTCCTGAAGAGGTCTTGCAAGCAACGATCAATGCCGGCGGCGGTTGGCTGGTGCTTGATACGTGGGATAAGTCGGGGCCGTCGTCGCTCTCGCTGGGGCCTGACGGCTGGCTGGCTGGGCTCTGCCGAAGGGCCGCTGAGGGGGGCGTGCCTTGCGTCCTGGCGGGGCGTCTTGGTTTGGAGAACGTGCCTGCGGCCTGGGCGTGTGGTCCGCGATTGATCGGCGTCCGCGGGGCCGCTTGCGAGGGCGGCAGAGCAGGGCGGGTCGCCGCCGAGCGGGTGCAAACCCTCGCACAACAACTGGCCGGCTGCCGTAGCAACCAGTAGAAAGTTGGCGAATGACACCCCAGCGACCCCTCACCAAGCCAGCCCGTTATGCCCAAGTTTGAAGTCAGCGTCCCCCACACGATGGGCAAGGAAGCGGCCGTCGAGAAGTTGCAGAGGTTCTCGGCGATGATCCAGGAGAAGCACGGGGACAAGATCAAGGACTACGAGCAGGCCTGGGAGGGCGACCGGTTGGCCTTCGGCTTCAAGACCATGGGCCTGCGGATCTCCGGCGGCGTCGAGGTCCGTGAATCGGATGTGCGGGTCGAAGGGGACCTGCCGTTCGCAGCGGCCATGTTCAAAGGCCAGCTCACCGGGGCGATGAAGGAGCAGCTTGAAAAACTGCTGACTTGATCGGGCAACCGCAAAGGGGGCAGATTTCTTGCTCAGGGTTTTGACGCGCTTCGTTGGTGACCTACGTTTCGTCGTGGAACTGAGGCCAAAATCGACCGGCCGAAGCCAGTTGAGCCAAACGACCAAGACGCTGCGAAGCCGCCCCTGAGGAGCCTGCCAGATGAGCGCCCGTGTACTCGTTGCCGATGACTCTAGCACGATGCGGAAGATCATACTCCGCTCGTTGAGCGCCGTGGGCGTGCCCGCCGCGGTCGAAGCCGCCGATGGCGAAGAGGCTATGGGCCTGTTCGAGCCCGGCAAGTTCGACCTCGTCCTGACCGACTGGAACATGCCGCGTAAGAACGGCTTGGAGGTCATCCAAGACATCCGCAAGGTCGATAGCGATGTGACCATCATCATGGTCACGACCGAGGCCGAGAAGTCACGCGTGCTGGAAGCGATCCAAGCCGGCGTCTCGGACTATCTCGTGAAGCCGTTCACGGCCGACACCCTGCGTGAGAAGCTCGAGAAGCACGGCTGCTGATCCTCTCACAAGCTATCATGAACAACGCAAGCCGCCCCGGCATCACGCCGGGGCGGCTTTGCTTTTTGGGCTAGTCGCGGGGCGTGATACGGATCACTCCCTCGGCCTCGGCGACACGGCACTCGGCCGCCGTGCCGACTGCGTTGAGCAACTCCTCGAGCGTGGCTTGCGTGACCTCGAAGCTGACCCGCTTGCCCGGTTCATCGAGGCCCGCGTCGATCGCTAGCTCGCGCCCGAGTTGGCCGGCGAGTTGCTTCATGACCGCGTCCAATGGCTGCGAAACAACACGCAGCGTGTAGCGTTGTTCGGTTGGTGCCGTTGGTTGTTTGCCACGAAGGCGCGAAGCGAGCGTCGTCGTGTTGGTGGGGGCCTGGGTGTAATCGATCGGCTCGATGAGCACGCGTCGTTTGTCGTTCGGCTCGATCGACCAACGCCGATCGAAGCCGAGCAGCACAAGCGTCAGACGGTCGCCCACCATGAGCCGGGGCGTGCCGCCGGCCGGCCAGAGGTCGTGCGGGATGGCGTCGGCGTTGGCGAGCTGGCAACCGGCCTCCGCGGCGAGTGCCTCGGCGAGCGACCGCGGCGTCGTGAGGCGCGGCCATGTTGTTTCGCTCCGGCGTTTCATCCCGCGTGGCGGGGATCGACGCCATTGCTCGGCGAGCCACGGCAACGCCGCGGCCGACTTCGCCGGTCCGAGGTAGACGACGCGATCGAGCGTGGCGGCTTTTGCTTCACTCGCGGCGGCGAAACGATCGAGCATCGAGGCGAGCGTTCCCTCATCCGCCGTGAGCGTGATCGGAGTGCTTGGATCGATTCTTCGATCGATCCAGAGCGGTGTGGAAAACGCGTCGGCTAGCCGATTCACCGAAGGCGCCAGCGGCGCATCGCGCCATCGCCCGGTCGCCGGCGAAGCGAGCGAGCGTTTCAAGCCCTTCGCGATTGGCTGCCCGGAACAGGGTGCCGTGAGCGAGGCCACCGCCGCCATCAATGCCAGCGTGAGCGAGCCTCCGCGGAGGGCTTGTGTCAAGAAAAAACTCTTCAAGAGAGCCACCTTGTTTGATCGCCGGCTTTTTCGTTGAGCGAATCGCTTCCCCGATTAAACTCGGGACAAGACCGAGAGCGAAGTGGGTCGGCGTTGCCGGCTCGGGTCGTTCTCCTTCGGCTTGCTGTGCTGCCGACCTGATTGGCAGCGTCGCATGGAACGGCCGGCCCCGACAGACAGGTTGCTTAAGAGCGTTGGACGGCTCGGCACCCTATCCGCAGCACGCGCCATGGAAGATCAATCCATCCAGCAGCCGTTGATCGTCTCCGCCTACGAGCGGTACCTGAACGATCAAGACTCGGCCGGCTATATCAAACAAGTCGCCAGCCACTACACGTGCCAGACGCTCGAGCGCCTGGCCGCCATGACCGATCGGGCCGGACGCCGCGCCGCGGTGCTGGCACTCGGTTTTATGGGCGATTACGGCTCGAACGCCGTTGTCGGTCGGGCGCTGACGGATCGCGACCGGGGCGTGCGAACGATCGCCGAGAACTCGATCCGCGAGCTGTGGTGCCGCGTCGGCAGCCGCGAGCAACGCCTCTCGCTGCGTTGCATCGTGCGGATGAACCAAACGAAGCGTTACGACGACGCCGTCCGCATGGCGACCGAGTTGATCCACGAATCGCCCTGGATCGCCGAGGCGTGGTGCCAGCGGGGCACGGCCCACTACCACTTGGCCCAGCACGAGGCCGCGATCCGCAATTGCCATCAGGCACTCGAGATCAACCCGTATCACTTCACCGCCGCGGCTGGCATGGGGCAGTGCTACCTCATGCAAGACAACCCGGTGGCCGCGTTGGAGTCTTTCCGGCGTGCCCTGCGGTTGAACCCGGGCATGGAAGAAGTCCGTGCCCATGTGGTCAAGCTGCAACGCTCGATCCGCGACGAGTGAGCGATGGCTCGCTGGTGTTGCTCACACCATCAGCGGATGAACGAATCGCCCGCGGGCAGGGCGGCAACACGCTCGGCTCCTGTTGCGTAGCCGGTCGGATCGCTCCAGAACTTCTCGAGCGACTTCTCGTTCGCGAAGAGGTAGAAGCGGCCTTGGTATTCGACCGCGTACTCGCGGACGCCCGGCACGGCCTGGCGGCTATCGACCGCGGCGACCGGGTCGGCTCCCGCGAGGACCGGGCTATACGCGTCGGGCGTTGCTAGGAAGGTCTTTTGTGCCTCGGCCGACGAGAACAGGTAAGTCCGTCCGCGGTGGATGGCACCGAAGCGGACGTCGCCCTTGGACCAACGCCAGTCCTTCTTCATGGTCACCGGGCAGTAGCCTTCGAAGCCGAGCGGCGGGCTGCCGGGCGGCAACTGCGGGGCGTCCGCGGCAACTGCCTGCGGGCTCGGCTGAGCGACCGGCGCGACCGAGTTGTTCTGAACCACCGCCGGGGCGGGTGCCGCCGGCTGGATCGGCGTGATGTCGGCCGCGGGAGTTACCGGGGCTTGTTGTTGGGCCGCGTAGTACGGGTTGGTCCCTTCGTTGGTCTTCGCGGCAACGGCTTGCGGAGCGGCCGGCTGCTGGGCAGCGGGCGGGGCGGCGCCGGCTGCCATGAGTTGAGCGTAGGCCGAGTTGAAGTCCGGAGCGGGCGACCCCGCGGGCGTCGCCGAGGCCGTTTGCTGCTGCATGGGTGCCGCGTTCGACGCGACGGCGTAAGCGGCCCCCGCTTGGCTCTTGTAGGCAGCCGCGAGGCGCGAGACGTAGCCGACGTACTCCATCGGCGTCGCGGGGCTGATGAACGATTTGACGAGCTTGCCGTCCGGCGTGACTACCGCGTCGGTCGGCACACGAGTGATGCCGAACGCCTTGGCGAGCTCGGGGGCCTCGGTCGCATTGATCTTCACCGGCACGTATTCGGCAGCCAGGCCCATCGCGACTTGCGGCTGTGAGAAGACGCGGGCTTCGAGCTGCTTGCAAGGGCCGCAGGTCTCGGTCCAGAAGTGGGCGAGAACCAACTTCCCGGACTGCTGTGCCTCGGCACAAGCGGCACGGTAATCCGTGCGCCAGGGGACGCCTTGGCTCTGCGCACAGGCGTCGGAGGCAATGAACAAGGCCGCCAGGGCGGCGAACAAGGCTTGGGTTTTACGCGTAGGCATGACATACGACCCGGCAACGGGTGTTGAGTGGTGAGCCGATCGGATGGCGTCGGATCCCGGGCACAGGCCGCGGGCCCGAACGACGCCTCAATCGAAGTTTCGGCAGCGGCGGACCGGTCACTTTGTGCGTTTTGGACGGATTCTTCCGGTTTTGACGCCTGTCGGCATATGGCGGCTGCCACGCCGATTCGACTGAGTAACCCAGGAAACCTGCGAAGACTGTGCTTGACAGTCGTCAAACGGCGCTGAATACTCCGGCAGTAGCAAGCACCTCACGGTGCACCCGCTTTCTTGCGGAGCGGGCGACGAATCCGTTTTTCGTGGCCTGTTTGGACTTTTGCGTTGAGAGTTAGCTGGTCCGATGCCAGCGTCCCTCACTCGTTTTGGCAACCTCTCTGCCGCGTGGCAGACGGCTTTGTCACTCATCGCCTCCCTTGGCGTGAGACGTTTGGGACCCGGTGTTTCCGCGACAAGCGGCACGAATCACCCCTCGGTTGTTCGTCTGCTGCCACCCTTTCAGGGCCTTTGTCCCTAGCCATTGAAGTCGTCAATGGCTCTGGTTCAATCGCCTGATCGCCGCGTTGTTTACAACGTTGGCGAGGCCCGTCGAATGCACGGGTCGTTGGCTAGAGTCCCGTAGAATCCGGGATGACGCCAACGACTTGGTTGCCGAGTCGAGCCTCGTCGCATACCACTTAGTCAGCGAGAGCTTCTCAGCCTCATCGATCCGGCCCCTGCCGGGCCGATGCGAGGCCAGCTGAGAAGGTCTGCTGACGCGAAGAGAGCTTTACAAGCCACCCGCGTCCTCGCTCAAGTGACACCAGCCGGGCACGAAGCCCGCTCGTTTGTGGAAACCATCCACCAGTCAGCCGGCCCTTGGTGACGCAAGGCCTCGGCGGGACCGCCCCAAGGGGCCGTCCTTTAAACGCACAGGAAGCCCAATCAGGCGTTGATTCGATTCGCTAAGGCATGGCCTTTGCATCGGTGAACCTCGACAGGCTGTCGAGAGATACCGCTCGAACCGACCCCCAACGCCCCAACGATTTTCTCTATGACGCGGCACGACGCTCGGCCGCGAGTCCCCCCCAGAAGACAACGCGAAACTACCAACCGTTCACGTCGCTCGAAGGTCCTTCTCACGCCCCGGTGTTCCACCGTCGCGAAGGGGAACCCCGAGCGTCAATCAGAAGCGCCCCCTAAGACATGACGATGGCGAGTAAGAAACGATCAGGCGGACGATACCGCGGTCGCAATAACAACAATCAGAACAACCAAAACGGCCGTGGTGGCGGTGGTGGTGGCGGTTACCGAGGCCGTGGCGGCGGTCGTCGCCGAGGTGGTGGCCAAGGCTACGACAACCAAAACAGCAACGAGCCGGACTTCAAAGTCTCCGACGAGCTCGTCCCCGCCTCGGGCGTGCTGGAGATGCACCCCAACGGCTACGGGTTCCTCCGCGACCCGCTGACGAACTTCATCCGCGAGCGTTCCGATCCGTTCGTCCCCGGGACGATGATCGAGAAGTTCGGCCTCCGCGAAGGGATCATGCTCAGCGGCTTGGTGCAGCAACAACGCCGCGACCAAGGCCCGCGGATGCGTGAGTTGCTCGATATCGAGGGCCAAGCCCCGGACGAGTACGTCGGCGTCAAGCCGTTCGAGAGCCTCACCCCGATCACGCCCGAAGAGTGGTACAAGCTGGAGACCGGCCCGCTGCCGCTGAGCACACGAGTGTTGGACCTGCTCTGCCCGCTCGGCAAGGGGCAGCGAGCCCTGCTGGTCGCCCCGCCTCGCACGGGTAAGACCGTGCTGACGCAGCACATCAGCAACGCGATCAGCCAGAACTATCCGTACGTCAAGCTGATCGTTCTGCTCATCGATGAGCGGCCGGAAGAAGTGACCGATATGCGTCGGGGCGTCGATGGCGAGGTGCTCGCGAGCAGCCTTGACTGCGACGTCGAATCGCATGTTCGCCTCGCCCAACTCACGCTCGAACGCTGCAAGCGGATGGCGGAGATGGGGCAGGACGTCTTCCTGCTGATGGACTCGATCACCCGGCTCGCCCGCGCGTTCAACAAGTACGTCGGCAACACCGGTCGGACCATGTCCGGTGGCGTCGATATCAAAGCGATGGACGTGCCGAAGAAGCTCTTCGCCACTGCCCGGGCGTTCGAAGAAGGGGGCTCGCTGACGGTCGTCGGCACCGCCCTGATCGATACCGGCAGCCGGATGGACGACCTGATCTTCCAGGAGTTCAAAGGGACCGGCAACATGGAAGTGGTGCTCGACCGCAAGCTCTCGGACCGCCGCATCTGGCCGGCGATCGATCTGGATCAATCGGGCACGCGGCGCGAGGAGAAGCTCCTCAGCGAAGACATGCTCCACGCCGCCACGATGCTCCGCCGCACGCTCAGCAGCATGCACCCGATCGATGCCATGGAGCAACTCACGACCAAGCTTGGCAAGTTCAAGAGCAACGAAGAGTTCATCGGGCTAATCCAAGGCGCGGGGGCGATCGACTAGTGGGAAGTGGGAAGTGCCAGGGTTGCCAGTCGTTGGAGCCACTGAGGCCGCTTCCAAATCAGGCTCCCGTACCGCACAATCCCCAGGTGTCACACGGCGGTCGGCGCGAGCCGCATCGCCAGCGTAGCGAGGTCATGGCAACGCCATGCCGAGCCGCGCAGCAGGATGGTTTGTCGGCGGTTGCTTGGCGGGTGCCAAGACACCACTCGATGAGAGGATTCTGCGAAGCGAGATTAGTGCGGTCGGCGCGAGCCGCACCGCCAGCGTAGCGAGGTTATGGCAACGCCATGCCGAGCCGCGCAGAAAACGGAGGGTAGGCGAATTGGCTAGCGGCCTGATTGGAATTCAGGTGCCGGGCAACCGGTTGCGGGTTCGAGTCCCGTGCCCTCCGCTGCTTCTTTTTCTTGGGCGGCTCGGCATGGCGTTGCCGTGATCTCGCTCGCCTTTCTTGAGCCGTCGAGAGTTAGTCGCCGGCGGCTTGGTCGTGCGGTGATTGCCCGCGGCTGCCCGTTCCAGATTCCCGGGCCTCTTCAGATGCCGGCCTCGCTGAGCAGCCGGTTGGCGGGTCGAGCACGTTGATTGGCCGTTTGGGGTGCCCCTCGGGTTGCGTGGGTCCGCCGTTTGATTGACTTTGCGGGGGGCCGCGACTACACCGGAAGGGGTCCCGTAGCGCGCTTTCAGTTGGGCGGCATGGCCGGTTTGGACCGGCGGGTGATCTTCTCTGAGGGAACCCCGGGGCATTGCGTTGATCGCCTGCCTTGAGCCCGCTCCCACGATGCCCCTCCTACGCACAGTTCGGCGTTTGCTATCCCATGCCGCCGAGGATTGGGCGGAGGTGGCGCGCGAGCTCTTTGCCCCACCGACGGCTGCGCCGGGGCCGCGTCCGTTGCGCGTGATGCGACTCGAACGCCGGCGTGTGCTCAGCGCCGACTTTTCTCTCGTGGGTGGCGGCCTCGTGCTCGACGGCTTCGACGCCGAAGACGCCTCGCTGGAGATCTCTCAGCAGGGCGACGCGTACGAGTTCACAACCGACGAGGGCTGGGAGACACTCGATGGCCCGCTGCCCGCCGGCGTGCGGGTTGAGGGGGAAACCCTGTCGATCGATCGGGCACTCCTCGAATCGTTGCCGAACGGCCTGTCGGTCGTTGGGGACGGGACCAATTCGCTCAGCGTGATGCTGGGCAACGCGGACTTCTCGGGCCTCGATGGGCCGGTGTCGCTGATCTCCCCCACCGCGGTTGACCAGCAGCCGCTCGCCCTCTTCACCGCGCCGAGCGAGGGCGTGCAACTCGCGTCGGCTCCGTCGGGGCTGACGCTGGGCAGCCTGTCGGTCGCCGGCAACCTGGAGATCACCGCGTTCGGCGAGATCACCGATGGACCGAACACGCAGATCTTGGTCTCCGGTAACGCCACGCTCACCACGCGCACGGGCGGCGACGCGATTACCGCCGGCATCACGTTGGCCGACAACCCGGGCGACCGCTTCGAGGTCGGCGGGGAGGTCCTCTTCGATGCGATCGAAGGGGGCTCCCGCTACGACATCGATATCGGGTCCGGTGGTTGGACCGAGTTCGGCGGCGTCACGGCCCTGGGTGGGCAAGTCACGATCGTCGAAGACGCTCCGACGCAGATCGATCGTATCGACGCAACTGGCTTCTCACTAACCGCCGCCGGCACGGTCGAGGCGACCGCCGGCGCAACGATCGATGTCACCGACGACGCCTCGATCACCTCGACCGGGTCCCGATTTCGAGCCGATTTCAACGGTGATCGCGCGGTGACAAACGCCGACTACGATGCCTGGGCGGCGGGGTTCGGAACCAGTGACGCGACGCGTGCCGACGGCGATGCCAACGGCGACGGCAGCGTGAATGCGGCGGACTACACGGTGTGGCGGGACTCGCTCGGCTTGAGCGACCAAGGGGGCGGGATTGATGTCTCAATGGCCGATCGTTTCGAGGTCGGCGACGAGGTGACGCTCCTCGCCCAGGACGGCAGCGATCGCTACGCGGTCACCGCCGACAACCCCACGGGCAACCGGTTCGGAAGCCTGCTGGTGGTTGGCTCGACGGTCGTCATCAACGAAGACTTCGGCGGCTCGGCCAATGGAACGCTGCTGCGTGGCGTGGACGCGAGTTCTTTCCAGCTCGATTCGCGCGGCCCGATCACCGACACCGCCGACGCGGCGCTCTTAGTATCAGGCGATGCTTCGATCTTCTCCGACGGGGGGCCGATCACGCTCGCCGACACGGATAACGCCGCGAACCGTTTCGAGGTGGGCGGTTTGGCGAGCATCGCCGCAGCGGTTGGCCTGGACGTTTCGGTGGGCGTTGATCCCACGACGGGCGACCCGGTCGGCTCGAATGTCGAGTTCGGTCGGACGTTCATCGGGGCGGCGATGGCGACCGCGCGGCTCGCGGTTGATAGCGATGCCCTGTTTGTCGGCGCCGAAGCGGGCACGCTCAGCGTGCATTCGGCCGGCGAGGTGCTCGACACGGCGGACGCCCTGATCCTGGTGGTTGGCGATGCGAGCTTCTTCGGCGCGGAAGGGATCACCCTCGCTGATGCCGCGACCAACGCGAACACGCTCGACGTCGGCACCGGCAACGCGCGCTTCGAGGTCGGGCCGGGACGCGACATCGAGGTCGGCGTGAACCCGGCCGATGGAACCCCCGCCGATGCTCAAGTGATCCTCGGCTCGCTCACGTTCGTCGCCCCCGGCGGAGACGTACGGATCGCCTTGGATAACCGGTCATTGCTCGCCTCGACGAGCGAAGCGGGCACGCTTGAATTGCTCGGCACCGAGATCCGCGACGAGGCGACTGCCAACCTGCGGGTAGACGGCACCGCCAGCCTGGTCGCGCCGATCATCGACCTCGGCCACGACGCCAGCAACACGACCCAGTTCGGTTCGCTCGCCATCGACGGCACGACCGTCAGCATCCAAGAGAACGCCCCCGGCGGCGATGCAACGCCCGGCACGTTGCTGACCAACGTGCAGGCCGGGACGCTCTCGCTCGCATCGGGCGGTCCCATCACGGACGACAACGCGGGGATGATCACGGTCGGTGACTTGGCCTCGTTCGACGCTGGCACGAGCGACATCACGCTCGACGGCCCCGCGGTCAACTTCGGACGCGTCTCGCTAGTGGGCGGTGCCGTCTCGGTCGCCGAGGCATCGGGGACGCTGCTCAACGGCGTTCAGGCCGACACGCTCATGCTGACTTCGGCGGGGCAACTCACCGACGAGGCGACGGCGGTCATCGAGGTCGCCGGCGAGGCAACGCTGTTCGCGGCAACGGGCATCACGCTCGCCGACGCCCCCACGATGGACAACCGCGTCGTGGTGGGCGGCTTTGCCCAATTCGCGGTCAACGCAGGCCAAGATATCGACCTCGGCGTCTTAGCGAATGGGATGCCCGCCGATGCGATCTTGACCACAGGCTCGATCAGCTTCGACGCTCAGGGCGGCAACGTGCGGATCGCGGAGGATGCCGACACGCTGCTCGGCGGGGCCAGCCTCGCCCAAGCCCTCCGGCTCGGTTCGGCCGGTGCGATCACCGATACCGCCGACGCCGATACGGAAGTCACCCGATCGGCGGAACTCAACGCCAACGGCGGGGCGTCGGACGTGGTCTTGGGCGACGCGTCGGCACGCTTCAGCCTCGGCACGCCCGACCTGTTCAACCCGGCCGAGTATCTGGCGATCGCCGCCAACAATGTCTCGGTGCAAGCCGACTCGGGTGTGAACGTCCGCACTTCGGCCGCCGATCCGAGCTTCCGCGGCACGTACCACGTCGCCGCTCGCGGAAATATCTCACAGGTCGGCGGCACGGACGGTTCGATCCGCTCGCTAACCGCCGAGCGGGTCTCGCTGAGCGGCACCGGAGCCGTCTTGTTTAGCGGGGTCGAACTGACGAGCGACGACGCGACCCTGCCCAACCTGCAGATCGAAGCCGGCACGCCGATCGACTTGGCCGACGAGGTGCAATCGGTTGGGGTGCTCGCCAATCGCTTCGGCTCGGACCAGATCCCGACCGCGCAAGAGACCGCTTTCTCGCCGGCCGAGGTCGAGGCCGACGTGGCCGATGGCACGCGGCCCGATCAGCCGAATCGGTCCGATGCGGGTCTGGAGAATGTGCTTGTCGGTGATCGCTTCTCAAGGATCGTCGAACGGACGCCCGACCAGATCGATATCGGCGACGCTTACTCGGCGGTCGTGCTGGTTGTTGGCGATGCGATCGTCGGCGACGTGCAAGACGCCACCGGCGCGGCCTCGGACGAGAGCGTAGCGCGTGGGCTGGTCGTCGCGAACACGGGCAATGCCTATCTCGATACGACCGGCTCACTCACCTTCACCGGCGAGGGACGCTTCGAGCAAGCCAGCGAGGTTGAAGTCGTCGCCATGAGCGGTGGCGTGCTGACCGCGATCGCCGGCACCGTGTTGAAGATCGATACGGAAGAGGCCGATCAGCCGACCTCGGTGGCTCGGACCACCAAGCTGCGCAGTGCGACTGGCGTGGTAACCAACCTCAGCGATCAGAGCGGCGAAGACACGGCCCCGGGACCTCGGCTCCGCCTCGACCCATCGACCGAAGACGCGACCGCCGCGACGACCGGCTTGGTCCGCGCCGATCAAGACTTCGAGCAACGCCTGACCGTGGCGGTCGGCTCGCGTGGCGAGGACAACCTGCTGGTGGAAGTCGAGTGGGCCGATGTCGCCGGCGCCCGCGAGACGAGCGATGCCCGGCCGAGCATCCGCGAGGCGTTCTCGTCGACCCTCGTCGGCTCCAACGCTTTGCCCGACCTGATCCAAACGCCCGTCGATTCGATCGAAGCGACCGAGGCTTCCACCGCGGCGACCGGCCTGGAGTACCAAGAACTCGACGGCGTGTTCCGCGTCGTGACGATCCGGCACAACTACCTGCGTGAGTTCGTGCCGGTGAACCCCGCGCAGGACACGCTCCCGACCACGCTGCGGGTCTTCAATGACCCGGCGATTAACCTCTTCGACCAGGGCGGCGCACGCGACCTGAACTCGGCGAGCCTCGCGATCGCTCCGCGGATCATCACCTTGCCGCCTGCTGGCTTCTTCATGCTGAGCGAGCCCGATCTGCCGGCGGAGTACACCGCGGCCGAGCCGGCGATCGCCCGCAGCGAGCCGACATCCGGCGTGCAGCGATCGAGCAGCGATGAGGGCCGCGCGGCGGTTGTCTCGTCGGCCGAGAGCATCGAGTTCGGCCGCATCGACGAGAGCGGCGAATGGATCAAGGACCTCCCCGGCGAGACCTGGCCACAGGTCCGCGACGACGCCGAGGGCGATTTCCTCCGTGAGATTCGTGAGAAGATCGACGAGGGGCCTTACTCGGAGGGCGAGTACCGCATCCAAGTCCGCACGCCGCGTGGCGAGCAGATCCTGGAACAGTGGACCAAGGGCGACGTCGAAGCCGAAGCGACCGAGGCGGCCTTCGACAACGAGCTGCCACCCGGTGAGTTGCTCAACGACGATCTGCCAGGAGACGAACTACCAAAAGAACTGCCGTTCTCGGATGAGTTTGTCCCGGCCGATGAGGCGAACCCCTTCGACTCAGACGAGTTGCTGCCGATCGGCAACGGCCGATCCGGGGCGACCGAGGCGGCCTTTGCGGCGATCGCCGCGGTGGGAGTCTGGCGAAGACGCCTCGGCGACGAGGGGCGGCTTCGGTTAGACTCCGACGGCGTTGCCTACACCCGAGCGAGTCGTCGTCGGCGTCGGGGCAAGCCTTAGCAACCCACGGATCGGGCGGAAATGACGCAGGTCGACCAATTCCTTGACGACCTCGACCGCCTCGCCGGGGTGCTGCCGACGCACGACCCGGATGCCTTCTACCGGCAGCTTTTGCCCGCCGCCGCCGCTGCCCTCGGTGCCGAGGCGGCCGACTACGACGGCCTCGCGAGCCAAGACACGCCGCCGACCTCGGTCCGCTGGCCCTTCAAGCGGCCCGACGCCGAGGCCCTGCTGTCGCGGGAGCGTCGCCACCGGATCGAGATCGACCAAGCCCCGCGCATCCTCACCGCCGAGCAAAGCGGCGAGCCGGTCGTGGCGTGCCCGGTGGAGGGAGCCGCCACGGTCGCCGGCGTCCTGGCGTTCCGGCTGACGCCCGAGGCAGCGAACAACGTCGAGCGGAGCCTCGAATTGACCAGCGGCGTGGCGGAGATCGCTTCGCGGTACGAGCTGCGTATCGCCGCCGATCGGGTCGCCGGGGCGCAGCAACGGCTCGCGCGGGTCGAAGAGACCCTCTTGCAACTCCACAGCCAAGGGACCTCCGACGGCGTTGCCCAAGAAGCGGCCGAATCGGGCCGACGGCTGCTCGACTGCGATCGGCTCAGCGTGCTGATCCGTCGCGGTTCGGCTTGGCGAGTCGCCGCCGTCAGCGGGGTCGCCCAAGTCAGCCGCCGCAGCGACGCGGCGCAGCAGATGACGCAACTGGTTCGGGCCGCGATGCGCGACGCCCTGCCCGTGGCGGTGCCCGGACCGAACGAGTCTCTCACGCCCGACCTGCAAGACGCCGTCGATGCCTACCGCGAGGCGGCGGGCGTTCGCGCCTTGCGGGTCCGCCCTTGCAACCACCTCGACGACGTCGATCGCTTCGACGCCGCGTTGCTGGCCGAGTGGTTCGACTCCGACTGCGGTACTGACGTCGATTCGCTCCTCGCGGCACTCGCCCGGCATGTCGGCGCGGCGATGGCTCGCGATCCGCGGGGCGGATGGATCAGGCGATCGGTCCCGCGCGCCGCCGCGATCTTCGGAGGGCTCGGCCTCCTCGCCGCGGTCGTTGCCGCGGCCCTGCTGATCCCTGCCACGCTTTGGGTCACCGCGGAGGGGCGATTCGAGCCGGCCGATCGAGCAAGGCTCTTCGCACCGCTCGACGCGGTGGTGGCGGAGGTTCTGGTCGAGCAAGCCGAGTCGGTGACCGCCGGCCAGCCCGTCATCCGGCTCGATTCGCCCGACCTGCGGCTCCAGCAAGAAGAGGTCGCTGAGGCGATCGCCGCTACCGAGGCCGAGCTCGCCGCGCTCGAGACTGCCAAGCTGCGGGCCTCGCTGCTGGGGCGCGGCGACGACGCCGACGCGACGACCCTCGCCAGCCGCGTCGCGGCGCTCAAGGAAAAACTCAAACACCAGGAGGCCCGTCGCGGCTTGCTCGATGAACAAGAGGCGAGCCTTGTCGTGACGAGCCCGATCGGCGGGGCCGTCTTGAGTTGGCGTCCGCAGGACCTGCTCGCCGACCGCCCGGTCCGGCGTGGGCAGCGGCTGCTGGAGGTCGCGGGGGGCGAACGATGGCGGATCGAACTAGAGGCCCCGGACCATCGGAGTGGCCACCTGCTGAACGCCAACCGGGAAGGCAAGCCGCTGGCTGTCGAGTATGTCGTCCGCTCGGCGCCAGAGATGACGCACCTGGGTACGGTCGAGTTCGTCGCCGAAGCGACCCACGCCGGCGCCGAGGGGGTGCCGTTTGTGCGGGTTGTAGTGGACCCGGCGACCCCTTCGGCGGCGAATCCTCGCACCGGTTTGGGGGTCTCCGCTAAGATCGATTGCGGTGAGCATTCCCTTGGTTACGTCTGGCTCCACGAAGCGATCGCCGCGGTTCAGCGGTGGTGGTTCTAGGGGTCCGCGGCTGCTGGCCTTGGCGTGCTTGTTCTTAGTCGGGGCATCAACCGATGCCGCCGAGGTCCGCATCGAGTCGTCGATCCTGACGATCAGCGAATCGGCCCAGGTGCCCGCGCCCCACGCCGGCGTGCTGCGAGAGGTCCGCGTCCGCGAGGGCATGCGGCTCAAGCGGGGCGAAGCGATCGCCCGCATCGACGCCCGCGAGCAAGCGATGCACGCCGACGTCGTGCGTCAGGACTTGGAGGCCGCTCGTTTGGAGTCGCAGAGCGATATCCGCGTGCGGCTCGCCAAGAAAGAGAACAAGGTGGCCGAGGCCGAGCTGCAACGGGCCACGTCGGTCAACGATGAGTTACCGAACACGGTCTCTGCGAAAGAGGTTGATCGCTTGCGATTGGCACTCGAGCGGACCGAGTTGGAGATCGAGCACGCCGGCTTCGAGAACGACCTCTTAAAGTCCAAGCTGAAACGGATCGAGGCCGACCTCGCCCTCGCGCAGCACCTGGTCGACCGCATGCAGATCGCTTCGCCGGTGGCGGGCGTGGTGGCTGAGGTCCACAAGCGGACCGGCGAATGGGTCGATGCGGGCGAGCCGATCGCGCGCGTCGTGCGGGTCGATCGCTTGCGGATCGAGGGCTTCGTCGGCGTTGCCGAGGCGCTCTCGGGCTTGGTGGGCCGGCCGGTCTCGATCGAGGCCCGCTTGCCCGACGGGGCGATCATCCCGGCGAGCGGGCAGGTCGTGTTCGTCAGCCCCGAGGCGGAGCCGGTCGACGCCAAGGTCCGTTTCTGGGCCGAGATCGACAACCGCGACTACCGCCTGCGTCCCGGGCTGACGGCCCGGGTCGTCATCCACGAGTCAGCCGAGTCGAGCACCGCCGCCAAGCGTCGCGGCGACCAGGAGTGACCCGCCGTGGACCGCGCCGGCAACCTGTCGAACGCCCGACTCCGGGCCCGCCGTGACCTGATCGTCACATCGGGCGATGGGGGCGTGGTGGTGAAGGACCCGCTGACGCTAGAGTACTTCCGTTTCGGCGATCGCGAACGCTTCCTGCTGGAGGAACTGCGCCAGCCCCTCTCGCTCGCGGAACTCACCCGCCGCTTCCGCCAACGCTTCCCCAACGAACGGGCGACTGGCGGTCAGGTCATGGCGTTCTGCTCGTCGATGGTTGAGTGTTCTTTGTTGCTGGTCGATGGCCGGGGGCGAGGCGAGCGTTCCAACGCCAAGAGCCCCAACGGCTTCACCTGGCTCTCGCTGCTCAGCCCCCTGGCGATCCGCTTGCCCGGTTTCGATCCGACCCCGCTGTTGCGAGCGACGAGTTGGCTAGGACGGATCGTCTTCAGCACGCCGTTCGTGGGGATGCTGACGGTCGCGTTGCTGTTGGTTGCGATCGGCTGGCTCGGGGCGGCGAACGAGGTGGCGGTGGAGCTCGGCCGGTTCGCCGATCTGTTCCAACCTCAGCACGCCCTCGCCGCGATCGTGGCGGTGGTTGTCACAAAGACATGGCATGAACTCGGCCACGCGATCGCTTGCCGGAGGATGGGGGCCGAGTGCCACGAGATTGGCGTCATGCTGCTGGCGTTGATGCCCTGCCTGTATTGCGATGTCTCGGATGCCTGGACCCTGCGGAGCCGCGGACGCCGGGTGCTGGTCGCCCTGGCCGGGGTTTACTTCGAGTTGATCCTCGCCGTGGCCGCGGGCGCGGCTTGGTTGGTGCTCGCCGACGGGCCGCTGCGGGTGCTGGCGATGTACACGGTTGTTGTTGCGAGCGTTTCGACGGTGCTGGTGAACCTCAACCCGTTGTTGCGTTTCGATGGCTACTACGTCCTCGCCGACGCCTGGGGCGTGGCGAACCTGCATCAGCGGAGCCGCGCGGCCCTCTGGGGCTGGCTCCGCCGATGGGTCCATAGCGAGCCGAACGCCGAAGAGCCGGCCGCCTCGCCCCCGCTGCTCGCCGCGTATGGCTTGGCATCGACAATCTATAGTTGGTGCCTGCTGGCGGTGATCCTTTGGGCCGTTTACCAGAGCCTCAAGGCGATTGGCTTCGCGGCGGCCGGCGATATCCTTGTGCTGCTTTCGCTCGGCGGCGTCGCGGTCGCCGGGACGCGATCGGCCCAGCGACTGCTGCCCCGTGGTCCGGGCAAAGGCAAGCTCAAACCGCTGCTGCGGTTCGGAGTGGTCGCCGCAATCGCGGTTGGCGGTTGCGTTTGGGGGCTCGCTCGACCGCTCGAACAATCACTCCGCTCGCCTTGCCGGCTTGAGAGCACGACGCTGGCCGAGATCGTCGCCCGTGAAGAGGGGCTGCTCACGCCGGCGGCGAGCTACGGCGACACCGTCACCGCCGGCCAGTTGCTCGCCAAACTCTCCGATCCGGCGAGCGAACTACGGCGTCTTGAACTCCTTGAACGCGAGGCCACGCTGGCGGCGGAGCTCGAAGGGCTACGCACCCGCTCGCAGCAGGATGCAACTCTCTTCAGCCAAATCGCTCAACTGACGCCCACGCTCGCCGAAGTCCGCCGGCAATTACGAACGCACGATCGGCAGGCCGAGAGTCTCCGCCTCCGGGCCCCGATCACGGGACGTCTGCTCCCGCCAACGCAACGACTCGACGCGGCGGACCCTAACGGTGAGCTGCCCACCTGGAGCGGCGTGCCGCTCGACGCCAGCAACGCCGGTTGCCTGCTCGCCGAGGGCGAGGTGCTAGGGCGTGTCGTTGGCGAGGGGCTGCGGGCGGTTGTCTTGCTGGACGAACACGACAGCGGCCTGCTCAACCTCGGCGACCCGGTACGGATCGCCCTCGATCGAGACCCGGCCGGCGTGCTTTCGGGCCGGGTCGCTCGCATCGCCCCGGCGACGGCCGACGAGCACCTGATGGCCTCCGAGGTGGCGTTGGAGCGGGGCATGCGTCAGCCGCTCCAAACGGGCTCCGCCTACCGCGTGACCGTTGAACTCGAGGCCGCCACGCCCGCCTGCCAGCCGGGCGCCCTGGGCACCGCCCGGCTTATCACGGGCCGCGAGACGGTCGGTGGCTGGTGCTTGCGCCTGCTCAGGCGGCTGGTGCGGTTCGGTTAAGCCACGAAAACCGCTCGAATCGGCCCGTTTTTTGGCATCGGCGACTAAGATGGAGGGTTGGTAATCCCTCCTCTCTGGCCCAGCGGCCCCGGGCCATTTTGCTGCCTCGCGTCATGCCGAATTGCCCACATTGCGAAGCCGAACTGCCGATCGAAACGCTCTCGTCAGAGGGAGAGTCGATCTGCCCCCGTTGTGGCCAGCCAATCGATAAGACCGACGCGGATTGGGACCTCTCCAGCCTCGCTGGTGGCTCGCCGGCGGACGCAACCTTGCCGACCGGCGGGGTGTCGGATTCAAGCCTCGCCGGATCGAGCCTCGCCGGCTCGGATAGCGAGAGCCTCGAACCGCTGCCGGAGGACTCTTCGTCGGATGTGACAATCGACTCGGCCGGCCTATCCGACTTCGAGTTGACGGATGATCCGGAACCCGAAGCGACACTCGCCTACGGCCATCGAACGAGCGGCGAGGAGGATGACGACTTCGATTTCGACGACGATGAGGATGACGAGCAAGGCTTCCTGCTAGACGATGAGGAGGAAGCCGAAGGGCCTTCCGAGAGCCTCGACGCCACGATCGACTTCGGCCGCTTGGCCGGAAAGCCCGCGTCGGAACCCGCCAGCGATGCCACGATCGACCTCGCCGGTCCGGCTGCCGGCGGCCTCGCCCGCGACCTCACCGGCGCCGACCAAGGCGATAGTGCCGGCGAGCTGACCACTGATTCGTCCCAGCCGGATCGACCCGAAGCAACGCTGCCGGCCGACTCGGATCAGCCACCCTCGGGCCTCGCCGGATCCGGCGGCGGGTCGTCGTTCTCGGACACGAGCCTCGAGCGGACCGACAGCCCGAGCAGCAGCGCCGACGACGCCACCCTGCAATTCGATTCCGAACGCCGCAGCAGCGAGGTCGATACGCCCGAGGCGATCGATATCACGGGGCTTGGATCGGAGGACACGCTGCCGCGCGGCCAACTCGCCGGCGGGCGGGCGTCTGCCTCGCTGCGGCCGGGCGACTCGATGATCGTCGGCGACGAGTCGGTCCGCCTGCGGGCGTTCGAGCTCTCCGAGGCCCAGCCGGGCGGGGCGAAGCAGATCGACTACGCCATCGAGGGCGAGGCGGGCAAGGGCGGCATGGGCGTCGTCTACAAGGCACGCCAGCAATCGCTCGATCGCTTGGTGGCGATCAAGCAGATCAAGTCCGAGATGGGCGCGAGCGACTCGGATCGCAACAAGTTCGTCAGCGAGGCGGTCATCACCGGCCAGCTCGAGCACCCGAACATCGCTCCGGTGCATGACCTCGGCCTCGCCGCGGACGGGCTGCCGTTCTACGCGATGAAGTTCGTCGAGGGCGAGGACTGGGAAGACTCGATCAAGGAGAAGTCCGAGGAAGACAACCTCACCATCCTCATCCAAGTCGCCCAGGCGATCGCGTTCGCTCACTCGAAGAACATCCTGCACCGCGACCTAAAGCCGGGCAACGTGCGCCTCGGCAGCTTCGGCGAGGTGCTTGTCATGGACTGGGGCCTCGCCGCGCGGCTCGACGAGGGGGCCGAGATCCAACCGGCCGGCACGCCGATCTACATGCCGCCCGAGACCGCGTTGGAGTACCTCGATTACGCGAAGGGGAAGATGCTCGGCGGCAAGCGGGTCGGCTCGTCGCGCCGGCGCTTCCCGGCCGGGACCTACTGCGACATCTACCTGCTCGGGGCGTTGCTCTTCAAGATCGTGACCGGCCGCGCTCCGCACCGGGGCAAGACCACTTTCGAGTGCCTCCGTGCCGCGGCGAAGAACGACATCATCAAGGTGCGGCGTTCCAGCGAGTTGCTCGATATCGCGTACAAGGCGATGGCAACCGATCCCGAGGACCGCCATGCGACGGCGCTCGACTTCATCGAAGCGATCCGCGCATACCAATCGCACGCCCAGAGCATCTTGATCGCGAAGCGTGCGTCGAAGGACCTCCGCCAAGCGGGGCGATTGGTTGACTCGAAGTCGCCAGAGACCACCGAGCTCTACGCCCTCTTCTCCAGCGCCCAGTACGGCTACCAGAACGCGCTCGACCTATGGGACGGCAATCGCAAGGCGGCGAGGCGACTGCGGAAGTCGCAGCGGATGTTCGCCAAGGCGGCCTACGGCAACGGCGACTACGACCTTGCCTTGTCGATGCTCGACGGCTCGAGCGACGAGGACGCCGGGCTCCGCCGGTCGATCGCGTCGAGCCAGAAGTCACGCAACGCCCGGGTCGCTTGGTTCCGCACGCTGCAATACGCGACGGCGGCCTCGTTGGTGCTGGCGTTGTCATTCATCGCTTACAGCGTGGTGGCCCGGCTCGACGCGATCTCCGCTCGCAAAGACGCCGTCGCCGCGCAGGCCGAGGCCGAGCAAGGCAAACAAGCCGCCGAGGCGGCCAAGCGGGAGGTCTTATCGGCCCAGCAAGAGGTCGAGGCACAACAGCAACTGGCCCAGGCCGAGCGGGCCGCCGCGGTCGAGGCGAAGCAACAGACCGCGGACGCCAACCAGCAACGCCAGGCGGCGCTCGCATTGGTCAGCCAAGCCGAGGCCGATATCGCCGACGCTGAGCAACAACTGGCCGTTGCCAAGTCGGCCCAGCAGCAGGCGGCAGAGCTCGCCCGGACGCAATCGTATCTAGCCGCGTACAGCCAAGTGCGAGCCACGCTCTCCGACAACGGGGCCTACGCCGCCTGGAAGGCGTTGCGTGAGATCGATCCGGCGGTGGCCGCACTCGGCCGCGGACGCCCCGAGTGGGACCGGTTAGTGAGGCAAGTCGATTGGCGTGCCGAAGCGACCGAGCTGGTCGGCGAAGACCCCGCCGCGCTGATACGCCCGACGCTTGTCGGCACGTCGGTAGGCGAAGAATGGTTGGCGTCACTCACGCAATCGCCGAGCGAGCCGGCCGAACTCACGCTCTACCGCGGCCCCGAAGCCGTGGAGACACACCGCTTGTCGCTTGGTAGCGGCGTCAAGCAGATCGCCATCGACTCGTCGGGCCGCTTCGTCGCCTTCGCCGGCGAGCGATTGCGGGTGTTTGACCGAACCGTTGGCAAGCTGCTCGACGATCGCTCGCTCGCCGCGGGGGTCGCAACCGTCGCGTTCCATCCGGGCCGTGCCGAACTACTGGTCGGAAACAAAACGAGTGCGATCGAGCGTTGGTCACTGACAAGCGGCATGCCGAAACAGATCGGGAGCGATGACCGCTGGCACCGCACCGGCATCACCGCGGTCGGCTACTCACCCGACGGTTTGCAACGCTTCTCGGCGGACGCTTCGGGCCGTGTCGTGGTGTGGCGGATCAGTGGTGGCGACACGGCCGGTGAGTGGGATCAACGCGTCACGCTCCAACACGCCGGCGCCGGCTCGCCACGGATCACCGCCGCGGCCCTCTCACAGGACACCGGCGGCCGCCTCGCTTATGGCTGCGACGACGGCTCCGTTTACGAACGCTTCGGTTGGTGGAGCGACACCGCGGCCCTCACCGATGGCGACTACGCCGAAGCGGCGAGCGAGCGGCTCGACACCTCGCACCCGGCCGCGGTCACGGGCATCGGCTACGCCGAAGCGGGGACGACGATCGTCTCCACCGGCGGCGAGACGCTCCTCGTCCGTCGCTCGCCGACGCTCACGAGCGACGCCTCCGCCGAACTCAAGACGATCCGCGCCGAACGCCGTTACCACGACGCTATGGTCCTAGCCTGTGCGGTTGGTCGAGAAGGAGTTGCCTACAGCAGCGATCAACGCGGCCGCGTGCTGCGTTGGCAGATCGACGCCGCCCCACGCGAAACGACGCTTCAGCCAGCGGGCAAAGCGGCCGGCGTCGCGGCGGTGCGACTCACGACCGGCCAAGATGGGACGCCCGGCGCGGTGGTCGCCGATCACGCCGGATTCGTGCGGTCGTGGAGCGATCTGGCCAAGGCAGACGACGCCACCGTCGACTACCTCGGCCACGCCGATCACCGCGACCTGCGGGCCTGGCGGTTGGCCGGTTCGCCCGAGCGCTTGGTCACGGTCGCCGCCGATAATCGGGCGTGCCTTTGGCGGCTTGAGGACGGCCTGCTCGATCGCACGATCGAACTGGGTGGCCGAACCGTCGTCGCGGTAGATCCTGTCCAACGCACGCTCTATGCCTCCGCCGACGGCCGCCCGGTGGAAGGGGCTTCGGCGATGGCCTGGTCTCTCGATAGCAACACGCAGCGTCCAATGTGGGATCGAACCGATCGCGTGTCCGTGATGCATGCCCTGGGCGATGCGAAGGGGCGCCTCGCCGTCGGCCTGCGCGATGGACAAGTCTACCTTTGGTCACCCGCCACGGGGCGAGAGGAGTTGGTACGTTCGTCGGGCCGCCCGCATTGGCGTGCCGTCAGCGCCTTGGCATACGATCCCTCACGCGATCGACTTTATTCAGGCGACACCGGTGGGCTTCTGGCGGCTTGGGACTTGGCAGGTAAGTCCGAGCCAATTGAGCGTTTGCTAACCAGGAAAGACACCGCCGGTCCCGGAGGCATCGCCCGCATCGAACTCGCGAGCGATAACCGGGTGCTGGTCGTGCAGCGATCCGCCGAGCGGGCGGTTCCCAGCCTGCTAACCGACGGGCTCAAACCAACGGCGGCGGGTCGACTCGCCCGTCCGGGCCTAATCGATATCGCGTTCGACTCGGACGCCAACACGTTGATCGGCTTGATGCGAAGAGGACCGAATCCCGAGTTGGCCGCATGGGATGAGCAACAAGGCTGGCGGCGTGCGATGCCGGTGAACACGCCAAGCCTCGAAAGGCTCCGCACAGCAACCGACGGCTGGCTGCTCTGGGGCGCGGGACGCGTCGAGTGGCGCCCCGCCCGCGGTGCCGACCACCCACTCGCTCGACGGATCATCTCACGCCCGCCGACGGACTCGCTGATCGCCTCCGGAGGGGCAGCCGCCACGGCCGTGACAGCCATTGGTTCGCTCGATACCTGGAGCAACAACCAACCCAACCAACGCCGACTACCGCTCGACGCGGAACTGCTCGCCTCGTGCCCCAGCGAACAACCCGATCAGGCCCTCATCGCGGTTGCTCGGGGGGAGGGTGCCTCACGACTCGAACTCTGGGACACCGCCGAAGCTACGCGTCTGAGATTCGTTGCTGAACTGGCGAGCCGTCCGCACCGTCTTGTTCCGCATGGCGGTCGGGTGCTCGCGTTGTCGGAAAGTCGAATCGACGTTGTCTCGCTAGCCGGTGGGAAGAACGAGGCGGTGGATATCGAGGCTGGGCTGGGACGACCTATCTCGGCCGCCCTGGCGAACGGCGGCCGCCGGTTGGCGATCGCGACTTCGCGCGGCAACGCCCTGCTGGCGGAGCGGGCCGCGGCCGGAGACTGGCGCGTGTCGCGGCTCGACCGGGAAGGCGTCACCTCGGTCGCCTTCACGCCCGACGGCGACCGATTGCTGGTCGGCGTTGAGAGTGGCCGTGTGCTGATGCTTGGCCTCGAAGGAATCGTCGAGGGCGTCCAAACGACCCGGCCCCTCCTCTCGCTAGCAGGCCACAGCAACCGGGTAACGCTCCTGCGGGTCGCCGAGTCGCCCGAAGGCGATCGGATCGTCAGCGGGGACGCCTCGGGGCGGGTTGTCGTGCGGTCGCTCTAAAGAGCAGAAAAGTCGGCCCTGCACCGCTGGCGGGGTCGGGGCTTCTTGCCCTAAACTGTGCGGCTCCGGTGAACCGATCGATTGGTTTGCCGGTCAATGCGTAGCCGCCCCCAGGGGCGGCCTACGAGCCTGTAGCTCAGTTGGTAGAGCAACGGACTTTTAATCCGTTGGTCGTGGGTTCGAGTCCCGCCGGGCTCACTTCTTTGGTTTTGCCGCCTTTTGGCGGCCGCGTGTTGCGATTCAGCAATTCGTGACGCGCTGCGAGCCCGACTCGCTCTGCCCGGCTTGGCGGGCAATTAATAGCGAGTCAGGCTCGGAGGCGATGTTCTCTTCGCAGTGTGTGAAGCCTACTCGTAGGTTTCACGCTTCACGAACGAGGTTTTCAGGGTTTCGTCGACCTCGAAGCGACGCATGTAGCCGGTCTGCCCATCGACTTCGTGGCACAGCCCCCAGCGGAGCCCTTCGAGCGGATGCTTCTCGTGGTCCGGGGTGCGGTAGAGGCCGTTCGCCTCGGGGGCGCCTTTGATGTACGACATGATCTCGAAGTTGACACCATCGGCGGCCCACTGGATCGTGTTTCGCTCCGGCCCGTCGGTGGTCAGCATCGCGGCCATTCCGCCGTTGTAGTGCCACACGCAGACCTCGTGCCCCGAGTTGGTGATCGGGTTGTACTCGCTGCGGACGTAGGGGCCTTCGGGCCGATCGGCGATCGCGACACCCCACTTGGTTTCGCGCCCGCCCATGAACATCTCCTCGCCCATCGGCTCGCCCTTGTAGTACAGGTAGTACTTGCCGTTGAACTTCATCAGGGTCGGGTCGTGGGTCTTGTGGCTATCGAAGCTCCCCTTCGACTTCACCAAGAAGCGGTTGTCGGCGTCGCCGTCCCACTCACCGTCTTGGGCGGCCTCGAGGATGGTGTGGTCGAGTTTCTCCCACGGCCCCTCGGGAGAGTCGGCCACGGCCAACGAGATGTGCTCGAAGGAACGCCGCAAGTAGGGCGACTTCACGACCTGATAGACCAAGTAGTACTTGCCGTTGTCGGCCAGCACCTCGGGCGTGAAGACGCTGCGGTCGTCGAAGGCGCCCGCCTCGCCGCGGGCGATGGCGAGGCCTTGCTCTTCCCAGTGCCAGCCGTCCTGGCTGGTCGCGTGCCAGATGTCGCAGTGGTCCCACGGGAAGGTCTTCGCATCGAGGTCGCCGGTGCCGAAGCCGAAGCTCTCCCCGATCGAGCGGGTGTACCAGACGTGGTAAACGCCATTGACGTTGATCACCGCGCTCGGGTCGCGGCGGACGACGCCCTCTTCTGCGACAGCAAGATCACCGGTGATGGGCCTCGTGATGATCTCGCAATACCAATCGCAACCGTGGGGGTACCTACTCGCTCGCTTGGTGGCGGCACTCTCTTTCTTGGAAATCGACATTCGATTGAGCGGGCTGTTGGTAGTGGTGGGAACGGGTTGTCGCGGGCCAGAGGCCGAATGCGGAGTGGCTTGTTTACGGAGTGGCAATCTCAGGAGTCTTGTCCTGGAAAGCGGTTTGGATCTCCTCGATCGAGAGGTTCTTTGTTTCTGGCAAGCAGAAGTAAAGAACGATGAGGCCGATCAAAGGGATCACGATAAACGAGGCGAACACCATCGTGGCGCCGAGGTTCGATAGTGCCACGGGAAACAAGAACTGCACGAAGTAACTGGTGATGCCGGTGATCAGGTGGAACAGCGGGATCGCAACGCCTCGCACGGAGGTCGGGAAGATCTCTGACAAGAGGATCCACATGACCGGCCCCACGGAGAACTGGAAGGCGGCGATGAAGCTGAGGATGCCCCCCACGATCAGGGTCGCCGGCAAGTCGATCGAGCTGCCGAGCAACTGGCTTTCGTACTCGCGTGCGCCCGCCACGCCGATGGCGTCGCCGATGGCTTGCTTGAAGGCCGTATCGCTGTCGAAAGTGGTCTCCAACAGCGGTTGCAGGCGATCGGCTCCCGCCTCTTCCGGGAGGTCTTGCAGGCCTTCCTCGGTAAGCTGGTAGGTCGCTTGGCTAAAGCCGTACGCACACAGGCCCAGGCTCGCAATGATCCAGATGAAGCCGAGCATCGTCACGGGACGCCTGCCCAGTCGGTCGACGACAAACAACGCCGACACCGCGAAAACCAGGCTGATCACGCCCATCACGGCCGCCTGCATGAAGGCCGCGTTCGTGTCGTAGCCGAGCTGTTTGAAGACGGTCGGGGCGTAGAAGTAGATCGCGTTGATGCCCGTTGCTTGTTGGGCAATGGAGATCGTCACCCCGACAATCACCGCGAGACGCAGCCCCGGGCTTAGCAGCTCCTTCACCTGGGTCATCGCGGGCAAGCCCTTGGTCTCTTGGTCGAGCCCGCGGTGGATCTCGTGCAGCTCGGTTTCGACTTCGCTTTCCGGAACGATCCGCCGGAGGGCTCGCTCCGCTTCCGCGTCGCGACCTCGGAAGGCAAGCCAACGGGGGCTCTCAGGGATTAAGAACAGCAGGCCGAACCAGACGATCGCCGGCAAGATCTCGGACCCCAGCATGTACCGCCAGGTGTTCGCCTCGTTCAGGCCGATCGATTGAACCCAACCGGCATCGGATTGGCTGGCGGCGACGATCGCCAGGTTGATGAAGTACGCGCCGGACAGGCCGATCACCGTATTGATTTGGTTGATCGCTACCAGCTTCCCCCGCAAACGGGCGGGGGCGATCTCGCCGATATACATCGGGCCGAGCGACAACGAGGTGAAGGCGAGCCCGCCGAGCAAGCGTGCCGCCCCGAGCTGCCACCAACTGGGGGCGAACGCGGACCAGATCGCCGAGAGCACGTAGAGGAACGCCACGCCGAGGAGCGTCTTCTTCCGGCCCAAAGAGTTGCACGCCCAGCCCGTCACGAGCAAAGCGAACAGCACCCCAAGCCCGGGCGAACTCACGATGAAGCCGAGGCCCCAATCGCTCAACGAGAACTCCTTCCGGATTTGGTCGACACCGCCCGAGATCAGGACCGCATCCAATCCAAAGATGAGCCCCCCCAACGCGACGATGGTCGAGTAGGCAATGGCCCGCGTGTGCGACTGACTCATGGTCTCTTCCTACTGCGCGGCGGCCGAGGACGCTGCATCAAGGGTTGTTTGGTTGCCTAGTTTGCTTTGCAAGCCGCGGATCTTATAGGACTCGGGGCCTTCACCGATCGACACATCGTAGGTCCCTTCCGTCAGAGTCCCAGGCTGGTACTCGGTGCCGCTCGCCCGCAACGACGAGACGACCTCCGAGGTCTTGGGATCGATCACGGTCACCACAAGCCCCGGGCTGGGAAGGTTCAGCTTCGGCAGCAGCGGCTTGCCTTCCGCCGGGAAGTTGTCGGTTTGGTCGATCGTGATCGGCCAACCAGGGTACTGCGCGGTTGCCGGGCCGGTCATATCGACGTGGCGCGGCCAGCACTCGAAGGTGATGGTCCGGGCAGGCTTGTTGAAGCGGATGATGCCAACGCCCGACGCCCGCGTGGAGAGCTTGTCTCCGTCGGCGGCTCGCTCCTCGTCGGTCGGGTTGGCCGCCGCGTGGACCGTCATCTTGTTGTGGAACCCGTCCAGGTACTCGCCCGTGTACTCCGGCTGGCCGGGGCGGTGGTTGCGGCCGGGCGTCTTTGGGTCCCACCAGCGGAGCCAGAAGTTGGCGATGGCAGGCGACGCGAACGAGAAACCGGCATCGTTCCAATCCTCGACCCCATGCTGAACCACCGTGGCCAAGTGCTGATCGCCTGCCACCAAGCAAGCGAAGCTCTTTCGGATCACCGATAGGGCGCGGTCGCGGCCCGTCTGGGGCCAGCCGTTGGAATCGAAATCGGCAAACAACGGCTTCTCGTGCTGTCCGGAGTAGTTGCAAGTCTGAGCGAACACCGTCTGTGAGAGAACGCACTTCATCTGCGCGTCCTTCCAGTCCGTTACCCAGTGCTCGAGGAAGCGGAGCTGCCGTTCGCCCAAGAGCTTGGCCTCGGGGGAATCGAGTCGTTTGGGATCGTAGCCCGGCTTGGAAATGGAGTCGGCACGCGCGCCGGGGTGCCTCTTGAACCGGGCCGGGCCGCACTTGAACTTGCGATCCTCCAAGATGGCGAAGCTGAGACCGCCCCACCTCAGATGCGTGTAGTAGACCCCGATGCCGCGGAGGATCGGGGTGGGATCGAAGGGGTCGGGCAGGTGGCTTGTCTGGGCACGCTCGACCTCCTGCACGTAAGAGACCGGCATGTAGTAGCCGCCGGCCATGCCGTCGGGGCTCTCGCAACGCTTGCCACCCTCTCCCCAGAGGTTGGCCTGGCCGACGTCGTGGTCGTCAGGGAGGCAGACCGTCGGTGTGTTGCGGGTGAGTTCGCCGAACTCTCGCCCGAAGCGGAGCCAGTATCGGAAGTGCTGATTGTGGTCGTAGACCTGGTCCCCTGCGAAGAAGATGAGATCGGGCTGGATCTTCTTGAGGTTGTCGACGATGTCCTTCTTGCTGATCTCGCCGCCATGCTTCGGAGAGGCCGAGTTGCAAGACATCGACGCGAGAACAAACGACTCCTTGTCGATCGGGTTCTCCTGGATGAGACCCGTGTAGAAAGCGGTCTTGTTGTGGGCGACACGGTAGCGATGCGATCGCTCCTCGTCCCACCCCTCGACTCGGAAGGTGGCCGTGTATCCGGGGTAGATGATGTCGGCGGTATCGACCGCAACCCATTGGCCGTCTCGCTCAACCTGCAGGGTAGCCACGAACGGCTCTGAGTTCACCAACGGGTAGAACTGAGCCGTTAGCTTCAGGGTCTTCTCGTGGACCGTGTAAAGCGTGAAGCAGATCCGCTCACGTGCCGGCAGGTTCTCGTACGGGAATCGATCGACACGCTGGGCGTGAGCCGAGCCCGCCAAGAGCGTGGTCAACGCCAGTGACTGGAGGAATGCTAGGTTTCGAGCCATGCTACTAAGCCATGTTGCTTCGGTTCACGATCGGAGAGAGACTGCTTAATCGTTCGGTCAGTGCCCTGCGGCTCGCTCAATCCTCGATACTCTCGAAGCGTCGCTCGTAGAGGCCGTTGTTGAGTTCGCGTGCCGCATCCACCAAGGGGGCATAAGGAACGTCCGTGATCGTGACGAACCCGACGTTGTAGTTCTCGCCGTCGTGGTCGCGACCGGTGATGGGTGAGTCGATGTACTGGAACCAGTGGGCCCCCACGAAGTGCGGGTTGTCGATCACCGACTCCATATACTCCGTGAACATGCGGCCGCGGTCTTTCTGGTCGGCGGCGTGGATGATGCCCGGGTGATACGCCCCACGATCGGTCGCTCCCATATGGAATTCGCCGATGATGCTCGGCATATCAAGTTCTTCGAGGAACTCCCAATTGCGAGTTCCCAGTGCCTCCCGATAGAAGTTGTAACTCATGACATCGCAATAGCGACTCGCCCCACGCAAGGTCTCGGGCGTGAGGCCCCAGGGGGTAAGCCTCGCTCCGAGGTAGAGGTGGTTGGGCATCACCTTTTCGAGCGCGTCGTGAACGACTCGGAAGTACTTGTCCGTATAGAGTTCGGCAAGGACTGAGAAGTCGGCCAGCTGCTCGGAATCGGTGTAAGCATCGGCTGGTGGGAAGCCCGCGGCGAACGACTCCCACGACGCGAGTTCGGTCCCCCAAGCCGCATTCAGCTTGCCGATCTCGCCGTACTTGTCTTTCAGGGTCTCAACATAAACCGCCTTGGTAGGCGAGTCGTTGGCGTCGCGCGAGAGGGCGTTGATCACAATGCCGTAGCGGCTTTTGACCGAGGAACTATTGCCCCAGCTCTTCTCGTTATCGATGAAGACCCCAACGCACCAAGGGTTGCCTTGAACCTCCTCCGCGATGGTCTCGGTGGTCACCCGCGCTCGCCGAGCGAACTCGGGATCAAACGGGTCGGGCATCTTGCCCCAGTAGCCGTGGCTGAGCTTCTTAAAGTCGCCAATGATCCAACCATTGGCGAAGTACGGGATTCGATTGTCCTGGTAGAACGCGGCGTCGGTCCAGTTGCCGAGCGAAGTAAATCCCCAATCGAGCATGCGATCGGTGGTCACCTTTCGCCACTTGGCCAGCGTCTGCTCGGCGGTTGCTTCGCCGTATCGGCGTTCGAGGTTGGCTTGGTAGAAGCTGAAGATCTCACCGTGCTTGACGGGGCCGAGGTGGCTCGAACGGCGGTAGCCGTAGTGCTTCGCGAGCGGGTGATCGTAGGCCGGCAGCCAGTTGAACATCTGGTGGCGGAGCGGCGACGCGATCACACGCGACTTGCGGACCTCGCTGGAGCTCGGGGTGACGCCCTGTGAGTCTTCCGGGGTCACCTCATTCGGGTCACGGTACCGAGCCGCCGGATCGGTGAAGTCGATGCCGGTGAAGGTCGCCGTGTTGGCCATCCGGAGGTTGTCGATCCCCGTGGCGAAGTAGAGGTACCCTTCCGGATCGACCAACGCCCACCGGTCGCCGACTTTCTCGGTGCGGAAGTAGCCCGTGCCCTTCAGACGCGGACCATTCTTCCAGCCCCCAAACTTGCTCCGATCCGACAAGGGTCCTGACTCGGCCAATCCAGCGAGTTCGGCCTTCGCGAGTTCGCGTAGCTGCTCCTCCGAGTGGATCTTGCCTTCGTAATTGACCTTCGCGTTTTGGCCGAATTGGTCGGCGAGGTTTTCGAGATAACCTTCGATGACCGGCGGGTTCTCTGCGAAGCGGAGGTTGTCGAAGACCAACTCGCCCTCTTCGGAGGCATCGGTTACGAAGAGGCTGACGCGCTTCACTTGCGAGTAGTCGACCGTTTGCTTGAGGCCATCGACCAGCATCTTGGTGCCACAGCCTTCGAGCGATGGCGGATCGTCGCGGAGGCCGCGGTCCGTCCCGATTCCGTCGCCTTGCAGCTCGAAGTAGAAGGTGTGGGGGCCGCCGACGGGTATCGCCACCGACCGTTTTGTGACGCGTCCCTTGCCCGAGGCGACTTCGCAATGGAGGTGGACCGAACTCGCTTTGACGTTCGTGACATCGAAGGTGAAACGGTAGCGTCCAAGAGCCCGGCAATCCCAGGGCTCGGCCGGAACGAACCGGACTCCGGGAGAGGCTTGGTCCGGCGGGAACTGCACCTTCAAGGCTTGTTTGCCGCTGGTCACTCCCGGCGATTTGACCACCTCAATAGCGGCACCGTCCGCTTGCACCGCAGCCGGGATCGCCCCTTCTTCAAATGAGAGCAGGTCGATGCTCTTTAGGTCGTCGGCCCCCCGCGCGTTGACGGTGCAAAGCACGGCCAACAGAAGCGACCAGGTGACGAGACAGGATCTTCGTAGCGGTGTCGTGGGTGCCATCATGCCTAGTGCTAGCTTGGGAGATTGCTGACAAGTCGGCTGCGGTTCAGCGCAGCTCTTTGTGGGGCGAGTTGCTACGAAGCGGCTACGTGAACCACCAAGAGCTGAGTTTGACGAATGTCGCTGTCGTGACGGGATCTAGAAAAGTTAGCTAAGCGAGGCGAAAACTGATCCCATGGTTTTCTAACGCGGCTGCCGTCGCCTTGGTGGCATCCCAAAAATGCTCCGGGTATACTGCATCGACAATCGACACGAAACAACCGACTGTCAATTGTAGACAATCTGCAAATGCCTTGTCAATTCTGGCTGTGATTTGGAGCGAGTGCATATGGGCGATCTTCCAGTCGTACGCACCATACGCGAACAGGTGGCGGATCGGATTCGAGCCGATGTGCTGTCCGGTCGTCTAACGGCAGGAACGAGCCTCCGAGAAAAGGCGCTCGCCGAGCAGTACCGCGTTAGCCGCGCTCCGATCCGGGATGCTTTGCTTCAGTTGACGCAAGAAGGCCTGCTGGTCGCCAAGCCGAACTGCGGCGTCCGGGTCGCGGCGGTCAAGGAAGAGACTCAAGTCCTGCTGCTCGATCTGCGACGTCGGATCGAGGTGTTTGCGTTGCGGCATGCGTTCGAGGTCAAGAACGGCATCACGGACAAGCTGGTTACCCAACTCCAGGGAACTGTTGATCAGTTGAAAGAGGCCTGCGAGAACGAAGATCTGGCGATGATTGTCGAGCAAGATATGGCTCTGCACCGGATCATCATCCAGGCGTGCGGCAACCCCGACTTGATCGCCATTTGGCTTCCGATCGTGAGTCGCATGATGCTGCACTACAGCCGGCACAACAGCATGATGGATAGCCATCGAGAGCATGCTGCGATCGTCGATGCGATCCGAGCAGGCGATCAAGAGGCCGCTGTCGCCTCACTAGAAGCCAATATCCAGTAGGTCGTCCGGTACGACGTGCTCCGAATCTATCCGAGCGAGAATGGCTCGGTGCTTCGCCTCTTGCCATGGCAAGGGATCGGTGAAGGCTGGGCTGCGTCCCGCTCGGCCCCGTGTTCTTTAGCTCCCGCCGCTCTGGCCGGGCCGTCTTCTCAGTGCCCAGTCAGGTGGCGTGCTAGCCGCTGCTTGCCAGCGAGGCGCCTCCGCGCCCACTCCCCCCTCGTCGGGATGGTAGGGAACCTTGACTAACTACTTGATCAAGCCGCCTTGTTTGTTTATTGTTAACAACCGACAGTAGGCATATTCGCTGGCTGTTGCGTGCCACAGAAGCTCGTCACCGCTAGCGATTCCAACCGGAAGAGGTTTCCCTTGATGATCTCGCGCACCATCCGTGAGCAGGTGACTTGCCAGCTCCGCGACGAGATCATCGCTGGTGATGTGGGGCCCGGTTCGATCCTACGAGAGGCCGAATTGGCCAAGCGATTTGGTGTCAGCCGGGGTCCGATCCGAGATGCTTTTCTCCAACTTTCGAACGAAGGCTACCTCGCCTACGAAGCCAATCGAGGCGTCACGGTTCGGCATCCGCCCGACCAGTCGGATCGAGATTTCATCTCGCATCTGCGCCGGCAGATCG
Organism: uncultured Planctomycetaceae bacterium; assembly: GCA_964353155.1. Lineage (GTDB taxonomy): Bacteria > Planctomycetota > Planctomycetia > Pirellulales > Lacipirellulaceae > Botrimarina. The sequence continues at coordinate 25,738 of CAYGUP010000017.1, read as the reverse complement.
AGGTCCACGTGGTCACCCGGGGGATCGATCAGTTGGCCGATTCCGCACTCGGGAGGATCTCGGATGCCCTCGATGCTCTCAACGAGGCTTGCCACGCCCAGGATAGCGCTTCGATCAAGCGATGTGACCTCGACTTTCACGAGGCGATCCTTCTCGAGTGCGGCGGCGAGACCTTGGTTCCCGCTTGGAAGCAGCTTTGTTCGCGGATGGTGCTCACTTACGAGCGGCTTCCGAACACCGACCTCGTCCACGCGGAACACGCCGACATCTTCGCCGCCCTCGAATCTCGCGATCTTGAGCAAGCGGTGCATGCCCTCGAAGAGAACATCACCTAGCCGAACCAACCACGGTCCGCCGCTTTTCACGACCTGTCACTAAACGACGTCTCATCCTCACCAAGTGTCCGACCAGGCGCCGCCTGCGATCGCGACGACCTATCCTCACACGCTCTTCAGCAAAGGACATCCGATTCGATGGGGGCAGCGCAGTATCAAGGAAATCGATCCATCGCCGTCGGCTCGAGTGAGCGCGTCGCTCCGAGTGAGGGCGAGGTCCGCTTGGACGTCTCTTTCTGCGGTGTGTGTGGGACCGACCTGCATATCTTCCACGGCTCGATGGATAAGCGGGTGAGCCAGCCGCAGGTGATCGGGCACGAGGTTTCCGGGGTCGTCGTCGAGTTGGGGGCGGGGGTCCAGTCGGTGGGCCTCGGGGATCGTGTCGCCGTGCGACCGCTCTGCTTCGGCGCGCCGAGTCAGTTCGATCGCGGCCATCAGCACGTCGGCAAAGAGCTCAAGTTCATTGGCATCGATATGCCGGGCGGCATGCAGTCGTCTTGGACGGTGCCGGACTACACGCTCCACAAGCTTCCCGAGTCGCTTGAGCTGACCCACGGAGCGATGATCGAGCCCGCCGCCGTCGCCTGCCACGACGTCCGCTTGGCCGAGATCGTTGAAGGCGAGGTTTGCGTGGTGATCGGCGGTGGCCCGATTGGCCTGTTGATCGCTCTGGTAGCGATTAGCAAGGGGGCTCGCGTGATCCTGTTGGAAGTCAACGACTCGCGCCTAGCATTGGCCGAATCGCTCGGCATGGAGACCATCCATCCCGGTCGGGTCGATGCGGTCCAGGCGGTTTCTGAGATGACAAACGGCGCGATGGCGGACTGTGTCTTCGAGGTTTCCGGTTCCAAGCAGGGGGTCGAGGCCATGACCCAGCTCACCTGCGTGCGTGGTCGGATCGTCATGGTCGCGGTGCACCCCGAGCCGAAGCCGGTCGACTTGTTCCGGTTCTTCTGGTGCGAGTTGAAGCTCATCGGAACGCGCCTGTACGAGCCGTGCGACTTCGATGAAGCGATCGCCTTGGCCGCCAGTGGGGTGTTGCATCTCGACCAACTCATCACGCAGATCAGCCCGCTGGACGAGGTCCAGAGCGTCTTCGAGACCGTCGATGCCAATCCAGACGGGGTTAAGTACCTGATCGACTGTCAATGACCATGAGCCGCTAGGCGTTCGCTTCTGATCTTCTATTCCGTCAACTCGCCCCCCCTCTTTTCATAGAACGATGAGCCTCCTCGATTCCTTCTCACTGCAAGGCAAGACCGCCCTCGTTACGGGGTGTTCGCGCGGCATCGGCAAGGCCATGGCGGTCGGGTTGGCCGAAGCGGGCGCCGATATCCTGGGGGTCTCGGCATCGCTCGCCGCGAGCGGCAGCGAGGTTGGCAAGGAGGTGGCGAGCCACGGCCGCAGCTTCACCGCCTACCAGTGCGATTTCTCAAGCCGCGACGACCTGCACCGCTTTGCCAAGCAGGTCCTCAGCGATTGCCCCCAGATCGATATCCTCGTGAACAACGCGGGGACGATCCTTCGCAGCCCGGCCGCCGAGCATCCGGACGCGGATTGGGATCAGGTGATTGAAGTCAACCTGAACTCGCAGTTCGTGCTCACTCGCGAGATCGGCTCCAAGATGATCGAGCGAGGCTCCGGGAAGGTCATCTTCACCGCTTCGCTGCTGACGTTTCAGGGTGGGATCACGGTGCCGGGTTACGCGGCGAGCAAGGGTGGGATCGGCCAACTGACGATGGCCTTCGCGAATGAATGGGCGTCGCTGGGCGTCAATGTCAACGCGATCGCCCCCGGGTACATCGCGACCGACAACACGGCCGCCCTGCGGGACGACCCGGTGCGGAGCGAACAGATCCTCTCGCGGATCCCGGCCAAGCGGTGGGGCCACCCCGATGACTTCAAAGGCCCGGCCGTCTTCTTGGCCTCGAAGGCGTCCGACTACATGCACGGAACCACGATGCTCGTTGATGGAGGTTGGATGGGCCGCTAAGCCCGACAGCCTGCCGCAAGTTGTGCGAGGCACAACGGTGTCAGCTCGCTCGCCCGTCCCGAGCGAACCATCCAAAAGGTAGAAACCATGACAAGCAAGACAACCGATCAGCAGCACTACTCGATGTACATCGACGGCGAGTTCGTCGAGGCGGCATCGGGCGAGAGGATCGAGGTCCACAGCCCAACCACCGAAGAGACCCTCTTCACCGTGCCGAACGGTGGTGCCGAGGACGCGATTCGTGCACTCGAAGCCGCGCAGCGGGTCCAACACGACTGGGCCCGCCGGCCCGCCGTCGAACGCGGCGAGGTGCTCGCGAGGTTCGCCTCGCTGATCCGCGAGCACCGCGAGACGCTCGCCAAGATACTCGTCCAGGAGATGGGCAAGACCTACGGCTTGGCGTTGGGCGAAGTCGATGTCTCGGCCGACTTCATCAACTTCCCCGCCCAGGCGGCACGGCGCATCGAGGGCGACATCCTCGACTCGGACAACCCGCAGGAGCACATCCTGATCCACAAGGTGCCTTACGGGGTGACCGTCGGCATCGCCGCCTGGAACTTCCCGCTGGCGCTGGCCTGTCGCAAGATCGGTCCCGCCCTCACGACCGGCAACGTGATGGTGGTCAAGCCACCTTCGGTCACGCCGGTCGCGGTGCTTTACTTGGGTCAACTCGCCAAGGAGGCCGGCATCCCGGACGGCGTGCTCGGCTTGGTGACCGGCGGCGGCGGCACCATGGGCGACGAGTTGGTTACCAACAAGATCACGCGCCTTGTGAGCATGACCGGATCAACCGCGACCGGGCAGCACATCTTCCGCAAGGCGGCCGACAACCTCACGGCCGTCCGTTTGGAACTGGGGGGCAAGGCCCCTTTCATCCTCCTGGAGGATGGCGATGTCGATAAGGCGGTCGACGCCGCGGTCGTTTCGCGGCATCTGAATAGCGGTCAGGTCTGCACCTGCCCGGAACGTTTCTATCTGCACGAAGCCGTCCATGATGAGTTCGTTGCGAAGTACAGCGAGAGGGTGTCTCAGCTCAAGATCGGAGACCCCATGGAAGACGGCACCGATATTGGCCCCAAGGTCAACGCCCACGAGACGAACCAACTGGAAGCCCTCGTCGATCGGGCCGTTTCGGCCGGGGCGAAGCTCTTGGTCGGTGGCAAGCGCCCCGAGGGTGATCAATTCCAACGAGGCCATTGGTACGAGCCAACGGTGCTCACCGAGTGCACCAACGACATGGAAGTCATGCGTGAGGAGGTCTTCGGCGTCGTGAGTCCCATCATGAAGGTTGGGAGTTACGAGGAGGCCCTCGCGCTGGCGAACGACAGCGACTACGGCCTCGCGGCGTTCCTCTTCACCAAGGACGTCGTGAAGATCCATCGGGCGGTGGCCGAGCTCGAGTTCGGCGAGATTTATGTGAACCGACCCATGGGCGAACAACGTCAAGGATTCCACAACGGGCACAAGCTGAGCGGCACTGGCGGCGAAGATGGCCGGTACGGCATGGAGAACTACCTCGAGAAGAAGACCATGTATGTGAACTTCTCGTAGCACAACCGAAACAAGAACTAGCGCCAAGAGACGAAGCTGTTCGGGCCGGGCGTGCCGCGGAACGAACACGAATTTGACATGCTGCACGACACGAACGACCCGAGTGATTTGCGATGAAAATTACCCAATTCGATATCGAGCTCTATCACATTCCCCTCGCGCAACCGCTCGAGGACGCGATCCACGGAGTGCAGCGGGAGTTCTCGCTGATCGTGGTTAAGGTCGCCACCGACACCGGCGCCACCGGAATGGGCTATACCTACGCCGTAGGCAAGACCGGCGGGAGCGCGATCACGGCTCTGCTGAACGACAGCCTGGCCCCCTTGCTCATCGGCGAGGACCCACGCCGCACCGAGCACCTGTGGAAGAAGATGTGGTGGGCAACCCACTACGTCGGCCGCGGCGGGATCGCAACCTTCGCCATGTCGGCTATCGATATCGCCTTGTGGGACCTCAAGGGCAAGCTGACGGGCGAGCCTCTCTGGCGCCTGTTGGGCGGCACCGACAACAAGGCCGAGGCCTACGGCGGCGGCATCGACTTCCACCTATCGATCGAGGAGCTCCTGGTACAAACCTCGGGCTTCTTGGACGCCGGCTTGAACGCCGTGAAGATCAAGATCGGCCGTGACTCGATCAAGGAAGAGTGCCAACGCATCGCCGCGGTGCGCGAGATGATCGGCGACGAGCGGAAGCTCATGGTCGACGTCAACATGAAGTGGAGCGTGGAGAAAGCCCTGAAGGCTTCCCGCGCGTTCGCGGACTACGACGTCTACTGGATCGAAGAGCCGACCATCCCCGACGATATCGAAGGCAACCGCCGGATCGAAGCCGAGGGACCGATCCCGGTCGCCTCGGGCGAGAATCTGCACACGATCTACGAGTTCCAGCGGATGATCGCCGAGGGCGGCATCTCGTTCCCGGACGTCGATATCTCGAACCTGGGCGGCATCACGGCGACCATGAAAGTGGCTCACTACGCCGAGGCCCACAACCGCCAAGTGACGACCCACGGCATCCAAGACATGCACGTGAGCGTGTTGGCCGCGATCCCCAACGCCTCGTTGCTGGAGATCCACGCCTTCCGGATCGACGATTTCCTGATCCACCCGCTCAAGATTGTGGACGGCTACGCGTACGCCTCCGACCGCCCCGGCCACGGGGTCGAGATCGACTGGGAACGGATGAGCCGGCACCTCATCAGCCAAGCGACCGTGGGAGCCAAGCGGCATCCCATCGGGTCCAGTGAGTTGTCGCTCGCTTGACGTGAGCCGGTCATCGTCGATCGACACATTCCACGCGGCGTTGGCACCGGGCCAACGCATCGAACCCGTCCCGCTCGAAAAAGAAACGACCCCTAATCGATATGGCCTCCCAGGCGACAGTAATCGAGGCACTCGCACAGCACCGGATCGTCCCGGTGGTCTCCGAAGGCGACGTCGATCAAGCCATGCGGCTTGCGGATGCGCTCGTCGCCGGCGGGTTGCCCGTCATGGAAGTGACCCTCCGGGTCGCCGGGGCGCTGGAAGTGATGCGAGCCATCGCCGCGCGGGGCGACATCCTCACGCTGGCCGGCACGGTGCTGACCGCCGAGCAGGTGGAACAATCGGCCGACGCCGGGGCGGAGATGATCGTGTCGCCCGGTTACAGCCAGGCGGTCGTTGAGAAAGCCGCCGCCGTGGGTGTCCCCGTCTGCCCAGGCGTCTGCACGCCGACCGATATCCAGGCCGCGTTGTCGGCCGGGATCGACGTGCTCAAGTTCTTCCCCGCCGGAGCGATGGGGGGCGTCGGCATGCTCAAGTCGCTGGCGGCTCCGTACCCGATGGTCCGGTTCATGCCGACGGGCGGCGTCTCGCTCGACAACCTGTCCGACTACCTCGGACTTGATGCGGTCATCGCTTGCGGCGGCAGCTGGATGGTCGCCCGTAAGCTCTATGCCGATGGTGATTTCGAGCCAGTCGAGCGGGTCGTACGCGAAGCCGTCCAACTCGCCGCCAGTGTTTAACTAGCCTCTACGCGAAGCTCTTCCGATGTCCCTGCTCGATCTCAAAGACGCCTCCTCGTGCCAATACGACCTCGTCTCGCTAGGCGAGGTGATGCTGCGGTTCGATCCGGGCGAAGGACGCGTGCGCACGGCGCGTGAGTTCCGCGTCTGGGAGGGAGGTGGCGAGTACAACGTCGCCCGCGGGTTGAGGCGTTGCTTCGGGCAACGCACGGCGGTCGTGACCGGATTGGTCGACAACGAAGTGGGCCGACTCGTCGAAGACCTTATGCTTCAGGGCGGCGTCGAGACATCGCACGTCCGATGGGTTCCGTTCGATGGCGTCGGTCGCGAGACCCGCAACGGGCTCAACTTCACCGAGCGAGGCTATGGCGTCCGCGGGGCGGTGGGGTGCAGCGATCGCGGCCTGACAGCGGCGTCTCAGCTCCGCCCGGGCCAGATCGACTGGAAGGAGATCTTCGAGACCCGAGGCACACGCTGGCTTCATACGGGCGGTATCTTTGCGGCCCTCTCGGAGTCGACTCCGGACGTTGTCGAGGAAGCCCTCTCTACCGCTCGTGAGTGTGGAGTCATCACGTCCTACGACCTCAACTACCGCCCTTCGTTGTGGAAGGCGATTGGGGGGCAGGAGCGCGCCCGTGAGGTGAATCGCCGACTGGCTCCGCTGGTCGATGTGATGTTCGGGAACGAGGAAGACTTCACGGCCTGTCTCGGTTTGGAGGTTGAGGGGGTCGATGAAGGGCTCACCGAACTGCCGATCGATGCCTACAAACGGATGATTCGCCAGGCCTCCTCGGAGTACCCGAACTTCAAGGTGATCGCCACGACGCTCCGAACGGTCCACTCGGCGAGCATCAACGATTGGGGCGCGATCTGCTGGGCAGGCGATGAATGCTTCGAGGCGACGCACCGCCAGGGCCTGGAGATCTTGGACCGCGTGGGCGGAGGCGACAGCTTTGCCTCGGGTCTGATCTACGGATTGTTGCAGGGATACGACGCGCAACTCGCCGTGGAGTACGGCGCGGCCCACGGCGCCCATGCGATGACCACCCCGGGTGACACCTCGATGGCAACCCTTGCAGAGGTCGAGAAACTGGTCGCCGGCGGCTCGGCGCGGGTCGATCGGTGAAGCCCCTCGGTTGAGCCGTGGTCGATCGTTTCAAGATGGCATCGTCTCGCGACTATCTCGTCCCGGAGAGGAACATGACCCAAGCGATGAATCGGATAGCCACGGCGACGATCACTTGGTTGCTGGTGTGGATCGCCACCTCGCAGGCGGTTGGGGCGAAGCCGAACGTGGTTCTCATCCTCATCGATGACCTCAGCCATTACGGCGTGACCGCTTACGGTGCCAACCGGCTGAGCGAAGAGCGTGGCGCCTTCGAGGGGGTTGAGTTCAGCACCCCGCGGATCGATCGGCTCGCGGCCGATGGGCTGCGATGCGACAACGCCCATGCGTACCCGCTGTGTGAACCGAGTCGCATCGCTCTGATGACGGGGCAGTACAACAGCCGCAACTTCCTCGCCCCCAAGGCCCTGCATGCGTCGCAGGTCACGTTCAGCGATGTCTTCAAAAAGGCGGGGTACGCCACGGGCGTGTTTGGCAAATGGAAGCAGACGCGGGGGACGCGTGAGGTAGCGGCCGCGGATTACCTGTACGAGTTCGGCTGGGACGAGTTCTGCTGTTTCGACGTGATCGACGAACGCCAACGCTATATCAACCCGTACCTCGTCGTGAACGGCGAGGTGCAGAACTACGCCAATCGAACCGATCTCGATCCGCACACGGGCCGGCGTTGGTACGGGCCGGATATCTGCAATCGTCATGCGCTCGACTTCATCGACCGCCACCGAGACGAGCCGTTCTTCCTCTACTACCCGATGATCCTCGTCCACGACGAGCACAAGCCAACGCCCGACACCGAGCCGCGGGAGGTCTTCGACAACTTCCCAGAGAAAGCTTGCTACAAGCCCGGGTGCGGCGGCGACGATCGCCGGTACTTCCCCGATATGCTCGCTTACATGGACAAGCTGATCGGCCGGGTTGTCGACAAGCTCGAACAACACAACCTCCGTGACGACACCTTGATCGTCGTCATGGGCGACAACGGGACGAAGGAACCGTTCACGCATCTCTTGCCGGACGGGTCGTCCTACCCGGGCGGCAAGGGCGGCAACAAGGACAACGGCACCCACGTGCCGCTCATCGTCTCTTGGCCTTCCAAGATTCCTGATAGCCCGAAACAAGCGACGACTGCCAACCAAGCGGGCGACTCGAACGCATGCCGGACGTACGAAGGGCTGATCGATATCGTCGATATCTACCCGACCCTCGCCGAGGCGGCCGGGGTCACTCTGCCACCGTCGGAAGCCGTTGACGGTATCAGCTTCTGGCCGCAAGTTATCGGTGCGCCGGGCGAGCCCCGCCAGGCGATCTACACCTGGTACAACGCCAACGGCACGATCAACGACCTTTCGAAGGTGCTTCGCTACGCCTTCGATAAAGAGTTCAAACGCTATGCCCCGCACGCGAATTACCCGGAGGGCCGTTTCTTCGACCTGCGGAGCGACCCCTTGGAGCTGGCCGGCGAACGCCGCGTTCGGGTCGATTGGGGACACTACCACCGGAGCGGTCTCGACCAATCCACCCTGAACGCCGAGCAGCGGGAGGCGTACCGGAGGCTCGGAGCCCTCATCGACGAGCACGCTTACGTCCCGGTTACCGACTTGGTGGTTGAGGCGAAGGCCCCCGAGATCGTCGTCGGCGAGAAAACGCAACTCCACGCACAAGCAACGCCGAGCGACGCCACGCGACAAGGCATCATCTGGGAGTCCGACGACCCGGCCGTCGCCACGGTCGACAAGTTCGGCGTGGTCACGGCGCACCAACCGGGGTCGGTCACCATCGCGGCCTACTCTTGGGACGATGCCTACCCGGTTGCCGCGAATGCTGACAGCACCTTCTCGAAGGCAGGCGTGCGAGGAGCCCTAACGCTCACCGTATCGGGATACAAATCACCATAGGATCACACGGCGATCTCAGGAGTGCCGAGGCGATGGTTCCCTGCTCAAGTCACTTCTTGCCGTGGAAGTTGATGCGCAGTGACTTGTAGCCGACTTGGCGTGAGTAAGAGGATTCGACCTCCATCTCGGGCACCGCTTCGAGCAACTCGATCCGATCGATCTGCTCGCACAGCTCTTGCAGCAGGCTCCGGATGATGAGCCGGGCTTGGTGCTGACCGAGGCAGTTGTGTGCCCCGAAACCGAAACCGACGTGCGGGTTGGGGGCTCGGTCGAGGATCACCTCGTCGGGCTCCTTGAAGACCGATGCGTCGCGATTCGCCGAGGGCCAGCAGAGACCGATCCGATCGCCGGCCTCGACCGGGTGCTCGAGCACGCTTGTCGCGTGCGGGCAGGTCCGTGAGATCACGGTCAATGGGCTGACGAACCGCACAAACTCCTCGGTCGCGGTCGTGAGGTGTCGGTCGTCTTGTCGCAAGAATTCTAGCGTCTCGGGCCGTTCCGCGATGTATGCGAGGATGCTGCTGACCGTGTTGATGACCGTGTCTCGCCCGCCGGCGAACGCCATGTTGGCGAAACCGTGCTTCTCTTCGAGCGTCAGCTTGCGGCCGCGGAAATCGATGCGATTGAGCACGCTGAAGAAGTCGTCCCCGTCGGAACCCTCCATCTCGCGGAACTTCGCCAAGATATAAGCATCGAGCTCAGAGCTCTGCGGGCCCAACTCCTCGTCGCGGAAAACATGCACGCCCCAACCGATCCATTGATCCGCTTCGGAATCGGGCAGGCCGAGCAGGCGAGTCAGCGCGCGGGATTGCAGCGGCAAGGTGAAGTCTCGGACGGCCTCGAACTCGCCGAGTTGCGATGCCTCGCGGACCATCCCGGCGACCAGTTCCCGCATATCCGCTTGGTAGTCGGGTTGCTTCGGCTTGCGGAAGATCGGCTCGACCAAGGCCCGGTAGTCGGTGTGCTCGGGCGGGTCGGTCTCGATCGGCAGTTGGCGCACGCTCCGAACGTGGGCCTCCGAGTGGAGCACGATCATGAGCGGGTTGTCGTTGCTGAACGCCGCGGTGTCCTTGCAGGTCTTACGCACGTCCTTCAATCGCAAGACGAGCGGCACCTCTTGGCCTTCGGCCTCGACCGTCTTGATGCCAGACCGCTCGCGATCTTCTTTGAAGGGGTCACGGCAATCGGACATCGTGGCGGTTTCCTAGGCAGAGGTGGGGTCTAGAGAGAAAAGCGGAGCCGACGAGCCAGGAGCACCGCGGAGCGGGTGCTTTCGCCGCCGAGCCTCATTCGTTGCCGACCACACGCACAACCAAGCCATCCAGTTCGGGCGTGAGCTCGACCTGGCAGCCGAGGCGACTCGCCTCCGCGAATCCCTCTTCGAGCTCGAGCATGTCTTGTTCGACATCGGTTGCGGTGCCAACTCGCTCAAGCCATGCCGGGTCGATATGGACATGGCACGTGCCGCAGGAGCAGACGCCTCCGCAGTCGCCGGCGATCCCTTCGACCCCGCTTTCAACCGCCGCCGACATGAGGTCGCCGCTCGCGTTCTCGACAACAACTTCCTCCCCGTCCGGGGTGATGTAGGTGATCTTGGGCATTTGAATCGGGTCCGGATAAGCGAGGCCACGACACTGGCATGGGGCGTGGCGGACGATGATGAGGAATGTCGCATTGTAGACAATTGACAATCGGTGATTTTATCAAGTGGTCGCTCCGATGCAAAGACTCCGCACCAGAAGCCTGAACGCGCCAGAAACGCCCTGATCCGCTTGGACCGCCCAACGCGGGGTGTTATCCTGAATCAAGGTCGCATTGTTGACAATCTGCAATGATGGCCGAGCGACTGACTCCACGGCGTTTTCTTTTCTATTGGGTAAGGGCATGACCAACTCGCTGTACGCGTGGGATTCTTCGTAGTCATCGCCCTTCTTGTGCAGGGGCTGACGACTCCGAAATCCAGCGACCTAAGGTTGCGAGAGATGGCTGGAAGGATGCCGCACAAGATGGTGCCTGCACGTGCTGATTACCCGAGCCAGAACGACGGCACTGGGCCCGCTCGCTGTACTCGGGTCAACCCATTGGGCTGTGCGGACACGGTCTTTAATAGGCCGATGTTGCTAAACCCCTTCGTGCCTGCCGCATGCGACAGCGGTCGGGATGGTCGCCGCCGAAAGATGGAGTGGTAAAACAGTCTGTGAAGGGGACCGTGTTACGATCGGTGCATCGGGCATGGGCATTAAACGGCACGTCGAATCTCTCTCATCCGCTGCTAGTCGAAAGCCGTCGCTACCTTGTCTTAATCGAATCAACAGCGGCTTGTCGCCTGCAACCCTCACGAGATAGTTTTCATGTTCTTGGGCCTTCGCCTGACCGCCGCCGAGGTGACCATCCGGGATGGAGCTAACGATCGGACGCGTTATCAATGGTGGGCCGCCCGATCGATCCTGGGTTGCTTCGTACTTCTAAGCCAGGCGGTCGCCGTTGAGGCGGCCGGTCCGTCGTTCAGCAACGACGTCCGGCCGATCCTGTCGGAGAAGTGTTTCCATTGCCACGGACCGGACGAGCAGAGCCGTGCGGCCGACCTGCGGCTTGATGTCCGGGACGAGGCGATCGACTTCGGGGCGATCGTTCCCAACGATTCGGCCGACAGCACGCTGGTTGAACGGATCGAGAGCAACGACGAAGATCTGCAGATGCCGCCGTCGAGCTCCAAACGCTTCCTAACCGAGGAAGAGAAAGAGACGCTCCGCCGCTGGATCGATTCGGGAGCGGAGTACGAGGAGCATTGGTCGCTCGAACCGTTGCCTCGCGAGGTCTCGGTGCCGGGCTTCGACCGGGCGACCGATCCCGAAGCCCGCTGGCACGGCTGGCCACGGCAAGAGATCGACAAGTTTGTCCTGCGGGCCCAGCTCGCCCAACAGATGACGCCCAACGACGAAGCCGGCCGGAATGCCTGGCTGCGTCGAGTGACGTTCGATCTGACCGGCCTGCCGCCGACGCTCGACGAAGTCGATGCCTTCGTCAAAGACCAAACACCCGACGCCTACGAGCGGGTTGTCGATCGCCTCCTGGTGAGTGACGCCTACGCGGAGCGGATGGCGAGCGAGTGGCTGGATGTGGCACGCTACGCCGATACCTACGGCTACCAGCGCGACGACGAACGCTTTGTCTGGCCGTGGCGAGACTGGGTGATCGATTCGTTCCGAAAGAATCAGCCGTACGACGAGTTCGTCACTTGGCAGCTCGCCGGCGACCTGCTCCCCGATGCCACTCAGGAGCAGCGGCTCGCGACGACCTTCTGCCGCCTGCACTCGCACAAGAAGGAGGGCGGGGTCGCTGTCGAGGAGTTCCGTGTCGAGAATGTCGCCGACCGCACCCATACGTTCTCGTCCGCGATGCTCGGCCTAACGGTCGAGTGCGCACGCTGCCACGACCACAAGTACGACCCGATCTCGGCGAAGGATTACTACCAGCTCTCGGCGTTCTTCGCGAACATCGACGAGCGCGGCTTGATCTCCTACTTCACCGACGCCACGCCCACGCCGGCGATGCCGCTCCCGACCGAAGAGCAAGCCTCGGAGTTGGCAGGTCGATCCGAACGCGTGACCGCTGCCGAGGAGTCGCTTGCCCGTGCGGAGGAAGCCGCCGTCGAACGATTCGAGGCCTGGCTCAGTCACCCCCACGACCAGCCGCCGGTGGTCGATGGGCTGGTCGCCTGGGTCGATTTCGATCAATCCGCTATCGATCCCCCCGAGGAGTTGCTGGTCGAGGAAGACACCGGCTTCGTTGAAGTCGAGAGGAAGCCGCTCGACCGAACGCACGTCCTCGCCTTCCAGAACGCGTGCGACTCCGGCCTGCCCGCCATCACGAACGACCGCAACCAAGTCACCGAGGGCAAGAGCGGCCAAGGCGTCTTGTTGACCGGCGACGACTCGATTGTCATCCCCGCGGTCGGGCACATCGAGCGGCACGAACCCCTCTCGTTTTCGCTGTGGATCAAACCGTCCGAGGTCACCGAGCGATCCGTGCTCGTCCGCCGCTCGGGCGGGTGGGACGACGCCGGGAGTATCGGCTACGCGTTGATCAAGACCGGCGGGCGGCTCCGATTCAATGCGGTTCACTTCTGGCCCGGCAACGCCATCTGTGTCGAGACCGACGAAGTCCTGACGCCCCAAGCGTGGCGGCACATCACGGTGACCTACGACGGTTCTAGCCGCGCCGAGGGCTTGCGGATCTTCGTCGACGGCGAGAACGCGACGGCCCGCATTGTGCAGGATCACCTCACGCGGACGATCAGCGACTGGCGTGGCGGCTACCAGGACTTGGCCATCGGCTCGCGCTATCGAGACCGTGGCTTCAAAGACGGGGTTGTCGACGGGCTGAGGGTCTACGATCGCGAACTCACCAGCTTAGAGGTTCGTCACGAATTCGACGGGGAAGCCTTGTCGGATGCCTTCGAGGCGATCGGGTCACGCGATCTGAGCGACAAGCAGAGGGCCGAGTTACAGGACTATTATTTGGCGAAGGTCGATGCCCCGGTCCGCAAGGCTAAGGCCGAGCTGAGCGAGGCCCGCCTGGCTTGGAACCAAGCCATGGATGCGACGCAAGCCATCATGGTGATGCGCGAGCAGCCGGTGCCCCGGAAGACTTACTACCTCGAACGGGGCGGCTACGACGCACGCGGCGACGTGGTTATCCCGGACACGCCTTCCGCCTTGCCCCCATACCCCGCCGAACTACAGCGTGATCGTTTGGGACTGGCCGAATGGCTCTTCCAGCCCGACCATCCGCTCACGGCCCGTGTGGCGGTGAATCGCTATTGGCAGATGCTCTTCGGCGAGGGCTTGGTCCGGACCCCCGAGGACTTCGGCAGCCAAGGGGCCCCGCCGACGCACCCGGACCTGCTGGATTGGTTGGCCCGCGACTTCGTCGAGAGCGGCTGGGATGTCCGGCGGTTGCTGCGTCAGATGGTGCTGTCTTCGACCTATCGCCAGGGCTCGGCAGTCGATCCCGAAGTGCGAGACCGAGACCCCGAGAATCGCCTGCTGACCCGCGGCCCCGGCAAACCCCTCTCCGCGGAGATGATCCGGGACGGTGTCTTGGCCGTCAGTGGTTTGCTGATCGATCGGGTCGGCGGTCCGCCCGTTAAACCCTACGACCTGCCGTTGGCTTACACGCCGGTCGAGGCGGATCGTGATCAAGGGCTCTACCGCCGGAGCCTTTATACGTTCTGGAAGAGGACGTCGCCCTCGCCGGTGATGATCACGATGAACGCCAATCGCCGCGAGGTCTGCCAATTGAAGCGGCAGACGGCCTCCTCGCCGTTGCAAGCCTTCGTCTTGCTGAACGGCGTCCAGTTCAACGAGGCCTCGCGTGTTCTTGCGGAGAGGCTCCTACGGAATCATGGCCAACAGACCGAGGCGATCGCGATCGAAGCCTTCCGCTTGCTCACAAGCCGCCAGCCGTCCGACCGTGAGGTCGAGGTTCTGCTCCGCACTTACGAGGAGCAATTGGCCGAGTTTCAGTCGGAACCACAGCTAGCGGATGATTTGCTGTCGGTCGGCTTGGCTCCTTTGTCGGAGCCCGGCTCCAAGCCGCGACTCGCCGCTGTGACGGTGTTGGTCAATGTCATTATGAACTTCGACGAGAGTGTCCGATGCCGATGAAGACCATGGCCAACGGCCTCTGCGTGGGGCGTGGCGTTGCGGATGATATTAGCCGCCGCGGATTCCTGAACCGCTTCGGGCACGGGCTCGGCATGATGGCGATGGCCAACCTGCTCGGCGAGTCCACCACCGCGCAGGCCGCAACGGGCCGGTTGGGCTCCGCGGTTGCGCCGCGGGCGAAGCGGGTCATCTTCTTGTTCCAGTCGGGTGCTCCATCGCAGATGGACCTCTACGACTACAAGCCTCGCCTGAACCGCGACCACGGCAAGGAACTCCCCGACTCGGTCCGGTCCGGCCAACGCCTCACCGGCATGAGCGGCAATCAATCGAGTCTGCCGTTGGTTGGCTCCCCCTTCAAGTTCGATCAGCACGGCGAGAGCGGTGCCTGGGTCAGCGACCTGTTGCCGCACACCTCGCAAGTGGTCGATGACCTGTGCATCCTCAAGTCGGTCTACACGGAGGCCATCAACCACGGCCCGGGCGTCACGATGATGCAGACCGGTTCTCAGTTCCCGGGGCGGCCGAGCATGGGGTCCTGGCTCGGGTACGGCCTGGGCAGCGAGAACGAAGACCTGCCGGGCTTCGTCGTGCTGGTGTCGAACGATCGGGGCGGCCAGCCGTTGGTTTCGCGGTACTGGGGCAGCGGCTTCTTGCCCGGACGCTTCGACGGCGTGCTGCTGCGGCCCGATGCGGACGCGGTGCTCTACCTGAATAGCCCGCCGGGCATTCGGCGTGAGGCGCGGCGCAAGGCGATCGATCGGATCCAAGAACTGAATCAGATGCGGCTCGACCAGACGAGCGACCCGGAGCTAGAGACCCGCATCGCCCAATACGAGATGGCGTTCCGCATGCAGGCGTCGGTCCCCGAGATGACGGACCTCTCGAACGAAACCGAAGCCACGCTCTCTATGTACGGCGAAGCGGTCAAGACCCCCGGGACCTACGCCGCCAACTGCCTGCGGGCGCGTCGGCTCGCCGAGCGGGGCGTCCGCTTCATCCAGCTCTACCACCCCGGCTGGGACCATCACTCGGACCTGCCGAGCGGCATCCGCAACAAGTGCAAGCAGACCGACCAGCCGACGGCCGCCCTGATAACGGATCTCAAGGAGCGTGGCCTGCTCGACGACACGCTTGTCGTGTGGGGTGGTGAGTTCGGTCGGACTTCGTACTGCCAGGGGAAGCTCGTCGGCGACAACTTCGGGCGCGACCATCACCCCCGCTGTTTCTCGATGTGGATGGCGGGCGGCGGCGTGAAGCCGGGCATCGTGCACGGCGCGACCGACGAGTACAGCTACAACATCGCCGAGAACCCGGTCCATATCCACGACCTGCACGCGACGATCCTGCACCTGCTCGGCATCGACCACGAGATGCTGACCTACCGCTACCAAGGCCGCCAGTTCCGCCTAACCGACGTCCACGGCACGGTCATCGAGGATATCGTCGCTTGAAACGACTCACGTTCGTGTCACCTGAGCGAGCAAGAAGGCCTGTCGCAACGGCGGCAAAACGAGGTCAGACAACCAGCCCTTCGCGTCCGAAACGGGCGAAGGCTTCGCCCTGCTCGTCGAGCGTCGAATCGGATCGATCTTCGGTTTCTTCTTCGCGGAAGAGGGCCAAGACCTCGTCGTGAGCCGACGGGGTTGGCACGCCGGTGCTCTCTTCGATCAGCAACGCCAGCCGGCCCGAGTTGGAGTAGCTCGGTCGTTGAGTCACGAGCGAGCCGCTTGTTTCAGTCGTATCGCTCGAGGCGGTGAGGCTTGCCGCACTGGCTGCCGCTTGGGTGATGAGGCTGTTGCCCGGCAAGCCAACGGTCAGGGTGAGGTTGTCGATATAGAAGGCCGTGCCGCTCCCGTTGCCGTTCGGCGGGAAGGCTCCGAACCCGCCGTCGGCCAGGATGATGAACGGTTGGGCGTTATTGGCGTTGCCCGGCACGGTGCCCGTGACGGTGATGGTGTTCCACCCGCTTCCGGCGACATTCTGGCCGACGAAGCCGGCCGAGTCTGTGTTGTTGCCGTTGAAGTTGATCTGGCCGTAGAGCGAGTCGGGGGCGTCGAGCGTCGTGTTTACCGGCACGAAGTAATCGAATCGCAGCTCGTAGCCCGTCCCGCGGTACTGCGAGGCGATCGGCAACTCGCCGGGGCTGATATTCCCGTAGCGTGTGTTGCCGGTGAGGATCACCTGACCGACTGAGCCGCGTGTCGCATCGCCCGTGGCGGCCAGCCCATCGACCGTGTTGACGTTGAACCCGCTGTTCCCGTTGCTGTCGCCGCTCAGCGGATTGCTGTCGTCCCATAGCACGTCGGTCTGCCCGGCAACCGTGTTGAAGCTCACGTCGTTGGGCGAACTGAAGAACTTGACCCAGAGGTCGTTCCCATCGACGGCGTAGGTGGTGCCGGTCGCGCTGCGCATCGCCGCGACGCTGCCCGCCCGGGGCACGCCCGAAGGGGCCAAGCGGTTGCCGGCTCCCTCGAAGCGGAAAACGGTCGAGCCGTCGTTCTGGCCGACACGCTGTAAGTATTTCAGGCGGAACCCGGAAGAGACGCTACCGATCCCGCCCGGGAAGCTGACGGCGTAGTCGCCGTCGTTCGCCTTCACGTGGGTGTTGAGGTTGGAGTACGTGGGCGAGCCGGCATCGCCATCGGGTGACGTCAAGACGAAGTTGGCGCCGATGTTGAACAAGACCTGGGCGTACAACTCGTCGGAAACCACCGCGTTCCAACCGGCGGGGCGGATGTCGTTGGAGTCGTAGAAGAACGGGTGGTCGGTCACCACCGTGTAGCCGGGCCCGCCGCCGACGTGGCCGGTGAGCGTGCCGTCGACGTCGTAAATCGCCGTCGCGGAATGCCCGAAGACGTTGTGGCTCCCAAAGGTCCCGCCGTCGAGGGTGCCTGCCTGGGCGGCGATGCTAATCGCGTTGGCGGTCCCGTCATCCTCAAAAGACGTTCCGCTCGCTAAGTGGCTTGTGAAGCGGTTGGCGGCGTTGTGCGTGCGGAAAGTGTGGGCGTTGCTCGCCGTGAAGCCGGCGAAGTGATTGCCCGTGAGCGTGCTCGCGCCATCGTAGATGGTGTGGCCTGTCACAATCTCGCTCGGATCGGCGTTGCCGCGGCTGTGCCCGACGTAGAGCGTGTCGGTGACACGCTGCGTGAACGTGATGAACGTGCTCGTGAAATTGTCCACGTACCGGTTCTCGTGGAAGTTGGCGATCTGCCCGCGGTGGTAGTTGCCGATCCGGTGCTGGTAGCCCGTGTAGTAGTTGATCTGCGGCTCCTGCGGCGGCCGCCATTCGTCGCCGTCGAAGAACGCCTTGATGTTCCCGCCGACGGGGACCTCCAGGTCCGACCCCCGATCGAAATTCAGACCGACCGGCGAGGCGTGCGACGAGTTGTGATCGAACTGGCCGAGGTTGGTCCGGTCGGGACGGACCCCGTTGTACTGCGGGTCGTTCGCCGCGGCGCCGATCGGGCGATCGGGCAGGATGAACCAAAACCCGGTCCCCTCCGAGCCGGCCGAGATGTTGCCGACGAAGGTGTTATCGGGGTTCGTGATCCAGTAGGCGGCCGAGCTGAGGAAGCGGTTGCCGTTCTGTCCCACGTGGTCGTGGGTGTCGACGATGAAGGGGTCGTTGAGGTCGGGGGCGAAGTCGCCGACGGCCTCGCTGCGACCGACTTTGTGGATTCCGAAGGCGATGTTGACGAGGAACTGGTTGCCGGTCTCGACGGCGTCCTCGATGAAGAAACCGTGGCCGTGGATGTCGTGCAGGACGTTGTCTTCGATCAACAGGTTGTGCGTGCCGTGGACGGTCACGCCGCGGTTGTTCGAGTTGGTGATGCTCGCGCCGCGCAGGATGTCGCCCGTCCGATCGCCGGCGATGTGCCAGTGGACCGGGTAGCGGCCCTGCCTCGCGGTTTGCCCCATTCGGTCGAACTGCACGCTATCGATCGTGATCTGACCCGCGGTGGGCATGATCATCGTGTGCGCGCCGAAGCCATCGGCGATGCCGGCATTGAAGCGGGCCCGATCGCCGAATTGGTTGTCCGTGTCCTGCGAGGCGAGCCCCTCGAAGCGGACGTTGCGGCTCAGCAACGCGACCTCGGCCCGCATATCGACCTCCCAGGTGCGGAAGTCGGGGCCGGCCGTCGCTCCGTAGTTGTCACGCCAAGCGTCGTGGTCGCCCGCGCCGACGCCCGGGACGCCATCCCCCAGCCCGCCGAGCGGGTTGTCGGTCTCCGCGCCGAGGTGATCGCGCCACACCGTGTAGTCGGCCGCGTTGACGATGCCGTCGCCGTTGAAGTCGCCGCGCACGCCGTCGCGGGTGTATCGCTCTATCTCGCCGTAGTGCCGGTACGCCAGGGGCGCGTCGAGCGTGATCAGCACGGTCGCGTCGTCTTGATGCACCAGGTCGGTGATCGTGCGGACCTCCTCTTCGTCGTACTCGCGCGAGCTGCTCGCAATGACGATCTGGTCGCCCACCTCCCAGTTGACGGATCCGTCGTCAAAGTTGGTGTCGCCGTCGTGGTCGCGGTCGATTTGCAATTCGACGACGATCTGGTTCCCGCCGATCTCGGCCGTCTGCGCGAGTTTACTGAACGTGAGCTTCTCTTCGCCGAAGAACTGCAAGCGGCCGCCGCCGGCGGCCATCAAGAACGCGTTGTTGTTGTTGAGCGTCCCGGGTACGCCTTCGATCTGGAACGAGGTGTTTGTCCCCTGACCGGTGATCGTGATAATGAAGTCGTTCTCGTCGTACCGATCGAGTTCGGTGCCGATCTGGAACACGCCGCCGCTGTTGACATGGATCCAGTCCGCCGTGAGCCGCTTCGTGATGCCCGGCGACTCTTCGACATCGAGCACGCCTTGGATGACGATTTCCTCGGCGACGTGGTCGGTCCCCGTGAGGGTCACCTCGACGCCTGACGGGATGATCGCGCGCAGCGTGTCGTCCGGCACGCCGTTGCTCCAAGTGGCCGGGCTATCCCAGTCGCCTGTCAGGACCGCCGTGGTCGCCGTGAGCAGGTGGCGCGATTCGAGCGCCTCGATCCCGAGTCGATCGGCGGCGTACTGGCGACGCTTCGCCGTGCAGGCACGGCGAGGTTTGCGGAAGGGCAGCATAGGCTTGGGCTGTCTCAGCGAAGAGTGGCGAGATAAGCAGTTCGACTAGGCGGATTGGTTACCCGCGAGCCGTTATGTCGATTGTATGCATATCCCGCCATTCTTCACAGCAGAATGGCCCCACCCGGGCGTCTGCTCGGCGAAGAATCTCGGCGATCGTCGGCATATTCCGCAGTTGACCGCCCCAACCGGTCATTTCGGCCACCCCCATCACCCTGCTAGCGCGGGCCGCCCTGTTGTCGTTGAAGCCACGGCCCTGAGCCGCTCCGCGACGAGCTACTCGGTCTTGACCGGCTTGTAGACACGGACCCAGTCCATCAGGAACGTATGGTCCTTGGTTCGCTTGATCTCTTTCGGCGTGGGCGTGCGGCCGGCGATGGCGTTCCAGTCCTGGGCTTCCATGTTGATGATCAAGTTCATCGGCTTGGTCAGGCCGGTCCGTTTGCCGCTCTCATCGCGGGTGTAGCCGCGCGGATCGATGCCCCCTTTCCCGTCGGCATCGTCGAGGCCGGAAGTTGTCTTTATCAACTCGCCGTCGAGGTAGTACTCCAGGTGCGTCGGGTCACGCCAGTAGACGCCGATCCTCAGGAAGCGATTCGTCCAGTAGCCCTTGCCTCGCTTCGGCTTCTTGTCTTTGTCGGGGTGGACGTACCAGGTGCTCGGGTCCATCGGTTGGTAGTCTTGCAACGGCTTGCTGCGAATGAAGACGTGGTGGCTCAGGTGGATGCGTTGGGCGAGCCAATCGCCCCGCCCGTCATCGCCCCGCCCGCCGTAGCTTTCCAGGATATCGATCTCTTGCGTGTTGTCCTGGGAGAGCATCCACAGGTTCGAAGCAAGCACCGCATTGGCGATCTTCACACGTGCCTCGACGAAGACCGGGTACTGCACGGTCTCTAGCGAGGTCAGGCAACCAAGGCGGACCGTCGGCAGATCGAGTACCTCGGGTTGGCCGTCGCCATCGACATCCTCTCGCAGTTGCTTGGTCTCGCCCTCCTTCATGGCGGCCCGAATCCAAAGCTTGCCCCGACTCACCGCCACGTTCTCGTGGCGCCATAGTGTCGTGCCCGGTCCGGGCCAGCCACCCTTGTACTGGTTCTTCCACTTGCCGCCGAGGTTGGCCAGCTCGGACGTCGGCTTGAAGTCGTAGCTAAAGTCGTCCGAGACGGCTTCCTGCAACTGCCACTCGTATCCCGGACCCGCCTCGGCGGGCACCGGCAGGCGGTCCCAATCGTCGGCCCATGCGGATCCGGCGGTCAGGGCGGCAAGGATCGTGAGCAGTCGTTGTTGAACCATCTTCGTTCCCGTCTCTGAGATAGTTGGCCTGATCTTGTTCTCGTTGCCGTCCGATTGCGAACCGTCTACTCATCAAATGGTAGGCGGCACGATTCGCGGCCGCGATGCTTGGCAGCACTCAACGGCTGATGCCATGAGTCGGTCCCGGCTGGACGAACGAAGGACATCGATCCATCGCCCGCAGCTGAACTGCACATTGTATGCAAAATTGGCGGGTGGTATTAATCGCCGAGTTGAATTCCGGGCTTAATGCCTCGGGAATGCGGAATGCCGCATTCCGGCAGGCAATTCATGCGGCGGCCTCGGCTTGGCTGACGCCAGTCCCGGAGCCTTGCGCTACGTGCCTAGTTGAGCCGCTCGCCGCGGTCGGTCGCTGCGAAGAGGTGAGCCGCTTCGGGCGCGAACGCGAGCGGCGTGGTTTCAGGCACGTGGGCCGCCCCCGGCAAACGGGCGATCCAGACCGGGGCGTCTTGGCCGCCGCCCAGGCGGTAGTGGGCCAGCGTCTCGTGGCCGAGCTGTTCGACCGTGCCGAGGTGACCCACCGCGACTGCCTGCTGGCCGTCGTTGGCCGGTCGCAGGTCGTCGGGCCGCACGCCGAGGCAGGCCGGTCCCGCCGGCAGCTTGTCATCCACCGGCCATAAGGCCTCGCCCGCGGTGAAGCGCCCGTCGGCAATCGTGCCGTCTAGCAGGTTCATCGACGGGCTGCCGATAAAGGTCGCCACGAAGCGGTTCGCCGGCCGGCGGTAGACTTCGAGTGGCGTCGCGACTTGCTGGACCTCGCCCTCGTTCATCAGCACGAGCCGCTCGCCGAGGGTCATCGCCTCGACCTGGTCGTGCGTGACATAGACCATGGTCGCCCCGAGCCGCTGGTGCAGCTCGGCGATCTCGGTGCGGGTCTCGCCGCGGAGCTTGGCGTCGAGGTTGGAGAGCGGCTCGTCGAAGAGGAACGCCGCCGGGTCGCGAACGATCGCCCGCCCCAACGCGACCCGCTGGCGTTGCCCGCCGGACAGCTCTGCCGGCCGGCGGTCGAGTAACTCGGCGATGCCGAGCATCTCCGCGGCGGCGGCGACCCGGTCGGCGATCTCGGCCTTCGGCGTCCGCCGCATCTTGAGCCCAAACGCCATATTCTTCCGCACGGTCATGTGTGGATACAACGCGTAGTTCTGGAAGACCATCGCGATATCGCGTTTGCCCGGCTCAACCCGGTTCACCACCCGATTGCCGATTTTGACCTCGCCCTCGGTGATCTCTTCTAGGCCCGCGATCATGCGGAGCGTTGTGCTCTTGCCGCAGCCGCTCGGTCCAACCAGGACTACCAATTCGCCATCCGCGATCGACAAATCGACCCCCCGCACGGCGTGGAAGCCGTCGGGGTAGCGTTTGTGGACGGCGGTCAGCGTGACCCTAGCCAGCGGAACGGAGTGGGTTAGGAAAGCGGACGGCGGCAACCGGACTGCCATGATACGCCGCGGTTTGGCACACTAACTAGCGTCCGATCTCGCCAACCAGCCGCAGCGGAAGCACGCCGTGCCCGATCAAGCCATCGAACCGACCGAACTCGACCTCTCGCGCGAACTCCCGCTGCCGCGGGCGATGGTGCGTGCGCTCAAGCAGGCCAAGTTCCGCCGCAAGGCGATCGACTCGACCGGCTCTCAGATGACCGGCGGGCAGTTGCTGATGAAGGCGCTCGTGCTGCGTCGGCTGCTGGGGCGGCATGTCGTCGCCGGCGACGAGCCCCGCGTCGGCGTGCTGCTGCCGCCCGCCAATGGGGGCGTCGTCGTGAATGCGGCACTCGCACTGATGGGCAAGGTCGCGGTCAACCTGAACTACTCGGCCTCGGCGGACGTGATCAACGCCTGCATCCGGGCGGCCGGTCTCAAGCACGTGCTGACCAGCGACAAGGTGCTCGACAAGCTCGGCATCACGCTCGATTGCGAAGCGGTCAAGCTCGAAGCCTTCAAAGAGAAGGTCACCCTCGGCGACAAGCTGGCCGGCGTGTTCGGTTCTTATGTCGCCCCGGTCGGTTTGCTTGAGGCCAAGCTCGGGCTCAAGGCGATCGACTTCGATGACCCGGTCACCATCATCTTCACCAGCGGCTCGACCGGCGTGCCGAAGGGCGTCGTGCTGTCGCACCGCAACATCGTCGCGAACATCCGCTCGTTCGCCCAAGCGGTGCACCTCGACCCGCACGACGTCATCCTCGGCATCCTCCCCTTCTTCCACGCGTTCGGTTACACGGTCACGCTCTGGGCGCCGTTGATCCTAGATCTCGGCGGGGCGTACCACTTCAACCCGCTCGATGCCCGCCAGGTCGGCAAGCTCTGCCGCAACGCCGGCGCGACGATCCTCCTCAGCACGCCGACCTTCCTCCGCTCGTATATCAAACGCGTGCCGGTCGAGGATTTCGACTCGCTGGAGATCGCCGTCGTCGGGGCGGAGAAGATGCCGACCGCGCTCGCCGAGTCGTTCGAGCGCAAGTTCGGCGTGCGACCCGTCGAGGGCTACGGCGCGACCGAGCTGTCGCCCGTCGCCGCGGTGAACATCCCGCCGTCCCGTTCGCGCACCACGGCCGAAGATTGGCGTGAGGGGAGCATCGGCCAGCCGCTGCCCGGCGTGAAGGCACGGATCGTCGATCCCGACTCGCGCGAAGAGTTGCCTATCGACAGCGAGGGCATGCTAGAGATCGCCGGCCCGAACCGGATGGTCGGCTACCTCGACGACGAGGCGAAGACCGCCGAGGTCGTCAAAGACGGCTGGTATGTCACCGGCGATATGGCACGGATTGATTCGGACGGCTTCATCCATATCACCGGCCGCCAGAGCCGCTTCAGCAAGATCGGCGGCGAGATGGTCCCGCACCTCCGCGTCGAGGAAGAGATCGAGGCGATCGTCGACGACGAGGACAGCGAACAGCAGAAGGCGGTCGTCACCGGCGTGCCCGATGAGAAGAAGGGCGAGAAGCTCGTGGTCGTCCACCTGCCGATGGATGAAACCCCGGAGGAGGTCATTGCCGAGCTCCGCACCAAGGGCCTGCCCAACCTCTGGATCCCGTCGGCGGATTGCTTCATGGAGGTCAAAGAACTGCCGCTGCTTGGGTCCGGCAAACTCGATCTGAAAGGCTTGGCGGTCGTGGCCCGCGAGCGTTTTGCGCCAGACCACGCCTAAAAAAGCGAGTTCCTACAGCGGCGGTGGGTGAAAACGGACCTCACAACTGCTGTAGTGGGTGACAGCTACGCCCCAGCCAACCAAGGTCGCTCCCCGATGAAAGCTCTCTCGCTGTTGTTCTTGTCAGGTCTTGTCGCAACGCCCGCCGCGGCCCAGCAGCTCTCCAAGCAGGCCCTCCTCGACTTCGCTAACACCCGGTACCAGGCCTACTTCCACTGGAACCTCTGCACCTTCAAGAACCTCGCCGACGACAACGAGCACCACGGCCGGAGCCGCGGCACCGAGCCGCCGACCATGTGGGCGCCGACCGGCGTTGACTGCGAGCAGTGGGCACGCGTCTGCCAAGAGAATCGGATCGCAGGCGGCTGGCTGACGACCAAGCACCACGGCGGCTTCTGCCTGTGGGACAGCGCCCACACCGACTACGACGTCGCCTCGTCCAATGTGAAGATCGACATCCTCCGTGAGTTCGTCGATGCCTTCCGCAAGGCCGACCTGAAGATCGGGTTCTATTACTCGATCCTGGACTACCACTACGGGGTCGAGAACGGGCAGGTCACGCGTGAAGAGATCGAGTTCATGAAGAAGCAGCTCACCGAGCTGCTGACCAACTACGGCCCGATCGACTACATGAACTTCGATGGTTGGTCGACGTGGCCGACCACGCCCGACTTCGACGACATCGCCTACGCCGAGCTGTACCACCATGTGAAGTCGCTGCAGCCCGAGTGCCTGATCGTCAACCATTGTTACGAGTCGAACCTGGCCCACGCCGACGTGCCGTTCGCCGACGCCGCGGGCCGCAGCTACCCGTACCACCCCGACTACTCGTGCCCCACTGCCGCCTCGGACACGCTACAACGCGATTGGTGGTTCGACGACATGGAGGGCTACGGCAAGGTGCGGCGGAGCGTCGATTATGTTCTCAAGCAACTCAACAGCTACAACTCGCACAACGGCGTCTACATCCTCAACATCGCCCCGAACGCCGCGGGCGTGCTGCCGGAGGATTGCGTCGTCCGGCTGGGCGAGATCGCAGAGGCATGGGACCGTCCGGCCGACCTGACCGAGCCGGAGCCGCACTGGGGCTTCCAGTACGACGTCAGCCAGAACCTCGCCTTCTATCGAACCGCCACGCAGTCGAGCACCGGCCCGTTCGTCAACGACAAACGAGCCTACCCGCGTGCCGAGATCGCCGTGGACGGCGTCACCCAGTCGTCGGCCGCGATGGAACAGACCTCGATGACCGAGGTCGAAGACCAACCGTGGTGGCAGGTCGATCTGGAACGCGACTGCCGCATCGAAGGGGTCCGGATCTCACGCCGCACCGACACCGAGGAGCCACAACTGGCCGGAGCCACGCTCTCGGTCCTCGACCGCCAAGGGAAAGTCGTCGCCGCGCAAACGCTCAGCGGCCCGGCCACGCCCACGGAATTCACGATCGACCTGGCCGGCGTCGAGGGCCGCGTCGTGAAGATCCAACTCCCCGGCAAGGGCCAACTCTGCCTCGGCGAGGTCATCGTCGTGGGCGAGGCACTTTAGTCCTATTGCCCGTCGCACGGCTAACGAGCCCTATTCATAGCCTGAGCTGAGCGGTCTT
>CAYGUP010000016.1:0-70240 GCA_964353155.1 uncultured Planctomycetaceae bacterium | reverse complement strand
CAACCCACCGGACAGCGCAATACTCTCAGGGAATAGCGCCGCGGTACACTAGCAGCTCAAGTCTAGAAAGCACTCGCCGCGATCCGTCCTTGTCAGGTTGCCCCGCGTGATCATGGGAGGTCTTTGACGTCATCACCTTCCACTCGTTAACGAGATCCTGACCTGCCGTGACAAGCGACGACGGAATCATGCCCTCACCGCCGGAGGAAACTAGTCGGATAGCTCCGTGTCCAACGGGACGAGCGCTCGTTTGGATACCAAAAGGCCTCGTTGAAGAAACGACCTCAACGAAGGACGGCTCTTTAGCCGCTTGAACCTTTCGCAGAATGGTTACCGCCGGTCCAAATCGGACGAACGTCGGAAACTCGTCCAGCGGGCGCGTGCTGTTGAAAACATCGCCGTGAAATTTGTTCGTGACGCTGCATGGGCCCCGTGAATCGCGGTCCCATCGGAAGAAGCAGATTCCGCCGGCAACATCAACACCGGGAAATACCTCGCGAGCGTCGGGGTAATCCACAATCTCGCGAATGCGGTCATCGGAAAGCATGTCCGACCGAAAGTCATCCAAACCCATTCCACCGGCAAACCATCGCGACGGGATAACCATCGTGATGAATCGCGGGGCAAGTTTCTTGGCTTGCTGGATGAACAGGTTGTAGATCGGTCGCGCCTGCCGTCCCGATCCGCCGGTGTCCAACTGATACGGCGGGTTCCCAACGATCACGTCAAATTTCACGCCAAACTCCTCATGTGGGTCAATGCCGTGGATGAAGGGATAGGCGTACGCTTCCAGCGAGTCGCCGCGTTCGTAGTTGTCTCGGTTGGCCCCGCACTGCTCGCAGCGGCCGGCATTGTTCCACTGGTGCTGCGTCCGCGGGAACCGCACGTTGCCGTGGGGCGTGTCGAACTGCGTGCAGATGCTGAACTTGCCGTCAGCCTTCTTCGAGCAGTAGAGGCTCCGCCGGGCCAGCAGCCAGGTGAGCTCGCTGATCGCTAGGCCGAACACCTGCTTCGTCAGGATATGGTCGATGCGTTGCTGATCGTCGGGCATCTGGCTGGCGAGGCCCTTGTTCAGCCGGCTGGCAATCTCTCGCAGGAACACGCCGCTCTTCGTGAAGGGATCGAGGAACGTCGTCTCGGGGTTCTCGAACAGTTCCTGCGGCAGGATATCGAGCATGGCGTTCGCCAGCTTCGGCGGCGTGAACACCTCGTCCGCCGAGAGGTTCGCCAGGCAGGTGAGGATGTCGGGGTTATGGTTGACCAGCTTGTCGCTCATTCCGTCGTCCCCGCTTCGGCGACCTTCAAATAATGGCAGACGCGATAGTCGCGGACGGGCTCGGGCAGACAGACCTCAGCGCCCAAATCACTGAACAGCGGCAGCGACTTGATTCGCTGATGCTCTAGCAGGTGGTCGAACCGAAAGTCGCGCCGCTTGAGCATCTGCCCGTTCATCGGAGACCACTCGGGGAAGACAATCGGCTCGCCATTGGCGGCTAGGAACGATAAGGCGTCGCCCTGCACGACGTTTCGCGACAAGATGTAGGCAATGGCGCCGAGAGCCTCTTCAGCGAGGGGTTTACGGAAGGTCACCGCGTAAGCGTCGCTGACCACCACCGCGAGCCGCTCGCGGCAGGCGGCCACGTTGTCGCCCAGCAGGTCGATGCCGTACAGGCTGGTCACGGCAATCACCGCGTCCCGCTGCCATCGATCGCCACTTTTGCGATTGCGCTTATCGACTGTCGCAAGTTTCCGCCGCAGCACCTCGGCCAAGAAGTTTCCATCGCCGCAAGCGGGTTCCAGGAACCGCGACTCGATCCTCTCGCACTCGTCCTGAACCAAGTCGAGCATGTCGTTGACCAAACCGGGGGGGGTAAAGACCTCCCCGTGGTCGATAATGCGTTGCCGACTCTCAGACTGCCGGTTCGGGGGTGGCGTCGCGTCGGTCAACTGGTTGGTCCGTTTCAGCGTTGGCATCCGTGCATTCCGTCGGGCTTGCGGCAGAGGAGCTTGACTCGTGAGTCGTTAGATCACTTGGGCTTCGTCTTGGTCTGTTTCGGTAGGCGCAGCCGCTCGGTCGTTTTGAGCAGCGCGTCCAGGTCCTCGCGGGCGTACAGCCGGTAACCGTTCACCGGGTGCCGGCGTTCGGTGAGCTTACCGTTCTTGCCCCAGTTGCGGAGCGTATTCGGGGCGACACCGACGTACTCGGCCGCCTCGGTGATGCGGAGGTACTCGTCGAGCTTCGGCATGGTCTTGTCGTCCGGGATAGCAGTGTGTCGTGCCCAGGGTCTCAACCTTACCAAATCTTGCCACGCTTGAGAATCAGCCGGCGTGCGGTGACTGTTCTGTGTGTCACCGCTCACTCCTTTGCATCGGCTGTCATGCAGCAGTATCTGCCCCTACCGTGCGGCTCGGAATTACCAGACGGGTGATGGCGAGCGAACCGTGAGTAGGCCGTCGGTTGGATTGGCTTCGTGATGCCCGCGTTTCCTAACCCCTTTGGATGAGTAGCTGACCTTTCGATGCATCCTGACGGTCGTCGGCTCCGCCTCAAGGCTCGGCTGCAGACGGACGTTCCGCTGCGTTTCAGAACCATCTTCGCCGCCCGCTGCGCGGCCTGCGGGCCTTGATGCGGAGCCCTGGTCCGACCGCCTTCTGGGATGGCATCGGTCAACCACTAACCCAAAGGAGGAAACCATGACCACGAAGAAAAACAACCAACCAACTGCAACGATCCGCGACGGGGCCATCAAGGCAACCGTCTGGGCCAACCCGGGCAAGAACGGCGGGACCCGCTACAGCATCGACATCAGCCGGAGCTACACGGACGCTCAGGGGAACTGGAAGGACAGCCACCACTTCTCGCCGACCGAGTTGCTACGGTTGGCGAGACTAGCGGGTGAGGCCTACGACCAGATCGGCCAGCTCCGTTCAGCCGTGAACGAAGACAACGCCGAAGAAGGCAGCTCCGAATGAGCCGCCGCACCGAGGCCGCGGGAGGCCGGGAGCGTTACGCCCCGGCCGACCGCCAACTCGCCGACAGCCTCACCGACGCGGCGAACACGATCGCACAGTTCACTAGCGAGCACGACAACGAGCTGAGCTTCGCAGACATGATGGCTCTGGCCGAGACGGAAGTTCGAATCCGGGCCTACGCCGAGATACTCGAGAGCTTCTCCTCGGGATTCGTGAAAGAGACCATTTCGCAAGTGCTCACGCAGGTCAGCAAGCTTCGCGAGGAAGTTAACCAACAAGCCAAGGAGGGCTAACCATGACGACAACAACACCAACACTCATCGAGCTACCGGCCGCGCCGCAGAACGCGAGCCCCGCACCGGAGCTGACCAGCATCCACGCGGCCCGAAAACGGGGACCGTACGGCTCGGCCAGATACCGCGGCAACTGCGGCGGCTATCTAATCCGCGACCTGATCCGGTACTTCCAGCCCGAACGCGTCCTCGACGCCATGAGCGGCAGCGGAACTTGCCGCGACGTGTGCCGGGAGCTTCAGCTGCCGTGCGTGTCGATGGACATCCGCCACGGCCAGGACGCCGCCGACCCGCACCTCTACGACGCGATCGGCAAGGTCGATCTGGTGTGGATGCATCCGCCGTACTGGCGACAAATCCGGTACAACGACGATCCGCGGTGCCTGTCGAGTCTGCCGACACTCGACGCCTTCATGGACCGGATGCAGTTGGTGCTCCGCAATGCGAAGTCGGTGCTGTCGCCTCGCGGCAAGATCGCGGTTTTGATCGGCGGCTATAGCGACCAGGGACGCTTTCAGCCGCTGCCGCACCTGGTGGTCGAGCGGGCGATGCGCGAGCGGCTCTGGCCCGCTTGTACCGAGATCATCCGCTTTCAGTACGGCAACACGTCATCGAAGCGGACCTATCGGTCGAGCTTCATCCCAGGATTGCACGACCAGTGTCTGGTGTTTGAGCACGACCGCCCGCCCCCGGCTGGGGGCGTCCCTCCAAGACGGAGGGAAGGATAATGACTAACGAACTACTTCAACAAATCCGGCAGGGAACTGCTCCGCAGGGCGTCGATCACTTTCCCCGAGGACTTCCACGGATCGCCGGGCAACCGCGCGATCAGCGTGTTCCAAACCTCGCCGAACGCCGCGACCGCTTGGGCTTCTGAGTAGTCCACATGGGGCGGCAGCAGCGGCTCGATATCGTCCGTGAGGCTCTTGCGGAGCTTGCCGAGCATCCGCTCCTCGGCGTTAGCGCGGCTGATCGCGGGCCCCTGTTGATCCAGGTAGAACTGGAAGGCTTCGACTACCCGGTCGCAGTCGAGATTCAGGCTTCGGAGGCCTTCGCCAAGGTCGAAGAGGTCGCGGTTCTTGTCGCGTTGCAACAACGCACGCAGCTTGGTGCCGAACAACTCGTCCGGCTCGTAGGAAACGATCTCGGCCTCGCCGCCATACCACCGGCTATCGACCCGGAACGGGTAGCCGCGCATTGGAGCGAAGGGCGTGTGCTCGCGGGTGTTGATTTCCACCTTGAGCTTCATCTTCGCGGCAACGTCTTCCTCAGGCTCGAACGCATAGACGAGGTGCATCGAATGCCCCGCCTGCGAGCGGCGGGGCTCGCCCAACCAGGCGAGCGCGGCTCTCGCCCCATCGACAAAATCGCCGACCGGCCCGGGCTCGATCTGCACCAGATCAATGTCTTCAGAGTATCGCAGCGGCTCATCAAACAGCAGCTTGTGGATCGCCGTTCCCCCTCGGAAGGCGATCTTGCCGGCGAGCGCGGGGCTCTGGAATAGGTCGCAGAGCGCCCGGCTGATGATGAGGTCTTGCTCGACCTGCCGCAGGTCGGGCCACGGCGCGTGGCTACGCCACGCTTGCAAATAGTCGCGAGGGATCATGCCTCGACCTCCACCTCGGCGTTGAGGAAGAGTCGCCAGGTCTCATCGACAGGGTCGTCGTGTTCCAGCCCCGGCAGGGGCTTCACCGCCGGATCAAGCGGCACGTTGGATTTGGCCTTCTCGGCGGCGCGGCGGAGCGCCTCGGCCTGACGGCCGTGGTCGAACAAGGCCAGCAAATACCCCAGGCGTCTGACCGCGGAGGATTCGTAGAACTCTGCCGCAATTTTGAGCACCTTGGGGCTGGCCTTGCCGCCCAGGTCGTGCGCGACCTGCGCAAGACCATCCAGGCCGCCGCTTGAGCGCTGATAGCGTGCGCAGTCCAGCAGAGTTAGCTCTATCCCAGCCGCCTTGGCGTAGCCGGCGTCGGTCTTGATCCGCACAAGCCACTCGGGACGGTTGGTCGCCGCAAACGCCTCGGGCTGCTGGTACGCAAAGTCGATCCGCTGCCGCCCGATCTCGATATCTTTGAGCTGCCTCGGCGCGACCACCTGAAACCGCATCGCGGCTTGGTGGGACGCCCCGTGGTGCGCCGCCGCGCGAAGCAGCGACACCCGGTAGTCGATCGCGAGATGCACCATCAGCGGATCGATCCAACGCGCCGGATCGGGCGCCCCGACCGAACGATCTTCGGGCCGCAACAGCAGGTAAAAGCCCCGCCGTGGCGAGACGATCCGGCCCTTTTTTTGTTGACGGGCCGCCGCCGCGAGAAACGCCGCCGACGAGAGGCCAATCGCCTGCATGGCCTCCTCCTTCGAGAAGGTGTGCCTGCCTTCGGCGGCGATCGCGTCGAGAAAATGTGCCATCCGTTCCATGCCAAATCATAGCACAGATTCGACATAAGGCAACGAAATACGCATATGATCTGGCGGGCCCGTCCCGCCCTGCGGGCAAGCCCCAGGGGACCCAACAGCGACTGAGTGTCCAGCTCAGCCCACTATGGCAGGGCCCCGAAACCAGGGGAGCGAGTGGCCGAATCCACGCCAAAACTTGCGCCTTAAGGCGCTCCTGTGAGATAATGGAGAGAACTAGTAGCCAGATATGTTTTTGGTACCCAAAAACGGCCCCTACGAACGCCGCTCCGCGATCGTTCTCCGGGGTATCTGGCGAGCGTTTCGCCGCTCGATCACGAGCAGGGGTGCGGACCCCTGCACCACCGCCAGGGGGGAGCCTCGGCTTCCCCTGGACCCCCACGACCAGGACCCGGGGGCGTTTCCACCCCCGCCTGGACCGGACCCCCCGGACGAACGCACCGGCGTTCGATCCGGCCAAGGTGACGACCTTGGATGCGTGTTTGGCGTGGGCTCGCAGTCGTGCGGCGGAGCGCAACGAACGAAAGGAGCCGCCCTCATGGCGAGACCCACGCTAGCGCCCGAAGAGCGACGCACCGAGCAGGTGAAAATCCGCCTGACGCTCGGCGAGGCGGAGTTCCTGCGCGATCAATCCGACATCGCCGGCATGTCGCTGGCGGAGCTGGTTCGGCGTCGCGCTCTCAGCTTGCCCGTGCAGCCCACCCCGTCGCGGATCGACGGCCGGCTGCTGTCGGAGCTGAACCGCATCGGGGTCAACGTCAACCAGCTCTCCCGCGCGATCAACACCAGCCGCGAGTTCCGCGGCGACTGGCGGGCGATCAAAGAGGAACTCACCCGCCTGCTGGCTGCGGTGAGCCGTGCCTATGATTCCGAAGATCCACGCTAAGGGCCACAGCTTCCGCGGCGTGGCGCAGTACGTCCTGCACGACAAGGATCGCGCAGAGACGGACGACCGCGTCGCGTGGGCCGAGACCCGGAACCTCGCCACGGACGACGGCCACGTCGCGTGGCGCGTCATGGCGGCGACCGCCATGAACCAGGACCTGCTCAAAGAAGCGGCAGGCGTCAAAAAGACCGGCCGCAAGTCGTCGCAGCACGTGCTGCACTACACGCTGTCATGGCACGCCGACGAGGCCGAGGGGCTGACCAAGGACGAGATGCTCCGCGCGGTCGATGGCTCGCTCGAAGCGCTCGGCCGTCAGCCGACAGACGACCGCGAGGGC
Source organism: uncultured Planctomycetaceae bacterium (assembly GCA_964353155.1). Taxonomy (GTDB): domain Bacteria; phylum Planctomycetota; class Planctomycetia; order Pirellulales; family Lacipirellulaceae; genus Botrimarina. Next base: position 63,336 of record CAYGUP010000016.1, on the reverse strand, counting down.
CAGCTTGCCTCCGAGCACCAGGTCCTCATCGTCTGCCACGACGATGAGCCGCAGCCGCACGTCCACGTCATCGTCAACCGCGTTCACCCCGAGCACGGGGTGATGCTCCCCTCGTCCAACGACCGCTTGGCCCTGTCTCGATGGGCGGAGGGCTACGAGAAAGACCGCGGCAACGTGCTCTGTGAGCAGCGGGTGAAGAACAACGAGGCCCGCGACAGCCATCAGTACGTCAAGGGCGAGCCCGACAAGCCCCGGCACATCTTCGAACTGGAACAGAAGTACCGGGACCACCCCGATCGCGACCGCATCCTCGCCGAGCAGCGCCGGAAGGACCGCCAGCTCTCCCGCCGCACCCGCGCCGCCCGCGAACGACGGTCGGCCGAGTGGAAGAAGTTCCGGGAATCGCACCGCAGCGCGAAGGAATCGATCCGCGAGCAGACCCGCAAGCGGATGCGTGCGGCCGCTCAAAAGGTCCGCGACGACTTCACGCCTGAGTGGAAGAAGCTCTACCGCAATCAGCGGCGAGCCCTCTACGAATTCGGGCAGCGCGAGAAGAGCTTCATGGGGCGTATCCGCAACGCCCTCTCGACCGTCACGCTCCGATCGATCATGTACGGCGAGAACCGCGGCGCGGTGCTGACGCAGCTCTTCAAGGCGCTCACCTCGCAAGGCGTCCGCCTGGGCGCCCTAGAGAGGGTTCATCTCACCGCGACGCGGCGCCTGCAGGCCCGCGAGAAACAGGCCCGCGAGCGGGCGATCCAGCAGCAGCGGGACGTCGAAACCAAGAAGCTCGCGCACCTCCGCAAGCGGTTCGCCGAAAACCGTCAGCAGCTGACGGCGCAGCACGCAGAAGAGCGGGCCGAGATCGGCCGCGCTTGGCAAACCCGCCGCGTCGATCGGCAGAAAGCTTGGAAGGAGAAGCAGGCCGAACGCGACTTCAACGCGGCCGCCCGGAACCTCGATCCGCGGAAGGGTCGCACCGAACGCAGCCGCGATCAGCGTCCCGCGGATCGTCGCCGGGGCCGCTCCACACGCGGACGCGATCAAGGTCCCGAGGACGGGCGCACGCGGTAGTTCATGCTGCGCTGCAGCACGCAAATTTTGACCACGAGCGATGTTTTGTGAGATAATGGAGGTACGGCGTTCATCGAAAGCGTCGAAAAGCGACTGTGAGGAGATGGGACTACGGAGGGCCCCATGTGGAATCTTCTCATCTCGGCAACTCCCGACGCTTGGGAGCACCCTACGTGTCGCATTCTTGCGCGGCGTTTCGGCGAGCACAGCCTCGCCGGCTTCGACACGCTCGCGCTGGAGGACCCCGCGACGCTCCGCCGCGTCGAATCGTTCCCTGCGATCCTGATCTACGAAGCCGGCGTCGAAGCGCCCGACGCGCACGTCGCCCGGTATGGATCGATCTCTCGCCTGCGTCGTGAAGACGGGGATCTGGTCTTCGAGTTCACGCCCGACCCAGAACGGGGTTTCCTGCCCCGTGGCGTCCTGATGTCGCTCGCCGACGAGCTGGGCATCCACCGGTTTCAGTGGCGCCGCACGCACTGGGCCATCATGGACGGGGAATTGCCGATCGAACTGCTGCGTCGCGGCTTGCCCCGACCCCCGCCGAACGGCGTCCCCTTGCTCTACGCCGCGTACCGGGAAGCCGTCCGCGCTGGCTTCGACGCCCAGGCCGCCGCCGTAGAGACCGGCCTCAACGATCTGCCCCCCTCCGAAGACAAAGCGCTCGCCTACCTGCGGAGCGTTCACCAAGACCGGCTCTACCTGCCCGCTTTCTGCGTTCTGGGCTACCGCCGCCGTGATCCGGCGCTCTGGGAGCAGGTCGGCCGCCTGCACAACGGGGTCGAGGTCGTCACCGACCCCGAGCCGCAGGCTGGCCTCGGCAGCCTGCCCTTCCTGCTGACCGCTTTCTACGACCGGCACGGCGGTCCGACCGAGTGCGAGCGGATGAACGAAGCGGCCGAGGATTGCCTGGCCGTCATGGCGGAGGTCGAGGCCGACTTCCGCGCCGGCGGCGCGGGGCACGCCTCGCTCGCCTACGTCATGTGGCGCACCGGACAGTCGCCCGTGCTGGCGCGGTTCCTGCGGCGGCGCTTGCGGCTCGTGATCGACCGATTGATGGAGGACAAGCCGTCCTGCCGCATCTGGCCGGCCGACGATATGACGCCCGACCATCGCACCACGGCGATGCTCTCGGTGGGGATGCTCCGCGTCGGCGACGACAAGCACCGCCGCCGCTTGCGACTCGTGGTCAAGGCGCTCTGCCACTTCCAGCGTCCCGACGGCGGCTTCGCCGCCCGCGGGGACGACACCACCGGCGACGTGCTGCAACCGTGCTGGTCCTGGAATCGGTCTTCCGCACGGGTCTTGGTGACGAACTGACCCACCTGGTCGATCGCGCCGAAGCGTGGCTCTGGCGCCAGCAGCTCGCGTCTGGCGCTTGGCGGTCAGCCGGCTGGCACGACGACGCGGTCACGACCGCCGTGCTCGCCTACCTGGAGAGCCGTCCGACGATCCTGCCACAGGTCGATGGCTTCTTCTTGATGGCGCGGGACTTCTACACCCACGCCGCCGACCTGATCTACCAGGACGGCAAGAACAACCGCCGTCTGGCGACGATCGCGCTGGTCCACGCGGTCGAAATGTTCCTCTACGGCCTGTTTGAGCGGAATTCGCAACTCGGCGTCTCGATCTATCGCGACAAAGGAGACGAGACGCTCGGCCCGCGCGAGGCGCTCCGCGCGTTGCAGGAAGCCCTACGCAGCTGTCAAGCGATCGGGCCAAAAGCCGCGCTCTCCTATCGCGATCAGCTCAACCGGCTGATCCGCGAACGGGACAGCGTGATCCATCACGCCGGCCAGATGGGCCGCGAAGAGATGGAGGCGGGTCGCTCGGCTGTCGAACGCTTCATCCGCAAGTTTGGGATCGATCTCTGCGGCATCGACCTGCTGCAGTGACACGCAACCATCGCGCTTGTGGATAAGTCGATCCGATGGCGCCCTCATGCTTGCTTGTCTGACAGAAACCGTGCTACTGGTTGGAGAGAACACTCACCAACGCATCGGTTCAGACGCTCATCGGAGCGGATGAGCGGATGAGCCTCGGAGGACCATGCCCAAGACGATCGCAATACTCAATCAGAAAGGTGGCAGCGGGAAAACGACCCTCGCCACCAACCTCGCTCACGCCCTGATGCTCGCTGGCAAACGCGTCGTGCTCGCCGACGCCGATCCGCAGGGGAGCCTTCGTGACTGGAACGACGCCGGCGAGCTGCTTGGCCTGCCCGTGATCGGCGTCGATCGTGAGTCGAGCATCACCGGCGCTTTGTCACTGATCGACGAGGTCGACCTGCTCGTCATCGACGGAGCGCCCCAGATCGCGAGGCTGTCGGCGGCCTGCGTCCGCGTCGCCGACTTGGTGCTGATCCCCGTGCAGCCCAGCCCGTACGACGTGTGGGCGTGCGGTGACTTGGTCGACCTGATTTGTGCTCGGCGGGAAGTCACCGGCGGCGCGCCGGCCGCCGCGTTCGTCATCAGCCGGGCGATCAAGAACACCCGGCTCTCGGCGGAGGTCGCTAGCGTGCTGAGCGACTACGCCCTGCCGGTGCTTCGCGCCGGAACGACGCAGCGGGTCGCCTATCCGATGACTGCTGCCGAGGGACTGACCGTGTTTTCGCACGGTCGCGGCGGTCCGGCCACCGCGGAAATCTACGCCATCATGAACGAAGTAATGGAGATGCTCGATGATCCTCTCGGTCAAAGAAGCCCGGCGCGAGTCGCCGGCTAAGGAGGCGGCGCTCGAAGAAGCGGCCCGCGAAGAAATGGTCCGGCTCAACGCCACGGTACCTCGCTCGCTGCGAGATCGACTCAAGATGCAGGCGATCCGCGAGGGCGGAGGCCGCACCCTGACAGCGATCCTCATGGACGCCGCGGAGGAGTATCTGAACGCCTACGCCGATGAAGATCGCCTCGACTGATCTCCGGTCTCATTGAGGTCCATTTGCTTCGGGATGGCTCCTGGTCGAACCGTCACTCAGCACATCGCCACTCCTGCTTCTCTGGGTTGGTTGAAAGCCTCCGATGACCCTGGCGGCCGGCGCGGCCCCTTCAAGGGTCGCCTGCAGACGGCTGGCGCCATCTTCGGCGAGCCCTGCGGGCAAACCCCTGACGGGACCGCTCTTCCGGCCGCCCTTGGTTGGTTCATCGTTTCAACCAACCTCGACGAAAGGAGGACCACACGATGTCTCAATCTTCTCAACCCGTATCCGCAGCCGAGCTGCGTGCCGAACTGGCCCACTTCACCGGTGACTACGAACGTTACCGGCACGGCGTGAACCGGTCGCTGATCTACACGCCCGCGGTCCGCTACCTGGCGGAGAAGGCCGGCGCCTACTGGCTCATCGACGCGATCGCAAGCCACGTCGGCTCGGCGGCCTACCGCCGTGAAGCGATGCGGGACCCGCGTCTGCAGTACCTGCACTTCTGGCGGCTGGAGGTCGCCGAGGACGGCTCGGCCGTGTTGTCGGCTCGGGCCGACAGTGGCCAGCGCCCGTTTGTCGTGCAGCGGGTGCCGTTTACCGACTTCCCCCTCGACGAGATCGACCTGTGGGTCGGCTACGACGGACGGCACTACACGCTCTACCTGCCGAGCGAGCACTGAGGCAGCTCGCCAAGGGTCGCGTCCTGCGGGGCGCGGCCCTTTCCCTTCTTCTGACAGCTGAGGACGCCTGCGGCGGGGGCGTTGCCTCTTGGGGGGCTGCGCCCCCGCGCCGTCAAGGATCGGGGCCACGCTCGCTCGCACGGGTCCCTCCCAGCCTTCCGCGCCGCCGCTGCGTTCTGGCTTGTGCAGGCCGGTGGCCCTCCCGTCCGGCTCGTCCTGTGACGGCGCTCCCCCGCTTTGTGTTCGGGCTTCGCCCCCCTTGGCCCAAAGCAAGTGCTTTGCCCGAGGGGGCTGCGATTTCAGACCACGCGAAGGAGACCCGATACCATGGCTACCCGGAACACCAAGACCAAGACCCGTACGAAGGCTCGCGAGGCGGATCGCCCGGCGCAGGGCGACGTTTACGAGCGGGTGACCCGTTCGATCGTGGAATCGCTGGAGCGGGGCGTGCGGCCGTGGCTCAGGCCTTGGAGCATCCAGCACGCTGCGGGGCGCGTCTCGCGGCCCTTGCGTCACAGCGGCGAGCCTTATCAGGGGATCAACATCCTGATGCTGTGGGCGTCGGCCGAAGAGCAGGGCTTCGCCTGCCCTTACTGGCTGACGTTCCGGCAGGCGAAAGAACTGGGCGGACACGTCCGCAAAGGCGAGAAGGGCTCGCCGGTGGTCTACGCCAGCACGTTCAAGACGAGCGAGACCGACGAGCGGGGCGAGGAAGTCGAAGCAGAAATCCCGTTCCTGAAGTCTTACACCGTGTTCAACGCGGACCAAGTCGAGGGCTTGCCGGAGCGGTACTACGAGCTGGCCGAGCGACCGACGCACGACCTGCAGCGGATCGAGAAGGCCGAAGCGTTCTTTGGGGCGACCGGGGCCGACATCCGCACCGGCGGGACGCAGGCGTTCTACGCCGTCGGGCCCGACTACATTCGCGTTCCGCCGTTCGAGTGCTTCCGCGACGCGGAATCGCACGCGGCGACCGTGGCGCACGAGCTTTGCCACTGGACGCGGCACCCGTCGCGGCTCGATCGCGACCTGGGGCGCATGCGGTGGGGTGACGCCGGCTACGCGATGGAAGAGCTGGTCGCCGAACTCGGCGCGGCGTTTTTGTGCGCCGACCTGGGCGTGACGCCCGAGGTTCGCGACGACCACGCCAGCTACATCGGGACTTGGCTAGAAGTCCTGAAGCAGGACAAGCGGGCCATCTTCTCGGCCGCCTCGCACGCCAGCCGGGCCGTTGGCTACCTGCACGGCCTGCAACCCTCCGAAGCGTAGATACTCACCTACGCGGCGGCGCGTCTACTCATCGGAGTAGAGGCGCCGCTGTCGGGCGAGCGATCATGCACAGGTTTCTCAGCAAAGCGCATCGCCAGTTCTTGACGCGATCCCGATCCCCGTGCTACCCCGATAAAGCAAGCGACGTTGAGCGTGATTGTGCGTAAAACTAGCCCATGAACTTGCCTGGGGTCGACGCGTAGCCCGCATCAACCCTGACTAAAAAACGGCCTCTGCGGCCGGCAGAAGCCGGCCGCAGAGGACACTGGTCAGTTTGCCGATCTGCTCTGTCCTGCTCGCATTACGGTGCGCTGAACGTGCCGAGCATCTTCCGCGCGTTCCTGCGGAACCACGTCGCCACCAGTCCAGGCATAGCGTAACGTTGCGCTAGGAGGCCGAATCGTGCTTTCCTGACGCGATGAACGCAGAGGAAATCGAACGATGCGTCAGAATCGCGCGAAGAACTGGTGTGCTGAGAATCAACGCTCTGATGGACACCGACGCGGCGCTGGCGCGGCTGGCGAGCTTCACCGACCTGCGGTGCGTCGATATCCGGTGGTGCCCCGGCCTCCGGGACCCGCACCTCCGGTGCCTCGCTCTGGTGCCCGGCCTGCGGCAGCTCCGTATCACGGTGGGGATGCACCTTACCGACGCCGCATTCGAGGTACTGGACGACCTGGACGGGCTGCAGGAGCTGTCGCTCGTTCATTGCGCCGGGGTCACGGACGAGACCGTCGGGCGCTTGCTGCGGCATACTTCTATGGAAGTCTTGAACCTTATCGGGACGCCGGCGGTCTCGTCCGAGGCGCTCGCTCGCCTCAGCCAACTGCGGGACCTGCGTCGGCTCGATTTGACCGGCAATCAGGGCGTCGATGACCAATCCCTGCAGCAGATTGCGACGCTCCCGCGGCTCGAACGCCAGCGGCTGGTCAACTGCAAGGGCGTCACCGACGAAGGGCTAGCCTACGTCGCGCAGCTGCCCGAACTGGTCGTGCTGGAGCTGATGAACTGCCGGCGCGTCACCGATCGTGGGCTGGGCGCTCTGGCCGGCTGCCCGCGGCTGGCCGTTTTGAGCATCACCGGTTGCCGCGAGGTCACTGACGACGGGCTCGCCGCGCTTGCCGACGCGCCGGTGCTTGAAGCGGTGGCCGCGCTGCACTGCCCAAAGCTCACGATCGCCGCCGCGGAGCGCATCCGCTTCGCGACGCGTGGACGCCTGCGGGTGTCGTTGTCATGACGCCCGGGCGGATAGAGTGACGACATGAAGGTCTGGACGATCCAAACCCCGGATGTGCTGACGAAGCTGGAGCGAGACGGCGTTTGGCACGCCGACGCATCCCACGTCGAAGCGTCCTGGCAGAACGCCTACCAGTGGATGACCGAGCAGCTCGCTCAGCGGGCCGGGCCGCCCCCTCGCGGCGTGACCACGCCGATCTGGGTTTGGCGGCAATGGAGAAACGCCGAGCGGCCGATCCCCGACCTGCGGGCGACGGGCCACTTGCCCCGGGGCGAGCGGGGCGTCCGTCTTGAGCTGGATGTCGATCCCGGGCGGGTGCTGCTGTCCGACTTCGAGCAATGGCACTACGTGCTCAACTACTGGTACCTGCCACGCGTAGTGGCCGAGGGCGAGCGGTTCGAGAGGCTCGTCCGCTCGCGCGACATGAGCTTCTACCAAACGAAGCCGCTGCCCGATCCCGACCTGCACGCGCAGATCGTCGCGAGCTGGGAGCGCTGCTTCGACCTCGATTGGTACAACCGCTCGCTCTCGGCGAAGCGTTCAGAAAAGATGATCCAGGGGGTCATGTGGACGCTGCGGATCGAGGACGTGTGCCGCGTGACGAAGTTCGTGGCGCGTTGAACCGGACGCGGCCCGTCGTTAGCAGATACGCGATCCTTGTACTCAGAGTACAAGGATCGCGTCAAAAATGACGAACCTCCTCCGCGAGCGGCCCGCTAGGCAGACGACGCGATGCGTTCGGTTCTCTCTTGGATCAACCCGACGTAAGCATCGCGGTGTTCTTCGCTAAGCCAGCTCCGCCCAATCAGTTCGATCGCGTCGGGCGTCGCCGCCGCTTGTTCGGCGAGCACCCGTTCGGCGGGCTTGCGGGGCAATCCCGCGTATTCCGCCAGACGCAGCCAATCCCCGCGGGCGAGCTTCTGGTCTTTGCCGCCTACGGTCAGGGCGAGGGGGTCGTTCTCGATAACCAAGTGCGTCGACACCAAGTCGTACGCTGGCGTCAAGCGGACGATCCCGTTCTCGTCGATCAGCAGCGAGAAGTTCTTGAGATGCATATCGCCGTTGCCGCTCCACCAGGTGAAGACAAGCAAGCGATAGAGCTTCAGCAACTCGATCAACGGCTCGCTCGCGTATCGCTTCACCAGCTTGATGCACAGCTCTGCCGAGCCTTGGTACTTGTGCTTGGGCGGTTCTTCGGCCAGCTGACAAAAGTCTTCCTGGTGGACCTTCCGGCCGTCGGGAAGGCGATCGAAGCGGCGAACGATGAAGGCGAGCGTGCCGTCGGATAGCTCGACCAGCCCCGACGGAGCGGTCTCGATGCCGACCAACTCCGCCAGCCGCGTCGTGACGTGCTCGTTCTCCGGGATCGCGGGGTAGGTCCCGGTTTGCGGTTTGAGTATGTAGGCGCCTCCCTCGGCGACCACCGTGAGCGCCGCCTTCTTCGCGTCGAGGCCCAACGATATCTTCTTCTGAATTCCCGACAGCGACGTGTGGCCGACCATAGCGAGCGCGGCGGTGTGCAGCTTGCCGGTGTCGATGTCCAGTCGCGGCAAACGCCCGGTATCAAAGAGCGCTTTGAGGCACTTCTTGTGGTAGGTGTCTGGGCCTTCCAGCTGCTCCAGGCAAACGCGGCAGGCGGTCATGATCCGGCCTCCGCTTCGTCACCCTGCTGTGGGTGATCCTCGTTGGCTTCGTGTTGCTGATGCTCATCATCCGTCACGATCTCGACATCCCCAACGCAGTCGGCGCAGGTCGCCACCAGCAAACCGAAGGCGTCGTCCTTCGAGATTTTCAGCTTGCTGGTCGCGATCTCCAGCAACCAGCCTTCGGGCAACAGGTTCTCGAAGAAGGGATGCAGCCCGACGGTCACGTAGGGATCGCTACGAAGAGGCAGTGTCAGGGAAACCGGCTTTGCGTCCCCGCGGCCGATCCACCGGGCTTCGTAGGCGAAGCTCACCTCGCGACCCGCTTCGGTCAGCGTGCCGACCCGCTCGCCATCGATCCGAACGACCGCGTGTCGCGTGCTCATGCCGCACCGCCTTCCCGAGGCATGTCGATCGGTCCAAGCCGTTTGCCGAAGACGGCAAGCACCCGGTTCACCGCATCGACCTGCACCGTCGGTTTGTCGCGCTCCAGGTCGGAGATGAACCGTGTTCCGACCCCCGCCAGCTCCCCCAGGTCGCGCTGCGTCATCCCGGCCGCCTTCCGGCGGTCCCGAACGTACTGACCAACGGTCTCGGTAGGTTCTGAGTTCATTACCTTGCATCCTTTTATTCCCGTACGGGAATTGATACTCCTTCTTCAGCAATATTAGCCCAGAATCTTCAGTTCAAGCAAGCATTTTGCTCCCGTACGGGAATCCATTGTCTGACACCCACATTCTTCGAAGGAAGAACCGCTACAAACCGGCGGAAATTTCCCGTACGGGAACGCAATGACAGGACACCAACCCCCGTCGGTTGACAATCTTGCCAGCAGCTCTGCCCTACTTGTTGACAATGTCACACTCCAGCCGATAATACTCGTGGAGAATGTCAAAAAAGCAAAGGCGGGCACGGAGGACCAAACCAGTGGCCGAGAACGAACAGCTCGACGCATCGAAAGCCCGAAAGTGGCGTGCCCTCGCCCGCGCCGTTGCCGCCAAGGTCGATTCGGACGTCATCGCCGCCGAAGTGGACCGCGTGTTCTGTCAGGCGCTACGAGACGTGAAGAAGGACGGCGACCTACCCGGCATGATCCGGTCGCTCGACCAACCTCAGCAACTCGATCGTTTGCTGTCGGATTGGGGCGGCGACCCGCTTGTCGCCGACCTCTTCGCTGAAGCATCGCGAGGGCAGGGCTCACTGGAGCAGCGCCTCGGTGAGGCCTTCGACCAGATGCTGGGGAACTGCCTTTACGACGTGCCGACGCTCGCCACGACTTGCGATCCCCCAATCACGATCACCGAGGCCCGCGACCGATTGGAAACCTCGCTGATCGCCAGACGCTCGGAGATCGTCCGTCGCATCGCTGAAAAGCTGGCTTCAAACCCCGACTGGGAGCCCAAAGCACGGTCCCGGACGAGCGATAAGGCCAGCCCTTCGTTCAGTAGCACCGAGCAGATGCTTAACGAATCGTTGCTGAAAAGGCTGGGATAACTATGTCGGCGATAAAACACCACACGATCGTGGTCTCCTCGTCATCCTGGGATGGACCAAGAGCTTTCACCTACGGTCGAGGGCGGGATTACTGGCTCGACGACCTGTGCTTGAGGGATCGATACGGACAGCCCGTGCCCGCGCGTTGGCTTGACCTGCTCCAGATCGCGTCCGCCGTCTACGTCGCCGACCTGGCCGTGATGCGAGATCGACAGTGGCGGCGGGCAATCCATCTCACGCTACCCGTTCTCGATCATCACTTCTGGAGTGGCGAAGCGGTTGCCGAGTTGCTCTATCGGCTGGTTACGTTTCTCTCCGGCGACTCTTGGACGCTTCAGCTGCTGCCCGGTCCAAGCCGGCGCCCGGACAGCCGACGGTACCTGAGTGAGTCGTTCCATCACGATGAAGTCGCTTGTCTGTACAGCGGTGGGCTTGATTCCGCCGCTGGCCTCGTTGCTCGCCTGCGCTCGGACGACTCTCCGCGGATGACCCCTGTTACGGTCGTCCATCGCCGCGACATCGGTAGTCAAACGCGGAGCCAGCTCACGGTGCTCCAGAAGCACTTCAACGGACGGCTATCGCCAATCGCCGTGCCCTTCGAGTTTCGGCGATCGGAGCGAAGCCGTAAACGAGAACCCAGTCAACGGACGCGGTCCTTCCTGTTCGCATCGGTTGGGCTCGTCGTAGCGGCAAGCAACGGCCAGTCTTCTTTAGAGGCCTTTGAATCCGGCATCGGCGCGTTCAACACGCCACTCATGGGAAGCATGCGGGGGTCTCAAGCGACCCGCGGCATGAACCCTTACGCGCTTGGTCTCATGAGCGAGATTGCGAGCCGCGTCTTCGACAAGCCGTTTCGCCTTTCGCTGCCGTTCGCCTATCAGACCAAAGCGGAAGTGGTGCGGGCGCTGCACGATGGTCAGCTTGGCGACCTCGCGCGGGAGACCGTCTCGTGCGTCCACTACCCCGTGCGGAACGAGGCGGGCAAGGGGCACCGCCAATGTGGCGTCTGCCCCGCCTGCTTATTCCGCCGGGTCGCGCTTACCGCGGCGGGAATTGATGACCCGGCACACGGTTACAAGATCGACGTGCTCGACCCAAGTGTCGTGCTCGCCGAGAAGGAGGCTCGCCCGCTCGTCGCCTTCCTCAATCTCGTTGACGCTATCAACGCCAATTTCGACACCGGCCTGCCGGCTTACGTGGCCTCGCATCTTCGGAGAGCCGGTGTTCTTAACGCGGGCGGGGACAACAGAGTGTTCGCGGACCTCTTCCGACGCTACGCCGACGGCTGGGCCGCATTTATCCGTCAAGGAAGACGGAACGGTTGCCACTGGACGGAATGGATCGACGCGCGGAGCGCGGCGGCTTAGCCCAGGGAGACAGGATGTACAAGACCGACCCAATCAACCCGATACTGCTCGGTAAGCGGCTAACGGAAGCCCGGAAGTCACGGGGGATCACGCAAGAAGCGGCGGCGCAGCACCTTGGTTGCAGCCGGCCGACGCTCATCGCCATTGAAAAAGGGACGCGGGAGGCAAAACCAGACGAAATCGTTTCGCTCGCGTCGTTCTATGGGCGTTCCGTCCACGAATTGGTTCGCGAAGGGGCGCCGGTCTCCGACCTCCAGCCACACCTTCGGGCAGCGGTCGGTGAGCCGCTCACGGACGCGGACGGCCTCAACGGCCCGATCGCCTCCATGCAGAAGTTTGCGGAGGACTACTGTCGTCTTGAGCGGCTTGTTAAGTCGCCCCTCGTGCCGAATTACCCCCCCGAGGTTCGCTTGGGCGGAGCGGACCCACTGCAGTTGGCTGAAGACATCGCCGATCAAGAACGGCGGCGGCTCGGGCTGGGCGATCAGCCGGTGATCCACCTCCGCACGCTGCTTGAGATCGAGGTTGGGCTACGGATTCTGTACGAAGACCTGCCTTCGCGAGTCGCTGGCCTATTCGCCTATTCCGACGACTTCGGGGGCGTGATCGCTGTCAACCGCAAGCATCCTCCCGAGCGGCGGCGGGCGACCATGGTCCACGAGTACGGCCACCTGATTACGGAGCGTTACAAGCCCGGCATCGACTACACCACGGCCGATGCGCGAAAACCCGCCGGCGAACGCTTTGCCGAAGCCTTTGCGATCGCCTTCCTCATGCCGGCGAACTCCGTCCGCCGCAGGTTCCATCAGATCGCCGGGCAGAGCAACGATTTTCAGATCGCGGACCTTTGCCGCCTGAGCCACTACTTCTTCGTCTCGGTCGAGGCGATGACGCTGCGGTTGGAGTCCCTGCGTCTTATCCCGAAGGGCATCCGCGACCACCTCAAACGATCCAAATTCAGTCCAAAGAAGGCAGCCGAAGCCCTTCGTTTGGACAAGCACCCGCAGACCGATGAGCGTTTTTCGGACCGCTACGTCTTTCTTGCGGTGCAAGCGTACGCGGCGAGCCACCTAAGCGAGGGCCAGCTCGCCGACGTGCTGCGATGCGGGCGCGTTGACGCTCGCGAAATCGTCGAGAAGCACTTGGCGACGACGATCACCGGCGACGACGGCGAGCCGAGCCAGGTTCAACTGGACTTCGATTTTTCGCTGCTAGGCGAGAACAACTAAGAAGGCGAGGGAGCGCCGCTACGACGCCTAGCGTCAGGGAAGATCAATGAGCGACAAAATCGTCGATGCTTGCACGATCATCAACCTCTACGGATCGCAGAGGCCCCTTGATGTCCTGGCCGCCATCGGTGGCGTGCACGTTACGCCGCAAGTCCGCAAAGAGTCCTTGGGCATCCGAGCAGACGACCCGGAAAACCCCGGTTGCCTACTGCCTTCCCAGATCGATTTATCAAGCGCGATCGAGCAAGGCCTGCTGACGCAATGCGACCTCTCCGCACGAGAGTATGAGCTTATGGTGGCGTACGCCCGTGACCTGGACGACGGCGAAGCAAGCAGCCTTGCGGTCGCCAAGGCACGCGTGTGGAAGCTCGCCACCGATGACAAGAAAGCACGCCGCATCGCGACGGAAGAAGGGATCGCCGTCGTCTCGACGGCCGAACTCATCCGGCAATGGGCGGAAACGGCAGGGCTTTCGGAAGTCGAAATCAACGCAGCCATTCGGGCTATCGCTCGCTTCGCCCGATTTGTTCCCCCCGCCGATGATCCGGTGAGCGATTGGTGGAGGCATTACGAAGAGATGGAGATCGATGAGGGCCAGTAGACTGGACACTTGGGCGGTGCTCATCTACTTCAACGCTCATCCGCTCATTCATCGAACAGCAAGTGATCAACGATGATCGCGTCGATCGCCGTTCGCGTGTCGTCGCTAAGCGCCGGCCAGCAACGAATGACGCGTCGAAGGATCGCGTCGTCAAGTGCCAATCGCTGCCTATCGTTGCACTCTGAGTGGAGACATAATGGAGACACCTTGTCCGCCGATTCCCTAAATCCTTGCTGCATAACGCCTTCGGGCAACAGTCCTTCTCGTTCGATTCCCGCCGCCTCCACTAAAAGCCACCTAGGGCCCTGCCCTAAGTGGCTTTCTTCTTTGGGCTTACGCGAATAGCCGCTCGGCCGGAAAGGCCCAAAACCGCTTTCGTGTCTGATTTCGTGTCTGATTTCGTGTCTGATTTTGTCCCGTTCGTGTCTGATCTTCCGCTTAGGAGTTGGGCTTCCGTGGGGAAGACCGGACTCATTCGGGACAGCAAGGAATGTGGCACGCAAGAAGCAACTCTGCCGAGACAAACGCGGGCTCTTCGTCAGCAGCATCGGCTGGAAGATGACGGCGAGCGAAATCTACGCGAGGTGTTCACGCCCCGCTCTATCGATAGACCCCGAGGCGGTTCATCGCTTGCTCGGCCGGCTGCTGCCTGCTGGTGGTCGCTGGCTTAGTTGCTTCGGGGCGTTTCTTGGGAACGCGTCCTGTCTTCCAGGTCAGGTGGGCGTAGACGTTTCGGCGGGCATTGGTCCGCGTCTGCCGAAAGAAGATGTCGTCTGTGTGGAACTCTTGCTGGTCTTGATCGAGCAGGTTGCGAGCGACCAGCGTGAAATCGAGCCGATCGGTGAGGCGATAGTTGATTCTCGTGTCCAGCTGAAAGTAACTCGGTATCGCTGGATTAACGATGAAGAATTCATCAAAACCCGCGTCGGGAAGCTGATCGTTGTATCGCAGAGTCGCGTCCCATTGCAGGTTGGGAGTGACTTGGAGCAAAGACTGTAAGTAGAGCATGTGTTCCGGCGTGTAGAACTGTCGCAGGTGCGTGTACAGGAACTCATCGGGGTCTGGGTCGATACTGATATCGATATAAGAAAAGCCTGTCGAAAGACTCCAAGAAGGGTCCAACTGCACGCTGCCGTTCAACTCGGCACCCCAGCTCTCGCCGTCGGAACGGTTTAAATCGAGGCCACCGAAAATCGAGCTGATTGGGCCCTCTTCGACAAGTGATTGGTAATCGTTGTAGAAGAGGGCTAGTTCCCAACTAAACCAATCGTTCGGCTGACGCCGCAAGCCCATCTCGTAGGCGATCACCTCTTCATTAATCAGTAGGTCGTCCGGTGTCCGATCCACCGTGCCGACCTCATCGGGTGACTGCAGCTGCACGCCAGCGTCGAAGCGGGTTGGGAGTCGCAACGCGCGCGAGATCGAACCCCAGACCACACTCTTGTCGTCAATCACGAGAAGCGAACGCACGGAGGGCTGAACATTCACCCCGTTGAAGTTATTGTCGCCAATTTTGGCACCGATCCAGGTAAACAGTTTGTCCTCGACCAGCGTCCATTTCTCTTGGAAGAAGCCGCCGAAGTAGGAAGTATCCAACCGATCGAATTGTGCGAAGGAGTCAACGATGGTGACCTCGGCTGGGAAGGCAAAGAAATCGACCTCGTACTCCTGGCCGAAGAAACGCCCCTTGCTGTAGCGGCCGGTCAGACCGACGACGCGCTCCCGGCGTCCGGATAGTCTATGCCGATGCCGTACATCGATTTCAAAGGTGTCTTGCTTCTCGATACTCCCAATCCAGCTACGATTCGTCCGGTCGTAGTAGCCTCGTATGTTGAGGTCTCGGTCTTCGTCGTAGATGTGATTCCAGTTGAGCAGGGCGAACCCCCCCGAGGCTTCGCCGTCCCGTAGCAGGGAAGGGTCTTCGTAAAAAAGGTACTCTTCGGCAAGGATAGGGAAGGTCTCTTGTTGGTAGTGATCGAGGGTCAGCGTCAACCGATCTTCATCGGTCGGGGTATAGTCGAATCGCACCCCGCCTCGTGCGAAGTGCCCGCCATCATTAACGTCGCCAGTCAAGAAGCCGAAGAAGGGGTCCGCCTGGAGCGGGTCGGTGTTAAAACCTGGGCCGCGGTCGGCGTACTTGGTGTAGATGCGATAGGCCAGATCGCCCGATCGGCGTCCGATGCTCATCGACGAGAAGGCATTCTCGTAGTCGCCCCCGCCGGCGGTGACGTAGTTGCCGACCGTGTCGTCGGCTCGCTTCGTGATGATGTTGATCACGCCGTTCACGGCGTTCTCACCCCAGATGGTCGCGCCGGGGCCGCGGATCACTTCGATCCGATCGATATCGGCGAGGACCGTGTCCTGGATGTCCCAGAAGACACCACCGAACGAGTGGCTGTAGACACCACGACCATCGATCTGCACGAGCACCTTGTTCGCGAACTGACCGGCGAAGCCACGGATCGAGACGGAGAAAGAATGCGAGTTGAGATGCGCGACCTGCACGCCGGGCACGAGGCGCAGGGCGTCGGGGATCGTCCGGACGCCGGATCGCTCGATCATCTCGCCGGTGAGCACATAGACCGCGGCGGCCGATTGACCGACGGTGCTCTTGGTGCCGTCCACCGAGCTGACTTCGGCGTTAAGGGACTCGGCTTCGAAGACAGGGTCCGCGCCGACGTTCACCTGACGCAGGTCGTCCAGATCGAGGTCGAACAAGTCCTCGTCTTCCTCAAGCTCTTCGTCTTCCGCCTCGCCGAGGTCCTCGGAAAGGCCTTCCCCGCCCGGCGAGCCGAGGTAGCTTTCCGGCTGCGAGAGACCAACACCATCGCCGGCGGGTTCTGCCAGGGCGGTCCCGGACCCGAGCAGAAAGAGTCCAATCAAGAACCCCATCAACGGAAGCCGCGTTCCTTCGCTTGGCTGTACTTGGCCCATGGCACCGTATCAGAATGGCGTCGGATGGACTTGCACGAGCCCCGTTACCTGTGCAATCGCATCTCACCAAACAGTCGGCTGAACCCGTAGGACGAGAAGACCCCTCACTCCGAGGTAACGCCTTTGAGGGCTATTAGGTCGTATCCCGTAGTTCGGTTCTCCTCATTGGCGAAAGAATGGGTGGAGCCGAGCAAGACCCCACACCCCATCCCACAAACGGCTGCCGTGCTAGCGTCGAGGCGGGTCGTCGGAGGAAGCAACCCGGTGCCGACAACCGGTGCTTTTGCCGCCTGCTTGCGCTACGGACTATACGCCGACAGTTCGCTAATCGCACGCATAACTACCAAACGACTCAAAGCAAGACATCGCGTATCACGCTGGCCGGCTCGACGCCGGTGAGCTTCGCGTCCAGCCCTTGGTGCTTGAAGGTCAGCCGATGATGGTCGATCCCGAGCAAGTGCAGCATGGTCGCGTGGAGATCGCGGACATGCACGGGATCCTCAACGGCGTTGTAGCCGAGCTCGTCGGTGGAGCCGTGCGTCATCCCGTCTCGCACGCCGGCGCCGGTCATGAAGAGCGAGTAGCCCCGGATGTGGTGGTCTCGGCCGCTCCCCTGGGCCATCGGGGTCCGGCCGAACTCCCCGCCCCAGATGATCAGGGTGTCTTCGAGCAGGCCACGCTGCTTGAGGTCCTTAACCAACGCGGCGGTCGCTTGATCGACCCGCTTCGAAGCGTTCTTCACGCCGTCCTTGACGCCGCTGTGGTGGTCCCAGCCCCGGTGGTAGAGCTGGATGAACCGGACGCCCCGCTCGGCGAGCCGCCTCGCCATGAGGCAGTTGCTCGCGAACGACCCATCGCCCGGGCGGCAGCCGTAGAGCTCAAGCGTGTCGGCCGATTCGTCGCTGCAATCGGCCAGGTCGGGGACCTCGGTTTGCATCTTGAAGGCCAACTCATACTGCGCGATGCGATCCGCGATCTCGGGGTTCTCGACCACCTTCGCGTGCTCTTGGTTGAGCTCAATGATCGCTTGCACGATCTCGCTCTGGCATTGGTTCGAGACCCCGTCGGGCGACTGAACGTAGTAGACCGGCTCACCGATGCTATTGAGCTTCACGCCCTGGTAGCGGCTCGGCAGGAAGCCGCTGGACCATTGCCGCGAGGCGATTGGCTGGCCTTGCCCGCCCCCTTCGCTGGTCATGACCACGAAGCCGGGGAGGTTCTCATTGGCGGTTCCAAGCCCGTACATCAACCACGCCCCGACACTCGGGTAGCCCGGCACCCGGGAGCCGGTGTTGAAGTAGGTGTGGGCCGGGTCGTGATTGATCTGCTCGGTCAGCATCGATCGGACCACACAGAGCTCGTCGGCGATGCCCTGGAGGTGCGGCAGGTTGTTGGAGATCTCGATCCCGCTCTCGCCACAGCGTTTGAAATCGGCCTGCGGCCCCATGATCTTCAAGGCCTTCCCCTGGAGCTGCGCGATCGGCTGCCCCTTGGTGAGCGACTCCGGCATCGGCTGGCCGTTCCGCGCCGCCATGACCGGCTTGGGGTCGAGGGTCTCGAATTGGCTCGGACCTCCCGCCATGCATAGGTGGATCACCCGCTTCGCTTTTGGCGCAAAGTGCGGGATGCCCGCCGCCGACCCCGGGCGGATGGACGAACCGCCGAACGCCTTGCCACCGAGCAGGCCTGCGAGCGCAAGCGAGCCCAGCGAGCCGGTTGCGCTGGTCAAGAATTTGCGGCGTGTCTGATCAAGCAGGACACGGTGGCCGTGCTCGCCCGACAAGGTTACCGGGGTGAGCTTGAGAGGCGTCGAGTCGACTGGCTGATTGCCTTGGTGCGTCATGGCTTGGTGACCGTCTCGTGAAGGTTCAGAATCACGCGCCCGATCGAGGTGTAAGCGGCCAACTCAACGGGCGGCAAAGCCGCATCGGGCTTCGAGTCACCCAAGCGGCAGAGCGACTCCGCTGCGGCGGGTTGTGACTGGAAGTAAGCGAGCTGTGACCGGTGAAGCTTGGTCAGCGTCTCGATCTCGCGGTCCGACGGCGCCCGCAGCAAGACGCGTCGGTACATCGAGTCGAGGCGTCCCGCTAGTTGCTGGTCGGCGTGCATGGCGTTTTCGGCCAGGTGCCTTGCGGACTCCACGCTCAGGGTCTCGTTGAGGAGCGTCAGGGCTTGCAGCGGGGTATTCGACTCGGCCCGTTGTGCGGTGCAGCTCTCTCGATTGGGCGCATCGAACACGGTCATCGTCGGGTGCGGGAAGGTTCGTTGAACCCAGGTATAGACACTGCGACGATACAGCCCGTCGCCCTTGCTTTGTGGGTAGCCACGCTTCGGAAAGTTGAGCGCCGCCCAATGCCGCGGCGGCTGGTAAGGGAAGACGCTCGGCCCGCCCACCTCCTCCACCAGCAAGCCCGACGCCGCCAATGCCTGATCCCGCAGCATCTCGGCCGACAGCCGAGGGGCCGATTGTCGTGCAAACCATCGGTTGGACGGGTCGGCCGCAATCAGCTTGGCCGCTTGCTCCGCGGACTGTCGATACGCGTGACTCGTGACGATCTGCCGCATGACATGCCGCAGGTCCCAGCCGCTCTCCCTGAACCGATTGGCGAGCCAATCGAGCAGTTCACGATGGGTCGGAGGATCGCCCTGGTTGCCGAAGTCGAGAGTGTTGCTGCTAATGCCATGGCCAAAGAAACGAGACCAAAGCCGATTCACCACAACCCGTGAGGTCAGCGGGTTCTCTGGCTCGAACAACCAACGGGCCAAATCGAGACGATCGAACCGACCGTCCTCAGACGCCGAGCCGCCCAAGAACTCCGGAGGACGGGGCGACATCACCGGGCCGCTCTCGTCTTGCCAGTTGCCGCGGCCCAAGAGCTTCACTTCGCGTGGCTCCGGCAACGCCCTGGTGACTAAACCAAACGGGATCTCCTTCGCCAACTCGTTGCGTTGCTTGGTCAGCTCTTTGAGTTCTTTCGCCCAACTACCGTGCGGTGGAGCCGCGCCGGCGTCGCGACTCATCGCCCAGCTTTCGTAGGGCCCCGCTCCCGGGTGCTCTGCGAGGGACTCTTCATAGCTCTTGCGTATCTTTGCAACTTGCTCGGCCTGCTCTTTGCTCTCGGGCTTGAAGCGGAAGGGGACCCAACTCTTGTTGATATTCCCCGATGAAATAAGCGGGTGATCGATGTCCGCGAAGACCGCCGAGAGGCTATAGAAATCGGCCGAGGTGAACGGGTCGTACTTGTGGTCGTGGCATTCGCAGCAACGTGTCGAAGACGCCAGCCAGACCTCGCCAAAGTTCGAGACGCGATCCGCCGCGTAGATCGCGCGATACTCGTCTTGCTGCGCCCCTCCCTCGGCCGTCACGGGGATCAAGCGGTTGTAGGCACTGGCGAAGAGGCGGGACTCACGCTCTTGTTCCGTTTCGTCCTCCTCGGCCAGCAAGTCGCCCGCCAATTGAAGCCGCGTGAAGCGATCGAATGGCATGTTCGAGTTGAAAGCGTCGATGACCCAATCACGGTACGGCCACACGCTCATCGGCTGGTCGCCGTGGAAGCCGGCCGAATCGGCGTAACGCACGAGGTCGAGCCACCAAGCGGCCCAATGCTCGCCGAAACGCGGGCTCGCAAAGAGCTCTTCGAGAACCCGTTCGTAAGCCTGAGGCGAAGGGTCCCGCAGAAAATCGCTGAGTTGCTCGGGGGTCGGTGGCAGGCCGGTCAGGTCGAGGTAGAGTCGGCGCAGCAGTCGCGCCGGCGGGGCGTCGTCCGATGGCCCCAGGCCCCGCCCCTGCATCTTGGCGTAGAGGAAGCGGTCGACCTCGCCCTCGCTCCACCCGTCATCCTCGACGGTTGGCACTTCCGGGTTGGTTAGTGGGGCGTAAGCCCAATGGGTCTCGTAGACCGCCCCCTGATCGATCCACTTGCCGAGGGTCTCGATCTCCTCGGGCGACAAAGCCTTGTGGCTATCGATAGGGGGCATCGGGTCGTCGCCATCGTTGATCCGTTCCCAAGCCAGGCTCGCCTCTCGATCGCCGGGCACGATCACATAGTCGGTATCCTCGTCGAGGTAAGGGGCCACATCGAGTCGGAGGTCGGCGCTGCGATGCTCAGGGTCAGGCCCGTGGCAGTAGATGCACTTGTCCGAAAGGATCGGCCTCACCTCGGTCGCAAAATCGACCGGGTCGTTTTCGGCCGAGGCACCGACCGATCCCAGAACCAGCAGGCAGGCAGCCGCCAGGCTCACTCGATGCATTCCGCTTGTCGACTTCATAACGCTCCAAAGAGCTGCTGTGGTGGCATCGTCTCAGCAGAAAACCGGCGTCACTTGAGAAGCACACCGGCCTCTCGCCATCGTTCGTTTTCTCCTACCTATTAGAACCGCCCCGCAAGCAGATCGGCGGCCCAAACGGTTAACCGCAACCCCTCCCTCTCGGCAGCCCGAAGGCATCGGCGGTGCAAGGCGACGAAAATCGCTCGGTACGGTTCCATGTCCACCCCGAGCGGTTATTCACCGAGGCCGATCTCATCGCTCGATCGATTGTTCCGTCTGGTCGGTCGTCAGCAGCGTTTCGGCACTCTCTCTTAGCGACCAAAAGAGCCCGGGACGCAACAAAAACTCGCAGGCGGTGCTGCTCACCAAGCCGCCGACGATCACGGTCGCCACGGGCATCAGGATCTCTTTGCCCGGCTGATCCCCGCCAAGAACGAGCGGCAACAATCCGAGCCCCGTCGTGAGCGAGGTCATCAACACCGGGGCGAGGCGATCGAGGCTCCCTTGGACCAAGGCCTCGGGCGTCAGGCCAGACTCCCTCGCGCGGTCCAGGTAGGTCGAGACCAGTAACAGACCATTCCGAGCGGCGATGCCGCCTAGGGAGATGAAGCCGACCATGCCGGCAACAGACAGGTCTTGTCCCGTGAGCATCAAGGCGGCCACGCCGCCAACGAGCGCGGCCGGGAGCGACAAGAGGATTTGCAGCACGATGCTGACCGACGGGTACGCCGCGTAGAGGACGAAGAACACCGCCACGAGCGCCAGCAGGCTCAGCCAGAGGATCCGCCCCGCAGCGGTGCGCTGCGCCTCGAACTGACCCCCGAGCGCCACGAAGTAGCCTTCGGGCAAGTCGACCTCGTCGGCGATCCGTTGCTCGATCTGCTCGACCGCGCTGCCGAGGTCGAGGCCCGCCGTGTTCACGCGCACCACGATGCGACGCTGGGCGTCCTCGCGCGAGATGGCGTTCGGCCCGGCCGCTTCGTAAACCCGTGCCAAGGTGCCCAGCGGCACCTCGCTGCCGTTCGGCAATCGAACCACCAGGCGGTCGATCTGGTCGATCGCTTCGCGGTACGGGTCGTCGAGCCGCAGGAGCAAGTCGAATGACTTATCACCTTCCAGCACACGCGAAACGATGCGGCCATTCATCGCGGTTTCGACAAAGTGATGCACGCCCGCCGCGGTCGCCCCGTAGAGCGCGAGCTGATCACGCCTGAGTTCGATACGCAACTGCGGGATTTTCTGCTGTTGCTCGACCACCGGCTCGGCGATGCCCTCGATCGAGGCGATCGCCTCCTTGATCTCGCCGGCCTTCGCCCGCAGCACCGCGAGGTCGTCGCCGTACAGCTTGACCGCGATCTGCGCGGTCACGCCAGACAGCATGTGGCTGATCAGGTGGGCGATCGGCTGCTCGACCTCGTGGTTGACGCCCGGCAGGTCCTCGACCGCTTGGGTGAGTTCCTCGATGAGTTCCGCCCGCGATAGCGGCGAATCGGGGTTCAACGCCATCACATACTCGCTGACATTCACGCCCATTACGTGCTCGTCTTGCTCGGCGCGGCCGGTCCGGCATGTGAAGCTGAACAAGGGGTTGTCGGGAGACTCGGGCGTCACGAGCAGGCCGGTCAGCCTTTCGTCGGCCATCCGGCTGATCTTCCGCATCGTCTCGAGCGACGTCCCGGGGCGGGCGAAAAGGTTGAGCTGGGCGGCCCCCTCATTAAAGGGCGGCAAGAAATTGCGTCCCATCCCCAACAAGCCACCGATCGCCAACAACACCGCGAGCGAAGTCACCACCACGCCCGCCATCAAGCCCGTCGGGCGGATGCTGAATCGCAGGAGCGGGGTCGCGACACGCTTGAGAACACGCAGCAACCAGCCGTCTTGCTCCGCCGACTCCGAGCGGTCACGCGGCAGCAAGTAGTACGACAGCACCGGCGTGACCGTAAGCGAAACAACGGTCGAGGCCAGGATCGAGACGACGTAGGCCACCCCCATCGGCGTGAACAGTCGGCCCTCCATGCCCGACAACGCGAACAGCGGCGCGAACACCAGGATCACCAGCACCGTGCTGGTGAGGATCGCTCCCCGCACCTCGCTGCTCGCATCGTAAACGACTCGGAAGGTCGAACGTGGATTACCGGCCTGGCGGTTCTCGCGCAGCCGCCGGTAGATATTCTCGACATCCACGATCGCATCATCGACCAGTTCACCGAGCGCCACGGCGATACCGCCGAGCGTCATCACGTTGATCGACAGGCCCATCCAACGGAAGACGAGCGCCGTCACCAAGATCGAGAGCGGGATCGCGGTCAGCGTGATGAAAGTCGTCCGCAGGTTCACCAGGAAGACCAGCAACACGACGAAGACCAAGATCGAGCCATCTCGCAGCGCCTCCAGCACATTCGCGATGCCGTAATCGATGAATTCACGCTGCTGATAGAGCGTCGGATCGATCCGGACATCCGCCGGCAGGGAAGGGCGGAGCTCATCGACGGCGGCCTCGATCTGCTGGGTTAACAAGCGGGTATCGGCGCCCGGTTGCTTCTGCACCGTCAGCACCACGGCGTCTCGGCCGTTGACGCTCGAATCGCCCCGCTTCACCTGAGCGCCGACGACGACCCGGGCCACGTCACGCACCAAGACAGGGCGCTCACGCCGGCCCTCGACGACCGTCATCTCGACATCCTCAAGGCTCGCCACGCGACCGACGCCCCGCACGAGCAACTCTTGGCCGCTCTGGTTCACGTAACCGCCGGTGACATTCAAATTGCTGTCGCGCAGTGCCTTTTCGAGCTGTTCGAGCGTCACGTCGTACTGGTGCAAGCGATGGTAGTCCGCCAATACCTGCCACTGTTTCCGGCCGCCGCCCATCGCAATGACGTGCGAAACGCCGGGGATCGTCTGAAGCCGGCGGCGGACGCGCCAATCGGCCAGCGTCCGCACCTCAAGCGGTGGCGTCTCGCCGGTCTCGCTCCACATGCCGATCATCTGGATCTGGCCCAACAGCGACGAGATCGGTCCGAGCTGCGCGTGGATCTCCGGCGGCAATTGGCTGCGTGCCAAATCGATCCGTTCTTGGACGATCACACGTGAATCGATCGGATCGGCCCCCCAATCGAACTCGACGTTGATCACCGCCAAGCCGATATCGCTCTGGCTCCGCACCGCCACCACGCCGGCGGCACCGTTCACGGCCGTTTCGATCGGGAACGTGACGAGCTGCTCGACTTCCTCCGGGGCCATGCCCGGGCACTCGACCAAAACCGCCACGCGCGGCCGAGTCAGGTCCGGCAAGACATCGATCGGCAACGACCTCGCGGCGAGCGCCCCGAGGGCGAGCACGCCGACGGCAACGCCGAGCACCAGCAGGCGGTTCTGCAGAGAGAATCGGATGATCGCGTTCAGCATGGCGAGCAGGCCAGATCGAGGATCGAAGCGGGCGAGGGCAGGGGGCCTTAGTGATGATGGTGGTGACCGCCACCGCCCTCGCCCTCGGCTTGCAGGGCCAACTGCAATTGGTACGCCGCATTCATCGCGATCACATCGCCCGGCTTCAAGTCGCCCTCGGCCGAGACCACAACCGTCCGGGTGTCACGGTGGACGATGGTCACCGGCAACGGCTCCAGGTGCACGAAAGCCTCGTCGTGGTGGTGACCTTCGTGGTCGCAGTCTTCATGGCCGGCTTCCCATACATGCGACTCTTCGTCGTGCCCTCCTTCCTCATGATCGCCTTCGTGCTCCTCGTGGGGAACGAAGACAAAAGCGTCCACGCCTTCGATCGCCACCGCGTCGATCGGCAGCGGGATGTGCCCCTTGATCTGCTCGACCGGCAAGAGCACATGGGCACGCTGCCCCACCGCGAAACGCCAGGTCCGGTAGCGGCGTCCGGTCGGGCCAACCGATTCGTGCAGCAACTCATTCTTGAGCGGGATGTAGCAGGCGTAGGCTTGCGAGCCCTCTTCGACATGGTTCCCCACGTAGCGGACGCTCAACTCCGACACGATGGTCGAGGTCGGGCCGTGCGAGTCGAGGCTATGGCCGAACTCTGCCGCGACCGTCGCGCCGCTCTCGGCCAAGCGAGCCAACAGCGGCACGTCGCGCTCGAACGCCTGGACCCGCAGATAGAGCTGGGCGTGCGAGGCGAGGTCGCACAGCGCTTCGCCCCGCTCGACGGTCTGCCCGGGCTGCACCAAGAGGCTCTCGATGCTGTAGTCCTCGACGGCCGCTTCCTCGCCTTGCCACGCCACGGTCTTCATCTCCCAACGCCGGGTGTCGCCGGCCAACGACTCCGATCGGCGCGGGACACGGACCACCAGCCGCTTGATCATCTGCTTTGAATCCATCAGGGCGTCGACCTGATCCTCCGGCAACCCACGCACCAGCAACTCGTCGCGGCGGAGGCGGATCGTCGTTTCCAGTTCGCGAC
This sequence comes from uncultured Planctomycetaceae bacterium, assembly GCA_964353155.1. GTDB lineage: Bacteria > Planctomycetota > Planctomycetia > Pirellulales > Lacipirellulaceae > Botrimarina. The sequence continues at coordinate 38,199 of CAYGUP010000016.1, read as the reverse complement.
CCTCGTATTCCACGTCGCGTTGTTGCCGCCCGCTCACCGCACCGCTGGCGGCCAACGGTCGAAGCCGATCGAGCTCTTCTTGAACAATCCGAAGGCGGGTCAGCGACTCGAGCAGCTTGAGCTGGGCGTCGAGGACCCGCTCGTCGGTGATCTGGATCTCGAAAAGTGCCTCGCCGGGCGAAGCCGTCGCTCCAGGCTCCGCGGCGATCGCCGAGACGACGCCATCGACCGGGGCCGCGAGCTTCGAGGCACTCACGCCCGGAAACTCCGCCACCTCCGCCGGGAGGCTGATGGTCTGCTGATAATCGGCGACGGCAACCGGCTCGAGTTTCAGCCGCAGCGTCTCGAAGGCCTCTTCGCTGAGGTCGATGTGCGGCTCCTCGTCATGATCATCGTGGTCGTCATGCTCCTCATGGCCTTCGTGCTCGCCTTCCGCGTGGGCGGACGGCGAAAGCGATGGCACCCAGCCTCGCACAACAAACCCGGCGACCAGGGCGGACAATATCAGAGCCAAAGCGAGTGGTCGGTTCATCGGTCAGGACCTTGCACACAGACGGGGGGCGACAGTCCTCTGTCGCGGGAAAGATCGGCCCCTAGGAACGAGGCCGCCAAACACCGGGAGAAAGGGTCTGCCTAGAGGCAGAAGACCTGCAAGTGCGCGCGCAGCGTCCCCGCCGGCATCTCGACGACGGGTCGATTAGGCGACGACCACACCTCCGCACCTGCAGCCGCTAGCAGCTCGCTGACTGCGTGAGTCGAACCAACAGCCGGTCCCTCCCGCTCAAGATCGACGCGAGCACGCGCGCTGAGAACCGCTGCGAGCCGGCCGGCGTGGTCGCATTCGGCGTCGCTGGCGGCGTCGTGACGGCAACCCGAGTGGTGCTGGCCCGCGTCGCTCAAGAAGACCTGGTACCAGCCGTTGTGGTCCAAACACCCACAGGGCGACCCGCCGAGCTGGTAGACACAAGCCACCAACAACGTGAGCGTCAGACAGAAGCTAGCCCTTTGGCCGTTCATACTAGTGTTGAGTATCGAGCCCCCGCCGCCCACGGTCCAGCTCAATCGCCGCCGCTCCCCGCGAGCAAGCAGCCTCGCATGAGCTGTGAAGTCACATTGAGCTCGCGTAGGGCCGCGATAGATTCCAGGCTGACCTCGAAATAGGTCCGCTGGACCGTCAGCAAGTCGAGGAAGCTAATCTCACCCGCTTCGTAGCCCTCGGTCGCCAAGTCGAGGTTGTCCTGCGCCCGCGGAAGCACCTCGGCCTCGAGGGCTTCGGCCAGTTGTCTTGCGGCTTGGTAACGACCGTAAGTCTCGGCGAGCTCGCGTTCTAGTGTCTGCTCGGTCGCCTCCAGACGCCGCTTGGCGGCCGTCAACTCGGCCCGCGCCCGGCCGATGTTCCCCTGATTGCGGTCCCACAGCCGCCAAGGCATCCCGATCTGCACGCCGGTTACCGTGTCGTTGGTCGCATCGTCGTATTGGACCGACAGTTGAGCGGTGAGGTCCGGCACGGCAACCGCTTGTTGATAGGCAATCTCACAACGAGCCTTCTCGATCGCTGCCACCCGCGCGGCGATAATCGGGCTCTCACCAACAATCCGCTGCAACTCGTCCGACCACGCTGCGGCTTGGTTGAGCAGCTGATCACGGCTCGCCTCGACAGGTTTCGGCCGACCGCCAGACAGCCCGGTTAGTGCCGCCAGTCTCCGCCAGCTGGCAAGCAGCTGCTGCTTGGCTTGCCTCCGCTTTGCGGCGGCCCGCTGCTGCTCGATCTGGGCAAGCAAGGCATCGGTGCGTCGCCCTTCGCCCGCTTCGAAGAGCCGCCCCGAAGTCTCAGCGGCTTTGCCGCCCAACTCGGTCAGACGCCCCAAGAGCTCGAGTTCAAGCTGAGCTAAATAGACGTCATAGAAGGCCGTCCGCGTATCGGTGACCACCCGGCGTTGCTCCGCAGCCAACTCCTGCCGGAGCCTCTTAACCTCTTTGCTGGCAACCGCTTGGGCGTAGCATAGCTTCCCGCCACGGACCATCCGCTGGCTGACGAACGCTCCCTGCTGGCCCGCCTGTCCTTCGTTGCCAATCTCGCTGCCGAGGTACCCAACCGTTGGGTTGGGCGGCAAACCGACCTGCAAGGCTTGCCACTTTGCCGCCCGAACCTTGGCCTCGAGCTCAGCAACCGAAGGGCTCGCCGCAACCGCTTGCCCCTCCGCTTCGCCAAGCGAGAAGGACATCCCCGCAGCCGTAGGCAGCGCCTCAACCTCAGGAAGAGACCGTAGCGACTGGGCTATAGACGAAAGCGGCAAAGAAGCCGCCAAAATCGTTAGGGCGAGAACCCCAAACGGGCTAACCCTGGTCGGACAGTGGTGTCTTGCTGGGCACATTATCCCAACCATCGTCACGATCCGATACCGAGCATCTCCGCAAGCCAACTAGCCGGAACACCTTGCCATGCCGGTAAAGAAAGGAAATGGCATTGGGCACAACAAGCCCTCTTGAACCGTATCGATTTTTCGTCAGCAGCACATTTGGTTTTGTCCCATTCGCGGAATTTGCCAAGATTTCTTCTCAAAAACCGATTTTCCGGCTGAGAAATCCGCATTCTCGGGATAACATGGGTTTCGCTAGTAAATGTTACCTCATCTCATCGCCAGCACAGTGTGCAGACGTTCACAAGCCGATGCCCATTCGGCTGCAACTGTGCCGATTGCTGGCACGCGATACGAATCGATTTTTGCCATCACAACTGACGCTTTAGACCACGAGACGGTTCCGTAAAGGCTTGCTTAGATCGCTTTTTCCTCCCGGAAGATGGGCAAACAGCGGGGGGCAGTTATTCAGCATTTGTCGAACTCGAGAAGCACCAAGCCTTTAGGTCCCCCACTCCTCCTACTTTTCGCTCGCCCAACTCATCACCCCACAATAAGAAGGCATCACGGAAATGAAATTCTCCTTGCGACTTGCTTGCCTAGCAGCGTCGGCCGCGGGGCTCCTCGCCTCACCGGCGGCAGCTCAGTTTTGCGGCGTCAGCGTCGATTGCGATTGGCCCGTGCCAACTGTTGGCCACTGGGCCTTCGATGACGGAAGCGGCGAAATCGCCACCGACGGAATCAATGGCAACAACGGTGTCTGGGACGGCGGAGCCGGCAACAACAATTGGGTCTCCGGCATCATCGGCGGCGCTTCCGAGACGAATGACGAGAACGGTGGCAACGGTCAGGAGCACTTCACGATCTCGTCGCTTCCTCAGTTGAACGGCGCGTCCTCGATGACCATCTCGCTCTGGCTCAACACGAATGTCGCGAACAACAACAACAGCACCTACAACGGCCTCTTCATGACCCGCTTCCTGACAAGCGGCGCCGGGTCGGGACAGAACTGGGGACTTGCCCTTGAGAACAACAACACCCCCCGTCACATCGACTGGCGTATCAACGGAACCCCTGGACCAGAAGACGACCTGATCATCGGCAATGTCAATGACCAGTGGTACCACGTCGTCATGACCTGGGACGGGACCGATCAAGGCGATGGCATGGGCGAACGTGCCCTCTTCCTCGACGGTGTTGAGCTGCAACGCGAAGACACCCCGATCGAGACGATCATCACGAGCGGCGCGTGGGATATCGGCAACGATACCTGCTGCGGCAGCCGTGAATTCAGCGGCACGCTTGATGACCTCGCGGTCTGGAATTCGGCTCTGACCGCCGACGACGTGGCCGACATCCACGCAGCCGGCCGTCTGGGCGTGAACATCGTCAAAGTAGAGCCGCCACAACCCGGTGATGTTGACCTCGATGGCGATGTCGACATCGACGACTTCGACTTCATTGCCGCGAACTTCGACTTAGGCCCCACGGCAACGCGTGCCCAGGGCGATTTGACGAGCGATGGCATTGTCGACTGGGCCGATTACCGTGAGTGGAAAGACAACTTCCCAACGGCCGCCCCGTCGAGCGTCGCGGTTCCCGAACCGACCACCGTGTCGCTGATCGGCCTAGCCTGCCTCGCAGCCGGCGTTCTTCGCTCTCGCCAGGCCTAGCTGAACTGGATGGACTGACTCCTATATCGATTGCAACACCCCATCGAACATCAAACGGGATTTCCTCCGATGAAACTACGATTCAAAACAGCCTGCTGCTTGGCAACGTTCGCCAGCGCCGCGGCCGCTCTTTTGGCAACTGAGTCTCTTGCTCAGAACGTCATCTCAACGACGCCTATTGTCTATTACAACTTCAACGAAGCCCCCGGCTCAACAACACTGACCGACGGCGACCTTGACGGTGGCTCAACCTACGACGCCACACACCAAAACTCTGAGATCACCCCTCAGTTCAGCCAAGGTATATTGCGTAATGCTTGGGATGCCACCGGTGCCACAGGCGATGCGTTTGAGACGCCGGCCCTCACGGACCTTGCTGGCTTTCAGGACATGTCGATATCAGTTTGGGTAAACGCTGACGTACATGTGGTTAACGACGGAATCGTTGCCACACGAGGTGCTTCGGGACAAGATTTCTTCGGCTTGACCCAAGGTAGTGCTAACGGTGCCGAGGCAATCGAATTTCGCACTACGGGCGACGGTGGCGGTGTGACCGCTGATGGAGCTGCTCCACTCAATGCTTGGACTCATATCGGTGCCACCTACGGTAGCTTTGCTGGAACTCGCGAAATATTCATCAACGGCGTATCGGCCTTCTCCAGCTCGACCGATCCGGACTACAACTGGGATTCATCAGTCTGGCAAGTAGGAAACGACCCTACTTTCAATCGTTTCTTCGATGGCCAGATTGATGACCTAGCTATCTTCAACCAGTCGTTAACCGGCACCGATTTTAACACTATCTACACGCAAGGCATTGCAGGAGTTGCCTTCGACGGCTTGACTAACCCACTGGACGGTGATGTCGATGGCAACGGAGTGGTCAACGATGCTGACTTGGCACCGATCGTCGCCAACCTACTCGATCCGGGCACACGCACCGACGGCGATTTGAACGGTGATGGCGTCGTCGGTTTAGCCGACTTCCGTCAATGGAAAACGGCCAACTCGCCCGGCTCAAGCAACGCTGTACCGGAACCAACCTCGGCTGCCCTCTGCGGTTTGATAGGTCTGGTTGGAATCAGCATGATGCGCCGCCGTCCTACGAAGGCCCTCTCGGTGGGAATTGTTGTCCTAGGAGCTTCGCTCGCCGTGTCGGACGCCTCGGCTCAGGTTGTTGCAACGGTTGATCAAGAGACGGGTCAAGTCACCGTGCTCAATGAAGGCGAAGAGGCCGTTACGTTCGAGGGATACCGCTTCTCTTCGGATAACGCTCTGCTCGACGATATCGGCTGGACAAGCTTCTCAGGCGACCTCCTTTCGAGTTCGTGGCGGATCGTCGGCAGCACCTCGTCGTCGATCTTTGGCGAAGCCCTCGTTCTCGGCAGCGGAGCGGTTGAAACCCTCCCCATGGGCAGCGAGACGCCGATCGATTTCGGCACCGCGTTCAACCCCGGCGCAATCATGCAAGCCCAGCTCGACGCTGGTCTGGGCGTCGATGTGCGTGACCTGCAGTTCGGTTACCTAGGTGCAGATGCTACCGAGTTGACCCAAGCAACGATCCGCTACATCGGCGAGACCATAACCAACAACCTCGTGCTGAAAGTCGATACCGACACCGGTAACGCAACCCTTGAGAACGAGTCACCGTTCGCTGTGGAGATCGATGCCTTCGCGATCACGTCGGCCGATTCTTCGCTGAACGGCTCTTGGGCGGGTGCTCCTGGGCTGCCCCTCGGCGGTGGGCCGGCGACGGGTTGGCAGCTCGGCAGCCCGGCCGCTGATGGTCTGGGTCAAGTGAATGCCGACGGCAGTGTCGTGATCGCTGCCTCCGGTGGCACACTCGACTTCGGTGATATCTTCACCCCCGGCTCGACCGAAGACTTGGCCTTCAACTTCCTGCGTGTGGGCGAAGACGACGGCGATGGGTTCGGCGGAGTTGTCGAATACATCTCGGCCAGCCTGGATGGCGACTACAACGACGATGGGGTGGTCAACGCCGCCGACTACACGGTCTGGCGTGACAACCTGGGCTCTAGCGATGCCGCGCTCAATGGAAACGGCTCCGGCGACGCAAGCGGCAACGTGGTTCAAGCCGACTACACGCTGTGGGCCGGCAACTTCGGCGCAACGAGTGGCAGCCCTGCTTCGGCCGTGCCCGAACCGACCGCCGCTTGCCTCGCATTTCTCGGCCTAGCCGCCGTTGGTTGCCGACGCAAGTAAGACCTCAACAGACCGACGACCGGTTTATCCGGACCAGTATGACAACTTCGTGTGGTGGCTCGGTAGGAAACTGAGCCACCACAACGGAGCCATCTCTAGAACATGCCATAATTTTGGTATTGGCAAGGAGCACCCGAGTGATATCGATTAGAACGCGATCTCTTTTTTTCAGATTGACGTCGAGCCCTTCTGCACAATGGCTCGTGCCATCACTAGTCGTGGTTGTCGTCGCTGCGGTCGGTTGCGGTCCTAGAGGCGAATTCCGTCCTGTTTCTGGAATGGTAACGGTTGAAGGACAGCCGCTTGAAACAGGCCGTATCACTTTCTTGCCAAAGGATGATGAGAACGGCAGGCGTGCGGCGGCTGGAATAGTGAATGGAGAATATCAGCTAACCTCGATTAAACCCGAGGACGGCGCCAAACCGGGAGAATACTCCGTTGTTGTGACCGCCGTAAAAACAGTTGCCGACGGGCCGGTTCCCAAGACCCTCGAAGAAGAGTTGGCTGGCGTCGGAGAAAACACCCGCTACTCCAACGAGTTTCTTGCGAACCCAAAGTACGGAAGCCGCCTGAGCTCAGATTTAACCGCAACCGTTAAGGAAAGCGGCGAGAATCGCATCGATTTTGATTTAGAACCGTAGGAGTTACCCTCCAATTCACCAATGGCCGAGAACGCGCAACGCAAGCCCCAATAGCCTTTCACTGTAAAGAGATGCCACCCAGCGGTCGTGCCAGCCACAATCAGACAAGGCGGTCTAAAACTGACCGAGTAAATAAGGAATTAGCCATGCTCACGAAGCTACGATTAAAAGCGGGAATTGCGAAACGAACGACACGAGGCTTTACACTCGTGGAGCTGCTCGTAGTTATCGCGATCATAGGAATTCTAGTTGCACTGCTTTTACCTGCCGTACAGGCTGCGCGCGAAGCAGCTCGCAGAAACCAATGCGTAAACAATTTAAAACAGCTGCAACTTGGGTGCTTAAATTTCGAGTCGACCTATAACGAACTTCCGACCGGTGCCTCTGGTCACCCTGAGGGTGCGACGGACCCACGCGGCGTGGGTATGTTTACGGTCGTACTGCCGTTTATTGAAGACGCTTCAATTGACTCGGCTTTTAGAGATGCTTTCGCTGATGCAGGAGAAAGGAACTGGTTGGTATTGACTCGATCGCTAGACTTTGACGTAGAAACATTTCAGGTTGCTGTTTACAAGTGCCCCAGCGTTACTAATTACCAAGGATATGTTCCGCGACGAGATTATTTCGGCGTCAACGGTGGATGGAATATGGTTGATGACGCTGATAGGGCTACTGCCAACGGGGCGCCTATTGCTGATGGGAATTTTCGTTCTAAGTTCGGCGAACCCAGACTGAGAGCCAATATCGGCTGGCGTGGGCCTCTCTACAGCGATGGGGTTTACTTAGGTGGCAACGCTGTGAGTCTTAACCAAGTTACCGACGGCACATCTTCGACTTTTGCGATTGGCGAATGCGATCACATGGCACCGTACGGTGACACCGCATTTTCAGGTAGTGAAGAGGGTGGTCCGGTGCCTTGGTATTTTGGTGGATCCATGAATGGAGTAGGTCTGAATTCCATAAACTACAAAGATACCCCCGCTCAGGGTGGTTACGTTCGAATGTCGAACGGCCGTGTCCTTCGCGCGACTCACCATCCTATTAATACAGACCTGACTCCGTGGGGTGGCCCAGGATTGAAAGACAAGTTTTCGTACCAAGTCCCCTTCGGAAGCGGCCACCCTGGCGGAGCCAACTTTGCGTTCGTCGATGGCCACGTGAAGTTCATCCAGGAACAAATCTCGATGGGAGCTTATTATTGGCTTGGATCTCGTAACGATGGTGGTGTCATCGACGAAGAGTTCTAGAAACTCTCCGGGTCTATAGAGAGTCACCACGAAAACGTACTCAAGGCCCGGCAGCCATCAGGTTGCCAGGCCTTTTCTGTTAATCAAGTCGGAGGCCGAGCCGGTTCTAGCGTGAGAATGCCAGCCGATTGTCGGGCTTCTCGGATGAAAAAGACCTTCTGACGCCCATCTGGGTCTGCATTTACAATAGGTGGATCGCCGCCACGCACGTTGAGAACCGTTCAGACGCCCCGTCATGACCTCCACCGTTTGCAGATCATCGTCAGCGTTCAGGCAGCCCGCCAGCGGGTGGCTCCTAGGCTTGGTTGCCATCGCCGTCTCGGCGACCGCTGCACCGGCCGCGGCGCGGGAGTTTGACTTCAACCAAGACATCCGCCCGCTCCTCTCGGACAAGTGCTTCCAGTGCCACGGGCCCGATTCGGCCCATCGGGCCGCCGATCTGCGACTCGACATCGAGGAGAGCGCTAAGGAAGACCTCGGCGGCTATCGAGCGATCGACGTCGACGCTCCTGACGAAAGCGAGGTGCTGGCACGGATCGATAGCGACGATGCCGACCTCGTCATGCCGCCGCCCGAGATCCACAAAGAACTGACCGAAGACGAGAAGCGATTGCTCCGTGAGTGGATTGAAGCCGGTGCCAATTGGTCGCTGGCCTGGGCCTACGTGGAGCCGCGTCGCAGCCCCCCGCCCGAAGTCAGCGAGTCGGTCCGGCTGGCTAATTGGGTCGATCACTTTGTGCTCGATCGGCTCGAACGAGAGCAGCTACAGCCCGCCGGTCCCGCCGATCCGGTCACACTCATCAGGCGGCTGCACTTCGACTTGACTGGGCTGCCACCGACGGCCGACGTGGTCGAAGCGTACGCCGCCGACCCAACGCCCGAGGCGTACGAGGAAATCGTTGATGAGCTGCTCGCCTCGCCGCGTTTCGGCGAGCGGATGGCGACTTACTGGCTCGACTTGGTCCGCTTCGCCGACACCGTGGGCTATCACGGCGACCAGGACCAGAACATCTGGCCGTACCGTGACTACGTCATCCACGCCTTCAATAACAATAAGCCTTTCGACGAGTTCACGACCGAGCAACTCGCCGGCGACCTGCTCCCCGACGCGACCCTCGATGACCGAATCGCCTCAGCGTACAACCGGCTGCAGCAAACCTCCCACGAGGGTGGCGTCCAACTAAAGGAGTACCGCGCGATCTATATGGCGGACCGCGTGCGGAATGTCTCTCAGGTCTGGATGGGGGCGACTCTCGGGTGTGCGCAATGCCACGATCACAAGTTTGATCCACTCTCTAGCGAAGAGTTCTACGCACTCGGCGCCTTCTTCGCCGACATCGATGACGAAGCGCACCTACGCAGCCCGTACAACGGATACAACAAGCTCCCGACCCGACGCGAACCGCAGATTAAGGTTCGCAGTGTTTACCAACGACAGCGACTGGAACGGCTCGATGCGGTGCTAGCCGAGATGGATGCCTTGGACAAAGACCAAGATGCCGATGCCATCGCCGCCCTACGCAATCTGCGGGCGAAAATGGCCGAGCCGTCTTGGTTGATGGTCTCGAAGTCGTCCGAGCCGCGGACCGTGCGGGTCCAGGCCCGCGGCGACTGGCAAGACGAGTCTGGAGAGGTCGTCACGCCCCAAGGGCCCGCCGCACTCGGTTGGGAACGCGTCGAGGAGGGCAAGCGGGCGTCGCGGCTCGACTTGGCCCGCTGGCTCACGGACGCCGACGGTGGCTCCGGCAAACTAACCGCCCGAGTCATGGCGAATCGGTTCTGGTACCTGATGTTTGGCGAGGGGCTCGCGGTGGTCCTGGACGACTTCGGCGGCCAGGGCCAGCCCCCAACGCACCCAGAGCTCTTGGACAACCTCGCCATCGAGTTTGTCGACTCGGGCTGGGATGTGAAGCACATGATAAAGCTGCTGGTCCTGAGCCAGACGTATCGGCAGTCTTCGCAGGCCTCGGACGAGGTCGTGCAGATCGACCCGATGAACAAGCTGCTCGCTCGTCAGGCCCGCTTCCGCCTGCCGGCTGAGATGGTCCGCGACACGGCCCTCAAAACCGCCGGGTTGCTCGACGGCGAGATCGGCGGGCCGAGCGCCAAGCCGTACCAGCCCATCGGCTACTACGCCAACCTCAACTTCCCGAAGCGGACCTACAAGCAGCACGACGATCGCCGTCAATGGCGGCGTGGGCTGTACATGCATTGGCAGCGGCAGTACCTGCATCCGATGCTCAAGGCGTTCGACGCGCCGACCCGCGAGGAATGCACGGCCCGACGGCCTCGATCCAATACCCCGCTCTCTTCACTCACCCTGCTCAACGATCCGACGTTTGTCGAGGCGGCCCGCTCACTCGCGGCAGAGGTCCTTAGCCAGACAAGCGACCAAGCGAGCGCCCGGATCGAGGCCTTGTATCGGCGAGCGGTCTCTCGTGCTCCCGACGAGTTTGAGCTCGCCCAGGTTGAAGCGCTCGTGGCGAGCCAGACCGACTACTACAGCAATAACCCCGAAGCCGCCGAGGCGTTGCTCTCGGTCGGCCTGAGCCCATCGCCCCGCGGCGTGGACCAGGCCGAGTTGGCCGCCTGGACCTTCGCGGCCCGGACCGTGCTCAACCTCAGCGAAACCTTGACCCGCAACTAGACCAGCCATGGACCTTCGATCGCTACAACGTCGGGCGTTCTTGCGTACCACGGGGCTCGGGCTTGGCTCGGCCGCGTTGAACTCGCTCTTCGCCCGCGACCTGCCCGCGGCCTCGTTGCCCGCCGGCCCGTCCGCGGGTGCGGTGCCCGGCCTGCCGGGCTTACCGCACTTTGCCCCTAAGGCGAAGCGGGTCATTTTCCTCTGCATGGCGGGCGGCCCCTCGCACCTGGAGTCGTTCGACAACAAGCCGGTGCTGACCGAACTCAGCGGCAAGCCGATGCCGGCCGGCGTGACGGCGGGTCAACCGATCGCTCAGTTGCAGGGGAAAGAACTCCTCGCGCAGGGGGCGATGACCAAGTTTAAACGGTATGGCGAGTCGGGGCTCGAAGTCAGCGACTTCTTCCCGCACACGGCCAAGCTCGCGGACGATATCTGTGTCATCAACTCGATGGTGACCGACCAGATCAACCACGACCCGGCCCACACCTTCATGAACACCGGCACGGCCATCAGCGGCCGGCCGTCGATGGGGTCGTGGGTCACCTATGGCTTGGGCAGCGAGAGCGAGAACCTACCCGGCTTCGTCGTGCTGACCAGCACCGGCGGCCGCAACCCGCAGCCGATCGCCTCGCGACAATGGTCCGCCGGCTTCCTTCCCGGCCGCTATCAGGGCGTGCCCTTCAATTCGAAGGGTGACATCGTCCATTACGTCGGCAATCCGCCAGGCGTGAACGATGCCTCGCAACGCCGATTGATCGATACGATCAAAGGCCTCGACGCCCACCGCAACGGCCGCGTGAACAACCCGGCGATCGATGCCCGCATCGCCGCGTATGAAATGGCGTTCCGCATGCAGTCTTCCGTGCCCGAGCTGGCCGACGTCGGCGACGAAACCGCTGAGACCCTCGAGATGTACGGTGCCACGCCGGGCGATGGCAGCTTCGCCTCGAATTGCCTCCTCGCCCGTCGGCTCGCCGAACGGGGCGTGCGGTTCATCCATCTCTACCACCGCGGCTGGGACCACCACAGCGGGATCGTGCCCTACATGACGAAGTGCGCCGGCCTGACCGATCGGCCGGCGTGGGCGTTGGTCGAGGACCTCAAGCGGCGTGGCATGCTCGACGAGACGCTCGTCATCTGGGGCGGCGAGTTCGGCCGAACCCCGATGATCCAAGGCAACCCGAAGGACGCCGGACGCGACCACCACATCAAGGGCTTCAGCATGTGGATGGCCGGCGGAGGCATCAAGCCGGGCATCAAGCACGGCGCGACCGACGAGTTTGGCTACCACGCGGTGCAGGACATCGTGCACGTGCGCGACCTGCACGCTACGATGCTGCATCAACTGGGCATCGACCACGAGCGGTTCAGCGTCAAGTTCCAGGGCCTCGACCTCAAGCTGACCGGCGTCGAGCCGGCTCGCGTGGTCAAAGAGATCGTCAGTTGATTGCCGGGAGCTGCTCCCGAACCGGAGACCGTCCCGCAGGCTTGGAATGATCCAATTCGCTCAACTCGCGATCGAAGCCGGCGACTGCCGCCTTGCTGGGATCGACCTGAGTGTCCAAGCTGGCGAGCACGTCGTCTTGACGGGCGTGTCCGGCAGCGGCAAGAGCACGCTGCTGGAAGCCCTCGTCGGCCTGCGACCGATCGCCTCCGGAGCGATCTTGCTCAGAGGCATCGATTGCCGCGAGCTCTCCGTTGCTGAGCGGGGCCTCGGCTACGTGCCGCAGGACGGCGCGTTGTTCCCGACCATGTCGGTGCGAGACAACTTGGCTTATGCCCTCCGAGCCAGGCGGCGGGGCAGGGCGGAACGCGAAGAGCGCGTGGCCGCCGTCGCCGCGACGCTCCGACTCGGGGCCCTGCTCGATCGCGGCATCGCTTCCCTGAGCGGCGGCGAGGCAAGGCGGGTCGCCATCGGCCGGGCGATCGCCTTCGAACCCGACATCCTGTTGCTCGATGAACCGACCAACGGACTCGACCACGAAGCCACCGAGGACGTCTACACCGTCATCCGCGAACTCAAGGCAGGCGGCGGCATGACCATCCTGCACGCCACACACGACAGCCTTGCCGAGCGGAGCGCCGACCGGGTGGTGCGGATCCAGGATGGCACGCTGGTCGAGCTCGACGCCTCGATCAAACCATCGATCGCGATCGCCCGAGTAGCCGCGTCGTGACCAGCACGACAACCGCCGCGCCGATCATCATCAGGCTCACCGCCAACGCGCCACGCAGGTTGCCCGATTGCAGTTCGAGGTAGACCGTCGTCGGCAGCACCTCGGTCCGCATCCGCGTGGTCCCGGCGAAGAGCAACACGGGGCCAAACTCTCCCAGCGAGCGAGCCCAAGCAACCGTCGCCGCCGACAACAAACCGGGCCGGGCCCGCGGCAACAACACGGTCGCGAAGGCACGGGCGCGGCTCGCGCCGAGCGTCATTGCGACTTTCTCTTGCCGATCGGGAATCTGGTCGAAGGTCGCACGCATCGTCCGCACGGCCAGGGCACACGCGACCGTGAACTGGGCCAGCACGATCGCGGGGGTCTCGTAGACGACCCAGTCGCTCAGCCACGAGAAGGGCGTCGTGCGGAACAGGATGAGCAGGCTGAGCCCCACGACCACCGGGGGCAGCACGACCGGCGCGTCGAGCAGGCCGTCGAGCAACTGGTAAAGCCAGCCACGCCGTCGCCAGCCCTCGCCGCTGACGCCACGCGACATCAAGTAGCCGATAGGCGTGGCGACCAACACGCTCAACGCAGCCGACACGGTCGCGGTCACGAGGCTCAAGCCGGCGGCGAAGCGGATCTCCGGCGAACGCCAAGCGTCGCGGAAGTCGGCCAGCGATACCGCCCCGAGGTCCGCGGCGATCAACAGCCCGATCAACCCGACGTAGACCGCGGCGATCGCCAACAAGCCCCGCCCGAAGAGCCGATCGCTCCGATGGGTGCGTGGTGCCGGTTGCTGTAAGGTGTTGGCCGTTGGCGGATCGCTCATCGTTGTTCCTTGGCGTCGCGTGCCGCGCGCCAAGCTTCGGCCTCGCGCAAGGCGGCGAGGCGGGCCTCGGCTAGCGACGCCCGTCGTTCGGCGGCTGCGATCGAGCTTAGCCTCGACTCGAGCGTCTCGTCGAGCCGGTCCAACTCGGCCTGCGACCCGCCGCGTTGGTCGCGTGCTTCCTTCAGACGCCGTTCGAGTGCCTCGGCCTCGGTCGCCAGCCGGTCCGCTTCCGCTTGGAGCTCGGCGAGTTGATTGGAGCGATCGTCTCGATCGGCTTTGAGCCGCTCCGCATCGCCGCTCAGCTTGTCGCGTTCCGCGGTCGCCGCAGCGGCTTCGTTTGAGAGGGTGGCGATCGCGGTATCGTACGAAGCGATCTCATGTTCGAGGCGATCGTGTCGCTTCTGCATCGACGCGCGACGACACGAGGCCTTCTCAACCGCTGCCTCTGAATTGGCAACGGCCGCTTCGAGCTCGGGAAGTTTCGGCAACTGCTTCGCCTGCTCCTCCAACCGAGCGGCCGTTTGCTCGCTAATGGCCTTATCCTTCTTTGCCACGGCCAAGGCGGCCTGGGCATCGGTTCGGCGTTTCTCTTGCGTCGCGAGCTCGGCCCGCGCGTTGTTGCGATCGGCACGAGCCGCATCGACCGCATCGGCGAGGCGTTCGGCCTCCTCCGCGAGGCTGTCGACGGCATCGTCCGTCGCATCGGTCATTCCCGATTCTGCCAGGGCCTTCTTAGCCTCGGTCAATCGTTGCTCGGCATCGGCTAGCAACTGCATCGCGGCCTCGAACGCCGCGGTCGAAGCGGTCGCCTCGGCGTCGGCGGCTTGCATCGATTGCTCCGCGGCTTCCTTAGCTTGCTTGCCTGCGGTAACGGCTTCCCGATGCGTCTTGTGACGCGCTCGACCATCCGCAAGGGCTTCGGTGGCTTGTTGGTGATCGCCTTTGGTTTGCGTCAGCCGCTTCACGGCCTCTGACAACTTCTGGCTGGTACGAACTAGGCGGTCCTGGAGCCGCGGCGGATTGGGAGTCAGGCGGGCAGCACGCTGCTTGGTGGCGACGTCGATACACTGCACGCCGCCCGTCCAGTCGCCGACCACGACCTGATCGCCGGCGTGAGTGAACGCGGCCGCCAAGCCGATATCATCGAGCCGCTTCATATCGGCCAGGTGGGCCCCGTCCGGCTTCCAGACCTTCGCCAGCCGATCACGCCCCGTGCTGACAAGTCTTCCGTCAGCGGCGAACGCGACCGAAGCGGTACCGCCCTTGTGGGCGTTGATCGATTTCACCGAAGCCCCGGCGGCGTTCCACAGCCGCACGGAGCCGTCCTCGCTCGCCGAGGCGAGCAGGCCGCCGTCGCGCCGCCAATCGATGGCCGTGATCGCTTGCTTGTGACCACGCAGGTCGGCGCGCTCGTGACCGGCCGACGCATCCCACAACCGAAGGCCCGACGCCCGATCCCCTGTCGCCAAGAGCTTGCCCGCCGGGCCGAACGCGAGGGCCGTGATCCAGTCGGTATGCTTCTCGCACGTGTAGGCCAGCGAGCCATCGGCGACCCGGAAGACCCGGACCTTCTTCTTGGGACCGCCGATCGCCACGAGCCGGTTGTCGGCGCTCACATCGGCGGCGAGGACCGCGTCGAGTTCATCGCCGACGGTCACCAGCCTAGCCCCCGTCTTCACGTCAAACAACGACGCGCTGCCCGAGGCCCCGTCCAAACCGCCGGCTACCAAGAGCAGCGACCCGTCGCGACTAAAACGGACGACACGCGGCGAGCCTTCCAGGTAAGGGATCACGCCGAGCAAACGATGGTTCTTCGTATGGTAAACCGAGACCTGCCGTTGCCACGGCACGGCGACCACCGGTGCCCACGGGCTCGCGGCCAGGGAATCGATCGGCCCGACCACGCTGGAAGTGAGCACGGTTTGGCGGAACCAACCGGTCGGCATGGCGGGCTCGCCCTGGGGCTTGCCAAGCTCACCGGCCTCGACCGCCGCGATCGCCGGCTTGCGCGAGGCCATCGGCTTCGAGCCGGCGTCTTTGAGGAGACCTGTTTCGATCCATTCCTTCATCGCGGCGAGCTGGCCGGCGGGTAGCTTGTCGCCGCCGGGCGGCATGACGGGCTCCTCGTCGTGGTTCACCAGCCGCCACAGACGCGAGTCGTCCGGGTCGCCAGCGGCCAAGGCCTCGCCACCCGCCCCGCCGGCGAGGATCGCGTCGAAGTTGTCGAGGGCGAGCCCGCTCGCTGCGTCGTCTTGGTTGTGGCAACCGGCGCAATGCTCACGGAAGATCGGCTTGATGTGCTCTTCGTACGTCACCTTCGCCGAAGCGACCGTGCAGCAAGACAACACGGCACACAAGGCGACGCCACGGATCGGCCGGTTGGTTGACGGTCTCGTCATGGGGGTCGCTCAGTGATTGAACAGGAACTCACGCGAGTTGAGCACTGCCCAGAACGCGTCGCGTAGCGCCTTGACCGGCTTCTTGCCGTTGGCACCGACCGTGGTCAACAACTCGTCACGCTCGGCGTCGGTCGGTCGCCGGGAGAGGCATCGCAGGTAGACCTCGTCGACCACCTCGGCGGGGGACCGGCCCGCTTCTAATAGCGACTCGATCACCTTCCCGCTGCGTATCTTGCCGGCGAGCGTGTTGCCGTTGATCAGGTGCAACGCTTGCGAGAGGGTCGGCTCGGCCTTGGCCTCGCAGGCACACACGCTGGTCCGCTGCGAACGCCCGAACGTCGTGAGGAAGTAGTTGCCGGCACGGCCGTCGGCGATCTGCGTGGCCTGGGCGCCGAGCGGAAGGTTCGGCAGCTTCTCGGCCGCGTCTGTCGCTTGGCTCACGCAGTCGAGCAGCACCTCCGCTGGAATCCGCCGCGGGTGGGCACGGGCGAAGTTGCGTGTGTCGCCGCGATTCGATTCGCTCGGCTCGCAAGACCGTTGATAGGCGTTCGAATTGCAAATGTCAGCGACCAGCCGGCGGAGGTCGTAGTCGTACTCCACCAGCCTTTCGCCGAGACGATCGAACAACGCCCGGTTGCTGGGCGGGTTGCTCACGCGGATATCGTCCACGGGCTCCACCACCCCGATCCCGAAGAACTGAGACCAGACGCGATTGGCCACGCTCGGGGCGAAGTACGGGTTCTCGGGCGAGACGATCCAGTCCGCCACCACGGCCCGCCGATCGCGGCGTTTTGTGTCGGGCTCGTCGCCGCCAAGGTACTTGGGTGCCATCCGCCGACCATCGACCGGATGCTTCGACTCGCCAGAACGTCGGTCGTAGACAAGCCACTCGCGGTAGTCCTCGCCCCGCTTGCGCGAGATCTGCGAGAAGAACGCCGTGAAGCCGTAGTAGTCGTCCATCGTCCAGCGATCGAACGGATGGTTGTGGCACTGGGCACACTGCATACGGATGCCGAGGAAGGTCTGGGCGACATTCTCGGCGATCTTCTTGGCGTCGGGCTCGATCTGGTAGAAGTTCACCTGCGGCGTATCGAACGAGGTGCCGCTCGCGGAGAGCACGTCGCGGATCATCTCGTCGAGCGGCCGCCCCGATTCGATCTGTTCGGTGAGCCACTGCGAGTACAAGAACATCGGCTTGTACTCCACACGGTTCGGCTCGGTCCGAACCAGCATCAGCTCGGCCCACTTGAGCCCCCACACCCGGGCGAAGCCGGGATCGGCGAGCAGCGTCTCGATGGCTGCCGAGCGCTTCGCCTCGCTGGTTTCCGCCATGAAGTCATCGATCTCCTCCCGTGTCGGGAGGCGGCCAACGATATCGATCGTCGCGCGGCGGAGGAACTCCTCATCGGTGCACCGCGTGCTCGGATTCATCCGCAGCGTTCGCAGCTTCTCGTCGACGAGCTCATCGATGTAGTTTGCGGGCTGCGAGGCGATCGGCTCGAAAGCGGTTCCGGTAGGCAAGACCAGCACTTGGCTGCCGACCGTGTGGGTATCGAACCGCGCCGTGACGAACGCCTCGCCACGATTGCCCGAGGTCACGAGGCCGTCCCGATCGATCGCCGCCGACGCGGCGTTGCTCGATTGGAAGACCGTCAAGTGCGTGACATCGCGGGTGGTGCCGTCCGAGTACTCGGCGACGGTCACAAAACGCTGCGACTGCCCGTCCGCCGCGATCGCGGCAGCGGGCGGGTAGATGGTGACCGAATCAACCGTGGGAGCGTCGGCTAAGTCGTTCGGTGCCCCCCCGGCGATCCAGTCGTGAAGCTTCTCGTAATAGACGCTGTCTCGCTCGAACCGCTTGCCGCCGGTGTGGGTGACCTTGCCGATCGACTTGAGCAGCAGCAGGCTCTCCTCCGGCAACGCGAAGTTGATCCGCCGATTGACCATCTCGCGAGTCAGCCGGTGGTGATCGCCGGCCGGGTCGAACCCGAACAGCGACAGGCGGAAACCGTCCTTGCCACGCGACGCCCCGTGACAGCCGCCCGAGTTGCAGCCGGCAACCGCCAGGATCGGCATCACGTCGTGCCGGAAGCTCACGGCCTTGGCTTGGTCGATCCCCTCGGCGGCAACCGCCGATTCAGCCCGAAGCCCGGCGAACTCGGCAACGAGCGTGCCGGTGCCGTCCGCAGTGGCATCGAGTCGTGCCGCGTCGAAACGAATCGCCGCGTCGCTCTCGGCCTCGATACGCCAACTCGCCAAGTCGGTGACATCGATCGTGAGCCCGTCGGCTTGCCGCGCCACGGCGACGACTTGTTGAAAGTCTTGCGCGTGGTTGAGGGAGACCGCCGCGGGGTAGACCGTCAGCTCGACGAAGCGTGTCGGAGACAAGTCGTCTCCGGATGCTTCGGCAGCCGCGGAGGTGGCCGGCAAGAAGGCGATAGCCAGCAAAGCTAAGAAACGTCTCATGTCGCCGGCCTCCCTGGTTTGGTCCCACGCCCCGCGGTCTGCTCGCGCGGCGGGTCGATCCGCAACTCGGCGTAGGCTTGGCGGAAGACCACCGGCTCGCCATCGACTTGGAGTGTCGCTCGGCAGCCGATGCCCCGATGACGCCCCAGCTTCGCCCCGCCCTCGATCCGAATCGCGAAAGCGGCCGACCCAGCCCCCGCTTCGACCTCGACCGGCTCGGCCGTCACGCCGTGCGGCAGGCCGACCAGTTCGAGCTTGGCTGCCCCCTCGAACGGCGTGCGGGGCGAGAGCTTCACGGTCCATTCGGCCGGCTTGCCCTGATAAGCCGTCAGGGTTGGCACCGACATATCGAAGTACGGCTCGGCGATCACCAACGGGACGAATTGCGTCGAGGTATACACGCGGCCGTTGAGATTGGTCTCGCCCACCACCACCATCGGCCACTCGCCGGTCCGGGCCTTGCCATTCGCGGTGACCGGGATCGTTGCCTCGCTTTTCCCCTTGGTGATCGATCGCGATCGATTCGACGAGAGTCCCGGCGAGTGATAGAGCGTGTAAATCCGGATCGCCTGGTCGAAGCCTTCGTCCCGTTGGGCCGTCAGCTTGAGGTTCATCGACCCGCCGCGGCAGAGCGGGGCCTTCGGCGCTTCGAGTTGGATCGAGAAGGGCAACCGCTTCGTGACCGCCACCGGCACCCGGTCGGCGTAGTGGCTCCAGACCTCAACGTTGTTGCGCCCCCGCACGAGCCACGTCTGCTGGCGGAAGCGGCTCTCGACCGGGTAAGCCTTCTCCTTATCGGTCCACTGTACCGAGACGTTCGCCAAGCGGGCGGCTGGCTCGGCGTCCTCACTTGCCGAGAAGACGACCGGCACCCGATTGAAGTTGCCGGCCAGCGGGAAGCACTCGGCCGTCACGCCGGTGGGGAGGCCGTCGAAGAAGGTCCCGAGTTCGCCGCCGAAGTCACGCCGCGTGACGGTGAAGATCGCCGTGGTGCGTCCGCCCTGCGGCACTTCAATGACCGTTGCGTTGTAACGGCGGCGTTCGTCGAGCTTGATCTCGGCGACCGCCTTCGGCTCGGCGACATCGAGGACATACCCCATCGCCGGGCCGCCCCGGTTCAAGCGATCCTCGACCTCCAGCACGTACTCGCCATCCGCGGGCGGCTTGAACCGCACGTAGCTATCCGGCTTGCCGCGGTCGTCATCGTTCCCGGCGAGCCGTTTCCCCTTGGCGTCGAAGACACGCAGCACCGAGTCCAACGGCGAGCGCAGCTCCCTGGCACGCACCCGGATATCGAGTGTCTGGCCCTTGCGTGCCTCGATCCGGTAGTGATCGATATCTCCTGCCGAAGACACGACCCCGGTGCCAACGCCGGGGCAGGGCATCGGCGTCGCTTGGTCTCGTTTGTTGTTGGGCTCGGCTTCCAACGCCGGCGCGGCGTCGGCCACCCACACGGAGAGCTCGGTCGGCGCCGTGCCGCTCTCGTCGGACGCGAACACCGGCTGCACGGTCGACGGCTCGGTCTCCGGTCGGATCGTTTGCTCGACCTCTCCTGTGAGCGAACCGACCGAGGCCAGGCTTGTCTCGCTGCCAGCAGCGACCGCCAACGGCCACATCGCCGCGGGGCGTGGAAAATGACCAAGATGAAGCAGGTAAGTCGACTTCCCATCGCCGCGGAACGCCGACTCCCGCAAGCGAACCCACAGCTTGCCGTCGGCTGGGGCGGGGAGCGACAAGAACGCGTCGGCACGGGCGGCGGTTTGGTCGTCGTTCGAGGCGATCACCTCCCCAGCCGCGTCGAGCACTTCGATGACCGGGTCGAAGAGCGTCCGGCCGAGCCGCAGGCCTTCGACCTCGATCGAAACCCGTTCGCCCTGAGTGACCTCAATCGTGAAGACGTCTTGGTCCTCGCGTTGGATGACGCCGTGCACCGTGTGGTCGAGGGTGATGTGCTGCGCGGCTTCGATCGAGTTGTTAGGCTCCGCCTCGGCGACGCTCGGCAGCGTGCCGACATGGAGCGTCACGAGGTTGCTCAACCCGGTCGCCGTTCGCAGCCGGAGGGCGTGGCGCCCGAGGGGGCAGTCTTTGGCCAGCTTTAGCGTGGCGGTCGCGTTGTTATTACCAATCGACTCGATCGCCGTGACCTCAATGCCCGCCTCGTAGAGCAGCAACTCGGCCGGGTTTTGGCCGACACGCGGCCCGCTCAGCTTGACCTGCACCTCGTCGCCTCGCCGGACGCCTTGCGGCTCGATCTGGTCAAGGCGTGGCTCGGCCGCCTCGACGGGCAAGGCAATGGCGCAAAGCATGAGCAGGGCGATCGATCGGATCGTCATCGGCCACGCCTCTCGCGGCATCACGTTGGTCGGATCGCTTTGCAACATCAGGCCAATAACTCATCGCGGACACGACCGCCTTTGACGATCTCGATCGGTCGATCACCCGGTGCGATCAATTCCTTGCCGGCGTCGATGCCGAGTTGGTGATAGACCGTTGTCGCGAGGTCCTCGGGGGTGATGGGAACCTCGGCCGGCTCGTTGGCCGTGGCGTCGGTCGAGCCGATCACCGCCCCCCGTTTCAAGCCGCCGCCGGCCAACGCGACGCTGAACACCTTCGACCAATGATCCCGCCCGGCGGTGTCATTGATCTTGGGCGTGCGCCCGAACTCGCTCGATACCATCACGATCGTGTCGTCGAGCAAGCCGCGCTCGTCGAGGTCGGCGATCAAGGTCGAAAAGCCCTGGTCGAACGCGGGCATCAGCCGCCGCATGCTGGCCGTGATGTTGTTGTGATGGTCCCACCCTCCGTAGGTGAGGGTCACGAAGCGGGCGCCGGCCTCGACCAGCCGACGGGCCAGGAGCATCCGCTGGCCGGCTTGATGGCGGCCGTAACGATCGCGGACCTTGCCCGGTTCCTTCTGAAGGTTGAAGGCCTCGCGGGCCGTGGGCGAGCCGATCAAGTCGTACGCCCGCTGATAGAAAGTATCCATCGCTTCGACGGCGTCCGATTCGGCACGCTCGGTGAACGAGCGATTGACCGCTTCCAGCGCGGCCAGCCGGCGGTGGTACCGCTCGTCGCTTAGCTTGTCGGGCAGATCGAGGTCACGGACCTTGAACTTCGGCTTCGCCGGATCGTCCCCCACGCTGAACGGCGAGTACGCCGAACTGAGATAGCCGGAGCCGCTGAACTCGTTCGCCTCGTTCGGGATCGCGATATAGGGGGGCAGGTCTTTCCGGGGCCCGTACTCGTGGCTGACGACACTCCCCAGGCTCGGGTAGAGCAGGGCGGGGCTCGGCCGATAGCCGGTCATCATGTTGTGCTGGCCACGCTCGTGGGCCGCCTCGCCGTGGGTGAGCGACCGAATCACAGTCAGCTTGTCAGCCACCCGAGCCGTCTTGCCCAGCAGGTCACTGAAACGGACCCCGGGCAGCTTGGTCCCAACGGTTCCGAGCTCGCCACGGTATTCGATCGGCGCATCGGGCTTCGGGTCCCACGACTCTTGGGCGGCGATCCCACCGTTCAAGAAGATATGGATCACACTCTTCGCCCGAGCCGGAACCGCAGCGCCGGCGGGGCTGGAAGCCTGCGCCGATTGCAGGGCGAAGAAGTCACCCAGGCTGATGCCCAAGCCGGCCGCCGCCCCGGCCGCGACAAAGCCGCGGCGGCCGATCGTTCTTGTTTGACGAAAAGACATCGGAATCAGATCCCTTTGTGTGTTCGTGATCGCGGCAGCAGTTCGTTCGGACCACCGCCCCTTCACGCACCCGCCACAGTTTACCCAGGACAGGCACAACAAGCACGCAACCGCCGCGTCCTGGTGCTGTCCGACTAAACCCACACAGCCGCCCTAAGCTGCTTTCTTCAAAAGGGTTTTGATCGTCCAGACGTTTTCTGCCAGTCCACTGGACATTGCGGGCGTCTGTTTCTTGAGCGACTCGTGCTTGCGGCAGAAGTTGTAGTGGGCGGCGAAGAGACCCATCATGGCCGCGTGGTGCCGTTGGCTCTTGCTGTGGGCGTTGGTGAGGCGGGTCATGCGACGATTGCTCATGCGAAGCGTCAGGTTGAGACGCTCGACGTAGCTGGTCGAGATCAGGTCTTCATCGGGGCGACCGAAGCGGGTGACCTTGCGAGCGCCCACTATCTTGGAAGGGCTGTAGCGGGACTCGGGACCGTTTGACGAGTACTCCTTGATGAGCTGAGCGAACGAAGCCCGGCTTCCGAGGTGGAGAGGGACGTTGTAGGTGTAGAGGCTCAGGCCATCCGCGGTGACTTGGCATTCCCCGGTGGTCGCTTCGTTGACGTGGGCCATGAAGGCTTCGCAGGTCGATTCGTCGCGGGCACCAACCGTGTGGGCCAGGATGAGCTTGCTGTCGGCGTCCAGGGCGATCCAGGTCCAGGCGTCGCCCCGTTCGTCCTCGTAGCCGCGACGGTCGGCCGTGCGAGCCTTGCACGCCACGAAGCCCCAGACTTCATCTAGCTCGATCCGCTTGGCCGGCACGTTGCGGACGGTCTCACGCAGGAACCGTTGGCAGTTCTCGCCAACGTGGACAACCAAGTCGCAGATCGTGTCGCGGTTGACGCCGGTGATCCGCTCAGCGGCCCGGATGCTCATGCCTTCGAGCAAGAGCTTGATGACCAGCTCGGCCTTGTCCAAGTCGATCCGCATATCACCGAGGGGGCGACGGACGCTGGTGTCCGTGACCGTGGCGTTGCAGGTTCGGCACTTCCACCGCTGGTTTCCCTTGCGATCCTTACCGTGCTTGGTTTTCGACTCGTGAGTGCAGCTAGCGACGACCATTGCGATTTCCCTCGTTTGAGGGCTTCCGCTATGATCTAGGTTCCAAGGCCGCGATCAGGCGAAAGCCAGATTGTGGTTGCTCAGGGCCGGGTGCAACCGGCTCTGAGCTTTCTTCACTGCTTGTTACTGTAGCTACATTAACCGACAGCACAAGGGTTGACGGGAAAGTTTTTGTGTCTACATTTACGGCATGGCCAGACCCGAAAAGCCGCCCGAAGAGCGCAAAGAAAACGTGCTCCGTATCCGAATGACGGACGCGGAGCGGTCCGAGCTAGACAAGGCTGCCGATGGCAAGACTTCTAGCTGGGCGCGTGCGGTGCTCTTGAGGGCTGCCCGTAGGATCAGCCGCTGAGCGGAGAGAGGGGGTTACGATCCCTTCCGTAGGCGCACGGAACCCTCCGGCAGTCTATAACACTGCTGCGCCGCCAAGACGCGGGCCACTCTCCACTTCACGCCACGGCACGCATGTCGGTCTTCAATATCTACTGCGACGAAAGCTGCCATCTAGAGCGCGATGGCAAAGAAGTAATGGTACTTGGCGCGGTTTGGTGCCCTCTTGGCGAAGTTGGTCGAGTGGCTGGTAGCATCCGCAAGTTAAAAGAGGATGGTGGCTTTCCGCCTTGGCGAGAAGTCAAGTGGACCAAAATATCGCCAGCAAAGGAGGACGCTTATAAGCGTCTGGTCGAGTACTTTTTTGACGAATCGAAGTTGGGCTTTCGTGCGGTAGTTGCGCCGAAAGACAAGCTTGATCATGGGCGGCATGACCAAAGTCACGATGAGTGGTACTACAAGATGTACTTCAGCATGCTGAAAGTGCTGCTGAGCCCACGTCACAAGTATCGATTCTACCTAGACATCAAGGACACCCGCGGGGGCTACAAGGTTCGAAAACTTGCGGATGTGCTCAAGAACGCCAACTACGATTTCCCGAAAGGCATCATTGAACGCGTACAAATTGTTAGGTCCCACGAGATCGAGCAGATACAGCTTGCCGACCTGCTGATCGGCGCTGTGCAGTACGCCAACCACTATCCTCCTGATCGCATACCAGGGAACACCGCGAAGGGTCGTATCGCGAGGTTCGTGCAAATCCGAAGTGGCTACGACTTACATCGCTCCACGCTCATCCGTGAGCAGAAGTTCAACCTTTTTCGGTGGAAGCCCCAGTCTGAAGGGGAATAACGGAAGTGCCCCTTAGCTGGTTGCCACAACTTGTAGGAGTGTGCGAGCCGCTCAGCCTCCAATGGGCTGGGTGCGAAGACATCCTGTACAACCACTTCCTGAATGACTTCGTATCCAACGCTCCTACGTCCGCTGGCGGAAAGCCAATAAGGGTGCACCAGTCGCCTGAGACGAACGGACGCCACAGGACATTCTGGCACCTCATCTCACGGGGACTTGGTCCGGAAGCGCTGCGCAACATTCGGAAAGAGCGTTGCGAACGCATCCGGTGGCCACGCGCGATTATCCAGAACGCGGCAAGTGGCGACGTTGCTAAATGGCGTAGTACGCACGACGGGAAAGAGCGAATCCTTCTGGCGATTGAGGAATTCAGCTACATCGTCGTCCTTGAGTCCGAGAGGACGGCGTTGACTCTCGTGACCGCCTACGATGTGGATAAGCGTCGGCGAAGAAAGAGCCTTGCTAGGGAGCATGCCGACTATCACGCCGGCAAGGGGCCAATACAACCGCCCCAAAAATAGCTGAGGCCGCCCCAATGGGACGGCCCAGGTGCTCCTGTCAGCTCGCGCTAACTCTACGACTTGGTAGATGAGACACTCTAAGTATCGAACGTTTCAGCCCAAAAGTCAATGATAATATAGGCAGTCTGACGTGTATCAGTTTGACATCTTTGGCGGCATGACGGATGCGGATAGGTTTACTAAACCTATCCGCAAAAAATGCAGATAAAAACCCCTCCTATGGGTGGTTACTCGGTATGCACTTGATGTGCCAAACAAGATCCGCTGAGCAGCTTTTTTTTCTTGCACTAGGCCAATCCCCACGCCTCCCCGTCCCGCTCAAACTCCCCTCGCTCCGCCAGCATCCGCCCCACTGTGTTCCGCAGGTGCTGCCGGGTCATCGAAGTCTCATAGCCAGCTTCGATCAGGGCGACAGTAAGCTCGATAGCGGTCATCGGTTCGTCTGAGTCGCGGAGGATCAGGGCCATGACCTCCCACAGCTCCATGTCCTGGAAGGCGACCGGCTCCATATCCAGGTCGGCCCGGGCGTAGATCGCGAGGTTCCCCTTTCGGGCTCGCTTGACCCGCTTCACGATGCCCCGCTCGCGCAGTCGCGACAGGTGGTTGTCGATCGACCGCTTTCGCCACTCACGGCCGTTGTCGAGGGCTTCGAGGCCCGCCATGACATCGGCTGTCGTGAACGCTCGATCGGACGGGATGACCGAGTCGATGCAAGCCGCGACCGTTTTGTGGGCGACCGGCTTGATGCCGTAGAGGTCCTGTTCTAGCTCCGCCAGTCGAGTGAGCGTTGCCTTGTAGTCGGCTCGCGCCTTGGCGATAGCCCTGTTCCGACGCTCGATTGCCCGCTTCCGTAGGGCGTTGATCTCTTTCATGCCGGATCGTATCCGGTCGGGTAGATCAGATCGGGCTGTGTGGGTTTAGTGGGACAGCACCCGCGTCCTCGGCTTGCTGGTTACGGTCGGACGAATGGCTTTTTTCTGCCAATTCTCACAACGGTTCGAATTCGTGTGCCCAGTGCGCAATTGCAAGAATCCGCCCCCGGATCGATGCTTGCTAAGCTAGGGCACCTGCACGCTACGCGGTAAGCTACGCACAGGCTCTTCACGATCGCTTGTCACGCCTCAGCACCCAGGATCTCCTCGATGTTCTCGCGACGCTCTGCCTCACTCCTTCTCGGCGGGTTGTTGACCTTCGCGCTGGCCGGCTCGGTTCAAGCGATCGATATCGCGGTGGAAGCCGAAGACTTCACCCGCCAATCGGCCGACGAAACACGCCGATGGAAACGGACAGCAGCCGACTCACCGACAACCGACTTGGCCGATGGCGACTCGTCCCACCACGCCACCGCCAGCGGCGAGGCGTACCTCGAACTGCTGCCGGACACCCGCCGGACCCATGGCGACAAGCTGATCCCGGGAGAGAACTTCTCCAACGAACCGGGCAAGCTCGGCGTTCTCGACTACCAAGTCACCTTCCCCGAGGCGGGACGCTACTACGTTTGGGTCCGCGCCTACTCAACCGGCAGCGAGGACAACGGCATCCATGTCGGCCTCAACGGCGATTGGCCCGAGTCGGGTCGGCGGATGCAGTGGTGTTCCGGCAAGCAACAATGGTTCTGGGAAAGCAAACAACGCACCGCCGCCCAGCACTGTGGCGTGCCCCACGCGATCTACCTCGACGTCCCCACCGCCGGCGAGCACACGGTCTCATTCTCGATGCGTGAAGACGGCTTCGAGTTCGATAAGTTCTTGCTCACCACGGACCGTGACCACGAGCGGCCGAGCGAGTAGTCTGTCGTGCCCCTTCCCAGCCAGGACCCAAGCGATGGCCGACCACCCCGACAACGCCTCGGCAGAACTGATCGAGCAGGTCAAGCAACGCGATGCGGCGGCCCTCGGCGAGCTGATCGCGGCCGAGCAGAATCGGATGCTCGGCTTCATCCGCTCGCTGATGAGCGAGAAGCTCTTGTCGATGGTCGAACCCGACGACCTGCTCCAAGAGATCTCAACCACCGCGTTGACCGGCCTTGAGACCGCCCCCTTGGATCGTTACGAGCCGATCCAATGGCTCCAAGAGATCGCCCGCCGGCGGGTGGTTGATGCGCATCGCTTCCACTTCGGCGCCCAGCGCCGCGACGCCGGCCGTCAGCAATCGATGCACGGCGCCGGCGACGGGTCAGATGGTGGGGGTGGCGGCATCGAGGCGTTCCTCGCCGCCAGCATGACCTCGCCCAGCGCCGCGTTCAGCCGCGACGTGCGCGTCGAGCGGATGTACGAGGCGATCGACGGCCTCTCCGAAGAGCAAGCCGCCGTCGTCCGCATGCGCTACGCCGAGGGCCTGCCCACCAAAGAGATCGCCGCACGCCTCGGCAAGACCGACGTGGCGATCCGTGTGCTGCTATCCCGCAGCGTCCGCGTGCTAGAGAAGCAACTCGAAGACGTCCGGCCGAGCGATCGTTCGTAACCAACGCAACAAGCCGCCGAGCCCGAAGGGACTCGACGGCTTGAGAGGCGATCGCGGTTGAGTATCAGCCGCGGACGAACAGCAGGCCGCTGTCGTTTGCACTGGCCAGCTTGAAGCGGAAGCCGCCCGTGGCGTCGGCGGTCCAGGTGCCGGCGAGTTGCTGGCTGTCGTTGCGGATCAAGGTGAGCTGGCCACCGACGATCGTGAAGCGGCCGGCGAAGCGGCTCGTCTTGCCGTTGGAGTTGGCTGTCCAGTCGAAGGAACCATCGGCCGACAAGTTCAGAGCGACTTGCGATCCGCCGACGGTCGCCCGCCAGGTGCCGACGTGGCCCGCTTGTTGAACCGGAGCCGCCGTTTGAACCCCGCCGAAAGCGGCCAGGGCGTTCAGGGCCGATTGCTCGGGCGTCGCGGCGGGAGCCGCTTGCGGGGCGACCTGCTGCGATGCCGGCTGCCGTTGCTGCTGCGGAGCCGCCTGCGGCTGAACGGGTTGCTGTTGGACCGGGGCGACATGCGACGGCTGCGGAAAAGATTGAACCGGCTGTTGGAACGTCGGCTGCTGAACGACGGGTTGTTGGTAGACGGGCCGCTGAACCACCGGCGGCTGGTAAACGGGCTGGCGATAAACCGGAGCCGGGTTGTAACGCGGCGTGTGGCGGTAACCGCCGCCACCGAATCCGACCGAGACGCCGCCACCGCCGTAGCCGACGGAGATCCGCCCGCTTCCACCACCGCCACCGCCACAAGCAGCGGACTCGGTCGAGATAACCAACGTGAGGGTCAGGACCGTGGCGGCGAGCGTGACGCGGTTGATCGTGCGGGACATGGCTTGGGTTCCTTGTATTCGATTGGGTTGGCTGTGGCTTGGCGGGGCTCGTTGGCTCCCCGTCTAAAAGGCCAAGCGGCAGGCTCGATCAGGCGTTACAAGATTTCAGAAACTTCTTGCTAGCCCCCAAAAGCCCCGGAGGGGCAACGGCGCGTAGCCATGGCCGCAAGCCCCTGGCGTATCGATACAAAAGCGAAAGGGGACGCCCCGGCCATGCCGAAGCGCCCCCTTCCGGGCCAACCCAAGCTCCTATCGCCGACGATCAGTCCGCCAGCCAGTTCTTCAGCGTGTCCGAGGCGGTCTCGGCCGAGGCCTTCGGGGCGAGCTCTTTCCGCATCGAGGCGGTGATCTGGCCCGTGTACTCGACGATGCTGGCCAGCGAGTCGGGCGTCGCGGTGGCGTCGATCTTCGCGACATAGATCAGCAGCAGCTTGCCGGCCCCGTCGTTCTCGATCGACCACCCGCCCAGCTTGGTGCGGGCCGATTGCTCCAGCAGGTTTCGCATCGTGTTGACCTGCAGGTCTTGCGGGTCGAGCGTGGCCGCCAAGGACCAGATCTTGCGGACGTCGGCGCGGCCGTAGTACTCGGTCTCCTTGGTGACGAAAACCTCTTGTTTCCCCGTCTTCTTAGTATCAACGGTCACTTTGTAGTGGCCCGATTCGTGCTTCTCGTGGGAGAGGTCGGTCTTGGCGAGCACGTCGGCGATCGGAAGCGGGGCCGGCTTCCAATCGCTGGCCAGGAAGTCCTTCACTTCGCTGATATCGACGCAGTAGCTGATCAGCGAGCCCTTCTTGCTGATCGCCTGCACGACGCCGATCAGCTTGCCGTCCTTGCCGACGACCGGCCCGCCCGAATCGCCCGAGTTGAGCGGCGATTGGGTCTCGACCACCTTGAACTCGTGCTCGCCCGCCCCGGTCCGGAACCGCTTCGTGTAAACGCTCCGGACCTTGCCCGACGTGTAGACCCACAGGGCGTCCGACGCCCCTGGGTTGCCGATCGAGTCGATCGACTCGCCCGGCGAGGTGCTCTCGGCGGCCATCTCGATCGCTTTGGCGTTCTTCGGCAGCTTCTCGAGCTCGACCAGGGCTAAGTCACGCTTGCGGTCCACCGCCACCACACGGCCGCGGACGCCCAGCTTCTTGACGTTCTTCAGATAGTGCGACTTCTCAACGATCGGACGATCGTCCCGCAGATCGCGGAAGAAGATCACCGCCGAGCGGCTGTCGCCGACCACGTGGGCGTTGGTAATGACCAGCTTCCGCTCCGCATCGACCAGCACGCCGGTCCCGCTGGAAGTCCCCTCGGAGTTCTTCGAGAGGACCCAGGTGGTCGAATCGAGGGCCTGGCGATAGTTGGCGGCGTCCGCCCGGGCTTGGTCGGCCCCGGTCAGAGCGGCCAGGCCCGCCACCGCGGCGAGCAGGAGAGGGCGGTAGTAGTCGTCGTTTGAACGGAACATGGGAAATCCTACTGGCTTGGGTTGGCAGTCGCCCAGCGTAATCGATCCGCCGGGTGGGTTGGGTTCTGTAAAGCCAAGCGTTGCCAGCAGAGGAGTGTTACACGCCATTGGCAAAAGCCCCGGAGCTTATCTCTCTCTTCCTTCTTAGTGCTCTTCGTGCCTTCGTGGTTCTCACTCCCTTCTATCCGTGTGAACGCGTTCAAAACAGAAAACTTCAACCAAGTCGGTAACACCCGCCGCCGGTTGTCGCTTGGTCTGGCAGAGACACAACCACTCAGCCGACCGGCAAGACACGGCAGACTCGCTCGACGGCCCTTCACCAACCAACTGCCGCGGAGAACTACCGATGAAGATTCAAACGCTCGCTCTCGCCCTCGCTTCGACGTTCGCCCTGATCGGCTCGGCCAAGGCCGGCGACCTGATGGACGACCTGGCAACGATGGACCTGGCCTCGATCAACGAGTCGTCGGCCGATGTCGAAGAGATCGACCTCGATGCCCTCGACATGGACGCCCTGGAAGCCGACGCGGGCGACGACACCGACGCCATCGAGGCCTGCTTCCGACGCTTCGGCGGGTTCCGTCGGGGTGGCTGGAACCATTGGGGCGGCTACCGCGGCCACGGCTTCCGCTCGTACGGCCACTGCTACAACACGTACAGCTACGCCTGCCATCGCCCGCTGTACTGCTACCGCCCGATCGTCCGGTGCTACTCGCACTGTGCCCCGGTCATCACCAGCTACTGGGGCTGCTACTGAGTCGCCCCAAGCGACTTAGCCTCCCGCTCCGTCCCTCTTGGCCCGGCGACTCACGGCGACGTGCGTCGCCGGGCCTTCTTCATTACCCATCCTCGATCACTTACCGACAAGGAAACCAAACCATGAACGCCACACAACACCTCCGACTGCTCGCCCTGGCGACGGCCGTGGTCGCCACGCCGGTCGTCGCCGGCGTGCCGGCACTCCAACCACTCCAGACCGCGCTCACCGGTGCCCCCGGCTGCGAGCACGTGCTCGACTTGCTCATGCGTTACGGCCCGCTCGAAGGGCAGGGCGGCTTGCAAGGTGGCACGGTCGTCCCGTCGCCGCACGGCTCGTTCGTGATGCCGGCTAGTGAGATCGGCGACCTCTGCCTCGCCAGCCTCTGCGAATCGGCCGCCAGCGATCCGGCGTGCCCGCCGACGTTCGTCGTGGCAGTGACGAACAACAGCCAGCGAGCCGTCTGCCATGTGCAGGTGACGCTCGTCGCGATGCTCGGCCCGATCAAGGCATGCGACCCGACCGCCAACGCTTGCTTGGCAGAGATCCCCGCCGGGGCGACGATCGAAGTCGAGATCACGCTGCCCGCCGAGGCCCTCGCCATGGGCTCCAACGGCGGCGTGCCCGTCGGCTTCCAGAAACTGCTCGTGGCGATCGACTCGCACGACCAGTTGGTCGAGGCCAACGAGTCGAACAACCTGCGGCTCGTCTGCCGACAGGACATCCCGCAGCAAGTGATCGAGGCCGTAGCGCCCGTTGCCGCCGAGGTGCCTGCCGGCCCGCCGGCACCGGCTCCGCAGGCCGCGATCGCCAAGCCGTCACTCGATTCGGCACTCGAAGAGTTCGGCATCGACGCCCAAGGCGAGGCAACCGCCATGCGATTGTGAGTCGTCGGCAACCAGAGATCGTCACACGGGCCGCCGACCAAGCCCCTTTGGTCGGCGGCCCGTTGCGTTGATTCTTGCAAGATACAACAGGCATCATCGTTGGGAGGGCGAGGCTCCCGCCGAGCCGTGAAGCGGGTACCCGGCGCGTGGCTCAGCAGGAGCTTCGCCCTCCCGATTCCGCCTCGGCCAAAACAACCGCTTGCTACCCGATCGAGTCGTAGAGCCCCGGCGCCGCGGCACGGCGTTGGGTCGAGAGCACCGGACGCATGCGATCCCAGATCGCCAGCACATAGCGATAGGCGCTGAACGCCGCGACCAGCCCGAGCAGGGTCGCGAAAACCGACCAGAGGATCATGTCCCGTGCCATCTCGTTGCGCGAGGTCAGCAGCACGATCGAGACCAGTGGGATCACCGCCGCCGCGTAGAGGTACCACTCGCCGTAACGACGCAGCCGTTTGCCACGCTTGTCGAAGTCGGGGTCGTTTAGCGATTGGCGAACCAACTGCGGGTAGTAGACCGCCGCCACGCCGGTCGTCAGCAGGAAGTACGGATAGACGGCCGCCACGCCACCGCACATCAGCAAGGAGAGGCAAAAATGACCGGCCTCTTCGAACGGGAACTCGGGGAACCAAGTCGATAGCGTGATGGGAAAGACCAAGCTGGCGATGCCCCACAGCACCCCGCCGAGCAATGCGCCGCGGTGGCAGAGCGCGAAGACCTGATCGATCTCGTCGGGCGTGGCGTCGTGGCCCCGTTTAGCCTGGAAGATCGCTCGGGCGACCGGCCACCCGTAATAGAGCGCCAGCAGCCCGCCCAGCGGGAAGGCGATCAGGTTGACCGTCGTCGAGAGCTGCTCGAACGCCGGCTCGATCCCCTCGATATGGATCGCGTCGCTCGGCTCGTTGTGCAGTTGGATGATCTTCTGATCGTTGTAGAAGTAGTTGAAGAGCCCGGCGGCGATGTTCGGCAGCAGCACCGCCGCGGTGATCAGCAGCACGGCAGGCAGCCGCAACGCCCCGGCACGCCAGCTCTGCTTCGGCGGGTCGAACAGGTCGGCCGCTTCGGGGTGCAGGGCGAGCTGCAACCGGCCGGCGAACTCCGCCCCCGACGCCGGACGATCCGCCGGGTCGTTGCTCAGCGCCTCACGCAGGGCGTTCTCGAGCACGCGTTCGCTGCTGCTATCGACGGTCTCTTGCCGCTCGGGCTCGTGAAGCGGTTCGTCCCGCGACACGATCTGCTGCGCGAGGGCATCGGTCCAAGAGTCGGCCTCGCCCTTCGTCTTGAACGGCCGGCGGCCCTGCCACATCTCCCACAGGAGCACCGCCAGCGAATAGATATCGGCCTTCTCCGCCACGTCCGAGACGTCGGTCCCCGGCAGCCCGCCGATCGCGGCGAGGTGCTCCGGCGCCATATAGCCGATCGATCCCCCCAGCGTCGCCGCCGCACCGGCCCGGCCCGCCGCGCCCGCCATGCTGACATTGAAGTCGGCCAACTTCGGCACCCCCTCGGCGGACATCAGCACATTGGCCGGCTTCACATCGCGGTGCAACACGCCCCGATGGTGCGCCTCGTCGAGCGCGTGGCCGAGCTGCACACCCAGCCAGGCGACCGCCATCGGCCAAGGCATCTCCGCGAGCCACGCTCGCAGGTCGGAGCCCTCCGGCGTGGCTTGAGCGGCGTTGAGTAGGTTGTCGTCGAGGGCCTCGATGATGAGCCGCCCGCTCCGCGCCGACACGCCCGCCCAGCGAACACGCTTGGCAACGTCCGCAAGGGTGCCTCCGGGCAAGTACTGCATATAGAGCAAGTGGGTCGATCCGCCATCGAGCGCCCGCTGGTCGTAGACGCGGACAATATTCGGGTGATCGAACTGCGCCAGCGCCTGTGGCTCGTCCCCCTTCCCGGCAGAGACCTTGAGCGCCACGAGGCGTTGCATCGAGAGCTGCTTGGCAAGGTACACCCGGGCGAACGCGCCGCGGCCAAGCTCTTGGACGACCTCGAAGTCGTCGACTTGATCGCCGGGCGCCAGCTCGTCGGGCGGCGTGGGCTTGCCGGCGGCCGCGACGGTCTCCGCGTTGCAAGAGAACCTCGCCAGCAGCTCCGCGTGCTGCGGGAACCGTTCGGCGTACTCGGATTGTTTCGGGTCGTGGCCCACCTCGCGGCGGAGTTGGTATTCCTCGATCACCAAATCGAACGGCACCCGTTCCGCCACCAGCAGATCGGGCAAGGCTTCGAGGTAACGATCGAGCGACGGCACCTGATCCGCCTCGGCGGCCGCCGCCATATCGAGCTTGATCAGCTCGACCAGCAAGAACGGCGTGTGCGGCGAGTCGCCCGGCGGCACGAAATCCCGCAGGCGCGTGGCGTCGTCGATCGGGGCGTGTGGCAGGAAGAGCTCGAGGCATTGTTCGAGCAAGTCATCAAGCTGGAGCGTCGCCTCGACCGGCTCATGGCCCTCAACTTGTTCCCCCGATCCGGCCGGCTGCATTGGCTTCAACAGGGGGCTAACGAGCAGAAGAGGTGAAAGCGACCGACTTGATATTATGGCTTGCATCCCGCCGGCACCACAGCCGCGTCCCACGACGCGAGAAAGGCGATCCCGGACCACCGAAACGATGTGTCCCGTTTTACCGGAAAAGTCGGCCCCCGAATTGGGTCGAAAACCCCCAAGCTTCACGCCCCCTTTGGCAAGACACGACTTGATCCGCTCGGTCGTATCAAGCACTCTAGAGGTTCAGGCGAGAGAAGAGGCAAACTGACCTCGCCCGGAGCCGTCCCACTGTGGATCAATTAAGCGCAGAAAGCGCCTTTAGCAGCGTTGAGTTCGCCGAGAACCCGGAGCCCCGGGTTCCGTGCGTCCTGTTGATCGATACGTCGACATCGATGTCAGGCATGAAGCTCATCGAGCTGTCGAAAGGCCTCAAGACCTACCGCGACGAACTGATGAAGGACCCCCTCGCCAGCAAGCGGGTGGAGGTTGCCGTCGTCACGTTCGGCGGTCGCGTGCAGCGCCGGACGAAGTTCGTCACCGCCCCGGACTTCGACCCGCCCCAGCTCGACGCCATCGGCGGCACGCCCATGGGCGAGGCCATCGTCGAGGCGATCACGATGGTCGAGGAGCGCAAGCAGGCCTACCGCGAGAACGGCATCGCCTACTACCGCCCCTGGATCTTCCTGATCACCGACGGCGAGCCGAACGACCATTGGCAGCCCGTCGTCGGCCGCGTCGAAAAAGGCGAGAAGGAGAAGGCTTTCTGCTTCTTCGCCGTCGGCGTCGAAGGGGCGAACATGGACGTCCTCAAGGAGATCTCGGCCCGCAAACCGCTCTGGCTCATGGGCCTCAAGTTCGCCGAGCTCTTCACTTGGCTCTCCAACTCGCAACAAGCGGTCTCGCAGTCGAGCCCCGGCGAAGCGGTCGCCCTCGAAGACCCCACCTCCGGCCCCTCCGGATGGGCCGCCATTTAAAGGCGCTGGTTGTTAGGCGCTAGGCGTTAGGCAATCAACGCGAGTCTCCACACACACAACTAGCGCCCAGCGCCCAACAACCAGCGCCTTCCCTAATGTGGCGTAGCATTTCCGCCAGCGTGACCGGCCCGTCGCATGCCAAGAGCGGCGCGCCGTGCCAAGACAGCCACCTCGCCCAGGTGCTGACGCGTCTCGACGACCACACACTCGTCGCCTGTGTCGCCGACGGTGCCGGCAGCGCCTCGAAGAGCCAAGACGGCTCCGCCCTCGCGTGCCAAGCGATCGTCGATCAAGCAACCGAGTACTTCGACGCCCACGAAGGATCCTTCGCAGAAATTTGCGAAGAAGTCGCCATTGGTTGGTATCGCGAGGCACGCGTCCGGATTGCCCAGCTTTCCGAGCTCCGCAACGAGAAGATCCGCGAGTACGCCACCACGCTCTGTGTCGCGGTGGTGTCGCCTCAGCAGTCGTTTTTTCTCCAGATTGGCGACGGAGCCATCGTCGCGCGTCGCAACGGCGCGATGGGCGTGGTATTCTGGCCTCAATCAGGCGAATACGCGAACTCGACCACCTTCCTCACGATCGACAACTGTGAGGAGCACGTCGAGTTCCTCGCGACCGATGGCGGCTTCGCCGAGGTCGCGTTGTTCACGGACGGAATCGAGAGGTTGGCACTATCGTTCGAGGGGCAGACGCCCCACCTTCCGTTCTTCGACCCGCTCTTCAAGACACTTCGTTCCGCCCCTGATCCCGCCGCCCTTAATCCGGAGCTCGCTCGATTCCTCGATTCGGAATCGATGAAGAACCGGTCGGATGATGACAAGACCGTCGTCCTCGCTGCTCAGACAGCCTCTTGATAAACCGCTGCTCTACGACTCGTCGGATAAGATCGTCCCGCTGGGCGATGCGATCGGCGCAGGCGGTGAGGGGACGGTGTTCGATATCCAGGGCCTGCCCAACCTGGTCGCCAAGGTCTACCACAAGGCCAAGCTGACCGAGAGCCACGACCGCAAGCTGCGCAAGCTCACGTCGCTCGGCACCAGCGACGTGCTGGCGATCTCCGCTTGGCCGCAGACGCTGCTCTTCGATCCCAACTCCAAGGGCGTCCGCGGGCTCGTGATGCCCAAGATCGCCGACGCCTTCCCGCTGCACGAGCTGTACGGCACCACGACCCGCGCCCGACGCTTCCCGCACGCCCAATGGGGGCACCTCGTCCTCGCCGCGCGGAACCTGGCCGCCGCCTTTGGCACCATGCACGAGCACGGCGTCGTCGTGGGCGATGTGAACCAGGGCAACCTGTTGGTCGATGCCAACATGTGCGTCCGGATGATCGACTGCGACTCGTTCCAGGTCACGCACCGCCGGCAGGTCTTCCGCTGCCCGGTCGGCACGCCCCACTTCACGCCGCCCGAGTTGCAGTCGAAGAAGCTCATCGAGGTGACCCGCTCGGTCAACCACGACGCATTCGGCCTCGCGATCCTCATCTTCCACCTGCTATTCGTCGGGCGTCACCCGTTCGCCGGCCGCTACGACGGCCCGGGCGACATGACCATCGAGAAGGCGATCGCCGAGCGGCGATTCGCGTTCTCGCACAACCAGTCCGAGACCGGCATGGCGCCGCCGCCCGCGTCGCTCCGGCTGGAGGACTTGCCGCACGCCTTGGGCGACCTCTTCGAGCGGGCCCTCCGCGCCGAGGGCGATGCGCCCGACCGGCCGCAACCCGCCGAGTGGGTCGCGCAGCTCGAAGCGTTGTTGAAGCAACGCCGCGAGTGCCCGATCGAAGACGCGCACGTCTACTCGTCGGCGTCGCTGCAATGCCCGTGGTGTACGATCGAGAACGCCGGCGGGCCGACGTTCTTCTTGAACATCGCGATGGCGGACGGCACGAGCGAGAGCCGCCTCGCCGCGCTCGATGCCCAACTCGAAAAGATCGAGTCGATCAACTTCCCCGAGCTGCCCGCCGCGTCGTTGAAGCTGCCGAAGCTGCCGCTCTCGATGAACCAGGGCAAGAAGCCGCCGGTGACCGCCGCCGACTGGCTCGCCCGCGGCTGGGTCGCCTCGGCCGCCGCGTGCGTCGGCGGGGCATTCTTCTGGCCGCTGCTGGCCGCCGGGGCCGTCGGGTCGCTCGCGACCGGCGGCCTGCTCGCCTTCGGCGCGGCCGGCGCTGGCCGACGCCGCGAGCTCGAAGAACGCGACGCCGCCCTCAACGAACGGCTCCACCGCCTCGCGGCGGAAGCCCGCGGCGTCGCCAAGGGCCACGCCAAACTCCAAGAGGACTACGAAGCGTACGCGGCGAACGTCTCGACCGGCATCTCACGGTACAAGTCGGACACCGAGGACATGCACGCGATCCTCCGCCAGCTCCGCATCGAGCAGAAAGAGGACTTCTTGCGGGGCTACTCGATCCGCGACTACCGCCGCCGCATCCCGGGCCTCACGCCCCAGATGGTCGCGGTGCTCCAGTCGTACAACGTCGACTCCGCGTACAGCGTGCAAAAGAGCCTGCTCACCGGCGTGCCCGGCCTGACCCCCGCGGTCATGATGGAGCTCCAGGACTGGCGGGGCCGGGTCGAAGAGAAGTTCGAGTACAAAGCGGCCGACGGCATGACCGAACGCGAGCTCAACGCCGACCGCCAAGAGGCAACCCGCCGCTTCAAGATCTCGCTCGCCCACAAGATCCTGCAAGGCGCCAAACAGATGCGGGCGATGGCGTTCGCCGCCAAGGGGCAACTCGACCAAGCGATGTCGAAGTACAAACGCCACGTCGAAGAATGGCGTGCCCTCGCCCACGAACGCCAACAAGGCCAAGCCGCCCGCAGCCCGCTCGAAGCGAAGCTAAACCAGTCGCTACCCGTCGCCCTCGCCGCCGCGGTCGTTGCCCCCGTGTTAGGCCTCATCCTCTGGGCGATCCTCGGTTGAACCGCAAGCCTCGGTTGTGGCAGACGCTGCGACACACGGGTGTTTAACCTGTCTTCGCGGCCACTCAAGAGTACCGCCCACATTGGTGCAATTCTGCGAGTTAAGGGCTTCCGAGCACGGCTGCGCCGCTCAGGAGAGTCACATCTTTGCACTTAGCGACGACCGGATCGGCTGCGTAAAATCGACAGCCGAGGGCCAGATTCACGCAGTCGCTAACCTGCCGAGGTGACGGGCACGAATGGCACTTAGATTTTCGTAACCCATTTCGCTGAAGTGACATAGCAACG
>CAYGUP010000015.1:0-71115 GCA_964353155.1 uncultured Planctomycetaceae bacterium | reverse complement strand
CCCCGATGCCACGGATCGCCCCCCGCCCCGTACGATTCCTTAGGATCGCCCGATCTCTTTGGTATGCCCAGCCGCTTTGGTTCGACCGAGGCCTGCGTTGCTTGCTTGCCGCCGCCGTGGTCGGCTGGGGCGTGCCGGCCTCCGCGATCAACCGCAGTTGGGACGACGCCGGCGGCTCGGCCAGCAAGCTGTGGAGCGACTTTGGCAACTGGAGCCCCGACGGCGACCCGTCGGGCGACGACATCTTCATCGGCAACTTCTTCAGTGCAACCGGCGATCAGACCCTGTTTGACGACAACGCCATCAACATCGACTCGTTGACGATCACCAACGGGGCGGGGGTCATCAACAGCACCGACAACGGGGCGACCAACGACTTCGAGATCGATGTCAACGGCGCGACCTCGGTCACCGGCGCGGGCAGCTCGATCCTCCTCTACGGGGGTGACGCCAACGGCCTGGACACCAACACGCTGCTCGTCGGCAGTGGCGGCTCGCTGGTGCTCAACTCCACAACCGCCCAAGGGACCGCCGTTGCCGAGATCGATAACGGCCTCTTCGAGATCGCCTCGGGCGGAACGCTCATAGGCACGGGGCGTATCGACCTGGAGGACGCGCTCGCCTCGCCGACGGTGCTGCTGCAGAACAGCGGCACGATCACAGCCAACACGAGGCCCTTCTTCATCGGCTCGGCTCCGGCCGAGGGCACGCTCCAAATCACCGCCTCGGACGCGAATGCCTTGTTCGATTGGGATGGCGTGGTCGGTTCGTTGGGCACGATCAACGTGAACGGCAACCAGACCCTGGACATCGACGTCAGCACCGGCACCGACGCGTTCAGCGGCACGATGAACCTCTCGACCGGCTCGACGATCGATATCGCCGACGCGTGGTCGCTCGACAGCGGAACCATCAACGTGAACACGGCCGCCTTCGGGGTCATCATCATCGGGGGCGATCCCAACCCCGGCCGGGCCGCCACTATCGCGGGGGCCAACTGGACCATGACCGGCGGCACCGTCAATGTCGATGACACGTGGGACTCGCTGCAATTCGACTCCCAAGTCACGGCCACAGGCGGTCAGGTCAACAACTCCGGCACGCTGATCTTCAACGGCGGCGCGACGTTCGGCAGCGGGGTCGACTTCAACATGAGCGGCAGCGGTGCCTCCCTGGTAATGAACTCCACGGTCAACATCGACACGCCCGACTTCGACCTCGACGCGTCGGCAACCGCCGGGAATACCACCACGATCAACGCCGGCGGCAATCTCGACCTCGACCTCGGGGCCGGCGCGGATGAGACCTTCAACCACACGATCAACCTCAACGGCACCGACGGCGGGGTCGGGTCGGCCGAACTCGACGTGACCACCGCCAGCAACACGTGGGTCCTCGCGAGCAACAGCGAAGTCAATGTCGCCGGCGGCGGCACCTCGCGTCTCAATGGCGAAACCGTCCAGATGCAGGGCGACCTCAATGTCACGGGCAACTCCACACTGAACGTCGGAGCCGCGGCGGAGTATAGCTCCACCGCTCAAGTCGTTGTCGAGGCCGGCAGCACGCTGAACCACGGCACGGCCAGCTACAGCGGCGGCAGCTACACGGGCGGCGGCGTCTTGAAGAAGGGCAACGCCACGATTCTCGCCGATACCACCTGGGCCGTTGATACGGTCGATATCGACGACAGCGGCACCACGATCAACAACGGCGCGAAGCTCACGGTCAACACCACGAGCATCGACGACGCGGGCGATGGGATCGATTCGACGATCACCATCGCAGACACCGGCCAACTTGAGATCAACCTCGCCGGCGGGGGCGACGTCGTCTTCGACAACGCCGGACGTCTCGAATACAACGGCAACATCATCAGCAGCACCTTCTTGACAACGCCAGCCAGCGGCTCGGCATTGGCCTTCAACGCTGGATCGGAACTCAACATCAACGGCGACGGCTCCTCGGACGCCCGCATCAAGCTCAACGGCGGCTCGCTCAACATCAACGACGCCGCCGAGGACTTCCGCATGAACGGCGGCAGCCTCACGGCGGGCGACACCAACGAGATCGCGGGGGGCTCGATCAACGGCCCGGGTGAATTCCAGATCGGTGGCGGTCGGGCGCTCCGCGGGCGGGGCTCGATCAACACCACCATCGACGCCGACGGCAACGCCCAAGTGATCGCGACCGGCGGCACGCTCAATATCAACGACGGCATCCAGGACGTCGGCCGCCTTGGCACGGCGGGGGCCGACGCGGTGCTGAATGTCACGGACCCGTGGAACACGGACGTCACCGAAGAGGTCTTCCTCGCCCGCGGCACGCTCCAGGGCTCCGTCATTACCAACGACGGCGTCAACGGCATCAGCGGCGCCGGCACCGTCAACGCCCGAATCATCAACAACACCCGGATCGCCGCCACCGGCGTCGGCGGGCTGACGGTCTCGGCACCGGCCAACAACACCGACTGGGACGGCGCCGCCGGCAACGGCACGCTCATCGCCAGCAAGTCAACGCTTGAGTTGCAAGACAACTCGGCGTTCCTCTTCACCGGCACGGTCGACGCCGCGCTCGGCACGGTCTTCGCTAATGGGTTCGAGCTCGAATTCGATCCCGGCTCGACCCTCCGTTTGTTCGAGAGCACCTACCGATCGACGAACGCCACCGACTTCGGCGGGACGATCGTTGTTGACAACGGCTCCAGCTCACGGATCAACGTCGGCGGCACGGCGGTCTTCGAGAACGGCAGTTCGACGACCCTCAACGCCGACCTCGAACTCGAAAACATCAACTCGGTCATCGCCGTCGGGGCGGTCTTCAACGGCGGCGGAGAGCTCCGCAACGTGAACGGCAGCGCCTTGACCCTCCTCGACGGTTCAAACGTCGGCGTGCAGGTCACCAACGACGGCGACCTCGAGATCGCCGGGACGGTCGCCGGCCGGGCCGACGTGGCCGACTTCGCCCAATCGGCCGCCGGCGTGCTCAACGTCGACTTGCTTGGCACCGGCATCGGCGACTTCGACCGGCTCGTCGCCAACGGCATCGCCCAACTCGACGGCGAACTCGATCTCAACCTGATCGGCGCGTACGACCCGGCCCTCGGCGATAGCTTCACGCTGATCTCGGCGGCCGGCGGCGTGCTCAACGCGTTCGCCTCGTTCGATACCTCGTTCGCGGCCCTCGCGGATGGCCTGACCTGGGACTTGGTCTACAACCCGACCAGCGTGCAGGTCGAAGTCATCCTCAACCTGCCGGGCGACTTCAACAACGACCTGGTGGTCGATGCGGCCGACTACACCGTATGGCGTGACAACCTCGGCATGGCCATCACGCTGCCCGGCGACCCGACGCCCGGCATGGTGACCGCGGCCGACCGCGACATCTGGGCGGCCAACTACGGCGCCACCGCCGCGGCCCCCGCGATGGCGATGGCCATGGCAACGGCAGTCCCCGAGCCGGCTTCGCTCGGGCTCTTCTTTTTGGCTCTTGGCGGCCTGACGCAGGTCCGCCACCGTGCCACGGCGTGAATCGATAACAATCCCGCTAAACGAACAACGCCCCGGCCGTTTGGCCGGGGCGTTGTTCGTTGCTGGAGCCGCTTATTTTCCGCGGCGAGACCGTCGGATTCGCCGCAAAAAAACGCCGAGCTGGGGATCAGGGACTTGAACCCCGACTAAAGGAATCAGAATCCTTCGTGCTACCGATTACACCAATCCCCAAACGGGTGGCCGGGGTGGCCGCCGTTACATCGGAAGCGTACGGCGCGGCGGGCGATCGATCAAGTCCGCCATTCCCGGCTTCCGGGGCCTCACGGACTGCCGTAAACTCGGGGCTGCCCAGCTATCACGCCCTCCCCTCGCGTCCCCGCCGAGTTGCGCCGCATGGCCACGCTTCGTATCGTCCAAGGTTTTGAGCCCGGCAAAGCCTTCGAGCTCACCACGGCACGCTCCACGATCGGCCGCAGCAACGACTGCGAAGTCGCCCTCGATGTCGCCGCGGTCAGCCGCCGCCACGCCGAAGTCGTCCGCCAGGGCGAGGGGTTTGTCTTGGAAGACCTGGGCAGCCGCAACGGGACGTTCGTCAATGCGCAGCGGATCGCCGATCCAACGCCGCTGAAGTCGGGCGACCGGATCGTCATCTGCGACCAGGAGTTTGTCTTCGAGACGTCCGACGCCCCCGCCGCGCAACCGTCGCTGCTGGGCGGCACGCGGCCTGCCTCGGCGACTTCTAGCCTGGTCGAGATGATCGACGACTCGGCCGAAGAGTCTTCGGCCGATGGGCCGTCCGACTACATGGCGACCATCGAGCTCGGCAAGACCGACACCACCGCCGGCGGGTGGTCGATGTCGGCACGCCCCGAGGTGAAGCTCGCGGCGCTCGTGGAGATCTCGCAAGGCCTCGGCCGCGCAATCTCGATCGAAGAGGTCCTCCCCAAACTGCTCGACAGCCTCTTCAAGGTCTTCACGCAGGCCGACCGCGGCTTCGTCGTGCTGCGGCCCGCTCCCGACAAGCCGCCCGTGCCGGTCGCCGCCAAGACCCGCCGCGGCGATATGGAGGAGGGCGCGCGGATCAGCAAGACGATCGTCGAAGAGGCCATGACCGGCAAGAAGGCGATCCTGTCGGCCGACGCCGCCAGCGACGAGCGCTTCGGCATGGCCGAGTCGATCGCCCAGTTCCAGATCCGTTCGATGATGTGCGTCCCGCTGATCGACAGCGAGGGCGAGGCGCTCGGCGTGATCCAGATCGATACGCTCAACCAACGCAGCCGCTTCACGAACGACGACCTGGAGGTGCTCGCCGCGGTCGCCAGCCAAGCCTCGGTCGCCGTTGATAACGCTCAGATGCATGACCAGATGGTCGCGCAGCGGGCGCTGCAACGCGACCTGGAGTTGGCGACCCGCATGCAGCGGGCGTTGTTGCCCTCCTCGCCGCCCCGGGCCGACGGCTACGGCTTCTTCGACTACTACGACTCGGCCCGCCAGGTCGGCGGCGACTACTACGATTACATCAACCTGCCGGGCGGCCGTTTCGCCGTGATCCTCGGCGACGTGGCCGGCAAGGGCGTCGCCGCGGCGATCATCATGGCGAAGCTCTCCAGCGATGTCCGCTTCGCCCTGGCGACCGAGCCGGACCTGGCCAGCGCGGTCAACTACGTGAACCGCGCCTTCTCCGAGCAAGGCCTCGACGACCGCTTCGTGACGATGATCTTCACGATAGTCGATCCGGCCAAGAACGAGGTCCAACTCGCCAACGCCGGCCACATGCCGCCGATGCTCCGCCACGCGGACGGCACGGTCGAGGAGATCCAAGAAGAAATCATTGGCCTGCCGATCGGCGTGGTCGATGACTTCGAGTTCGAGTCGGCCTGCTTCACGATGCAAGCCGGCGAGTCATTGACGATCTTCACCGATGGCTTCAGCGAGGCGATGAACTCCGAGAAAGACCTTTACGGCATCGAGCGGCTCCTCGAACAAGTCGGCCAGCCGACGATCGGCGTCGCGGAGCTCGGCAAACGCGTGCTGGACGACGTCCGCAAGTTCGTCGACGGCTACGCCCAGAGCGACGATATGTGCCTGTGCGTCTTCGGCCGCGACGAGGAATAGCGCCTTCGGAGGCCGCGGTCGTTCGACAACACCTCTTCCCACAGCGAATCGACTGGCTTGGACGCCTGACTCGTGACCGAGAACGACTCTCC
Organism: uncultured Planctomycetaceae bacterium; assembly: GCA_964353155.1. GTDB lineage: Bacteria > Planctomycetota > Planctomycetia > Pirellulales > Lacipirellulaceae > Botrimarina. The sequence continues at coordinate 65,420 of CAYGUP010000015.1, read as the reverse complement.
CCAAGCCACGACCGACCCCGACACGCCGAAACCGAAGCGATCCCGCTGGCGATGGTTCGGTCGGTTAGCGGTGAGCTTGCTTGTCGCGTTGCTGGCCGCCGTGGCGATCATGGGCACGGCGACGATCGACCCCGCCGCCGCTAGCCGCAAGGCGGCCCCTTGGTCACTCACCGACGACGCCTGGCCGCCACGCGAACCACCGGTCGCCCCGCGGCTCACGCGACGCGGCGACGTGCCCCGTGACCTCGGCGCCTACGGGCATTGCCAGGTCTTCGACTTTGGTCCCGACACGCTCGACCCGGCGGCGGCGAACTATATGCTCGTCTCGAAGTGCGAAGGGGGCATCAAGGGGAGCTTCTGGGGATTCGATGGGCCCGGGTGGGACTTCACGGGCATCGAGGTCCAGTGCGACGGGCAGAACCTCCTGTTCGCACAGGTCGCCCCCGCCGTGCAACGGCCCGTGGGCACGCTGCTCTACCTGGGCAGCATCGATATCCTCTCGCACGGCGAACGGGCCGCCCTGCGGGTCGCGCGCCGCCGCGGCTGGAACGTGATCGCTTGCACGGTCGGACTCGATGCGTTCGCCCCCACCCGCATCCCGGTCAGCGACGAGGGGAGCGACCATCTGGCGTTCCGCATCGACTACCACCTGTCCGATCGGGCCTACGCGATGGAGTCGTTGCTTGCTCACCTCCAGGCCGAGCAGCCCGAGTTGCTCGTCGGCCCGCGGGTCCTCGTTGGCATGAGCGCCGGCGCGATCGCCCTGCCGACCGTCGCGGCCAAGGTCGGCCCGGTCGACGCGGCGGTCCTCATCGGCGGCGGCGAGAATGTCGCGAGGATCCTCGCCGATAGCCCGCTGTTCCGGCAGAACATCGAGCTCACCCGCTTGCATGTCGACAAGACCGATCCGAAAAACTTCGTGATGAGCTATGTCGCGTGCACCGACACGGCGAAGCTCCACGGGTTCGCCGAGCGCGTGCTGCCTAAGGCAAAGCTCGACCCGCACCACACGGCTGCCGCGCTGAGCGGAACGCCCGTCCTGATGCTCCACGCTCAGCACGACCAGATCGTCCCCGCCGCTTCGGGCGAAGCCCTTTACGAATCGCTCGGTCGCCCCGAGCGTTGGCGGTACCGCACCGGGCACCTCGGCCTGACCTTGCTCACCCCGTGGAAGATCGGCGGGGTGCTCGATTGGCTCGCCGAGCAGACGCTCAACAAGGCTGCTGCGTCTCGATAACGCGATGGCTGGCGGCTTCCATCGGGAGAGTCCTCTCCGTTTCGATCGCCACCGGCTCGACCCGGCGGAGCCAGATCTCTCGCCAGTAGACGTAGCTGCTGCGGGAGCAGAACCGATGGTAGACGCCCGAGCAGACGACGCCCTCCAGGACGACCGTCGGCTCTCGCAGCGTGCGCATCTGGCCCGTGCCCTCGTCGATCACGCGCTCGAGCGAGCGCTGCACGCGAAACCGTTTGCCGCAGTGCTGGTACATCTCCGGGTCCCACCAGAGCCCCCGGTTGTGCGCCGACTTATCAAGCGTGGCGTCGATCTCCGAGCGGGGCTTCACCTCGACCACGTCCCCGACCCGCAAACCGAGCCGCTCGGTCGGCGTCCGCCCGCTCCGCCCGTACCGACGACGCCGGAGCTTCTCGATCCGCCCATGGAAGCTGGCAACGAAGCCGCTGACTACAGCACGCCAATCGAAGTTTTTCGACCGGACATCCCGCTTGTACTGGGTGGCGTCGTACCACGGCAGGTGGCAGGTCGCCCCCCAGAGCTCGGTCGCTTGGCAGACATGCACCGTCTGGCCGTCGGGCCCGGTCAGCGAAGTCACTAGCTCGGGATGATCGGACGGCGGCGGCCCGTCGGTCCCTCGGCCCGGCCCGTCCGCCGGACGCAGCCAAGCCTCCTTCCAGAACAGCAGGCACTCGCTCTGGCAGTCGCCGTGCGCGGCCCCGTCGCAACGGGCGTGTTCGAGGTGCACGGCCGCCCGCATGCGACGGATCGCCGTCTGGCCCTCGATGGCACACGCCTTCTCGGCTCGCCGGAAGACCCGTAGCCGCCTGCCGCAGTAGGCAAGCATCTCGGGCATGAACGGGAGGCCGTCGAGCTTGCCGTCGGCTCCGAGGGTCGCCGCGATCTCATGGTACGGCCGCACCTCGACCCAATCCCCGGTTTGAAAGCGGGGCGCGGCCGGTGGTGGCGAGGCGAGCAGGGTCATAGCCGCCACCCTATTTAGCCACGCCGCCGCTTTGTGTGCGACGTTTCACCGTCCGGCGAGCGAAGGTAGAATCCCGACGTCGCGGGGCGTCGGCTCCAGTCGAGGGAATACCAAAAGCAGCTTAATCTTCCTGCCCAGTTGGCGCCGCAACGACGGCCTCGACGATCCGCGACAGTTCGCTTTCGACTTCGGCCACTTCCGGCATCTGTATCTTCGGCCGCTCACCAACCAAGGTTTCAAACCGCGGTTCAAACTCTTCGCGAACCCATGCCGTTAGGGCTTCGGAATCAGCTCCGGCCTTCGAGCTTTTGAAGGCCTCCCGAAGCCATCTCGGGCTCACAATTCCCTTCGCATCGACCCCGATGCGTTCGACTTCTGACTCCGTGAGCATGTACTCGAAAGCCAACTCTCGAAGCTCCTCTTGGATCATCGCGATCTGATAGTCCGCGTCATCGCTTCGCACCCGATCGGCGACTCTCTTGGCCACAGCTGAACCGCCAACCCCGCCGCTAAGGGCTCCGATAATACCACCGACCACGCCACCCACCGCGGTCCCGACAACAGGCACCGTGCTTCCGATCGTCCCTCCCGCTAGGGCTCCCCCCATCCATCCCACGGTGCCGCCGGCCACGCCAGCGACATTCACCGAAGTATTCTTGGCGAACTGCTGCCAGGAGATCGAACGTGCAAACAGCACCCGATAGAAGTCCGGGGTGCTTGTAGCAACCGCGGCAACGGTTGCGGTCACCGCGTTGCTACGAAGCAGTTTGGAAACATGGTTTGTCGCAGCGGCGCCGTAGGCCGCCTTGCCGAGTGATCCGGCGGCGAGGCGATTGATCGCTTCTTTCCCCAGAGCGGTTCGTGACACCACCTTTAAGCTGTTCCTTATCGGTACCACCCCAATCGCTGCGACACCCGTCCTGAGAACCTGGGCGCTCACAATGCCAGTAATCAGTGTCGTGCTACCAGCGGCAATTGCGGTGTGGAGCGCGTTGCCGATGGCCACCCTTGTTCCGTTGCCCTGCCAGCGGCTCTGGGCATAAGACGCTGCGAAAGACACCGCCATGACACCGGTTGACGTGACGGCATGGGTCTTTGCGTCGAAGGAAAGCGAGTCGAGGTTGCCAGACCGCGCGATGTTTCTCGCCTGCTTATAAGTGACGGTCCCTTGGTGGACGATCTTATCGGCGTCGGCCGGATTGCTGTATCCCGGGACTCTCCCTTGCGAGATACGATCTCGCATTATTTTGACGCATGCGTCGTATTGATCGCTCGGGACTTCAAGGACTTGGCCCGTATACCGGAAGACGCCGGTCGAACTGTCGAAAGACGCGGCAACAGTCTTGGTAGGGGTTTGGAAGTACTTCGACTGTACCCGCAGGCCGTTAACAACCCGATCGGCACCATTCAGCTCGTTCGAGACCCCAACCACTTCAGCGCGTTTGCCACGGATCTTATCGCTGAGGTTGTTGGCGTCTTCGGCTGAAAAGCCGTGACCACCCTTCGTGTGGTACTTAGCAATCTGCGACTTCTCTAATGCTTGAGCAACCAGCGGCGACGGCAAGCCTTCGCCTGCCTTCGTGTGCTCTGGATCTTTAGAGTCGGCGTGCTCATTCATTTTGGATTGAGGCTCTCACCGGTTGCTGCTGATTGTTCGTTAGCCTACAGCACCGGCGTTCTGGCCAAGAATGCTTACCTGCATCAGAGACCCGTGCGATAATGGGTTCCACGAGCTTCCTGGCGAGCTGGCAACAGCATGCGACAAAACGTAAAGCGTTGCGCCGCAACTGGTTCGCCTCGCAAAAGCCCATAAAAGGGCCGAAGCGTGCCGACCGCGGTGCGACAAAACCGTGCGACAAAACAATTCTTGGCCACGCGCGGTTTTATGCCGGCGTCACTCGCCCTCAACGCCGAGCGACGCCAGGAACTCGCTCATCTCACCCGCGGCGTGGGAATCGCCCTGGGCTCGGGCTTGCTCGATGCCGTCGCGGAGGTAGGTGCGGGCCTCGTTGACCCGGTCGAGCCGCGTCAACTGCTGGGCGGCCATGAAGTACGCCGGCACATAGGGGACCGGGTCCTTGGTGAGTTCGTCGAGCTTGGTAAGGCTCGGGTCGTGCTCGCCCTCCTTATCGAGTTCCATGGCCAGGCTGTAGCGGAGGAAGGTATCGGTCGGGTCGTCGGCGAGCATCGCCTCGATCTTCTCGCGTCGGGTCGCCATTAGGTTCTCGCCTGAGAGGCCGTGCGGATTGGTGATGACTAGGGCTCGACCGCGAGGCGGAGCAGCGAGCCGCGCTCGCCATCGCTGGTTGTGACAACCAAGCCCCCGCCCGGCAAGGCCGCCAGGCTGGTTGGACTCGTGATCGGGGTGGCAAGCGTGGCGGTGGCGGCCGGCCGATTGCCGTCTATCACGATCTGCACCAGGTAAACGCCCGCCACGTTGCCCTCCGCTGCCGTCTCGAGCACACAGAGGGCCACGTCGCCGGCTTGGCCGCTTGTGTAAGCGATCGCGGTCGGGCTGGTCAGACCGGTGAGCGGGTACACGGCAATCGGAGCGGCTGGCTCATCGGGGTCGTAGAACGCGAGTCGATGCTCGCCCGCTTCGCCGTCGGTGATGGCGGTCAAGTAGCCCTCGGGGGAGAAGGCGATGGCCACCGGGGCGGCTGATTCGCTGGGGAGCGTGCGTAGCCGCGTGACGCGGCCTTTGGCGAGCCGGCCTCGCAGGAGGCCACGCTCGCCCGGGGCGAAGAGCCAGCGGTCGTTGATCGCCACCGGGCCGACGACCGGCTCGACGCTCAACGAGCTGGCCCCTGCCGATTCCCCCTCACTATCAAGCGCCGACACCCCGACCGGACCGAAGACCAGCCGTCCTTGTTCGATCACCGCGATCCCGGCGACCTGGATTCCTGGGCACGGGGCGGCCACCTCGCGGCCGAAGACGTTCTCACCAAGCAGGTTGAACTCGGTCAGTCGCTCGGCCCCGGCTTCCGCGACGAGCACCCGCGTGCCGCCGTCCGCGGCCGCGCGGGCCGAGACCGCCGTCGGGTTGGCAAGGTCGTCGGCGAGCACGACCGGCTCACCCCCCATCGCAGACAAGACGACGGCGTTCAGGAGCAGCGAGCCAACGGCCAGACATCGCCGCGGCGCCTCAGGCACTGGGGGCCAGGTGGTCATGGCTGTCCTCGAAAGTGGAGATCTTGGCTTCGTGCTCCAGCGTCAGGCCGATATCGTCCAAGCCGTTGAGCAGGCAATGACGGCGGAACGGATCGACCTCGATCTTGGCTTCGAATCCGTAGCCATCGGTCAGCGTCTGCGATTCGAGATCGGCCGTCAGCCGATAGGCGGCCTCGTCCTTTATCGCCGAGTCGCTGGAGTACTTATCGGCCCGCTGGAACAGCTCTTCAACCTGCTCCTCGGAGAGCACAATCGGCAGCATGCCGTTCTTGAAGCAGTTGTTGTAGAAGATGTCGGCGAAGCTCGGCGCGACAATCACGCGGAAGCCGTAATCCTCCAACGCCCACGGCGCGTGCTCGCGGCTGGAACCGCTGCCGAAGTTGCGGCGGGCCAGCAGCACACTCGCCCCTTTGGCAGCCGGCCGGTTGAGCTCGAAGTCGGGGTTCTCGTTGCCGTCAGCGTCCTTGCGCCAATCCCAGAACAGGAACTCGCCGAAACCGGTCCGCTCGATCCGCTTGAGGAACTGCTTGGGGATGATCTGGTCCGTATCAACGTTCGCCCGGTCCATGGCGACGACCAAGCCGGTGTGCTTTGTGAAGGGATTCATTCGAAGCAAGAGGGATGTATGAAACGGAAAGAGACCGAGAGCGGCCTACTTGAGATCAGCGTACTTCACGGGTACCAGACGGTGACCGAGCATATCGACGGCAACCCGAGCGGCCTCTAGCGGGATGTAGCCGACGAGTGGCTCGGCATGCCCCTCCCCTTCCGCTTCGGGTAGGAAAAGCACCTCGTGATAGATCGGGGTGAGCTGGTCGATCGTTATCTTGACCGGGCCACACAGCGTTGCGGTCTGCACAGAGCCATCCGCCAACTCGATTTCGGTTGGTTCGTCTTTCTCGAAGGTCCCGAATCGTTCCTTCATCGACCACGGCAGGGTCAAGAACGTGGCCCCCGTATCGACCATGGCGTTGGTTTCAAGCGACTTCGATGGATCGAGGGCATTCGACACGGTCAATTCAACGATGATCCTTCCCATCAATTCTCTCCCCATTCGCGGACGTCGACGAAGTGGCCGGCACACGCGGCGGCGGCGGCCATGGCGGGGCTGACCAGGTGGGTGCGGCCGCCGCGGCCTTGGCGGCCTTCGAAGTTGCGGTTGCTGGTCGAGGCACAGCGTTCGCCGGGGGCGAGCTTGTCCGGGTTCATCGCGAGGCACATGCTGCAGCCCGCCTCGCGCCACTCGAAGCCGGCCTCCTTGAAGACCGCGTCGAGGCCCTCGGCTTCGGCCTGCTGCTTCACGATACCGCTGCCGGGAACGACCATCGCGTTGACACGGTCGGAGACCTTTTTGCCCTTGGCGACGGCCGCCGCGGCGCGGAGGTCTTCAATGCGGCCGTTGGTGCAACTGCCGATGAAGACCCGATCGATCGCCAAGTCGGTGATCGGCGTGCCGGCCTCGATGCCCATGTACTCCAGGGCGGCGGCGGTGGTCTTCTGTTCGGTCGGGTCGCTGTAGTCGCTTGGGTTGGGCACCTTCGTGTTCACCCCGGCGACTTGGCCCGGGTTGGTGCCCCAACTGACCTGCGGCGGGATATCGGCCCCGTTGAAGGTGAGCGTTTTGTCATACGTTGCGCCGGCATCGGTCGGCAGTTCGCGCCAACGAGCGACGGCCGCGTCCCAGTCGGCACCGGTCGGGGCGTGCTTCTTGCCCTTTACGTACTCGAAGGTCGTCTCGTCCGGTGCTATCATTCCGGCGCGGGCGCCGGCCTCGATCGACATGTTGCAGACCGTCATGCGGCCCTCCATCGAGAGCCCACGGACGACATCGCCGGTGTATTCGAGGCAGTAGCCCGTGCCGCCGGAGGTGGTCAGTTGGCCGATCAGGTACAGGACCATGTCCTTGGCCGTGACGCCGGGGCCGAGTTCGCCGTCGACGCGGAGTTCCATCGTCTTCGGTTTCGACTGCAAGAGCGTCTGCGTGGCGAGGACGTGCTCGACCTCGCTCGTTCCGATGCCGAACGCGAGGGCGCCGAAAGCACCGTGCGTGCTGGTGTGGCTATCGCCGCAGACGATGGTCATGCCCGGCTGGGTGTAGCCGAGCTCCGGTCCCATGACGTGCACGACGCCTTGGTTCTGGTGGCCTAGGCCGTAGTACTGGATGCCGAACTCGGCACAGTTCTTTTCGAGGGTCTCGATCTGCGTCTTGCTAACGAGGTCGACGATCGGCAGGCTGCGGTCGGTGGTCGGCACGTTGTGGTCCGCCGTGGCGACCGTGCGTGCCGGCTGGCGGACCGTGCGGCCGGCGAGGCGGAGCCCCTCGAACGCCTGGGCGCTGGTGACCTCGTGGACCAGTTGCAGGTCGATATACAGGATGGTCGAACGCCCCTCTTCGGCGTGGACAACGTGGTTGTCCCAGATCTTCTCGAACAGCGTGCGGGGGGCGGAAGCGGACATCGCGTTAGGACTCGTGCCAGGGGGCGGACGTGCAGGAACTCTCGATAGACCCGTAGTTTACGGTACCGGTTCGCGGGCCGGTAGCTCTCGGATCGGCAAAGCCTGAGCGGCTAAGAGACAGAATCTCCCGCTTGGCCGCTAAACCGCGGCGGCCTCGATGGCCTCGGCGGCCATGGCCTTCCGCTGCGGGCAGCCGTTGCAGTTCCACCATTCGTGGGCCAGTTCGGGCGTCCAGACCTCGTCGACCGGGGCGTCGAGGATTGCCTGCCTGAGGTCGTCTACCGACTGGAACCGATCCTCGGGGACTTTTTCGAGGCACCGGAGGACGATCTCTTCGAGTTCGATCGAGAGCTCGGGGTTGTGCTCCCGAGGCCGCACCACCTCTTCCGAGGCGTGGGCAATGATGACTTTGACCGCTTGGCCGTAAGGATACGGCGGCTTGCCGGTCAGCATGTAGTAGAGGACGCAGCCGAGCGAATAGACATCGCTCCGGACATCGGCTTCGCTCTCGCCGGTGGCCTGCTCGGGCGACATGAAGAGGGGCGAGCCGGTGATGGCTCCCTCGGCGGTGAGGGCGACCTCGTGCGTGCCGATGTTCGAGCTGAGCGTCGGCTTCGCGAGGCCGAAGTCGAGCAGCTTGGCGACGTCGTACTCGCCACCGCGGTAGGCACAGAAGATATTCGCGGGCTTGATGTCGCGGTGGACGAGCCCCATCTCGTGAGCCTCGGTCAAGGCTCGGCAGACCTGGTTCATCAGGTACACGACCCGCCCGGCCGGCAGCGGCCCGCCCGCCTGGTCGACCAGCTCGCCGAAGTTGTGACCGGGCAGGTACTCCATCACGTAATAGAACGCGCCGTCCGAGGTGCGGCCGTAGTCGTAGATATCGATCGAGTTCCAGTGCGAGAGCTTTGCGGTGGAACGGACCTCGCGCTCGAAGCGGGCAAGGATCTTGGGGTCGCCCGCCTTCTCGGGTCGGATGACCTTCACCGCGCAGGGGCGTTTCATCATCTGGTGCTCGGCCAGATAGACCTCGCCCATGCCGCCCGCCCCGAGCTTCTGTTTGAGTCGGTACTGGCCGAGTTGCTTGGCCTCGAAGGCCTGCGTGCGGAGCGTGCTGATCGTGTGGACCCCGGCCACGGCGGTGGCGAAGGTCATGATCAGCACGAGCGATTGGTGCCCGAGGTAGTTGGCCCCGGCCTCGCTTTGGAGGCAGTGCTGGAATCCGGGGCAGACGCTGGCCTGGAACGCCATCAACGCGATCGGCAAAGCCGTGGCGGGCAACAGGAAGCGGAGCGAACGCCGCCACGTGTTCGGGATGAATAACGCGTAGGTGAAGACCAGCAGCATCCAGGGCGGGCTGATCACCGGCAGGTGCGCGCCCTCCAGGAGCCACGGCTCGACCTCGAATCGGAAGTGGGTGATCAGCGTGAAGAACAAGGCGATCGAGCCGAAGATCGCGTACTCCGCCAATCGGAGCATCGTGAGCGAGGCATCGCGGACTTTTTGCAACCAAACTGCGATCCCGCCGATCCAAACCGTGATCGCCAAGTGCGCCCAACTGATGGCGTACATCTCTTTCTTGACGTACGGGCCGTGCTCGCTGGTCTTGTAGGTGTACTCGGGGTCGCCGAGGACCAAGCCAAGCCCCCAGAAGGCCGCGAACGCCGCGAAGAACAGGACCGCCGCGATCAGCAGACGCTTTTGGAGCACGCTGCGGGTTTCGCTCGTGAGCTGGGAAGAGCCCCCTTCGACGAGGTTCACGAAGCCCCGCGCGGCGGCTTCGATGGCGGCCGATCCGCGTGATCCGGAGCGGCGGAGCGATTCGGACAGCCCGCTACCCGATTCGATACCGGGCAGCGAGAGGCTTGCCTCGCTGGACAGCCCCTCAATCGGGGCGGCCACGGTCTCCGCGTTCTCGATCGAATCCGCCGCCACAACTGCGACTCCCTATCCCACGAGGCAACGGCAGCCCCAGCGGGGGTGGACCGTGTGCGTCCTTGCCGGCGGATCAGCCTCGTGTGCACCGACCAGCCGGAGCGTCCTTAACGATAAGACGCACTGGTATGGTAGTCGGTTCGGGGGTGATTGGGCAGCTAGCTCGGCTTCAAACCGCCAAGCGTGAGCCAGCCAACAACCTCCCGGCTCAAGCGGCCCGGCGAGGCTGCTCAGAGCGATTGCCCGCCAGGGCCGAGATTTCGCCCAGGTTCATCGGCTGCCACTCGCTCGGCTCGTCGGCGGTCGCGGCCTCATTGAGGCGGAGCACCAGGGTGCCGGGGTGGCACATCCGCGGCAGGTAGTACCAAGCCTGCTCGAGGGCGTCGTCTGTGGCGTGGGACGACAGCAGCAAGAGGTCCGTATCGCCCAGCGAGTTGGCCTGGGTCGCGATCGAAGCGGCGATTGTGCCGGGCGTCATCTGCAGGCGTGCCCCGGTCGCGACCAGCTCACGATACGCCTCGCCCAAGGTGAGCGGCGTCTCGCCGTCGGCGCGTTCATCGAATGGATCGATGGCGGTGTACTGCACCCGCTCGACATCGGCTTGCTTGTCGAGCTGCGTGAGAAGGCTGACCGTCGCTTCTAGCGACTCGACCCCAACCTCCACCACGCGGTGGATCGATTGGCCCTTCACCAGCTTGAGCAAGGTCTGCTCAGGCGTCGGTTTAGAGAAGAAAGCCCGCCGGGCACGCTCAAAGAATCCGCCGACCGCCATAACGTCATCCGTGCGTGTCGATGCCGAGAGACTGGCCGCTTCCTTGCGACCACCCTTTATTCATCGACTCGCACCGGCCAAGCGTGCAGCGGATCTCAACCGCTTCGCGACAGGGATCGCGCGTGGTTGGCAAGGCTTGCCGGCTGAGCGTGGAAGACCGATCGCGGCTCAGCTTGCGGGATCGTCGTCATCGTTAGCGATCGCGACCGGGACGGCGACCGCGGTGGTGATCACGCCGGCGACGAACAGCGGGTTCGCCATCAACATCTTGCCCTTCGAGAAGAAGTTCTGCGTGCCGGTGCCGGCATAATGCTGGCCGCGGGCGACACCGCTGTCTTCCACAAGCAACAGGGCCGGAGTCGCACTCGGAGGTGCCGTGCCCGGTGCCCAGATGCGGACCATCGCGAGGGCACGCTCGGTGCGGAGCGTGGCCATCCCATTGACGCCGCGGAAGGCGAAACCGCCTTGTTCGTTGGTCTTGGCCGTTGCCTGACGCCCATCGGGCAACGCGAGGGTGACCGTCGAGCCGCCGGCCGGCGAGCCACTTGCCGCAACAAGCTGACCGACCAAGAGGCCTTCGGGGTGCAACGCGACATCGATCACCGCAGGCTTCTGAGTGCCGGCGACCGCGGGCGGAGCTTTTACTGGGGCGTCGGCCGCTGCCAGGCTCGGAGCGCAGGCAACTGCCATGACGACAACGGAGCGGACGAGCTTAGAAAACAACTGGCATTGGCTCATGGGAGCTTCCCGATCACGCAGGGCTGAGGAAGTGGTTCGCGTGGGGCGGACCGTAGCGAACTGCCGGCTAGTGCCCAATAGCAAACCCCGCCCGCTGGCGAACCAACGGGCGGGGTTTGGATTATTCAATCAGCGATCGATCGCGGTTGGGCGATCAGCTCGCGGGATCGTCGTCGTCATCGGCAACCGCGAGCGGCACGGCGATCGCCGTGGCGATACCGGCAGCAACCAGAAGCGGGTGCTGACGAACCCAGCCCATGACGCCGCCACCGTTGCCACCACCGGGGGGGCACGAGTTGGGCGGGCAAGCCGGTCCGCAGTACTGGCCGTTGAGGATCTCTTGGCCGGTCACGATCAGAGCCGATTGGTTCGCCATCGGGGGAGCCGTGTTCGGAGCCCACAGGCGGTACGAAACGACGCCGTTGTCGGCAACGACTTGGTACATGCCGCCACGCAGGCCTTGAACGGCGAAGATGCCTTCGGCGTTGGTCTCGGCGGTCGCCACAACGACGCCGGCTTGCTGGAGCGAAACCGCCGTCTTGGCGATCGGCGCGCCCTGAGCAGTAACGACCTTGCCAGAGAAGACCCCGCCTTGAGCGAGGGCCACATCGGCAACGACAGGAGCGGCGGCAACCGGGGTCGCGGCCAGAGCGGGCTGAACCAGCATGCCAACGCACGCCAGAGCAGCCGCCACACGTTGGGCAACTACGATCTTCATGACTTGTATCTCTCCTTAATGACTTAGTTCATCCGTGAGTGCGTCGTCCGGAGAACCACGCTGGCTCAAAACCGATCCCGCAACACAGGCGTGATCGGATAGCAGTTACAGCCTTGTAGCTTGGTATCGAACACCGGCCGGAGGCGCCTCCAGCCTTTTCTTCAACTTCCCCAATCGAAACAACCGGCAAGCGTGCAACTAACGCAAGCATCAACTCGCGGGGTCGTCGTCATCGTCGATGGCGAGCGGGACGGCGATCGCCGCGGCGATGCCGGCCCCGACCAGCAAAGGATTGCGTTGCATCCAACCCAAGACGCCACCGCCGCCACGCGGCATATCGGGGCCGGGCGGGCAAATCGAACCGCATTGCTGACCGGCGAGGATCTCGTCGCCCGTCACGATCAGTGCCGACCGATTGGCGGTTGGCGGGGCGGTGCGCGGAGCCCACAAGCGGTAGGCGACCACGCCATTGCCCGCGATGACTTGGTACAGACCGCCGCGCAAGCCTTGCACGGCAAAAACCCCTTCGGCGTTCGTGGTCGAGGTCGCCACCGGCTTGCCGGCTTGATGAAGAGCGACCGCCGCTTGCGGGATCGGAGCGCCCTGGGCATCAACGACCTTCCCAGAGAACACGCCGCCTTCTGCCAACGCGACATCGGCCACCTGTGGCCGGGCGACTGGCTGCTGTGCCATCGAGCCGCTGGCGAGCAAGTTCACGCATGCCGCCAAGGCAAGCACTCGTTGGATCGAATGGATCGTCATGATCGAAGACCTCCGTTTCATGGCAAGACCGTCGAACGGCCTCAGTGAATTGTTTTCTACCGAGCACCCGGGCTGTTGCGCTGCGCCGCCCTCAGCACGCCGGGCCACGCTTGAAAGTGCGAGACGAACGCTTGCTCCGGTGAGCCAAGCGAGCGAGCCAATCGCTCCGACATCAAGGCCGGCGGCTCGTAGCGGCGCAACGCCGCTAGCGTTGACCAGAGCTGCATCGAGGCCACGCTCGACCCATGCAGCAAGAAATGCGTCCAGGCCCAGCTATAGCGATAGTCGACGTCGGTCATCTCCGACAATTTGTGCTTGCGTTCCAACTCGCTCAGGCGAAGCAACCGGCCGCTCTGGATATCATCCAACACCCGCGGCAGGTGACTCGGTCCCTGCGCACGCTCGCCAACGCGTGGCTCGAAGTACTCGGCGAGGCCTTCGTCGAGCCAGAGCGGGACCATCGGCAGGTCGGCATGCAGCAAGGCGTGCGTGCACTCATGCCGCAGATCGATCGCCAGCTCGCGATGGCGGTACGCATAGATCACCGACCGCTGATCTTGTTTGTAGAACAAGGCCCGCCGATACGGAGCCTCGGGATGCCGCGCCGTGACGAGGCGTCGGTGCTGCTTTGCGTCGTTGAGCAGGAGCACCTCGATCTGCTCCGAGCAGGGGCGCAAGGCCAGGACCCGGCGCAGCTCCAGCTCGAGCCGAGCGAGGTCGGCATCGGCCAGCAAATGATCGCCGAGCGGGAACGCGGCACGGCAAACAAACGGGCCGAGGCGGCGTTGGTCGATCCAGACCGGCTCGGCGCCGGCAAGGGCCGATTGACCACACAGACCGGCCGCAGCGGCGAGACCCGCTCCCAACAGTTTACGGCGTGTGACCTGACGGGCGACCATCAAGCGGCTCTCCGCGAGAACAGCGACCAGCCGCGTCGGGCCGCGGTGACGCGTGTGCGGCCCGGTGTCACCTCGCGTCCTTCGGCGACCGCCCTTGGGTTGTCGGCACACCATGCTTGGGCGGCCTCCTCGCCTACCAATCGGGTCGCAGCGGCCAGACCCTCGCCGAGGCGTGGGCGCCGGCGTTTCGGGCTGTGACCATCCGTTGAGAGAAAATGCACGAGGCCTTGCTTGACCATCCGCTCGGCCATCGCCTGACTGTCGGGGCCGAAGCCGCCAACGAGGCTTCCGGAAGTGACTTGCATCAAGCAGCCATAGTCCACCAGCGGCGCGATCAAGTCTTGGCGAGCGAGCAGCCCGCCGTTCCGCTCGGGGTGCGACAGGATGCCGACCATGCCGTGGCGATGCAGGGCATCGAGGACCGGCTCCAGCGGGAAGTAGAGCTCGTGGGGCAGCTCAAGCAGCACGTGCTTGCCATGGTCGCCAAGCGTCAGGACGTCGCCTTCGAGGAGGCGTGCCATCATGCTGTCTTCGATCCGGACGTCCGCCCCCGGCAAGATCTTGAGCGGGATGCCCCGGGCGTTGATTTCGGATTGCAGTTCGGTCGTGCGACGGCGGATATCGTCGCCGCGGTTGTGGTCGAAGGCCCCGAGCTGATGGGGCGTGAGGACAATCGTCTCGACGCCCTGCGAGACGGACATGACCGCCATAGCCAGGGAGGCCTCGAGATCGGCCGCCCCGTCGTCGATGCCGGGCAGCAAGTGGCAGTGGATATCGACCAGTCCGTTCACGCCATCACCTCACCGGTTGGATCCAGCGGCTAACCGTAGCCACCGGCGGCGGGGAGTGTAGGGATCGGTCGAGACCGGCGGAAGACGAAACCGCGAGGGCTGCTTCAAAGGCCGAGCGGCCAATCGGTGACGAGCTTCACGCCCCCCTCAGTGACCACATAATTCTGCTCCAAGCGGATGCCGTGGCGCAAGTCGTCGTGGTAGAGGCCGGGCTCGGCGGTGAAGAAGTCGCCGACCTCGAATTTATCGTCCCAGTTCGGATTGAGATGCGGTCCTTCGTGCGGGGCGAGGCCGACGCCATGCCCTAGGTGGTGGTTGAAGACCCAGGGCTCATCGCCAGCTAGCATCTGGCTCGCCTTCTCGAAGACCTCCTGGCACCGCACCCCAGGGCGGACGGTCGACTCGATCATCGGAAAGACTTCGGCGATGCGGGCGTGGGCGGCCTGCTGGGCGTCGGTCGGTTCGCCGCCCACGGCGATCGTCCGGGCGTTGTCCGTGTAATAGCCCCGGTAGCCGACGCCAAGATCAAGGATCCAGAGCTCGCCCGCCTCGGCACGGCGATCACGCGGGGCACCGCCACGGGCGTTCGCCCGGAAGTCCTGGCCGAAGTAGGTCAGCGATTCGCCGAGCGAGTGAACCGCGGTCGTATGCAATTCGCAGTAGAGATCGAGTTCGTTCATGCCCGGCTTGATGACGTCTCGCGCGTGGGCGTACATCGCCTCGTTTGCCAAGTTTGCCCGGGCCATCATCGCCAGCTCGTCGGCATCCTTCTTCCGCCGCAAGCCGAACATCACCTGATCGATGTCGTACCACTCGCCCGCCAGAGCGGTCGTCAGCGGACCAGGGGCGAGGGAGAACTCGCAAGCCGCCCGGCTCGGGGCGGAAGTAAACGAGTCCAGCAAGGCCAAGACGCTATCGATACGCTGCTCGCTGCTATCACGCATCGTGGAGAGGCGTTTTTCGACGTACGGCAGCACTTGGTCCGCGACGGCGGGCGTCTCGACCTTGCGACTCGGCAAGATGAGTGTCACCCGACCCTCGTCCGTGATCGAAGCCGCAACCGGAAACAGAGGCCCCACGTAGGCACCAGTCAGCCATTGGATCGACTCAGAGCGCAGCAAGACAGCGAGGCCGCATTTTCGCTGCTGCAACTGCTCGACGAGGCGCCCTTGGCGGGACTTGATGGCGGATTGGTCGATCACGGATGGTCGTCTGGGTTAAGAGCGAGGAGAACTGAGCCATCAGCGGCTAGTAGCAGGTAAGCAGTCGCCCCGTGGATTGGCAACCCTGACCAGCCTTCACAGGCCATCGAACAAGCACAGGCGGGCATCGATCAGCATCGGAGCTAGCGGTCTCAGTTCAAGAGTCGCGTCTCAAAGCGAGACGCGATCGTCGCAAACTGAGCCGCCTTGACGGAGCCCGGCTAGCGGGCCGTCGGAATTACCGCAGCCAAACTTGAGATAAAACCCGAGGTAAATGGTTTTAGTGCGAATGACAGCAAGGGTGGCTCGGCTTGGGCAAGCGTGGCACGACAGATGCAATGCAATAATCGGAACCACAAAGCGATCCTAGGATCGCTTCTATTCACACGCGGCGGCGGAGCCGTCATCAGCAGCGCATAGGAGAGGCCAACATGCTAGTTCTCAGCCGCAAAGCAGGCGAGCAGATCCAGATCGGTGACGAGATCACGATCGAAGTCCGGCGGGTCGCCGGCAATCGGGTCGCCCTCGCCGTCCAAGCTCCTCGTGATGTCCGCATCCTGCGGGGCGAGCTTGCCGAGGCAGCCACCGCCTTCGAGTCGCCCGAGCCAGCCGTAGACGAAGAGCCGCGAACGCTCACCTTCGTCATCGATGGTTCGGATTGCCGCACGAGTGCTGCCTCCGCGTGAGCCGGCTCCGATAGCAGACACTCGCATTGACCGTCTTGGGCGAGCCTCGTAGGGTTCTGCGTCCGATGTTGCCTCGATAGCCCCCGCTAGCCGTGTAGCCGGGGCGGGCAGACACCGCCGCCCTCTACCGATCGCGCCCTCACGGTGAATCGCCCCGCGCGAACCAACCCGGCTCGCCTCGCGGCGTTGTGGCTCGCGGCCCTCGCGGCCTGCGGGTGTGCGACGACCGAGAAGTGGATCGAGCGACGCCCGCCCGACCACGCGTTGGCGGCCGGGTTCCTTTGGCGAAGCGAAGCTCCTCTACCGCTGTCGGCCAGCACGCTCGCGGTCACGACTCCCCGCGGCCTGAATCCGGCGAACGCCACCGAGCAAGAACAGCTCCTCGCGTTGCTTGAGCAAGAGGCTGAGGGGCGGACGGCCCCGGATCTTGAACTCGCCCTCAGCGAGTTAGCGGCGTCGAAAGCCAAGTCGCTTGAGAAGAGCGGAGGCGACGCCGAGACACGCTCGGCCGCCGTCGGCTACTACGCCGAGTCGCTCGTCCACGGCTATCGAGCCCTCGCGGCGGACTCGCGCCAACGGCTGCCCGGCACGACCCGGGCCTACAACGAATCGCTCAAGGGTCTGCTCCGCCTGCTCCGCGAGACGGACCAAGTCCGTCCCGGCGCACGCGTCCCCCTGCCGCTCGCCGACCACGCCTGCTCGATCGCGATCGAGTTGCACAGCCAACGCTGGACCGAGGCCGACTTCCAGGGCTTCGAGTTCGCTACCGACTTCCAAGTCCTCGGTCTGCGGAACCATTACCACACCAGCGGCCTCGGCGTGCCGCTAATCGGGGTTCGTTACCACCCGGATCGCGAGCACCCGGCGGACAAGTACTACCCGCGGAAGCTCTGCTACCCGCTCACGGCGATCGTCCGCGCCGAAGAAGTCCAACCAACGCCGCAAGCCCCCGCCGGCGGGATGCGGCTGGTGCTGGAACTCCACGACCCGACCGACCACGAGAGCATCCAACTCGCCGGCCGACGCGTCCCGCTAGAGACCGACCTCACCACACCGCTGGCCTACTACCTCGACCAGCCCGATCTTAAAGAGAAAGAAGTCTCAACGCTTGGCTTGCTCCAACCGGATAGCGTCAAACAACTCCAAGGGCTCTACCTTCTGGAGCCCTACGACCCGAATCGCATCCCGGTCGTTATGGTGCACGGGCTCTGGTCGAGTCCCGCGACCTGGATGGAGATGTTCAACGACCTCCGCAGCGACCCGCAGGTGCGGAGCCGTTATCAGTTCTGGTTCTACCTCTACCCGACCGGCAATCCGTTCTGGGTCAGCGCCGCGCAGATGCGGACGCACCTCGCCGAATTCCGGCAGACCTTTGATCCGACCAACACGACCCGATCGCTCGACCAAACGGTGCTCGTTGGACACAGCATGGGCGGCCTCTTATCGCGATTGCAAACGGTCGACAGCGGCAACAACTTCTGGCGGATCGTCAGCGAACGCCGCTTCGAGGAGCTCGACGCCGACCAGCCGACCAAGCAGCACCTCTCGAACCTATTCTACTTCCGTCCCAACCCGTCGGTGCAACGCGTCGTGACGATCGGCACGCCGCACCGTGGCAGTCGGTTCTCGAACGGTTTCACACAATGGCTCGGGACGAAGCTGATCGCGTTCCCGATGCAGACCATGGCGAGCCGGCAGGAGCTGTTCCGTCGGAACCCCGGCTTCTTCCGCCCGCAGGTGGCGGCGCGGGTGATGACCAGCATCGACGACCTGCGGCCCGAGTCGCCGATGCTCGCTGCCCTGCTCGCCGCGCGGGCCGGGCCTTGGGTGCAGTACCACAACGTCGTTGGTGACCAACCGCGTAGTGGGCTCACCAGTTGGTTCTCAAGCCGCGGCGACGGCGTCGTCTCGCTCGACAGCGCCCGCCTGGATGACCTGCCGCAGCTCGCTTCGCAGATCGCGGTGCCCGAAGACCACGTGACGCTCCACCGGCATCCCCAGAGCATCGCCGAGGTGCGGCGTGTGCTGCTGGAGCATCTCTCGCAGTTCGGACCGGTCCGCCCCAACAACATCGCTAAGGCACCGCCGGCACGAACCGTTTGGCCGATCACGCGAGCCGCAGAGCCGATGGCTCTGCCTGGTAGGCAGGTGCGGCTGGTCAGCGGCGTTGCCGAGTAGCGACTGAGAGCGGAGCGGGTCAGACGGTCGAGGACTCACGGCCGCCCATCATCGCCCGCAGCGGGCCGGGCTCGCCAAGCAGGCTCGGCAGCACCGTGCCGACACGCGATCGCTTCACGCGGGCGAACTGCACGTTGCCTTCGCCCTTGGCCTCTTGCTCGTTCGCCTGCGGCTGCGGCTCTTTGGTATCTTCGATGAAGCTGTCGTGGGCCGCCACCAACTCGCCTCGCAGGATCGAAACATCCGACGGGGCCTCGATGCCGAGGCGGACGCCTTGGCCCTTGGTCTTGATGACGGTGATAACGATGTCGTCGCCGATGCGAATCTTCTCTTGCGGCTTGCGAGTGAGAACCAACATGTTGACTTCCTTGAAGTTGAGGATGAGTAGGGCGAACTCCCGTCGCCCGCCGCCGGCGGATGCTAGCCCCGTTGCTAGCCTCGCTGGCGACTTGGCCGAACGTTGTTGCAACGCCTGACCACGCCAACGACTCTACGCACCGGGTGTGCCAAAGTTCGCCCGCCGACCCCCTACAGCAGCTAAGTCGTTTGGCTGAAACCACTTGAAAGAACGGCTCAAGAAAGCACCGCTATCGGCCGGGGCTCAAAACGCTACAGGTAAGGTTTGCAAAACGATCCAAAATCCGGGTTTGGTCGGTCTAACCGCGGCACCCTGCTAGCAAGCCGGTTGACTCCGACGCTCGGCAGAAAACAATCAACGGCATGACTCCGCCCACGCCCCCCACGCTGAAGCCCCTGAAGATCGGTCCGATCGAGATCGGCTTCCCGATCGTCCAAGCCGCGCTGAGTGGCTACAGCGATTCGCCGATGCGGACCATCGCTCGCCGGCATGGGGCTTCGTACACGCTTTGCGAGGTGATGCTCGACAAGTTCCTCGTCGAGCTGAAGGTGCGGAAGAAGACGCGTCACCTGCTGCATATCAGCCCCGAAGAGCCGCCCGTCGGCGGTCAGTTGATGGGGGCCGAGCCGGAGCAATTCGGTCCTGCCGCCCTCCGGCTGTCGGACGCCGGCTTCGATATCATCGATATCAACTTCGGCTGCCCCGTGAAGAAGGTCCTGGGTCGCTGCCGCGGCGGGTTTCACCTCAGCCAACCCGAGGTCGCGATCGAGATCATCAAGCGGGTCCGCGACGCCGTCCCCGCCGAGAAGCCGGTGACGGTCAAGATGCGGCGGGGCATCGATGACACCGCGGAGAGCCGCGACAACTTCTTTGCCATCTTCGACAAGGCCTACGAGCTGGGCGCCGCGGCGATCACCGTCCACGGCCGCACCGTGACGCAACGCTATCACGGGCCATCGCGTTGGGAGTTCCTCAAGGAGCTCAAGCAGCATGCCGGCGAGCGGGTTGTGCTGGGGAGTGGCGATCTGTTCGATGCTCAGTCTTGCCTGGACATGATCGCCTATACGGGCGTTGATGGGGTGACGGTCGCTCGCGGGGCGATCGGTAACCCGTGGATCTTCCAGCAAGTCGCCGAGCTCGCCGCCGGCCGACCGATGCCCGACCCACCGTCGTTGCATGTGCAGAAAGAGGTCATCGCGGAGCACTATCGGTTGGCCGAGGAGGTCTACGGGGCCGAGCGTTGCCTGCCCGATATGCGGAAGTTCGCCATCAAGTACTCGGCGATGCACCCGCAGCACGCCGAGGTCCGTGCCGACTTGGTGCGGGTCAAGAAACCGGGCGAATGGCGCACCGTCCTGGATCGTTGGTACGCCGAGGACCTGCCCGGCGTGCACCCAACGATCGACGAGCCCAACCCGCTGGCGACCGAGATGCCAACGCACGCGCCCGCCGAAGTCGCGACGAGCTAACGCGGTTGGTCGGATTGTGTCCAGACAACGGCGGGCTCGAAGCCGAGCAGTCGGCTGCGTGACTCGATCTGGTAGGCCAGCCGGTGCGTCTCGGATCGGCGTTTCCTCGTGAAGCGATCGGCGGCTGACTCGGCGACTAGCTTGACCCGCTTCGGTGTTTCGATGGCCTCGGCCAGCTCGGCGGCTAGTGCCGCGACGAGGCGATTCTGAGGGTAGAGCGGCGCGCCAGTCTCGCTGAGCACCCACTCATCGATCTCCACACGCCGCCAGGGACCATCCGCCCGCGAGGGTTCAACGTGTTCTTGCACGGCGGCTGGCAACCTCTCGGCGGCTTCGGCGAGCACGTACACCCGCGCCCGCTCTCCTCCCGGCGCGTACAACGCCCAGCCGGGCCATTGGTCCCAGAGCCCGAAGGGAGTTCCCAAGGGAGCGAGGATGCCGATCGCCAGCACCGCGGTGACGAGCCGACTCCGCTCGGTTTGCGACGGCGCGGTTTCGATCGCTGCCGACGGCCAGAACAGGACGACCGTCTGCCACGCGAACCCAACGTTCCATAGCAGCACGCCCCAGCTATGGTTCAATCCCCACGGGCTGAGCACCACGATCGTTGTCGCATGCATGAACACAGCGGCGAGACAAGCTACCTTCGCAAGTCGCGGCCACGCCATAGACGCGGCCAACAGCAAGGCGAGCGCAAGCTCTACCGCCGGGAGCAGCAGAGCCAACGCGGTGCGAGCCTCCTCGCTTAGTGCCGAGGCCGCTCCGCCGCTTATCACGTCGAGCATCTGTTGGCCGAGGGTCGCGGCGAACTCGGCGTCGAGCTTGGCGATTGCCGAGAAGGCGTAGACGGCGATCGCCAACAGCCGCAGCCCGCCGATCGCTTGCCGAGGCGACCCCAGGCCAAGCGTCACGCCGGCGAGCAGCGCATGGTACGCCCAGGGCTGCCAACGCAACTGATCGAGCGACATCAACTCGGCCAGCCCAAGCGACGCGATCAAGATGGCGAGGGAAGCCACGTGCTTCTTAACCAGCGATCGACCCAGGCCGACGACAACCAAAGCCAGGAGCAACCAGTCGATCCCCGCCGGTATCATTGCTTGCCAAGCGAACGGGGCGACCCGTGGCACGCTCCGCAGCGGCGTCCAGAGCGGCCAAGTGACCGCCATCAGCACCGCCAAGGTGACGGCCCACGCGACGACGAGGTGATCGCAGCGAGGCGCCGTGCGTGGCTGGTCATTCGAGGGAGCGTCGGGCATCCGCTCAATACTACCCGGCCGCGGCGACGAGATCACCGCCACCATCGCGGCAGGTAGCCACGCAACCGCTTTCCGATCGACGGGGTCTCATCCGACTTGCTTGCCGTCGCTTCGGCAGGATCGTCCTCTTGGTTCTCTTCGCCGGCGATCGCTTCCTCGGCATCGCGGGCGGGGAAGTTCTCGATCAAGAACCGTGCCCAATAGCCGTCGAGCAACTCGCGGCAGGCCTCGAGCTGGCCATCGTCGAGCAACGATTGCGACGCCGAGAGCAGCCGCACCAAGGCGAACTTCTCGCTGCGGAGCTCGATCGAGCCATAGCCATCGAGTGGCAGGATGAGGTCTTCCGCCTCGAGGTTGTCGAGGTGAAGCTCACCGCGGCCGGACAGCGTGAAACGCAGCCGCATCTTGCCGCTGGCAAGCACCGGCAGATCGTCGATCGGGAAGACAATCGGCGGCAGCCAGGTGGCCGATTCGGGACTCGTTGATGCCGAGAGCTGCGCCCCGGTGAGGCTGGTTCCGTTGCGGTAGCCCCCGTCGGCTTGCATGACCTCGATAAGCAGCTCGGCGTCCGGTTCGATCGAGCCCGGCTTGAGCCGCATGCCGATCGCAAGCTGCCCTGTCGTTGGCATCGGGAACTCGCGACTGGTCAGCACCGCCGGTGCTCCGGGCGAAGCGGCGAAGCGGATGGAGGAGGCTCCCTCGAAAGCGAGCTGGTCATCCCGTCCGGTGCCATCGTCCGTGATCCATCCCTGAACGCCCTCAGACTCAACCGACTCGAACGAAGGGTTCGGCAAGGCACCGTAACGCCGCCGGCTGGTCGTGTCACGCGACTGGAGATCGGCGACCGCTTCGGCAAGCTCGCGCTGGGCGTCTTTGTTGGGTTCCAGCCGCACACCGGCAACCGCGACCGCGGGGCCATCGAACGACCAGACGACGGTCTCATACGGCTCGATGGCTAGGTCGATAGCGTGCTGACCAGGGTTAAGCCATTCGATCGATTCCCCCAGCTCGGCACGAGCCCGTTGCTTCGTCGCGATCGTGATGTTCGCTTCGCGTGGCCAAGCCGAACGATTGGTCACCGTGATTCGTGAGGTGCCGCTCCCCGATCTAGAAGCAACCGCCGTCATGTCGCTGGTCTTGCTGATGGTCTCATCAAGCGTAGCAAGCGATCGGCGTGTGAAGGCGACTCGGCGATCGGCGGTCGGCTGATCGAGCCACCCAACAGCCGAGGCATCGCTCAATACAACCATCTCTGCCTTCGATGCCGACTGCGCGAGTTGAGCTGCCTCGGCCAAAGGATCAACAACCACGGCCGGGAGTACAACATCTTCCCGCCGCTCCCCCCCAAGGCGCTCGGCCGAATCCCTCAGACGGACCACATGGCGATCGGCATGAAACGACTGAAACACTGCGGAGTCGTCGGCCGGCATCGATTCGCGGAGTGAAGCAAGCCTCACGCTGCCAAGCCGACGGGGAGCGGCCGGCAATCCAACCTGCGACCCAAACGGCAGCGTGCTCGACACAACACCATTGGCGGCGAGTGCCGGCAGGCCCGTCTTCCGGAGGGCTTCGGCCACCAGCGGATCGTGGGCGCCAAGCCTTGGGATGAGTGCTCCCGAGATCATCGGCATCCGAACGAGGCTATCCGATAGCACCAAAAGATCGGCAGAGTCACCGAGCAGCGATCGCAACTGATCACCGAGCAAGCGATACGAATCGACCAATCGATCGGCGGCTTGAGCCGAGCTAGGCCTGGAAGGATCGAGCACCCCCCATCCGCCAGGCGAGGCACGCAGGGCGATAGCTGGCACCAGGCTTGGGTTACCGACAGCGTTAACGACTTCGCCGACCGCGTCGCGTTGGATCGCCGCAAGCAGCGGCGAACCGGCTGTGTATTCGCGTCTTCCTAATGCGGCCTCCATCGCCGGGACCGGGGCGTCGAACCGGATCGCCGGGATCAATCGCAGGTCGCGTTTGCTGAACTCGAGGGCGATCAGCCGCAAGAGTTCTCGACGAGGCAGGTCGGCCGCCCCATCAGACCATGCTGACAGGTCGTACCTCGGCGCGTTCCAGACACGGCTGGGGTAGATGGCCGAGCCGTTCTCGTTCACCGAGATCACCGCGGCGTTCGCACCGGATAGCACGACCCGCTCGGCGAGCGTTCGGGCCGTTTCGTAGTAAGTGACAAGGTCGGGCTGCTCGTGCCTGCCAACCAACGAGGCGACATGGCTCACCCCGAGGGCGTGCGGCAGGTCGGTCTCCTGCCAATCGACGGCGACCAAACGTTCCCTGCCCGGCGATATCGGCTCCGCGGCTACCGCTTTGAGCAAGCGGAAACGGCCGAACCCGGCCGCCCTGTCCGGACTCGGGTTCGCCAGGACGAGCAACGGGGAGTCGGTCCTTGGACGCACTGCGAGCCGCACCGTTTGTGGCTCAGCGGATCGGTTCCACCTCGGAATGGTGTGCGTGATGGCTCCGCTGATCGCACGCAGGTCGCCGAGTGCATCGGGTTCAAGCACGGCGAGGGTCAGGGAATCGCCCGGCTCGCCGTGGACCTCGACTTCGACCGCATAGGAGCCGCCCGGCGTCTCGACCGGTAGCGGGTAAGCCCGCCAGTGTGCCCCCTCGGCCTCGCCACGCGGCGAGATCGTGATCGGCAGTTTCTCATTGGGCGAGGGCTCGCCTTCGCTGCTCAGCGTTTGCTCGCTCTGCCACGGCAGGCCGCTGATCCTCATCCAACTCGGGACTCGGCCGACCCACTTCGAGGGGCGGCGAGCGTCGTGGGCATAGACCTCGCGCCATTCGTTGGTCGCATCGGGCCGTGCCGTCGGATCGACCACCGCCACTTGGAAGGCCCGCTCGGCGAGTGGCGGCGGTGTCGGCTTGGTGGTTGGGAAGCGTGACAAGAAGCCGGTCGGGCGGGTCGCTCGGAGCCGCACCGTGTAGACGCCTTCTTCGGCCGGCAGCGTGAGAGCGACCGGCAAACGCGATGCCCCATCAGCGGGCGGATCGACGCGAAACGTCTCGCCGGTCCAAATCGCCTCGCCACCGCGCCCGCTTACGAGGCTGGCGGTGAATTCGTAGGGGCGACCACGATCGATCGCTTCGGGATCGGCGAGCACCTCCAGGGCGAACTCTTCGCCCGGCTCAAAGATCAACGAGTCGCGATCGGTCTCGACGCGTAAGCGATCGCTCGCCAACCGGGCTACGCTGAGGAACAATGCCGATTCGCCCACCCGCACCCGCTGGGGCGACTCGCGGGCCGCGGCGAGCGACAGCCGTGCCGTGCCGAGTTCCGGAAGCGTAAGCCGCAGTTCGGCGTCGTCTTGGGTTCGGGCGGTAAGGTCGAAGAGGTCCCGGCTGACGGGCCGGTTGTGGTGCAAGCGAACCGCGCCGCGCTTCAGCGAGGTGCCGGCCGCCGCGTACGGGTCGAGATTCAGCGGCTGCAACTTCTCAAGCCGCCCCGCCGAGAGCGACAGCTCGCCCCGCCAAGCGATCGGCTCGGGCGATTCAACCGTGACGCGGAATCGTGCCGCCAACTCGGCACCAAACGACAAGCCGGGCGCGCACCAGACCATCAACACCGCGAAGGCGGCGAGCCATCTGGTGGCGGCCTTCCGTCGAGGCCGGGCGGTGATTTGTGTACGGCAGACCGTCCGCATCGGACTTCCATGTCCCGGCGGTTGGTGGAATGAGCAATCCTTGCTCGTTGACTGGCCTGGACGACCAGGGTCGCTAGCTAGGGGGGAGTCTAGCCGCGGTCGGGCGACGCCGCCACGCCGGATTCGCTCCCATCGCCCTGCGAAGATAGCATCGCTTGCTGCAACTCTTGGACGGCCTGCTCTTCGAGCTTCGCAATATCGTTCTGCTCCCAACGGTCGTCGGGCTTCACATAGAGTTCGGCGTTCTCGGCGTCGGCGGGGTCCTGCCTCAGCATCCAATCGCTGGTGACCAAGGCCTCCGGGCCAGAATCCGCGTGCAAGCGAGCCTCCGAGCCTGACGGCAAACCACCCGCCAGCAATGACTGCATTGCGGTGAGGAGCGTCAACGGCAGCGACTCGCGTGTGAACCGGCGATCGCCTAGCATCCCTGCTGCGAATAGCGGGACCTGCTGAATCTCGCTGAAGAGTCGATCGTCTGCCGCGCCGAGATAGCCATGCTCGCCGAGTGCGAAGCCGCGAACGCCGGCCACGATCAACCTATAGTTCCGCCCCTCCATCAGCCCCGCCACCAGATCGAGCCAACCGGCTAAACAAGCATCGAGCGTCATCACCCCGGCGGCGTAGCGGCACGAGGCGGCGAGGGCGGCCTCGGCCAACTCGTCCGGCTCAACCGTGCCGTCGGGCACCTCGATCGAGGAATCGATCTCGGGATCGTCATCGTCGAGCAACGAATCGTAGAGTGCCGCCGGCGCGTCCCAAGGATGGAGCAGGCCTTTGGTATGAACCCACAGCAAGGGACTGCTGTCCGCCTCGGCCCACCGCACCGTTTCGGCAGCGATCGCTTCCCAGGCAGCAGCGGCTGTCGTCTGCTCGATCGACTCGGCGGAAGCCGATGCGGGCTCGGTAGAGACCACCCGCGATTCCGCGAACGCCCCGCGATGCTGATCACCGAGGCGTTGATCGTCCGTAACCAGCCAAGCGTTGCTCGGGATCGCGGTGCCTAGCCGGGCATAGGTGCCCGCCGGCTCGGGCGTGGAGGCGTAGCACCAATCGTAGACAATCGATTCGGCCGCCAACGCATCGAAGGCGGGCATCTCGTAAGCGGTCTGCCCGTACGCTCCCAACGCCGCGGCGCGGAGGCCATCGATGGCAAGCACAAAGGTAGGCGTTTCTTCGGTCGGCATTCGAATCAGTCTAACCCAGCGATGCCGCCCCGATCAGTCGGGCATCCTCACGAGGCGTAACCGCCGCGGTATTCCTGCCAGACCAGTTGCGGGAACTCCCAAGCGTCGCGGGCGTAGCGGGCGGCGAGTCGGCGTGGCTCGGTCGCCAAGCGGTGGGCCCATTCGATCCCGGCCATCTGCATCCATCGAGGCGCTCGCGACTTTTCGCCGGCGAGGAAATCGATCGTCGCCCCGACGCACAACGCAACGCGGGCATCGATCTGCTTGTGGAAGCGGTGCGTCCAGAGCTCTTGCTTGGGCGCTCCGAGGCCAACCAGCACGACATCCGGCCGGGCGGCGGAGATCGCTTCTAAGATCCGCTGATTCTCGGCGTCGTCTTTCTCGAAACCGAGTGGCGGGCAATAGGTGCCGACCGGATCGACGCCCGACCAACGCTGTCCGATCTTGAACGCGGCCCGATCGGCCACGCCCGGCCCTGCCCCAAGCAGGAACAGACGCATCCTCCGCGAGCCAGCCTCCGCCGCCGCATCGCCCGCAGCGATCAGGGCCGGGGCGAGATCGCTGCCGGCGACACGCTCTGGTAGCGACTTTCGCAGGAGACGCGAAACCCCGACCAACGGCGCCCCATCGGCAACGACCATAGCCGCTTCGCGGTAGGCGGCGCGCAAACGGCTGTCGTGTTGGTACATCACCGCGTGGTCGACATTCGGGGTGACGACATAACGGCATCCCTCCGGCGACTTCTCCCCGAAGGACCAACCGAGCACCCGCTCGGTCGCCTGCGTGAGGTCGAGTCGGTCGATCGTCATGCCGAACAGCTTGATTTGATCGGTTGTCATGGTGTCGTTCAGATAAGCAGAGAAGAGAGCGAGAAGAGCGGGCGTTACGCCGGGGCGGCGGGCGGCGAGAACGGGATCCCACCGGCCTGCGCGTGGTGTGGCGTGTGCGGTTCCCGAGCCGTTGCTGTTACAGCCCGTGTTTGACTGAGCCAGCACCCCGTGGCGGCGCCGGCGATCGTGAAGAGGAGCCATTGCTCGCTATGGACGAGCGTCAGGTCGTGGCCAGCGGCCGACGGCAAGTAGTTCACAACCACCCCAACCAGCAACAAGCCGAGCCGGTTGCATTCGCTGCCAACGTTCGGATCGTGGGCCAGTCGCCAACCGACCCAGCCGAAACCGGCCAGCATCGCCAAGAATGCCGTGAGGCCGAGCATGCCGGTCTCGACCAGGATGCTGAGGAACGTGTTGTGGTGATGGAGCGGGCGGATCGATTCGAGCTCGAACCACTGACGCCGATCGTTGAGGTACGGCATCTTCTTGTCGTAGTAACGACCGAAACCGACGCCCCACAGCGGGTGATCGCTGAACATCTGCCCCGAGACCTGGATGAACGCCAAGCGTTGCTGGGCCGAGTGGGCCGAGACCTCGGCCGAATCCTCTCGCTCAAGACCGACGATCGCGTCCTTACCAACAACCAGCAGCAGCCCGCCGACAACGCACGTGCCGATGAAGGCCGTCCGCCGCCAAGGCTTGGGGAGTTGGAGGCAGATGATGGTGACCGCGGCGGCGGCAAGGCCCGCCCAGGTCGAGCGGGTCATCGACAGGAGGGTGCCGAAGCTCATCAGCACGCAGCCGCCCAGCCAGAACAGCTGCATCGGCCGGCTCGACTTCGGGATCAGCAGCCAAGCGGCCCCGGCACACACGGCCAAGTGCATGCCCATGCTGACCGAGTTGAGCCCCGGCCCGCGGGCGCGGCCGAAGTGGAGGCCCAGGTCGGGATCGGCGATGTAGCGGGGGAAGACGAGCGACCAGAGGCCTAGTGTCTCGCACACGGCGGTGAAACCGAGGTAGAGGCCTAAGACGGCGAGTCCCGTCATCAGCCGTCGCGCGGCGAGGGCATCGATCGCCGAGGTCCGCAGCACCGCATACAGCGCGGCGGGTGCCCAGAAGCTGACGACCAAACGGAACAGCGGCGACGTCGGCAAGTCAACCCCATCCGGTGCCTTGTTCAGCAGGCAGCTAACGGTCAACCAGCCGCAAACCAACGCGATCGTCCAATCTAGGCCGATCGGTCGTGGCGTTGGTGTCTGGCCTATCCAAAGCCGCCACACCGAGATGCCAGCCAGTGCCACCAAGCCAAGGCGATCGAGCGTCAGCGGGATCGGTCCGGCGTCGGCGTGCCAGACGTCGTAGCCGAGCACGTAACCAACAACAACGACGACGAGGGCTTGCGTGATTGGCGATAAACGCGGCGCGAGCGTTACCATAAGCAACACCATCGCAACGCCGGCGAATAAAGCCGCCACGACCATCGGAACCGTTCGTGATAAGACAAGAAGAGAAGAGCCCAACGCAGCGCGCAGGACGGGCTATCGAAACCTAGGTCGCGATCGACCCCAACGACGGCTTGCGTCTCGCTTTCGACTCAGCGATCGGGGCCGGGTCAGAGCGGTCAGAGCTCAAACACCGACCGGAGTGGCTGACGCGGTCGAAGCGGTCGTGGTGGTCAGCGGGCTAATCGGCGTGGCTTGGCCAGTCGTCGCCGATTGCTTGGCCAACTCGAGGCCCCAGAGCGAACCGGCCGAAGCTCGATCGGCGGCCGTCTGGCCAACGGTCGTGGGGGTGAGCGTCGGATTAGCGGCCGGATTCGGGGTGACGGACGCCGGCTTGGTCGCTGCGACAGGGGCTGGCGACGCGGGCGTGTAGCCCTGCTCGGCTGCCTCGTTCTTGGGGGCGTAGAGGACGAAGACCAGTGTCGCTCCCAGGAGCAGACCCGCGAGTCCGCCGGCAGCGGTCACGGTGGTGCGTCCCGGCCCAACCGGGTGCGCCCCGGTTTCGACATCGTCGATACGGGCCAGCAGGCTGGCCGAATTGGCTCCCGCGCGGTGGCTCTTGGCGTCGGCCAGTTGCTTGAGTGCCCCCTCCAGGACGGCCGTCTGGCCCTCCACGTTTGCCACGAGTTCGGCGTACTCCGAACGCTGGGCGGCCAAGTTGGCCGAACGACTCTGAAGATTGACTAGCTGGGCTGTGTACTCGGCTTCTCGGCCGTTGGCGACCTGGAGTTCGAGCTTCACGCCCGCGATGGCGTTTGGGATCTCTCGGACGAGTTCTTCCTCGACCGCTTGCTGGGCCCGCCGAGCGGCCTGCATGTAGGGGTGGCTCGCCGTGCGAACGCCGGCGAGGCGGGTCGCGGTGAGTTGGGCCTCGACCAAGCCATTCTTGAGCCGACGCAAGGCGGGCTGACTCACCAGCAGGGCGTCCGGGGCAGCGATCAGGCGTGCCGGGTCGGTTTGGGCCGCTTCGAGCTCGGTCAGCAACGCCTCGTTCTGGCGGCGGCGGTCCACGAGTCGACGGCGTTCGGCCTCGATTGCCAGGGCCTTCTGGGTCCGTTCACTCACCCCACCATTGGGCGAAGTGAGATGGCGTAGCTCGATCAGGTCGGCACCGACCGACTGCTCAAAACGAGCGAGTTTCTCGACGTGGGCATGCAACTGATCGCGGGCAACGGCGACCGAACGCTCGACCTCCGACACCATGCTGCCGGCACGCTCCTCGCGGAGCCTCGCCAATCGGGCGTCCAGTTGCCGGGTCAACGACTCGACCATGGCGATCGCCCGATCGCGGTTCGGGTTGAGCACGCCGATGTAGAAGACTTCGGTCTTACCAAACTCGGCCCCGCCCGGGGGCGTGAGCCGCAGTTTGTCGCGGAAGTCGGCGATCTGCTGGCGAGACGCTTCTTCGCCGGTGACCTCGCTCAGCACGGCGGTCACCACGCTCTGGCTGCGGGCCAGTTCGAGCAGGGTCTCTTGAACGGTTTTCATCTCGGACAAGTCGGTGAACTTGCCCAAGCGTTGATCCGCGTAGCCGGCCGCATCGCTGCGGATCAGCAAGCCTTGCTCGGCCTCCCAATCACGCGGCAGCACCAGTGTGCTGAACGCCGCCAAGATCGCCCCGATAATCGCGGGAGCAATCAGGAGCGAGCGGTGGCGCGAGAAGAGTTGCACCAAGCGGGCGGGCGTCAGGCTGGCGGGTTCGGTTGGCATGTTGGGATCGCTTCGGTGAGGGAGCGGGCGCAGGGCACGCCGTCCCGATGGGCAACCCTAATGCCAAGAACGGCTGCGCGCGGTCCTGACGACCTGCGAAACGCTTTATTTGCCGAGGTGTTAAGCCATGCAGCCGGACTTCCGGCGGGCGTCCGCACCGGGTTGCCGATGTGGCGAAAAAACAACACCCGTGTGGCGTGCCCCACACAATCCTGCTGCTTCCCGTGTCTCGCTTGCTAACCACCGATTGCGAGGCAGAGTTTCGGATACCACCGGTCCCTCCCGAGGGGCTCCTACCTGGTCATGTGCTCCTGCCTCAATGAACCTGCTCCGCCTCACGCTGCTCAGCCTCTACCAAGCCGCTACCTCCGGTCCACGACGGCGTGCGATCCGCGAGCTCGGCGAGGAGGGGCACGCGCCGATCGCGATCCTCTTCTACCACCGTATCTCCGATAGCCATCCGAACGGGTGGACCATGCCGGTTCGGATGTTCGCTCGGCAGATCGATTGGCTGTCCAAACGCTTTGACTTCGTCTCGTTGGAAGAAGCCCAGCGCCGGCTCGCCGAAGGCCGCAATCGACGCCCCGCCGTCGCGATCACCTTCGACGATGGCTACGGGGAGAACTGCGAGACCGCCATCCCGCTCTTGCTGCGGCGGGGCGTGCCGTTCACTTACTTTGTCTCGACGCAGGTCGTCAAAGACCAATCGGCCTTCCCGCATGACTTAGAGGCGGGCATCCCGCTCCGCCCCAACACGATCACCGAACTACGCGCCATGGCCGATGCGGGCGTAGAGATCGGTGCCCATACCCGCACCCACCCGAACCTGGGGCGTTCGACCGACCTTGCTTGGCTCCGTGAAGAGATCGTCGGATCGATCGATGACCTCGAAGAGTGGACCGGTCGGCGGCCGACGAGCTTCGCGTTCCCGTTCGGTCAGACCCACAACATGACGCCCGAAGCGATGGCCGTCGCCCGCGACGCCGGCATCCAGACGATCTGCTCCGCCTATGGGGCTTACAACTTCCCGGATCGCGTCTCATACGAGCACGGCCCGCTCCACCTGCGGCGGCTCCACGCCGACCCCGAGTGGGCACGGTTCCTGAACTGGATGACGTTCGACCCGCGGAAGCTTGCCGCCGTGGACCCGATCGACGACGACAACTATCTCAGCGACGAATCCTACGAGAAGACCATCCTGCTCGCCGCCGGAGCCGGTCATGGCTGAGCCAGACACGACCGACAAACGCCCGAAGGCCGCCCTCCGCCCCGAGACCCTCGCGTCGAGTTTGGTGGTGGTGCTGCTGGTGAGTGTGGTTCAACGCAGCGTCGGCTTCGGTCGGGCCGTGCTGTTCTGCCGTTGGCTCGATCCGATCGAACTCGGCTACTGGGAGATGGCCTACAGCTTCCTCCTGCTGGCCGCCCCGCTCGCGGTGCTCGGTCTGCCGGGCTCGTTCGGGCGGTACCTGGAACGCTACCGCTTGCAGGGGCAGCTCCGCCTGTTCCTCTGGCGGACTTCGGTCTGGACCTTCCTGCTAGCCGGCACCACGCTGGCCCTCTTTGCTTGGCAACGCACGTTGATCGCGCAAATCGTCTTTGGCGACCCCGCGCGTGCCGGCCTCGCCGGCGGGGTCATCGCTTGCCTCGCAATCGTGATCCTTCACCACTTCTTCGAGGCCGTGTTCGCTGGGCTGCGGATGTTCCGCGTCGTCTCGGCGATGCACTTCGCCCAAAGCATGGCCTTCGCGGTGATCTCGCTCGGCCTGCTGGCGGCTTGGCGGCAGGCGACGGCGAGCTTGGTGATCGGGTACGGCGCCGCGTGCTTCGTCTCGATCCTTGGCGTGCTTGCATGGTCGCTATTACGAGTCGATCATTCCCCCGACGCAGGCGAGCGGGTCGGGCACCGCGAGTTCTGGCCGCCCCTCGTTCAGTTCGCGATCTGGATTTGGGTAACGAATCTCCTGACGAACGTCTTCGGCGTGGTCGATCGGTACATGATCCTCCACTTCGGCGGCTTCGGTGCCGATGAGGCCT
The DNA here is from genome assembly GCA_964353155.1 of uncultured Planctomycetaceae bacterium. Lineage (GTDB taxonomy): Bacteria > Planctomycetota > Planctomycetia > Pirellulales > Lacipirellulaceae > Botrimarina. The sequence goes on along the minus strand of CAYGUP010000015.1, from coordinate 32,887 downwards.
TGGTGCAAGTCGGCAATTACCACACGAGCATCATCGTGCCGGTGCTGCTGGTCTCGGTGACGAACCTTGTGGTCGGAGCGATGACGCCGCACTTGAGCCACGATTGGGAAGCGGGCCGACGCGAGGCGGTCGCCAAGCGGATCAATCTAGCGCTCAAGGTGGCAACCCTCGGCATGCTGGTCGCCGGCATCGCCGCCCTCTGCCTCTGCCCGCTGCTCTTCCAATATGGATTCGGCGACAAGTACGCCGCTGGCTTGGCGGTCATGCCGTGGACGCTCGCTGCGTGCGTGTGGTCCGGCCTGCTGCTGGTCTCGCAGCAATACGTTTGGTGCGCCGAGAAATCGCATCGCGCGACGGTGCCGCTCGCGATCGGGCTGGTCGCTAACATCGGCCTCAATCTCGTGTTGCTGCCGGTCTACGGTTTGCTGGGCGCGGTCGCGGCGACCGCGATCGCCACGCTGTTGGCCCTGATCGCCCAACTCGAAGTCAACCGCCGAACCGGCATGCCGATTCATCGCGGCACGCTGCTCGCGATGCTCGCCCCCGCTTTACTGATTGCCGGCCCCGTCGCCGCGACGATCGGCACCGGCACCCTGCTGATCCTGGCGATCGCTCGCGGCTGGGTGCTCACGCTGGATGAACGCCATGAATTGTCGGATGCCGTTCTGAGTCGCTTCGGGCGATTCTCACCACAGCGACGACGCCCCGCTTGATCTGCCACCCCTGCGACTTACCACTCCGCCCAGACCAATGCCAACCCCAACTAAACCGCTGCCGGTCCTGTTCGTGCAAACGAACATGCCGGTCGGTGGTGCCGAAACCCTGCTGGTGAACCTCGTTCGCCGCCTCGACCCCGACCGCTTCGCGCCGGAAGTCGTTTGCCTGAAGGAGCCCGGGCCACTCGGCGAGTTGCTCGCCGAAGAGGGCTTCCCGGTACACCACGGCTTGCTGTCGGGCAAGTACGACCTGCGTGTGCTGCCCCGGCTCGTGTCGCTGATGAAGCAGAGGCAGTACGGCGCCGTTATCACGGTCGGCGCAGGCGACAAAATGTTCTGGGGCCGGCTCGCCGCGAAGCTCGCCAAGGTGCCGGTTATCGCCTCGGCGTTGCACAGCACGGGCTGGCCGGACGGCGTCGGCAAACTCAATCGCCGACTCACGAAGATCACCGACGCCTTCATCGCGGTCGCGGAGCCACACGGGGAGTTCCTCGTGGACTTCGAGAAGTTCCCCGAGTCAAAGGTCCGAGTTATCCAGAACGGCGTCGACACCGATCGCTTCCGGCCCCGCACCCACTCGACGGCGATCCGTCGCGAGTTGGGAGTCGATCCGACAACGCCGCTCGTTGGTATCCTGGCCGCCTTGCGTCCGGAGAAGAACCACGAGCTCTTCCTCACCGCGGCCAAGCGGATTCGCGCGGCGTGCCCCGAGGCTCACTTCGTGGTCATCGGCGATGGCCCGGAGCGCCCGACCATCAAACGTCTCGCCCAGGAACTCGGCCTCTTCGATCCAGAGTCACCAGAGGGGTCGTCGCTCCACTTGCTGGGCAACCGCGACGACGTGCCCGCCGTCCTCGCCGCCCTCGACGTGCTGACCCTGACCTCGCACAACGAAGCGAACCCGGTCTCGATCCTCGAAGCGATGAGCTGCGGCCTGCCCGTTGTGGCTACCGATGTCGGATCGGTGAGTGAATCGGTCATCCAAGACGAGACCGGCTACCTCGTCCCCCCCGGCAATGAAGTTCAACTTGCCCGAAGGGTCATCGAGTTGGTCAACGTGCCGCTCCACGCTCAAGCACTCGGCATGGCCGGCAGGTTGCGGGTGATCGAGCGATCGAGCCTGGAGGTCATGGTGGAAGGTTACGAGCGACTAATCAGCGACCTATACCACCAGAAGACCGGCAAGGCCTTGCCGAATCCTGCTACTGGGCAGCGATCGACGGCGGAATCCGGCTCGATTCTCAGGGTTTAGGCCACGAGCAAGACGGTGGTCGTAGGCGGCCCCCTCGGCTGGCATAATAGATGGGCTACCCCCCGCTGTGCCCGCCGACCGCCCATGTCCTTCGCGTTGACCGCCACCGATTGGTTCCTCACGGGGCTCGCTCGTTTTCTGAGCGGGCCGCGGGTGCGTTGGATCGATTGCCAGCCGGACACCTGCCAGCGGGTCTACTTCGCCAATCACACCAGCCACATCGACCTCGTGCTGGTGCGGACCGCATTGCCGCCCCATTGCCGCGAGGTGACCCGGCCGGTCGCGGCGATGGACTACTGGAATAAGGGGATGATCCGCCCCCACCTGGCCAAGGCCTTCAACGCCCTGCTGATCGATCGCAAGAGCGTGAAGGTCCACCAGAGCCCAATCGACCTGATGCTCGCGGCAATGGGAGACCGTTACTCGGTCATCATCTTCCCCGAAGGAGGCCGCCAAGATGGGCAGCGGGTTGGCGACTTCAAGAGCGGGCTTTACTACCTGGGTAAAAAGCGGCCGGACCTTGAGCTCGTGCCCGTTCACCTGCACAACATGCACCGAGTGCTGCCGCGAGAGGAGTACCTGCCGATCCCTCTGCTCGCCACCGTGAGCTTCGGCGCACCGATCTGGCTCGAGCAGGACGAATCGAAGGCCGACTTCCTCGCCCGTGCCCGCCAAGCCGTCCTCAAGCTCGCCCCGGGCGAAGAAGACTAAGACACCGCCTCATGGCCAACCCCACCAACTGGTTCTTCGCTTCGGTCGTTGTGTTGCTGCTGCTCGTAGCAACGGTGGTCGGCCGCGCGCTGGGGCGCCAAGGGCAATGGGGGCTCGACCCGGCGGCGATCGATGCGTTCAATCGCCGCGTCCGCAGTTGGTGGATCATCTGCACGCTGCTGGCGATCGCCCTGCTGAGCAAGGTGATCACGGTCACGCTATTCGGCCTGATCAGCTTTGCCGCGTTGCGCGAGTTCATCACGCTCACGCCGACGCGGCTCTCCGACCACCGGGCGTTGTTCTGGGTCTTCTTTTTCTTCCTGCCGCTGCAATACGTCTTGGTCGCTTACAACGCGTACTCGGTGTTCAGCGTGATGATCCCGGTGTTCGCATTCGTCTTCGTGCCGATGCGGATCGCCATCGCCGGCGATACGAAGCGGTTCTTGGAACGCGTGGCGAAGATCCAGGTCGGCATGCTGATCTGCGTCTACTGCCTGAGCTACGCCCCCGCCCTGCTCTACCTGGAAGAAGCCGACCTCACACACAGCGACAACGCTCGGCTGCTCTTCCTGCTGGTGCTCTTGTCGCTGCTCTCCGAAGCGGTGCAGTTCGCCTGGAGCCGGCTCTACGGCCGCCACGTCATCGCCCCGGAGATCAACCAGAGCCGCACCTGGGAAGGCTTCCTCGGCTCGTCGGCGACCATCGGGCTCGTCGGCTCGGCGCTCTACTGGATCGGCGTCACGCCGTTCTCGCAGCTCTGGCACGCAGCGACCGCCTCGCTGCTGGTTGCGGTGATGGGCTTCGCCGGCTCGATGACCCTCTCGGCCGTCAAACGCGACCGCCGCGTCCAAGACTACGGCACCCTGGTCGAAGGCCAGCCCGGCGTGCTGGACCGGGTCGATTCGCTCTGCTTTGCCGCGCCGGTCTTCTACCACGTGGTGCGATGGTTCTTGGCCCCGTAGTCGGGCTTGGCTATCGCCTGATCGTTCCCGCGTTCGCCGGCGCGTAGACGCTCGTCCGGGCAGGGACATTCGTGTTGCTGGCGACTTGGCGGCCGTAGACGGAAGCGGAGCGGCTCGCGCTCGGCCTCGGTGCCGCCGGAACCTCCGCCGAGGCGACCTGCACGCCACCGCGATCAGGCCCATCGAGCCGCGGCCGGTTCTGTTTGACCCAGCCGAGCCACTCCTCTTGGAGGGCGTACAGATTCTCGGAACCGTAGTGCTTCTGCACGGCACGCCGCCAATTGTCGTCCGACAGACCATCGGTCAAAAAGGCCATGAACGCTTGCTTGCCACGGCTCTCCAGCAAGTAGGTCGTCAGCGAATGCCCCTGGGCGTATAGCGGCAGGATGTCTCTTGGGTATTCCTTCATCGCGAACATGCGGCTGAACGGGATGCCCTTTTCGGTTTCCAAGAAACGAACGAGCAGGCGTTCCTGCTTCGCGACCTCGCTGTGATGCTCGACGGTCGTGCAAGCGCCCTCGTCCGCCCAACGCGGCAACGGCTTGCGGAAGTGGCTGGCGAAAACGGTGTGGGTGATCTCGTGCGGCAGGACCGAGTCGAGAACACGCTCGCGGCTGCCTTGGATATTCATCTCCCAGCCGAACACCTCGCCCCGATCAAAGACGAAGCTCGTCGCCCCACCCGCACCGAGTTGCTGAGAGACCTTGGCCACGATCGGGCACGGCTCACGCCAATTCGGCATCGGGCGCCCGAGCCACTCGACGGCCAACTCTTCGCGAAGTGTCTCGGCCGTATCGCCGATCTCGCGGGCGAGGGCCTGTGTCGGGGCGCGGACGACGAAGTTCGCCGTGCGATAACCGCTCTGCCGCTGCATCGAGATCGGGAATCTCGGCGGTGCCGCGTTGGCGACAATGGTGGCGGCTAGGAGAAACACTACGGCAGCGACGCGCCGCAGCACGCGGGTGTGACGAGCTTCCATGCTCATGCCCTCGGGTCGAATGCGGGTTAGTGGCGTGACGATCGCGTCCTGCGAAGCCTCACACCAGTAGCGGGGACGCGGAGCCTAACACGCTTCGCGGCGAGCCACCCACCCCGATCTCGAACCAATGCCGACCCGGTGCCAGCACCAGCGTCTCGGCACGCTTTGACAGCCCTCCCGTGCCCAGACAGTGCTAGCGGCGGCTACCATGAGAACTCAAGCAACAGAATCCAAGCCCAAAGCGATACTAGGCCTCGCTGCCAGACTGATCGAAGCGGAAATCGCCGAGCCGTTCGTACACACCCGCCAGCGCTTGGGTGCCATCGCGCCCCGCCCCGACTGCGGCGGCCGCTTGGTAGAGCGTTTCCACAAGCCGGGTGACCGGCATCGGCAAGTCATGGGCACTCGCGGCGCCGGCGACGAGTCGCAAGTCTTTTTGCAACAACTCGATAATAAAGCCAGGATCGTGGTCGCCCGCGGCGATCCGAGGCCCCAAGTTTGCAAGTTGCCAGGACCCGCCGGCGCCGGCCGAGACGACCTCGACGACTTGCTGCATATCGAGCCCGCTCGCCTTCGCGAGGGCCAGCGACTCGCAGACGGCGGCCAAAGCCCCGACAACCGCGACCTGATTGCATGCCTTGCAGGCCTGCCCGCTACCGGCTGGCCCGAGGTGCGTGGCGTGCTTGCCGACGACCTGGAGCAGCGGCAGGACGGCGTCGAAAGCGGTCCGATCGCCACCGGCCATGATCGAGAGGGTGCCATCGCGGGCCCCTACATCACCGCCCGACACGGGGGCATCGATGAGCGTGACGCCGCGTTCCGCCAGACGCTCGGCGAATCGCTTTGTCTCAACCGGGCAGATCGTCGAGTGATCCACGACGATCAAGCCTTCGAGGGCCTGAGCGTCTGCCTGGGTGAGCCCGGTCGGGCCGAACAAGACCGACTCGACGTCCGGTGTATCCGACACATTCAAGAAGACCAGGCGACAATCCGCCTCGACCAACTGAGCCGGGTGATCGACGACTTCGGCGCCGTCTGATTGGAGTGCTTCGGCCTTCGATCGTGTCCGATTGCAGACAGTGACTCGGTGCCCCGCCTTGAGCAGGTTGCGGGCCATCGCTGCCCCCATGATGCCCGTGCCAACGTACCCGACCGCTTCAAACCGCTTTGTCATGACCCACCACTCCCCTGCAAGGATGCACGCACCGGCACGGCGCGTTGCAGCAGAGTCTAGGCGGCCCGGCGGTTTGTACAACCGACGCGCGAAACAGCTAGGCGCAATGCCGTGCTAGTTCGATACGGGCTCACCAAGGAGAGTGGTTTGGTACGCCACCAAATCCTTGAGGCTGCTGGCGATCAAATCGCAGTCGAGTTCGATTGGCTGGCCGTGGCAATCACGATCGCCAAACAGGGCTCGCCCCCCCGCCACGACATGAACGGCCTCGCTCCCAACAAAGTGAGACGCGAGCGGCGCAAGCAACTCCGTGTTGCAGCGTGACACGAAGTCTTCACGATCTTCGAGGTGGGTGGCACTAAGGCACAGCAACCGTGGGTGCAAGCTCCGCACCGAATCGCCGATCTCTTCGAGTGGCAGACCGCTCCCGGCAACCGTCACACGCCAGCCGGCGGCCACGAGCACCAACTCAACGAGCCGCGCCGGTACCTCGGCGAAGTCTTGATGAGGAGTCGCCACCACCGCCATCGGGGCATCATCGGGCGGCACGGGAAGCCATCGCCGCAACTCGTGCAGGGTCGCCATCATGACCTCACAAGCACGCCGCTCTTGGAACACCTGGAGGCGTCCTTGCTCCCAGCCGTCGCCGATCTTGGTGAAAGCCGGGCCGATGAAGCGATCGCCCAAGTCCGCGACTGTCTCACCCCGCTGGTAGAAACCGAGCACCAAGTCGCGACAGGCGGCCTCGTCGCCGGCCATGAGGAAGCGGAAGAGCTCTTCGGTCGCCGCCTCGAGCGGCATGCGCGGCGTAGTGACCATCCCGAGCACGGCCGGATCGACCAATTCGTGCCCGGTCTCTCGGATGAAGCTAGCCACCACCGACAGCGGAACCTTGCGGTGCCCGCCAACCGTCTTGGCCGCCTTCAGCCGACCGCCATCGACCCATCGTTTAACCGAGGATTCGCTGACCCCCAGCGCCTGGGCGATTTGCTTCGGTGTGAATACAGCGGTGGGCATCGGGCGGGTGTCGGAATGCGAGGCTAAGAAGCTGACAAACAGAGGGTGTGGTTTCTACGTATCAGTATCGTCTATCCCCCAATAACAATTCGATTTTGCGTGCCGTACGATGGGTTGACCACCGGTGACGGTTATAGCGGCCCGCCGCAGGTAGTCGCCGAATGATTCTTGTTCGGCATACGAATCGCAGTTCCGAATTCCGACGTTTAATGCAGCCGCGTGCTGACTGGCAAGTCGACTAAAGAGCCCTCAGGGGCCGACCGGAGTCAACGAAAACCACCATGGCGAAATGCGACGAAGGGTATCTGTGCGAGGTCTGTGGAGAAGATGTCGGAGCCATCACCGATTCGGATTTGTACCTTCGATTCGTGATCGGGATGGTCGATCCCGAGGTCCTGCACACGAGTGCCGAAAGGCACCTGCGATGCAACCCGTCGCTCGCCCAGTACATCGTTGACGAGAAGTTCAAGCCGGTCGCCTGCGACGGACACTTCGATAAGCGTCTGCTCGACACCGATTTCGTTTCTCAGCGGGAAGAACTGGTGACCCGCGGCTGGCGGCGGCTTCGTGAGGTGACCGGATCCGACTTGGCGATCACCGAGTACCCCTTGCCCGAGGTCTTGGAAAAGCTGAGGCAGCCGGAGGCCTAACCGGACTTTCGGCCGTGGCGATTCTCGCCGACAATCCGCCGCATGACCGACTCCAACGACCCGCAGCCCCCCGTCGATGCCCTGCCCTCTTCAACCCGCGTCGAAGGCGAGCTGCCGCCGCTACTGAGCGACACCTCCTTCTGGGGCATGTCGGTCACCCAGTTCCTCGGGGCGTTCAACGATAACCTCTTCAAGCAGTTGCTGCTGCTGCTGGCGACCCCGACGGCCGTCGAGATCGCCGCCGCCCAAGCCGCCGGCGATTCGGCCCCCGATCGCCAAGCCGAGGCGATGATCGTCTTCGCGTCGGCCTTCTTGATCTTCTCCGGCTTCGCCGGCTGGCTTGCCGACCGGCTCAGCAAACGGACGCTCATCGTCGGCGCGAAAGTCGCCGAGATCGCCGTGATGCTCCTCGGGATGGCGGGATTCTTCTACTACGACGTGATCGGCCTGCCGGGGATGTTCGCCATCCTCTTCCTGATGGGCTTGCAGAGCACGTTCTTCGGGCCACCCAAATACGGCATCCTGCCTGAGATGCTCCACGACCGCGACCTGCCACAGGCGAACGGCATCTTCCTGATGTTCACGTTCGTGGCGATCATCTTCGGCACGGTCTTGGCAGGCGTTGCGAAGGAGGTCGCCAACGAGGGCGGAGCCGTCTGGATGATCTCGGGCGTCTGCGTGCTGATCGCGATCGTCGGAACCGCCACCAGCCTCTTGGTCCGTCGCGTGCCGCCGGCGAACCCGGACGCCAAACTCCGCTGGACGGATTTCCTCGTCCCGCCCGAAGCCATCAACCTCGTCAAACGCGACCGCGAACTCCTGCTCGCCCTGGTTGTCACCAGCAGTTTTTGGCTGCTCGGGAGCATCGTTCAGCAGAGCGTCAATTCGCTCGGCAAGTCGCAACTCGGCCTCGGCGATGGCCCGACAAGCGCCCTAGCCGCCATGCTGGGGGTCGGCATCCCAATCGGTTGCCTGATCGGTGGCAAGCTATCGGCTGGCAGCATCAATCCGCGTGTCGTCGCCGGTGGGGCGATCGGCGTGGTCGTCAGCTTGTCCCTGCTGAGCCTCCGCGGCGGTGCCAACGACCACCTGCTTGGTTTCTGGGGCAGCATCCCGGTGCTTATCGCCGCCGGGATCAGCACCGGGATCTTCATCGTGCCGATCCAAGTCGCCGTTCAGGCACTCCCGCCGGCCAACGAGAAAGGCAGGATGATCGCGCTGATGAACCAGTGCAATTGGGTCGGCATCATCGTCGGTGCCCTGCTCTACAAAGCGGCCCTGGCCTTCTGTGAGAGCTTCGACCAGCCGCGCAACACCACCTTCGCGATCGGGGCCCTCGTGATGCTACCGATCGCCCTGTTCTATCGCCCCAAGGAGAGGAGCCTCGGCGACTGATGCCTCAGGCGACTGGTGCCCGTCAGCCTTCCACGTAAGAGCAGACGTAATCCGTCAGTTCCACGGCCTCGATCTTGAACCGCGAATCCCCGGGCACATCGAACGAGTCGCCGGTCCGGTAGTCCGTCCAGGCACTCTCGCCCGCCAGCTGCACCCTGGCATGGCCGGCGGTGATCTCCATGAGTTCCGGCTTGTCGGTCCCGAACTCGTACTCGCCGGGCTGCATGAGGCCGAGGGTCTTCTCAGAACCATCGCCGAACCGGACGGTGCGGCTGGTGACCTTGCCATCGAAGTAGACATTCGCCGGCACAACGACCGTAACGTTTGAGAACTCGGCGGCCATCAAGAGGGCTCCATTGCATTCAGAAGAAAAGCGAGCCCCCGAAAGCCGGAGGCTCGCTTGGTTAGGTAACAATACCGAACAAGAACCGGCCAATCAGCTTGCGCTGTCTTCAACCAGAGTTGCCTCTCCGAAGCCGGCCTCTTCGACAGCCTTGATGGCCGTCTCGGGGGTGAACTCAGACTCGTCCACAGCGACCGTAACGATCTTGGTTTCGGCGTTGGCTTTCACGTCGACAATGCCGGGCTTGTCACGAAGTGCCTTCACGATGTTCGCCGCACAGGCACTGCAATGCATGCCGGGGGTCTCGAACTCAACGACCGGCGAATCGTCGACGTTGAAAGCAACCGCTGTGACCTCGGCTTCGGCTGCCTTCGGGGCAGGCGCTTCGGCCGTTGGCGCCACGTCCGCAGCGGGTGAACCGCAGCCGACAGCAATCAGGCTGACCAGAAGGAGAGAGAATCGTCGCATCACAAAACCTCGAAATGACAAATAGACAGGAGTCGGCTCGGGCCGATCGGTTTCTGGTTACCTCTACTCAGCCGCACCGGCGAGCTGCACGAGCTCACCCTCTTCGGCCATCTTACGGATGTCCTGGGTGATCTTCATCGAGCAGTACTTCGGCCCGCACATGCTACAGAAGTGAGCGCTCTTGAAGGTGTCCTGCGGCAACGTCTGGTCGTGGTAAGCACGAGCCGTTTCCGGATCCAACGCAAGGCGGAACTGCTCGTTCCAATCGAACTCGAAACGGGCCTTCGACAGGGCGTCGTCGCGGTCCTGGGCACCGGGCCGCTTGCGGGCCACATCGGCCGCGTGGGCCGCGATCTTGTAGGCGATCATGCCCTGCTTGACGTCCTCCTTCTCGGGAAGGCCGAGGTGCTCTTTCGGCGTGACGTAGCACAGCATCGCCGCCCCGTGCCAACCGGCAAGAGCCGCCCCGATCGAGCTGGTCATGTGATCGTAGCCCGGGGCGATATCGGTCACCAACGGGCCGAGCACGTAGAACGGAGCCCCGTCGCAGACCTCGGCCTGCCGCTCCATGTTCATCTGGATCTGATCCATCGGCACGTGGCCGGGGCCTTCCACCATCACCTGCGTGCCCCGCTCACGACCACGCTTGGTCAGCTCGCCAAGCACATCGAGCTCGCCGAACTGAGCCTCGTCGCTCGCATCGGCGATCGATCCGGGCCGGAGACCATCCCCCAGGCTCCAGGTCACGTCGTATTGACGCATGATATCGCACAGGTCATCGAAGCATTCGTAGAGCGGGTTTTGCTTGCGATGCGACATCATCCACTTGGCGATCAGCGAGCCACCACGACTGACGATGCCGGTCACGCGGTTCATCGTCAGGTGCAGGTGCTCCAGCAGCACGCCGCAGTGCACGGTCATGTAGTCGACCCCTTGCTTGGCTTGGTGCTCGACCATGTCCAAGAAGTGCTGCGCGGTCATGTCCTCGATCTCGCCGCCGAGCTCTTCGAGCATCTGGTAGATCGGCACCGTCCCGATCGGCACCGGCGAGGCCTCGATGATCGCCTTGCGGATGCCGTCGATGTTCTTGCCGGTCGAGAGGTCCATGACCGTGTCAGCACCGAAACCGACCGCCGTGTGGAGCTTCTCGATCTCCCCCTCGATATCGCTCGTCACCGCCGAGTTGCCGATATTGGCGTTCACCTTGCACTTCGACGCCACGCCGATGCACATCGCTTCCAACGCGCCGCCCAGGTGGACGGTGTTGGCCGGGATCACCATGCGGCCGATCGCGATCTCTTCGAGGATGGTCTTAGGATCGAGGCCTTCGCGCTTCGCGACATACTCCATGGCCGGGGTGATCTCACCGGCACGGGCGAACTCTAGCTGGGTGATCGGCGTGGACATCGGCTTCCTAGTCGGGCAATCGACGCAGCGGCTTACCGCGGCGGATTGGGGTTTGAATTGGCGAGTTTGCTCCGGTGACGCAAACCGTTGCTATGCCTACAGTTTCACCGCCATCCTATCGGTCCCCGGGGTGGTGTCAACGCGGTGAATCGGCTGTTTTAGCCGCCGGAACGTTTGGGCGATCGCACCGATTATTCCACGAATCCGGCCGGGCCGGGCCGAGGCTTGCCGGAACGTTGCGACAGCCGTGGCGGCCGCTTACGTTGTACCTAGAGAGGCTAGGCCTCTAGTGCTGCCGGAGTTCCCCCCCGACACAAGGCGACCCTTGTCCAAGCGACTGCAAAACGTACGAGCGATTGCCTGCTCCGCGCTGCTGGCGTGCCTGCTCGGAACGCCCGGCGACGCGGCGGCGGATTCTCTGGAGTTCATCGTCGATCGCCAGGACGGAGCGGTCTATATCAAGAACCCCAACGAGTCGGCGGTGGTATTCGATGGATACCAGTTCGAGTCATTCGGAGCCGCCTTCGATGTGAGCAATTGGACCTCGATCGCCGATAGCTACGATCTCGACGGCGATCAATCGGTCGACAGCACCTCGATCTGGCTTGAAGGAACAGCCGGCCCATCGCTCGTCGAAGAAGCCTCCCTCGAAGAGCTCAGTGCCGCAGTCGCTCCGGGGCAGATCATCTCGCTTGGCTTGTTCTTCAACACGGGCCTGCCCGAAGGCGGGGCAGTGAATCTCTTCACAGGCACCGATAGCGAACTCATCTTCCCCGATTTCCGCACTTTGACAGCGGACTACGACAGCGATCTCGACGTCGATATCGACGACTATCTAGTGTTTGTCTCGACCTTTGGTTCGACGATCGACCTCCGCGCCGATGGCAACAATGACAACATCGTAAACGCTGCCGACTACACGAAATGGCGAGATACAGCGGGGCCACTCGCCGTGCCTGCTACCCTCGCACCGGCGTTCGCTTCGGCCATTCCCGAGCCGTCGTCGTTGGCAATGCTCTGGGCAGCGGCGGCGATGATCAACCCGCGGCGTCGCCGGCCTTGCCGCTGACTTGGGCCGGCAGCGGCTTCGTGAACTTCAGCTTGACGTTGTCGCCTGCCTTGCCGACCGCCTCGAAGAACTCGTCGGGCGTGGTCACGCGCTCGCCGCCGACGTGGCTGATGTAGCTATATGGCCGCACGCCACTGTCCCACGAGACAGTCCCCTTCTCAACCTCCGCGACAACAACGCAACCGGCTTCGTCGAGGTGGCCGCTGCCCGCTCGCTCGCCCAACACTTGCGGCGGGATGGCTGTCGCAAAATCGACCCGAATACCACGCCATGACGGCCTGCGGCGGGTAACGACTTGGCCGCTCTCGATATAAGCCTTGCCCAGCGACACGGCGGCCTCGAGGACCTCGCCGGAACGTTCGTAGCGGATTGTCGCCTCGCTCCCGGGACTCAAACTACCGATCGCGAGCTGCAAGGCGTCGGTGCTTCGGAGCGGCTTACCGTTCACCGAGAGCAGCAAGTCTCTCCCACGGATCCCGGCAAGATAGGCGGGACCTCCCGTGAAGACCCCGTTCACACGGATACCGCGTCGGCTGGTCAACGGGCTGAGGTTTGGCGTTGGATTAAAGTTGACTCCGAGCAAGCCGTATTCGGGTTCGAGCCCTTCCCGCATCGACTCAACTGCTCGACGCATCGCCTCGTTGAGCGGGATCGCGTAGCCGGCTGGCTGCTCGTGCCCGGCGATCGATGCCGCGGTCGTCATGATGCCGATCAAGTCGCCGTCGAGATTGACCAAGGCTCCGCCGCTCGCATTCCAGCCCAGCTTGGCGTCGGTTTGGATCAGCGATCCAAAGTGGTGGAGCGTCGTCTTATACGAGCCATCCACGAACTTATCGTCATTCAAGTTCTCATCGGCCGGGGCTTTCAGCGCCGTGTTGGTAACGGTCCCCCAACTGGCGGTCGCCTGCCCATCCGACTCGATCGAAAAGGGATTGCCGATCGCGACCACAAAGCGGCCTTTGCTAAGCCGTTCGGCCTCGCCAATCGCAAGCGAAGGCATGCGGAAGTCCGTCGAGTCTTTGTCACCAGCGGCTTGCTTTCTCTTGTCGATTGCTCTCTTACCACCCAACGGGCGGTTGATCGCCAACACCGCTAAGCCGCTCCGGGGATCGGCGGCCCGGATCGTCGCGTAGTACCGTTGGCCGTCCGCGTCGGTCACAAGATGCGTGTCGCCCAGCTTAACCACCCGATACTGGGTGAGGATCAAGCCCGACTCATCGATAACGACCCCTGCCCCGCACGCCAACGGCGGCGGCGACACCTCTTGGATGAACGGCTCGAAGCCCGGCACAGGAACCACCTGGTTGTTCCGCCGGATTATGTCCCCGCGGAACTGGTTCGGTCGGGCGCGAGCCGTCAACTGCTCCGGCGGCAAATTCGTCCGCACGATCGAGACCACCGAGCGTTCGCAGCGTTGGATGACACCAGAAATCGCTCCTTCGAGCTCTTGGAGTAGGCCGACGCCACGCTGCTGATCGCGGGGTGCCTCTTGGCCGACAGCGGTCCCCCACGAGGCGAACGATAACAAGCCGATGAGGCACTGCCTCACCCCGAGTTGCAGGTTCTCGATCATCAGAATGGTTCGGCTCGGTTCCAGGTGCTTCGACCGCTGCCGCCGGGATGCTCCCTAGAGCGACCCATCGGGCTCGTCGGCCTCTTCGGCGGCTGCCGCCTTATCGACGGACAACAAATCATCGAAACCGCCGACCGACAGAATCTTATCCTTGATCTCGCTAGCAATCTCAGGATTCTCCCGCAAAAACAGCCTCGCCTTCTCTTTGCCTTGCCCGAGCTGCATCTCGCCGTAGCGGAACCATGCCCCGGTGCGGGTAATGATTTTCTGATCGGCTCCGAGGTCGAGCAGGTCGCCTTCGTAGCTGATGCCGTCCTTGTGCATCATATCGAACTCGGCGATCCGGAAGGGAGGAGCGACCTTGTTCTTGACGATCTTCGTCCGCACTCGTTGTCCGACGACTTCTTCCCCATCTTTGAGCTGCCCGATGCGGCGGACGTCGATGCGGCATGAGCAGTAGAACTTCAGAGCCCGGCCGCCCGGCGTGGTCTCCGGGCTGCCGAACATCACGCCGATCTTCTCGCGGATCTGGTTGATGAAGATGACCGAGGTCTTGCTCTTGGCGATCGCTCCGGTCAGCTTCCGCATCGATTGGCTCATCAAACGAGCCTGCAAGCCGACGTGCGAGTCACCGATCTCGCCGTCGAGCTCCTTCTTGGGCACGAGGGCGGCGACCGAGTCGACAACGATCACATCGACTGCGTTGCTCTTCACGAGCATCTCGGTGATGTGCATCGCCTCTTCGCCGTGGCTCGGCTGGCTGACGAGCAGCGTCTCGAGATCGACCCCCAGCTTCTTCGCCCAACTCGGGTCGAGGGCGTGCTCGGCGTCGATGAACGCGGCGATGCCGCCCCCCTTCTGCGCCTGAGCCACGACGTGGAGGGCGAGCGTCGTCTTGCCGCTCGATTCGGGCCCAAAGACCTCGATGATGCGTCCCTTGGGGATGCCTTGGCCGCCCAGTGCCATATCGACCGAAAGGCTCGAAGTCGAAATCCCCTCGATGCGGCGGTCCGATTCGCTGCCGAGGGGCATGATGGCCCCCTCGCCGAACTGCTTCTCGATCGCAGCGACGGTGTGCCTTAGCTCGTCGCTATTCTCCAGCAAGGTATCTATAACCGACTTCTTGCTGTCGGCTTTGCCGGCTTTGGCTTTCTTCGAGGCGGACTTCTTGGCCATGCTGTCGGTCTTGGTGCTTGTCGTCTTGGAAGGGGTTGGCTTGGTGGCCGCAGTTTTGGCCGGCACTGGCTTGGACGCCGTCGCTGCCGGATCGTTCTTGGTAACGGGCTTCTTGCTGGGAGCGGCGGTGGCGACCATGGGCTATTCGGCCCGGTGATTACCAGGCCCCTTTATGCGAGTGATTCGTGCGGAAAACAAGCGGACCGACGTTCCAATAAAGCAGAACGACATCCGCCCACAGGCAGTGTACGCCAGAACACCTTATCGGTGTTCGGGTGTTCACGCAATAGTTTTCCCACAGATTTGAGGCCTCGATCACCCCAGACCCAACCCACAGCGGGCCAAAGCATAATACTCAGGCCCTTCCGGCCGCAGCTCACTTGCCATGACAACCACCTCTGAAACCCCGATTTCGCCCGCCTCATGGTCCGCTAGGCTGGCGATGACCTCTGGCAGATGAGGCGAGACGTTCTCGCGTTTCCCGAGCCTGGCGAGGGTCCAATGCGGCACAAAACCGCGGTTCTCGCCACGCTGGGCCAGATCGGCGAGGGCCTCCTCCAGGTCGGATTGGAGGCGACGAACCGGCTCGTCTCCCTCGGAGACGCCCAGCCACAGGGCCCGAGGTCGCTCGATAGCGGGGAAGGCCCCGACGCCCGCCACGCGCATCGAGAACGGCTCGTTGGCTCGGGCGGCCCACTCGGTTCGGCTACAGACCTCGGCGACCTCGGCGTCACCCAGATCGCCGAGGAAGAACAGGGTCATGTGGAGGTTGTCTTCTTCCACCCAGCGGGCGCGCTTCGCGTAGGGCCGAAGACGGTCGCTCACCCCGCCCGCGCGACGGCGTAGGCTATCGTCGGCCTGGATGGCAACGAAGGTTCTTGTCTTGGCCATGCAACTGCCTTGTGAGCTACGAAACCTGGATCGGCTTGACGGGCTCGGCGTCTAGAAGCTCAGCATGGTCTTGTACGACTCGAATCGCTCGTCGATTGCCTCGCGGGTCAGTCCTGAAACACGCTCGACGCCGAAGCCCTCTACATTGAAGCTCGCGACAACGGTGCCATATGCCATGGCGTTCTTGAAGGTCTTCGCGTCGTGCTTGCCGGCCTCCGCGAGATAGCCCATCAAGCCCCCTGCGAAGCTGTCGCCGGCGCCGGTCGGGTCGATGACTTCGCGGGTTGGGTACGCGGGCAGGATATGAACCTCGGGGTTGCCCTTGTCATCTCGGCCGAAGTACATCGCACCGTGCTCGCCCTTCTTGACGATGGCGAACTTCGGTCCCATATCGAGGACGGCCTCGCCAGCCGAAACGAGGTTGTGCTGCCCGGTGAGGAGTTTGGCCTCGCTGTCGTTGAGCAGGAGCCCATCGAGGTTTTTCAGCAACGCGTCGAGGTCTTCTCGCTGCGTCTGGATCCACAAGTCCATCGTGTCGGCGACGACCAACTGCCGGTCCGGTGCTTGCGATAGGACCTTGGATTGCACCGCCGGGACGGCGTTGGCGAGGAAGACGAGGCGTGCGTCCTGGAAAGCCTGCGGCACGACCGGATCGAATTCGCCGAAGACATTCAACTGCACGTCGAGCGTCTCGCGGTCGTTCATATTCTCGAGGTAACGGCCGGTCCAACAGAACGTTTTGCCGTCCTCCTTCCGCTCGAGCCCCGTCGTATCGACGCCCCGGCTCTTGAGCCCCTCGGTGTGGTGCTCCGGAAAATCACCGCCTACCACGCCGACCAAGCGGACCGGCGAGAAGAAACTGGCGGCGTAAGAGAAGTGTGTCGCCGAGCCGCCGAGCAGGTCGTCACGGCGTTCTGCCGGCGTTTCCACGTTATCAATGGCGACCGATCCAACCACGAGCAGCGACATAGCGAGAGCCTTCTTTGTGCCTACAAATGCCGCCTCTTGTCGCGGCGTGAGAACTGAGACCGTGAATCGTCTCGACAAGCTAGGCCGGTGGCTAGGGGGTCTAACCATTATCCCATCGCGAGTCGGCGTGCGTCGCGAACGGATCGAGCGACTAGGCCGTCGGGCGGAAGCCGCTGATCGTCGACTTCAAGGTGCTCAGATCGCTGCAAGAATGCACCCGATCCCCATCGGCCAGTTGATTCAGGGCGCCGCCGACCCGCTGACCACCGATGACGACCTTCATGCTCGCGGGAGTGGCTTGGAGGAACTCCTCGAACTCTTGCCGCGTGGCTTCTTCGTCAGCCACATGCGAGAAGCTCAACCAAAAGAGGTCGGGCTCGTGGTGTTGTGCCGCCGCGGCCATCGTGCCGAAGGGCAAGGAACTACCCAGCGAAACCGCGTTCCAACCAGAATCAACCAGGGCCAATTCGACCATCAGGGTCGCTAGCCGGTAGTTGTCGCCGGGGGGCGTCCCGCCGATGGCGACTGGTGCCGCCGGTTCCGCGGGCGGCAGGATGCCTCGCAAGTCATAGAGCGCCCGATTGATCATCTCGCAGGCTTGGTGCTCCTGGAAGATCTCAACACGGCCGCACTCCCACCCTTGTCCGATGGCGTGCAACGAAGGAGCGACCAACTCGTCGCAGATTCGGGTCAGGCTGTTCCCTGAGAGGAACAGATCAATCACCAACCGCCGACTCTGTTCGTGATCGCCCTTCTCCAAGGCTTCGAGCAGAGCATCGCTTGCCTTGTTGATCGTCCTCGGGCCCTGGCCGGTACCAACCGGCAGACCTAACACCTCCGGACGAACAATCGGGTGCTGCTGCTCCCGCAAGAAACGAATGACTTCGCCGATGCGGATCCGCCGGTGGCCGCCCGGCGTTCGCTCGGTAGCGATGACACCCTGGTCGCACCATCGCTTCAGAGACGACTCGCTGACGCCTATCGACGTCGCAACCTGTTTGGGGCTTAAGAGTTCCTTCATACCGGCTTGAGGGTCAGCGGGACGACACGAGTCCAGTTCGAGTGCTCGCTTAGCGACTGTAGCCGCCGGCATAGGGGTGGGTAGCCGTTTTTTCGCAGTTGCACTTGCCGTTTTTACCACGACCACCGAGGCCTCAACGCAGTGCATCGACTTTTTGAACGTTTTGGATGAATTGAACGTTTTTCAGTTGCCCAGGCGCCCTGGGGCCGATAACTTATCGATGAACGATTTGAACGTTTTAAACGCATCCGAATCATCACAAACGTCGTATCCACAACTGACTAGTCGCATCGAACGTGATTTTGCGACTGCAAAGAATAAGCCATTCGCTGCCTACGAAGGACTCTCGCCGATGAACGCTGCGACCCGACCGACACGACGTTCAGCAACCGCCCCGACCACGCCGAAGCGGAAAGCGAGCCGCACGACCAAGCCGGCGGCCACGGCAACCCGCAAACCAAAATCCAACGCCCAACTCGTTCAACGAGCGAAGCGGGTCCTTGAGCTCGAAGTCGACTTCATCGGCAACGACAGCTTTGTCGGCCGTCGTGACAACGTTGATGAGCTGTCAGACTTGGTCCGTGGCGTGGAACTGGCCGAGTCGAACACGGCTCATCCGCTGTCGGCGGGATTGCCGTCGCACCTGGGTCGGATGTGTGCCACCCCGCTGCTCACGCCGGCCGAGGAGCAAGAGCTGTTCCGCCGGATGAACTTCTGCAAGTACCGAGTCAACGCCCTGCGGGCTCGGCTATCACGCACCAAGCCAGATGTCGCCAAGGTCCGCGAAGCCGAGGACTACGCCCGTCGTGCCGAGCGACTCCGCAACTACATCATCCAGGCGAACACGCGGCTGGTCATGTCGATCGCCCGCAAGTTCGCCGACGGCCGCAACGGGTTTGACGACTTGCTAAGCCAAGGGATCGCCTCGTTGATGCACGCGGTCGAGAAGTTCGACTACAGCCGCGGCTACCGCTTCAGCACCTATGGCACCTGCGCTGTCCGGCGCGATCTGTACAGGTTGGTCATGGGTCGCAAGAAGGATTACCAGCGATTCACCACCGGCACCAACGAGTACCTCTCCGGCTGTGCCGACGAAGAGCGTGACCCAGACGAGATGACCGAGAGCGGCTGGAATCACTTGGCCGGATCGCTCCAAGAGATGATCAGCCAGCTCGACGAGCGCGAGCAGTTTATTATGACCTACCGGTTCGGTCTGGACGAAAGCGGCAAGCGTTCTTCGTATAGCCAGCTCGGCGAACGGCTCGGCATTTCCAAGGAACGCGTTCGTCAACTCGCCAACCGTGCCCTCGACAAGCTGCGTGAATGGGCACCCGAGTACCGTTTGGAAGGCTTGCTTAGCTGATGACGGAAACCGCCCGCGGGGAACGTCGCTACGAGCGGTGCTGGATGAAGCCCGTTCTGTTGGTGGCTGGGGTCTACAACTTGGTGTGGGGCGTGGCCGCTATCGCTGCGCCGAACCTGCTTTTCAAGGCGGTCGGCATGCCGCCGCCCCGCTACCCCGAGCTATGGCAATGCATCGGGATGATCGTCGGCGTCTACGGGATCG
Organism: uncultured Planctomycetaceae bacterium; assembly: GCA_964353155.1. Taxonomy (GTDB): domain Bacteria; phylum Planctomycetota; class Planctomycetia; order Pirellulales; family Lacipirellulaceae; genus Botrimarina. Next base: position 13,547 of record CAYGUP010000015.1, on the reverse strand, counting down.
GCTACGCGCTCGCGGCGTTCCATCCAATCCGCCACTGGCCAATCGTTCTGGTTGGTCTTCTCGGCAAAGTTTTCGGGCCGATTGGTTTCCTTGGGGCACTGGTCAAAGGGACGCTCCCGGTCGCTTTCGGGGCGACCATCCTCACCAATGATTTGATCTGGTGGCTCCCCTTCGGAGCCATCCTCTGGGCAGCTTTCAAGCAAAACGCAACGATCGAAGAATCGCCCCGCCATGAGAATTCGTCGGCGATCGAGGACTTAGAGACTGATCGCGGCGTGTCGCTCGCGGAGCTCTCCGCCGAACGCCCCGTCTTCGCGGTCCTCTTGCGACACGCGGGCTGCACATTCCATCGGGAAGCGTTGGCCGACCTCAGGCTTGCCGCGCCCCGGATCGCCGATCTTGGAGCACAACTAACGATCGTCCATATGGGCGAGGGCGACAACGCTATTGAATCCAAGCGAGCCGACTACGACCTCGCCGACACGCCTCATGTCGCCGACCCACAACTCCGATTGTATCGCGAGCTTGGCCTGCCCCACGGCAAGCTCAGCCAACTCTTCGGCTGGAAAGAGCTGACACGGGGTGCGAGTGCCTGCCTCTTAAAGGGCCACGGCGTAGGCAAGCTCGAGGGGGATGGTTTTCAGCTCGGCGGGCTCGCCTTGATCCGTGAGGGCCGAGTCCGTTGGAGCCGAGCCCTAGACTCCGCCTCAGAACGCCCCGACTATGCGGCCGAGGCGGCTGTGGGGCTTGCTGCCGAATAGCGACTGCCGTGCCTCTTAGTAGCGATGATCGTCAGAAGACCGCTCGGCATCACTCACCATCGGATGGCCATCGGCAGGCCGTCTTTATCGCTTGGTGGATCGATCGGGACCGAGGCTGATTGCTTGGCAACGGCTCGGGCCGCGGCGGTCCAGCAGGCCATCGCGTCGAGCGTGTCATCGATGGCGACGCCCCGCGTGCTCTCGGTCTGGGCGACCAACCGCTCAATGCACTCCGCACCGAAGACGCGAGCCAGCAGTGAGCGACGCCGCCTCTCGCCGGCGAGCGACTTTTTGGGTTCGGCGAGAGCATGCCCGTCTGCCAGGCGAGCGAAGCAGAGTTCCGGATGGGTCTCGAAGGTTCGACTGCGGGCACGTCGGTCGCTAACAAGCCGACGCCGCGTCTCGGCGATCTTCGGCGTGATGTACCAAGCTTGCTTCGAGATCTTCTTGCCGGTCGCGTCGGCGGCGAGTCGGCAGGCCTCGACATAGTCGTCCCCGCCGTTGGCGACATACTCCACGACGACCCGTGGCGGGGTGGGGAAGACACTCGAAGACCGCTTCGGGCCGAGTTGCTTCCTCGCAAGCGCATCGGCCTCTCGCGGCCCATCTTCCGCCAAGCCGATCGGGATATCGATGGCCCACGACTCGACGCGCGGATGCAGGTGCATCAACCATTCGAGGGTCGGACCAACAGCCAGCCAAAGGACGGGGGATTTCGCTCGGCCAATGACCGCGACCCAGCCCGCCGGACAGCCATCCACCCCAGCCACCAGCGGAGCCAATCGACTCATTCGGCCGCAGCGGTCGGCGTATCGGTCGCATTGTCGCCCGTCAGACGCGAGGCGTCGCGGTTGTCGGCGATCCAATCCTCACGGGTGTAAGTGATGACCGAGGAGTCGGTCTCACGCACCTCGATATGGGCGAGCCGGAATCCCATCTCGGTGATCTCGCTGAACAGCGTGAAGGCGAGGTTCTCAACCGTCGTGGGGGCATCGAACACCTTAAAGCGAAACGTCTCGCCGGTGCGACGCTCGTGGTCTTTAAGAGTCTCAAAGAGCGGATCGGTGCGGTTGATCAGCATCCCGTGGTCGTAATTCGCCTTCAGATGCGGCTCGATCTTTGCGTCAAAATCGCCAAACAGCGTCGTCAACGCCCCGGTTCGCTCGACCTCAAAGTGACAAACCAGACCGTACCGGTGGCCGTGCAAGTTGTGGCACTTGTCGGCCAGCTCTTCGTTGCGATGAGCCGCGTAGAACTTGTACTCTTTCTGAATAATCACGATGCAGCGGTTGGTTGGTGCCAAGGCATGGGGTCTAAGATCATTAAGATTCTAAGCGTGCAACAACAACGCGGAAACGGGAGGGGTAGAGGCAGCCCTTGAGGCTCGCCACTAAACCCTGTCCTGCTTCACCGCCCCCGCTTCACCCCTAGAATCCGCCAGTCGAATCAGCCGTTGTTGATCAACGACATGACTTCGGCGCGGCTGGCCTGATTCGTCTTGAAGACGCCACGCAAGGCGCTGGTGACCGTGCTGCTGCCGTGCTTCTTGACGCCCCGGATCGACATGCACGAGTGCTCCGCCCGTAGCACCACGACCACACCGGCGGAATCCAGACGCTCCTCGATCATGTCGGCGATCGTTTGGGTCATCCGCTCCTGCACCTGCGGGCGCCGGGCGACCTCTTCGACGACGCGGGCCAGCTTGCTCAACCCCGTGACACAACCGTTCGGCAGGTAACCGACGTGGGCCACACCGGTGAACGGCAGCAGGTGGTGCTCGCACATGCTCGTGAACGGGATATCACGGACGAGGACTAGCTCGTTGTATTCTTCGGGGAAGGTGACTTCGAGGTGCTTTGCCGGGTCCTTGTGGAGGCCCTCGAACATCTCGGCGTACATCTTCGCCACACGGCGTGGCGTCTCGAGCAAGCCGTCGCGGTCCGGGTCTTCGCCGACCGCTTTGAGGATCGTGCGGACGGCTCCCTTGATCGCCTCAAGGTCAACGGGATTGCTTTCGTCCATCGGGGGAACTGCTTCGGCGGGTCGGCTTACCGCATCAAGGCGGTTGTGGCCGTTCTTGTGACCGTTGGTGTTGCTGCCTGTCTCGAATGCCACTGCCATACCGGCGTCTCCGTGTGTTTGGGATGCCCGCCTCTCGACTGGCGAGGCGTCCGTCAATTGGGTAGTCACGTCGGAAGCGAGAGGCATCGCGGCTTGCACTCGGAAGCCCGGCCAAAGCGACTGCTTGCGATCAGCACACTGTAGGAGGCTAGTAGAGCTAGACAACCTACCAAAAACGAACCCGCCCGTCGAAGCTCCGACGGGCGGGTTCGTGTCGGAAGTGCGGCTCTCGACACTACGCCTTGCTGGCGTACTCGTTCTCGAAGAACGACTTGCTGTTCTCGACATCCGGCTTGATGGTCGCCGCGCCTTCCTTCCAGTTGGCCGGGCAGACCTCGCCGTTCTTCTCAAAGAATTGTAGTGCCTGAACCATCCGGAGGGCCTCATCGACACTGCGGCCGAGGGGCAGGTCGTTGACCACTTGGTGGCGCACAATGCCCTCGGCGTCGATCAGGAACAGGCCACGCAGGGCCACACCGCCGTCGAGCAGCACGTCGTACGACTCGCTGATCTTCTTGTTGAGGTCGGCCACCAGCGGGTAGGTTGTCTTGCCGATGCCGCCCTGATCGCGCGGCGTGTTGGTCCAGGCGAGGTGCGTGAAGTGGCTGTCGATCGATACGCCCAGGATCTGCACGCCCAGGGCCTCGAACTCCGCGGCGCGATCCGAGAACGCGATGATCTCGGTTGGGCAGACGAAGGTGAAGTCGAGCGGCCAGAAGAACAGGACAACCGGCTTGCCTCGGTAATCGGACAACTTGACTTCTTTAAACTGGCCGTCCGGCATCACGGCTTGGGCGGTGAAATCGGGGGCTTCTTTTTGAACCAGGACACTCATCGGCGGGACTTCCTGCAGGCGGGAATGGGGAGGTGGGATACGGCACAGTTTAGAGCCGGCGGGCCGCCAAACAAGGCCGCGGGTGATGCCGTTTCAGCATAAGCATCATGCGTCCCGCAATGCCCCTGCCTGGGAGGCGAATCGCTCGCGTAGCTCGTCGGCTTGCCGACGGATCGCGATGAGTTCTTCGGGGTCTTTACGATCCACGTTCTTGAGTTGCATCGCCATCCGATTGTTCCCGCGGAGCCGTTCGCGATGGCGGGCGAGGAAGTCCCAGTAGAGGGTCGTGAAGGGGCAAGCGTCTTCGCCGATGGCTTTACCCGGATCGTAGCGGCATCCTTTGCAATGGTTGCTCATCCGCGAGATATACTTGCCGGTCGCACAGTACGGCTTGCTCGCCATCAGGCCGCCATCGCCGTACTGCGACATGCCGAGCGTGTTCGGCAGCTCGACCCACTCGACCGCATCGATATAAACCGCCAAGTACCACTCGTGCACGCGGCGTGGATCGACCCCAAGCAGCATCGAGAACAAGCCGGTGACCATCAGCCGCTGGATGTGATGGGCGTAGCCGTACTCCAGGGTTTGTCCGATCGCGTCACGCAGGCAAGCCATCTCCGTATCGCCGGTCCAATAGAAATCGGGCAGCGGCTGATCGGCCTCTAGGGCATTGCGGTCGAGATACTCCGGCATGTGGTTCCAGTAGATGCCGCGGACGTACTCGCGCCAGCCAAGGATCTGCCGAACGAAGCCTTCGACGGCGTTGATCTGTGCGTCGCCGGCGTGATACGCCTCGACGGCCGCATCGACAACCTCGCGCGGGTTCAGCAGCTTCAGGTTCATCGCCGCGGAGAGCCGAGAGTGGTAGAGCCACGGCTCGCCCTCCCAGATGGCGTCCTGATAGTTGCCGAAGTCCGGCAAACGGTGCTTGATGAAGTCGGTCAACGCCCGACGCGCATCACCGACCGTCACCGGCCAATCGAATCGCTCCAATGAGCCCGGGTGCTCGGCGAATCGCTCGTTCACGAGATCCAGAACGGCCTGCGTTGTTTCATCCGGGTTGGAGGATCGCGGCGAACGCAGGTCGCCCGGGCCGTTCTTCCCGAACGAGCCCCGATTCTCTTTATCGAAGTTCCACGCCCCGCCGGTCGGATCGCCGTCTTCCATCAGCACTTCGAAGCGTTTGCGCAGCTCGCGGTAGAAGTACTCGAGCCGAACCTGCTTCCGACCCTTCGCGTGCTCGGCGAAGTCTTCGGGCGTCGTATAGAAGTGCGTGTCGTCAAGCTCTTCGAGTTCCAACCCGGCCTCTTCGGCGACCGCCCGTATCGCATCCCGCACACGCCACTCGCCCGGATGGACGATCGCCAGCCGCTCGGGCTTGAGCCGATCGATCGCGTCGTGCAAAGCAGCCGCCAGGGTCTCCTCTCCCCCCACCTTGGTGCGGCCATCGGACTTGCCCGGCAACTCTCGATAGTCGACGCGGTAGCCTCGCTCGATCAGATCGTCACGGAAGTGTCGCATCGCCGCCAAGAAGAACGCGATACGCACCTTGTGGGCCCAAACGTGTGTCGATTCCTCGGCAACCTCCGCCATCCAGACGACGTCCTGCTCAGGATCGAAGCCATCCCATAGGGCGGATTCGCGGTCGAGTTGATCGCCGAGGACCAACGCCAGGGTTCGGGTCGTCGCCATGCTATACCGCCGAGAGATGCCGTGCTTGCCTAGAAGAGCGTCCGCTCGCCATCGGCGGCGTAGCGCTTGACGTAGTCCTTCACCCGCACCTTGCGCGCCGTGTTATCAGCGGTCATGTAGCGAATCTTCCCGAAGATCTCTCGCTCCGGCCCCCACGCCCGATCGTAGCGGCCGAGCACCCAGAAGATGCCGGAGTAGCTGTTCGGGTTGCGGCCATCCAACGCGTACTTGTTGTTCAACTCGATCATGATGTCGAGCGCCGCTCGCGGTGACTCGCTCCAGTGGAGGATCTTCTTGCCCCACAGCATCCGCAGGTAGTTGTGGATCCGCCCCTCGCGAACGAGCTGCCGCTGAGCCGCGTTCCAGAGGTCGTTGTGGGTCTGGGCCTGCTCGAACTGCTCGAGCGTGTAAACGTGCTCGCGTTTGTCGCTTTCGTGCTCGGCGAGCGACTTCTTGGCCCAGTCGGGCAACGATCCGTAGCGGTCGTAGTCACGCCGCTTGCTGGTCATGTTGAAACCGATCTCCCGCCAAGTGATCAGCTCGTCGAGAAAGCCCTCGGCGACAGGCGACATGCCCCACCACCCTTCGCTGCTCCCCTTGGCCTTCTCGGCCGTCTTGTCGGGTGTCCAGCTCTCTCGCTCGATAACACGATCGAAAACCTCGTGGGCCGAGATATTCCCGAAGTGCAGGTAAGCCGACAGCTCACTCGCCGCCTCGGACTCCGGTTGGTTCCGCTCGTCGTAGTTATCGAGTCGCTTGGCGATGAAGCGATCGAGGGCTTCGCCTGCGGCCAAGAAGCCGCCCGGCTCGCCCTCTACCGGCGGCACCGAATGGTCGATCGGCAAAGACGCAATCAACCCGGACGGATCGGCCAGATCCGATTCACTCACCGGGTTCCATTTCTTCTGCACCCCCTCCAGCAAGCCCTGGGCGGAGGGCAGCTTCGCGCCCTGCAGCGGCGCAGGCTTCGGGGTCTCGCTGAGGTGCGGGAGCAGGCTCTTTTGCAAGTGCCGGCGGAAGTCGAACGCGCGAGAGAAGACCTTCTCGGTGTCTCGCATAGGGTACAAGCCATTGGAATCAACGAGCTCGTATCGGCTCGGGATCGCCCTCGCGGCGGCTCGTGCTTGGGCCGGTAGGAAGAAGCTTGGAAAATCGTCGCCGACAACCACAGCGGCCCAATTGGCCAGCGCCGCCAAGAGGCCCGATCCGGCCCCCTTCTCTGATTCCAGGTAGGGATAATAAGCGACACAGTTGCTGCCGGAGAATGCCTCGGCGTTGTCGTGCATGCCTTGCGCGACGAAGGCATGAAACCGATCGCTGGCCCATTGGTAGTCAACCCGCAACGCCTCGAACACCACGAGCGGTTTATCGAGTGCGCGGCACCAATCGATCGCCCGCTCCAACGCGAAGTTCCAACGCGGCCGTCGGAACGCCGTCATCCAGTACAGAACATAGTCGCCACCTTCGGCAACCTCAGCGGTGCGACCGCGATGGCCTGAGCGGAGGCGTAAGTCAGGGACGTTGCTGGCTATCGTCATCGCTGCAATCGAACCGGGATTCAAAAAAACCGGCCCCCGACAAAGCTGTCGGGGGCCGGCAGATTCTAAGCTAGTCAGCAGTCAAAACTACGGCATCATGACCGAGTCGATCACGTGGATCACGCCGTTGGTGCACTCGATGTCGGTCGCGATGACCTTGGCGCCAGCGACCGAGACTTCACCACCCGAAACGCTGATGGCAGCCTTCTTGCCGTTGACCGTCTCGGCCGAGGTGAGACCGACCACATCCTTGGCGAGGACCTTACCGGGGACCACGTGGTAGGTCAGGATCGCGGTCAGCTTCTCTTTGTTCTCGGGCTTCAGCAGCGAAGCGATCGTTTCCTTATCGACCTTGGCGAAGGCCTCATCGTTGGGAGCAAAGACGGTGAACGGGCCATCCCCCTTCAGCACATCGACCAGACCAGCGGCCTTTACTGCGGCGACCAGCGTGGTGAAGCCTTCGGCCTCCACGGCGGTGTCGACGATGTCGTGCTTGTGATCAGCCCCGGCGGTGGCGTGGTCGTGCTTGGCGTCCTTGCAACCGCAGGTGTCGCAGGCGTAAGCGGTCGAGGCGGCAGCAACGGCAACCGCAGCGGCGATTGAGAGGAACTTCATGGCAGGAATCCTTTTTCTTTGTTTTCGCGATAAAAGCCGGCGACGATCGCGTCGGCCGAACTGAAGCTTTGAGCGTCTGATGTTGTTTAGGAGCGATCAGCCGAGCGGCAACCGCTAAACCGCCCCTAAATCAGGCGATTGAACCACCGGCGAGCAAGCTGGCCGCCACCGATCCAACGTGTACGACAACGAACCACGAATTGTTCTACAAGCCGTTGTCGTTATCGGGCAAGCATCAAAGAATTCGCTGCCTGCGTGGATCTGGACGCACACAGGCCTGAGAAATCGCCGTCAACAACTCGTAGCCAATCTAGCTGTCGCCTATGTCATCATTTCAAGGGACCGGTCACCTCATCCTCGGAGCCAGTGGTGGGATCGGCAGCGAGCTCTCGAAACGGCTCGTCGCCGAAGGCGCCCGAGTCCTCCTGGCGGGACGCAACGAAGAGCAGTTGGCCGCCCTGGCGAACGCCCTCGGCCAGCCTTATCTGGTTCTCGATGCGACCGATACCGCGGCCGTGGAAGCCGCCGCCGAGGAAGCCCTCACGAGCTTTGGCCGCCTCGACGGCGTGGCAAACTGCGTCGGCTCGCTGATGCTCAAACCGGCCCACCTCACCTCGCCGGAAGACTGGCAGGCGACGATCGCCGCCAACCTGACCACCGCGTTCGCCGCCGTCCGAGCCGCCGCCAAGACGATGCGTAAGCCCGGCCCGGCGGGCGTGTCGGGGGGCTCGGTTGTGCTCGTCTCATCGGCCGCCGGCCGCACCGGACTCGCCAACCACGAGGCCATCGCCGCCGCCAAGGCCGGGGTGATCGGTTTGGCTCGCTCGGCCGCCGCCACCTACGCCAGCAACGGGATCCGGGTCAACGCCGTCGCGCCGGGGCTCGTGAAGACACCACTCACCGAGAAGATTTGGGGCAACCAATCATCCGCGGCCGCTTCTGAGGGAATGCACGCGGCGGGCCGGCTCGGCGAGCCCAGCGATGTCGCCGCCATGATGCAGTGGCTGCTCGATCCGACCAACGGCTGGGCGACCGGCGAGGTGTTCGCGGTCGATGGCGGCTTGGCAAGCGTGCGACCACAGCCCCGCCGAGCGGCCCGATAGACCGGACGAGCAATGGGCACGCGATTCGCGTCCCGAAAGCTGACTTGCCGCCCAGCGAGAAAGTACAATTGAACCAGCGAGTTGCATCCGTTCCCGATGCCGAGCCCCAACACACCAGGAAGCCATCTCATGCGTTCCGTCTTGACTGCGTTCGCGGCGATCGCGGCTTGCTTCGCGATCCATGACCAAGCCGAAGCCCAGTACGTCTACATCGCCGGCTACGCCCCGACGCCAGCGTACGTCGCGCCGGTGCCGACCGTGGCCCTTAGGCCCGTGCCAGTGGTTGCCTATCGTTCGGTGGTGGTAGCGCCCGCCCCGGTCGTTGTCGCCCCCGCGGCCCCGGTCGTGACCACGCGGTACCGCCCTTTCCTCGGTGGCACCGTAACACGCGTCCGATACCGGCCCGCCCCGGTCTATGTCGTCCCGGCGTATTGATCGTTGCCTACCGAGGCAGAAGCAAGCAACCGACGGGTGTCAGGCCAGCCCTTTACGCACCGCCCAAACGGCGGCCTGCGTCCGATCGGCTACGTTCAGCTTGCGCAAGATATGCTGCACGTGCTCCTTGACCGTCTCGTAGCTGATCCCCAACGCGGCGGCGATCTCTTTGTTGCTGAGTCCGAACGCCAGCTGCTTGAGCACCTCGTTCTCGCGCGTGGTCAGGGGCGTCGGGATGCCCAGCTCACCGGTGTTGGTTGATAGAGACCCCGTCAAACGCCTCACCAAATGAGCCGGCCAACACGTGCCGCCGGCGGCGAGGGTGTTGATCGCTTCGGTGAGCGTCTGGCGATCGGTCGATTTCGGCAGGAAACCGGCCGCCCCCAACGCCGAGGCCCGCGCGGCATACGTCGGATTGCCGTGGGCCGTGTAATACAGCACAGGAACCGAGACCTCGCCCTCACGCAACCGTGCCAGGGCCTGGAGCCCGTCAGTGTGCGGGAGCAAGACCTCCAGCAACAGCACCTGCGGGCGGAGCTCGTGGGTCAAATTAACGGCCTGGTCTCCGTCCTCTGCCTCGCCGACGATTTCGATCGACGAACCAGCGAACCAAGAACGGAGTCCGGCTCGGACGACCGGGTGGTCGTCAGCCAGCAACACGGTGGTGGGCATACTGTCAGGGCGGGCGTAGCGGCGGGGCTCGACGGCGGTCCGGATCGTTCGGTTGCCATCCGAGGTGCCCCTCGCGGGGGACTTCTCTTTCCAATGGCGATTATGCCTTGCTTTCGACGCTGGTAAAGCAACTTATGCGTCTGATTTGCTTGCTTCTTCGCGCAGTCGGTCGAAAACCTCGTTGCTAGCAAGGTTTACGCGTCCTCAAGAACTCGTGCATACTCCACGCACCGCTACGCGACAGGCCGCGTCCTGTTGTGACTTCCGGCTACGGAGCAGGCCATGCCGCGCTACTCGATGAACGAGCAGACGACCTACCGTTGGTCGTTTGATGAAGATCTCCTTCATATTTCCAAAGCCGGTTACGACTCCGTTGGGGTCTGGCTCCGCAAGCTCTTCGACTTCGGGCCCGAACGGGCGATCGAGTTGCTTCAAGAATCCGGCCTCGGTGTTTCGAGTGTCTCGTGGGTCGGAGGCTTCACGGGAGCTGACGCGGCGACCCCCGCCGAGAACGTCGCCATGGCTCGCGAGGCGATCGTCCTGTCGGCGGAGCTGCAAGCCGAGAGCCTCATCCTGTACACCGGCGGCCGCAACGGGCACACCAACCGCCACAGCGATCGCTTGGTGAGTTCCGCCCTCGACAAGCTCCTGCCCATCGCCGAAGAGCACGGCGTGCCGATCGCCCTGGAGCCGATGCATCCGCAGTGTGCGGGCGAGTGGACCTGCCTGACGAGCCTCGAATCCGCGTTGCGGTTGGTCGAGAAGCATCGATCGGACTCGCTCAAGATCTCCCTGGACACTTACCATTTCCCGCTCGAAGGCTGGGACGCGGACCGCCTGGGCGAACTTATTCCGCACTTGGCGGTCGTCCACGTTGGCGATTATGTCGAGCCACGCGGGATCGACCTGGCCCGTGTCCCGCTCGGCGAAGGCACCGCCCCGCTGGCGACCACGCTCGGCACACTGGCCGGCGCCGGCTACGACGGCTCCTTCGATATCAAGCTCCTCGGCCCCGAAATCGAGGCGAGCGACTACCATGAACTCCTGGCACAGTCGCTCAAGGCCGTGACCGAACTGAGCCAGCCGATCGCGATCAACGCGTCCCACCCCGACAATCGACTCCAACCGGCGACCCCGCGTGCAACGCGACCTGATCATCAACGAGCGGCTCTCGATCCCGCGGAGCGAGTTGCACTTCACCTTCGCTCGTAGCGCCGGGCCGGGCGGCCAGAACGTCAATAAGCTCAACACCAAGGCCGTCCTCCGCTGGCGACCCGCCGAGACTGCCGCCCTTCCGCCCGCGGTCTTAGAACGGCTCCTCGCTTCGGTGAGCAACCGACTCACCCGCGACGGCGACCTGGTCATCGCCAGCGATGTCTATCGCGAGCAAGGCCGCAATGTCGGCGACTGCCTCCAGCGGTTGAAGGCCATAGTGAGCGCCGCCGTTCGACCGCCAAAGAAGCGACGCCCCACCCGCAGGACCCGTGGCTCCAACGAGCGGCGTCTGAAGGAGAAGCGGGTGAACTCGGCGAAGAAGGCCAACCGAAACGGCCCGCTGGATCAGTCGTAAGGCGTTGCGGCACGGCAACTTAGCCCAAACCGCCCGTCTTGCCCGGTCGAGATTTATTTTGATTCGGCTTACCCGAGCGTTAGACTGCGTACGCTCATACCGACCACACAGCAAACACCAGCGACGCCACCTATTCGGCATTGTCTTATCTCTTTTTAGCGTCGTTGGTGGGCTGAGGGCTTGAGTGCCTTACGAATCGGAGATCCGAGCCAGCCTGATTGAGGGCCGACTCGCTTGTCACCGTCGGAGTTGAATTTGTAGGCGTCGGGCGACTCCATGAGGGAGTCGGGCGCAGTTGGTAGACCTCTTTAAAGCCGAAGGGAGGGTAGTGTGATGGTAGCCGGAGAAATGTCGCAGTCGGGAGGGTTTGTCGGGGCGGGTCTCACCGCCGAGCAGCGTGTCTTCTCGCATATCAAAGAAGCGCTGCGGGTCATGGTCGATTGGCGTGCCCCCAGCATCAGCCAGGGCCGCAAACGCTCGAGTGTCCGCTTCGCCCTGAGATCGTTCTGTCGTCATCTCGAACGGTTGATGGAGTTTGAGGAAGAGGGCGGTTACCTACCCACGGTCGGCGATCAGCGGCCGAATTGGGAAATCCGCGTGGGACGCCTCCGTGCGGAGCACAGCGACCTGCGCCAGCGGATTGATCGCCTTGCGCCGCAGCTCGAAGACGAGAACGTGTGGCAATCCGAACGGTTCGAGTCCGCCTGTGCGGCGATTCGCGAATTGCTCGATCAGGTCGATCAGCACGACCGCGACGAGATCGCCCTGCTCCAGGAAACCCTCCTCTGGGACGAGGGTGGCGAGGGGTGAGCCGAACGCCGCTCACGAGCGGCGTCGGTAGTTATTGGTCCATGGCGAAGCGATCGGCTCGCGGAAAACTCGGCAGGGATGCCTCGCCCTGGATGGTCGGTGGTGCGTACAATACGCACGTGGCGTGACGGCTGCCCGACGACCGGACCGAGAACAATCTATGAGTTCCAAAAAGCAAGACTTGGACTCACTACTAAGTGACTGGCCCTACACGCACGGCGAGGTGACCGCTCGGCGCTCGCACGGAGCCGATGGACGGCCTGTCTTGCAGTTGCGGATCGACCTGGGGGTCCTCCAAATGGAGGTCACCGGCCGCCCCGACGGGACACGTCCCGAGGGTCTGGATACCTACCTAGAGGCACTCCGTGCCGAACAAGCCCTCTCCGGCGAGGGCTTCGAGCTGGACGACGATCGGTGCACCGAGATCGATCGCGAGTTCGTGCAGTACTACCACCGCCGGGTCGCTTGGCTCGCGTTGCGTGAGTTCGACGAAGTCGTGGCCGATGCGGACCACACGCTCGCGTTGATGGATTTCAGCTCGGCGTTCGCCCCCGACGACGACTGGATCGAAGACCACGAACAGTACCGCCCGTTCGTCCTGTTCCACCGGACCCAAGCCTCGGCCCTGGCAGAATTGCAACGGACCGATCCCGAAGGAGCGGTCCTGGCGATCGATCAAGGTCTCACCTCCTTGCAAGAGTCGCTCGCCGACCTCTCGGCTTTGATTGACGACGAGTTGGGCGAAGATGGCTTCGATTTCGCCGAACGCCTCAACGAGTTGCGTCGGTCGATCTTGTCCGAGTACGACCTCGAAGCCTCGCTCGCCGAGCAACTCGCCGACGCGATCGCTCAAGAACAGTACGAGCTGGCGGCCGAGTTGCGTGACCGAATCGCAACCCGAAAACGCCGCGATAGCAGCCGCTCCAAGGGCCGCCACTAGTCTGCCCGACCAGCCAACGCGGCGTTGAGTTCCTCGAGAACGCCTTCATCGGTCTCAGCAGCGAGCCTTTCTGCTAGAGCGGCGTTGGCGGCCGGCAGCCCGAGTTCGCCCAGAGCCCAGGCCGAGGCCGCTCGCACTAAGGGCTCCGTATCGTAGAGCCCTTCAATCAGAGGCGTTTCGGCCCCCGCCGGCTTGGTGGAACCGAGCACGATCGCGGCATTACGCAGCAGGCCGCGACGCTTCGATCGCCAGAGCGGTGTCTTGCGGAAGCGTTGGCGGAAGCCATCGTCGTCAAGTTCGAACAGCTCAAAGAGCTCGACGGGGTTCATCCCACCGACGGGCTGGAAAGCGGGCTCGCTTGAGGCCTTGGCGTGGCGATTCCAGGGGCAGACCTCCTGGCACACATCGCAGCCGAACAACCACTCGCCCACGCCGTCGCGAATCTCTCGCGGCGG
>CAYGUP010000014.1:0-72118 GCA_964353155.1 uncultured Planctomycetaceae bacterium | reverse complement strand
GGGTTCTCTTTCAAAAGAAGTCTTTCCAAGCTAGCGAGCAACACCGCGAAGACGTCGAGGCAGAACACGAGCGTTGGGCCCGCCGCGTGAAGCGAACCGACGCCCGTCGGTTGATTTTCCACGACGAGAGCGGGGTGCGCGTCGGCATGAAGCGGCTCTACGGCCGCAGCACGAAGGGCTGGCGAGTGGTTGATCGCACCTCGGGCGACGCACACGATGACCGCCGCGATCGGCCTGGGCGGGGTCGTCACGGCGATGGTGACTCGCAAGGCGATCAACTCGATGCGGCCTTGCTGACTAAGTCCAGAGCGAGAGAGGCATAACCGAGTGCGGCGAAGGCGTTGAGGATTTTGGTTCGGGGGGCGACTTCGGTTCTCTGATTGGGCGGTTCGCGGTTCTTGAGGCGGTCGCCGAAGGTCATCTTGAAGCGGCTCATGGCCGTTTCGCCTAGGCTGCGTCGGTGGTAGCCGATCGCTTCCTTCCACGCCGCCTTACCGTCACGGCGGATCTGCCGCACCCACTCCTTCTTTCCCGATGAATCTGATTCCGTCATCGGGTTGTTTTTGCTGGACGTTCCGGTGATTCGCGGAGCGTTGACGAGGTCGAATCTCTTACGGTTGGGATTGGCCCCGAGAGAAGATCGGTCGGCCCTATATTCTGGTTCTGCGTGTTGGGCTGGGATTGCTTCGGGGTTGGCTTCCCTGATCGCCTTTTGAGCTTGCAGGCTCGGGGCTTGTCACAGGAACGCTTCATAGAGTTCCTTCGGGAGCGTTGGGGTGGCGCCTCGCTTGGTTGCGACGTAGCCGCCCAGGCCGTTGGCTAGGCTCAGGGTGTCTTGCGGCGTGAGTTCTTTCAGCAAGCCGACCACCAACCCCGCCGAGAAGGCATCGCCTGCGCCGACGGTATCAACGAGGGCGGTCGGGTCCTCCCGGGTGTCAGTCGCCTCTAGTTGAAACCACTGGTCGGCGTACAGTAGGCCGCTCCCTTCGGCCCCCAGGGTCACGGCGACATGATCGAGCTGGTACTGCTTGGCGACCTGCCTCGCTTTCGTGGCAACCTCGTCATCGGTATCGCACGAGGTCGCCACGTAGTCGAGCTCCTCGGCGTTCAGCTTGACGGTTGTTGCGAGTCGGAGAGCGGCTTCGACGGTCGGCCGATCGTACTGCCCATCGCGTAGGTTGATGTCGAGGACCCGGTGGGCGTTGGGAGCCGATTCGAGGAAGCGTTGGATCGTCTGGCGGCTTGCGGGGCTTCTCTGGGCGAGGGTTCCGAAGCAGATCGCGTCGCAGTTCGCGGCGAGCTCTTCGACCGCGGGCGTCCATTCGAGGCGGTCCCAGGCGTTGTCCTCCTCGAACGCGTAAGTCGCCGAGCCTTCCGAGTCCAGCGTGACGTTGACCCGACCCGTCGAGGCGACCGGATCGCGTTGGACGTGGTCGGTCGAGACGCCGCGGTCCTTCATCTCGGCGAGGAAACGCTCGCCCAGGTCGTCGGAGCCGATCCGTGTGAGCGGCACCGCCGATCTGCCCGACGGTCGGAGCAACGCGTTGGCGTGTACGGCGAAATTGACCGGCGCTCCGCCCAGCACGACTCGGTCGGGGTAGCAATCGAATAGGGACTCGCCGAGGCCGACGACCGTCTTTCGCGAGAGAGGCACAGAAACTCCGATTCGTTGGTTGAGCGATGAGGCGACACCGTCAGAATGGGTTATTCCATCATCGGTGCCTTGAATCAACGCCCGAGCGTTGGGCACGACCATTGCGGTTTGGTCGGCTGACTGCAATGGTCATGCCTAAGCGACCATGGTGAAAGGCTTCAATCCAGACAGATCGTGACACGCGGGGTGTTTGGCTGACCCCGCGACGATCGAGTTGGCAGCTCGGCGACCAGTCCGATCGATAGCAAGCGGGTTAGCGGTTGCGGGAGTCGAGCCCGTCCGAACGATCCAGCCCACTGAGGAGACGACCGACCCGATGCATCTTCAGCTGATCAGCATTCACGGACTAATCCGCGGCAAGAATGTCGAGATGGGGCGCGACGCCGACACGGGTGGGCAGATCCGCTATGTGCTCGAGTTGGCGAGGAGCTTAGCCGAACGGCCGGAGGTCGATTCGGTCGATCTCTTCACTCGCCGGATCCGTGATAAGCGATTCGATCCCTGCTACGCCGAGACGATCGAGTCGCTGGGGCCGAATTGCCGCTTGGTGCGGCTCCCGTGCGGCGGGGGACGGTACCTCACGAAAGAGAAGCTGTGGCCGCACCTCGATGAGTACGTCGACGCGATGATCGCTTTCAATCGGTCGGAGGGTCGGACCCCCGACGCCGTGCACGGGCACTACGCCGACGCCGGCTTCGTGGCGAAAGAGGTGGCGTCGGCCTTCGGGGTCCCGTTTGTCTTCACGGGGCACTCGCTCGGCAAGCCGAAGCTTGAGTACCTCCGCAGCGAAGGCTGGACCGTCGAGCAAGCGAACAAGGTCCTGTCGATCGACCAGCGGATCGCCGTCGAGCAAGACTGCCTCGGCGTGGCGGACATGATCGTGACGAGCACGCACCACGAGCAGAAGTCGCAGTGGGGCCTCTACCCGGGCCGACCCGACACCAACTTCCAGGTGATCCCCCCCGGCACGGACCTGACGCGGTTCTTCCCGCACTACGACTACGAGATGCCGGGTGCCGAGATCAGCGAGCAGTTCAAGCAGGCCCGCATGCGGATGGCCAATGAGCTGGCCCGTTTCCACTTCGTCCAAGACCGGCCGATGATCTTGGCCCTCTGCAGGCCGGATCGCCGGAAGAACATCAGCGCGCTGATCGACGCGTACGGGCAGAGCAACGAGCTGCAGGCCATCGCCAACCTAGTCATCCTCGCCGGCATCCGCGACGACATTGGGCAGATGGAGGAGAACGAGAAGCAAGTCCTCACCGATATGCTGTTGGCGATGGACCGCTACAACCTCTACGGCAAGATGGCGATTCCGAAGAACCACGACTCCGAGTTCGATGTGCCGGAGCTCTACCGCTTGGCGGCGGGGTCGGGCGGGGTGTTTGCTAACACGGCTTTCACGGAGCTGTTCGGGCTGACGGCGATCGAATCGTCGGCCGTTGGCCTGCCGTTTGTCGTCACCGAGAATGGCGGACCGCAAGACATCGCCGCCAACTGCGATAGCGGCCTACTGGTCGATGTGAACGATCCGGAAGCCCTGACATCGGCCTTGCTCCATGTCGTGACCGACCAATCCGATTGGGAGCGGATGTCGAGCAACGGGATCAACCGCGTCCGGCAGCAATATGCATGGCCGACGCATGCGGAGCGGTTCGTCGACGCGTTGAAGCCGCTGGTCTCGGCGGCGGCCAGCACCGATGCCCCGCCCCGGCCGGCGATCGGCAGGCGGCTCGAGAAGGTCGAGCGCGTCCTCATCACTGACATCGACAACACGCTGCTCGGCGACGACGACGCCCTCGCTCAACTGCGCGAGGTGATCGCCACGCACCGGGACCGCGTTGCCTTCGGTATCGCCTCGGGGCGATCGATCGAGTTGACCAAGGAGGCCTTGCAAGAAGCAGGCATCGACCAGATCGATGTGGCGATCTGTTCGGTCGGCGCTGAGGTCTATTACGGGAACGACTTGGTCCCGGACCGGGGCTGGGCCAGCCGCCTGCGTTCTCGCTGGCGTCCCGAAGCGATGCGCGATGCGTTATCGTCGCTGAGCTTCCTGAAGCTCCAGGAGCGGGACCACGCGCAGCGAGAGTTCAAGATCAGCTACGATATCGACGCCGACATCGATCTTGATACGGCGGTCCGAAAGGTCCGTGAGGCCCTCGCTCCGACCAAGAGTGCCTATTCGCTCGTTCTCTCGCACCAGACCTTCCTCGACTTGTTGCCCCACCGGGCGTCGAAGGGCAAGGCCGTCCGGTACCTGTCGGACAAGTGGGGCATCCCGATCGAGCATATCGCGACCGCTGGCGACTCCGGCAATGATCGTGACATGCTGCAAGGCAAGACCGCCGGCATCGTGGTCGGCAACCACGACGAGGAGCTGAGCTCGCTGCGTCGGGCGAAGGCGTCGCGGGTCTACTTCGCCGAAGCCCACTACGCCGCCGGCATCCTCGAAGGGTTGAAGCACTACGAGTTCGTCTGAGCCGCGACCCGACTCAATGGGTCGAGAGCACCAGCAACTGGTACGGATCGAGTTCGAGCCGTTGCCCGGCGGTGATGACCTCACCCGCGTACATATCGACAACCGTCGATCGCAGCCCGAGCGACCGCAGCCGCTTGGCTTCGATGCTTTGAGGACGCTCGGAGAAGCTGGCCACGACCAGGGCCGAGTGCTCGTCTCGGCTGCGGATGAAGGCGAAGACGTGCTCGTTGCCGAGGTCCACGAACTCGGTCTCGGCACGGTCGAACGCCGGGTTCTGGGTGCGTACGCGGAGTAGCCGCAAGAGCCCCTGGTGGATCTGGCCAACGGGTGAGGTCTCGTCGAGACGCTGCTCGCTGCGTTGCCAGTCAAACGGCGGCCGGTGCACCCAACGGGTATCGCCCGCCTTATCTTCGTGGTCTTGGTAACCGTAATCGTTCAACATGGCGATCTCGTCACCGAGATAGACCAGCGGCATGCCGCCGATCGTGATCGCGATGCCGTGCAGCAATAAGACCCGCCGGACCGCGAGTTCGGCCTCATGCTCGTCGTTGTTCTGCAACGCGTACTCCAGCCCGCAGAGCGACGCGGTCATGCCGGACACCCGCGCGTCGCCCGTTTCTGGGTTCTCCTGGAACTTCAGACCGCGGCTAAAACTCCCCTCGTGGCTGCCGGTGTAAAAGTCGGTCAGGAACCGGCGGTGGCTGTGTGGATCGAACCCGGCGGCCAAGATATCGTCGTCGGAAAACGCCCAACCGATATCGTCGTGGCATCGGACGTAGTTGACCCAGTCGCAGTCGCCGGAAAGAGCGAACCGCTTCTGCATGGCGGTCCGCAACGCCGCGGTCTTGCGGGTCGCCAACGCGTCCCACATCAGGGCCATGAGCTGCGGGTTGTAAGAGAGCTGGCACTCATCCGCGCCGACGTACTTCGCCACCTCGTCCGGGTGCACGATCGCTTCGCTCTTGAGGGCGACCGACGGCGCGGCGATCCGCGCCGCTGCGCTGAGAGCTTTGAGGACGAGGTGGGCCTCGGGCAGGTTCTGGCAGTCCGTCCCCATCTTCTTCCACAGGAACGCGACCGCGTCCATGCGGATGACCTCGGTGCCCAGGTTCGCCAAGAAGAGCATCTCCTCGGTCATCTGGCGGAGGACGGCCGGGTTCGCGTAGTTCAGGTCCCACTGGTACGTATGGAACGTCGTCCAGACCCACCGCTTGATCCGCGGGCGGTAGCTGAAGGCCCCCTCGTGGTCGTCCGGGAAGACGTCCTGGAGGTGTTGCTCGTACCGATCGGGTTCGGTCCGATTCGGGAACATCAAGTAGTAGTTCTGATACTCCGCATCGCCCGCCAGCGCGGCGCGGGCCCACGGGTGCTCGTCCGAGGTGTGGTTGAGCACGAAGTCCAACGCGAGCGAGATGCCGTGTTGCCGAAGGAGCGTCGCGAGGTCGCGGAGATCGTCGACCGTGCCGAGCCCCGGATCGACATCGCGGTAGTCACTGACCGCGTATCCGCCATCGTCCTCCCCGTCCGGCGAACGGAAGATCGGCATCAAGTGCAGGTAGGTGACCCCGAGCTCACGCAGGTAGGCGATCTGCTCGCCCAGTCCCGCGAAGTTACCGGCGAAGTTATCGACGTAGCAGGTCGCCCCCACCATCCGGTGAGAGCGGAACCAGGCCGGGTCGTTCTCACGCAAGCCATCGAGGGCCCTCAGCTCGCTGCTGCGATCGAGCCAAGCGTCGGCGATCGTCTGGATGATCGTTTCGCAGTGGTAGAAGAAGTCGTAGTGCTCGCCGTAAAGGCCGAACAGCGGCTCGAAGAGAGCGGGGAAGTGCGCATTCAGCCGCCGCGAGAAGGCCTCCCATTCGTTGGAATCGGCGCGATCGGCGCACCTCGCGGCGATACGCGGGACGAGCCGGGCGAGCGTGGTGCGAGCGCGTTCGTTGTTGTCGATGGTCACGTGGAGTCAATCGTTGACGTGCTTCGTTGAGTCGGGCCTAGCTAGTGTAGGGCGCAGCCAGCCGGAGGTTGAGCTACCCCGCTTGTCGGGATCCTGGCGGATATCCGATCGCCCACGGGATCCCCCGTGCGCGGCCGCCTGGGCGCAGCCCACGTCAAGGATCGGCTCAGGAGCAGTCACCCAAGCGGGTGGCGGGGGCGCCCCGCGATTTCGAGGAAGCTCCCGAGCCCCAGGGGGATGGTCTAGCCCTTCATGGGCGGTACCCATTTAGGCAAAACCATAACGCAGAACACTCGCCGTCTCGGCCGCACGAGAAAGGCGGCAAAGAATCACGATACGCTACCGCGATCGCCTCATGGCTGCGCCGGCGGTCGCCAGCAGCAGGAGGGCGGCGGCGGTCGCCTCGGGGACCGACGCCGCGGTGGACGAACCCGTGGCCACGCCGTAGTTGTCCGCCCAGGCCGTTCGGTCGGCGGCGTCAACGACGTTGCTCTCGTCGCCATCGGCGCCGAGCAGGGCCTGCGATCCGGTGGTGTCTCGCCAGATCGTGTAGTCCGCCGCGTTGACGAGGCCATCGCCGTTGTAGTCGCCAGTGAGGGTCGGGCGCTCGTTCCGCAGAACGACTTCCAAACCGCCGGTCACGCGTCCCTTGAGGTAGGTCAAGGGCGAGCCGTCCCCTTCGCCCGAGGGGAGGTTCGTGAGATCGACATCGAAGAGATTGAGCAGCGTCTTGTCGCCGACCGAGTCGCCATCGCTATCGATCAAGTCACCAACCTGGGCAACGATTCTGCCGTTAACGAACGCTTTGTTGTCCCAAACGAAACCGAGGTCGCCGCGGTCGTTGAGACTGAGGTGGGCGGGAAGGCCGCTCAGGGTGTGCCCGTCGACGGTATCGCCATCGGCAAAGACGATCTCCCCATTGAGGACGATCATGTCGCGGGTCGTGTTGCCGACGCCGTTGATCCGCGCGGACGCCGAAACCGCCCAATCGCCCGCTTCATTCACGGCGACCAGGCTACCGGGTGCCCAGGTCTCGTTTGGCTGCCCTCCGGCGACCGCCGGGATCGGATCGGCTTCTCGAAGGATTCCGCCGCCGACGGTCGGCACGACTTGCCCATTCAGAATGACGGCTTCGTCGGTGAGGTTGTCTTCGCTGACCTCGGCCTTCGTGAGGTAGTTGGTTCCCAGGATCGACCAAGCCATGTTGCTGTTGATCGCGTTGGTTCCCGCGGTGAGGCCGGCACCGAGGTCGTCGCCGGTCTGTAGCAGGATGTCGAAGTCACTCGTCCCCCGGAACAACGCCTCGCCGACCCGCGGGCCCCCATCTGTCGCGGCGTAGCCGCTGATCCAGGTCCTCGAACCGTCTGGCGCTAGCGTGGGCCAGCCGAAACTATCGAGGAAAGAACCGCTCAACGGGCCGGCCGTGATGGGATCGCCCGTTGCGAGCAGGAGCGTGTCATCGAGCCACAGACCGGTCCTGCCGTCTGGCTCGGTGTGTCGAGAGGTGTAGAGCAGCGAGCCGCCGTTATCGATGGTGTTGCTGCTCAACGCTCGTTGCTCGACACCCCCGAAGGTGCCTTCACGGCGCAGGGCCTTGATGGTCGCCCCTCGGTCGTCAGACCCCGCCGCATAGTAGGACCCGGCGAAACTCGAGTTGCCTTGTGAGGGGTCAGTATTGGTGGTGACTGAGAAGTTGCCGTTGGGCGAGACATCGATCGAGCGGAAGCCGTTGTTGCGGATCGTGTCGGACGCGGAGAAGCCGGTCAGGGCCTCCGCGCCCGGGATCAATTGCCCCTCGCTAAGCAGCTGCTGCCAAATGACTTGTCCCGAGGCGTTCGAAACCGCCATTGCCAAGGAAAGCGAGGCAGCAAGATGGAGGCTGTGAGAACGCATAGGAAACTTTTCGCTTGTTGGCGAGGGATACTAAAAACGACCCCCGCCTTGTGATCGGCAGGGGCCGCTAGTCGTTTGCGAGTTGTCTTCTCGATCAGCGTCGGCGTGCGATCACGCCAAGGGCCGCCAACACGCCGAGCATCGCCGTGGTCGGCTCGGGGACCGCGTAGAAGCCGTCGCGCTGGTCGGTCCAAGCGAGGTTGCCGTTCCACCATGAAAGCTGAGCCACCGCGTCGGAGCCGGGGCCGGCGTTCAACTGATCTTCGGTAAGAACCACTGCGAGCGTGCCCGCGGGGTCGGCCGGATCGAAAGAGTAGATGTAGTCGGCATCATCTTCGTAAAAGTAGATCAACCCATCCGGGGCAAAGAAGACATCGTCGATGCCCGCGATCCCATCAATGTCGTCCGACAAAGCCTCGAGTGCCGCCGTGTCAAAGACCACCGAGCCGGTGTCCGTGATCACGTTCCACTTGTAGAGCGAGTCACCGAAGTTGCTACCGAAGTAGAGGTCTGAACCGACGAGGGTGAAGCCCGAGCCAACATAGGTTGCCGTCGTGCCACCCATGAGCGCCGCGAGTTCGGTGTCGCTGATCTGGTTGAAGACGAATCCCCCCGGCGTGATCTGGTAGACGGAATCGCTGGTGCCGTCGTACACGATCGCGGTGCCGTCGGAGAGCATCGAGCTCGAAGCGGTGAGGTTCACCGAACCGATCGTGAGGCCATCGATGGTCGCTTCACTAACCACACGCACTGGCGTGCCGGTGGTGGTATCGACTTCCCATACCGAGTTGTCGAAGAAGTTGACAAAGCGGACTTGATCGCCGAGGCCACGATCGACCACGGCCGCCCCGAAGAAGCCGGCGATATCGTTCGTCGCACCGGCGGCGGTCCAATCCGCCGTGTCCATGATCTCGGTGAAGGTTGATCCGTCGTAGGCGACAACCGATCCGCCAGCGATCTGAGCACCACTCATATCGCGGCCCGTATCACGGACCACAGCGTAGGCCACGCCGTTCTTAACGGCGACGGTATCCAAGAAAGGACTCACCGTGCTGCCGGCAACTTCTGCCTGGCTAAAGACTTCGTAATAGAGACCCGCGTGGGTCGCGGCCGGGAGCATCGCGCAGAGCGCCCCCGCCAAGAGAGAACAGATCGTGGAGCGAATCATTAGAACGCGACCTCAGATAGATGGGCTAAGCAGCGGCTGACTTAGACGAGGTGCAACTCATCGGTAAGCGTCAGTAAACTCTGGCGGGTCAATCGTCTGCGGAGGGCCGCAGTATCCCTGACCGTTACAGCAACGACGCTATCCAGCAGAACCCCGAGAGTCAAGAAAACGCTATTGGATATGCGCACATGATCTCGGCTATTGCGTGAGCACGCGCTGACATCGCTATCAGCATTGGTAAAACGAAAGTCAATCGATACGCCCATTTGCCGAAGGCTAGGCCAACAAGGGCCCAAGTCGCCTAAGCCAGGAACCGATCTCGCATGCAAAGCCGATCACGCCGCCGCGAAGGCTTCACGCTCGTCGAACTGCTCGTCGTCATCGCGATCATCGGAATCTTGGTTGCGCTGCTCCTCCCGGCGGTCCAAGCCGCCCGTTCGAGCGCCCGCTACACGCAGTGCCTCAACAATCTCCGCCAGGTCGGTTTGTTGACCATTATGTATCGGGACACGCATAACGGGCGTTTCCCGCACCCGGTCAAGGACCTAGGGGGCTTTTCGATCATCAAGAAGAAGCCGACCGACCTAGAAGATGACGAGCAAGTCTTGGAGGAGAACGATAGCGAAGTCTTCGTCACTCGGGGCGGGAGCAACTTCCGTGTTTCTCCAACGCTGAAATGGCCCAAATCGCCGCGCTCTCGTGAGGAGATCTTCGGCATGGAAGCGACCTTCGTTCAGAAAGGCTATATCGAGCACTTCTCAGGCATCTTCTCCTGTCCCGATCTGGAGTTGATGAGCCGCGAGTGGGGCAACAGCATCGCTTTCAATGCGAAGGTAGCGAAGTACCTACTGAAACCGCCGGTCAGCGACCCCGACAAGATGGAACGCATTGCTTGGGCTTGGTGCAACACGCTAAGCATCCCACCCCCTAGCGGTGTCCGCACCGAAGCAGGCGGGCTCAGCATCCGCGACGTCAGCCCAAACGATCCGCTGTACACCTACTACACCCAACTCTTCGCGCCGGTGCATCCAAGGCAGAGCGAGACCGGGTGCGGGCAAAACACGCTCTACTTCGATGGCCACGTGAAGTACCTGACAACGGTTTGCAATCGGTGATTTAGATCGCCCCGCTGCCATTGTCGCGACGGCCCGTCCTCCCGTGAGTAAGCTGAGGGATCAGTTTAGTGGCTCCACCGAGCCGACCGTTTTCGTACGCTTTATCGACGCACCACCAAGATGCTCCGCTCGTTTGTCATCGTGGCCTTCCTCTTGCTGACGCCGTTCGGGCGCACGGCTGTCGGGCAGGATCAGTTGGTGCAGTACTTCAGCGGCGCCACGGCAGGGGTAGGCAACCTGGGCGCGCAGACGTTCGATGCTAACGGCGACTTCTGGGTTATCAGCCTCGATCGTTTCAGCGGCCCGGCCCCGGTGCCTCGACTGAGTAAAGTCGAGTTCGATGGTTCGAGTTGGAGCGCGATCCCGCACGCCCTGGATGAGGACATGCGGTTCTTTTACCGGTCGAGTGATGCCCCGGCCGGCATCACCAACCCGTTGTGGGGAGGGCCGGCGTACGGCACCCCCAACAGTTTCCTGCTGAACCCGGCCCCGCTGACCGTGGCGGTTGAGACACCAAGCGGCCAACAGAACATCACCTACGCGGCGGGCGAGCTTGCCTTCATCACTGATGCGATGGGGGCCTTGGCCGATCAGAACGCCAACGCGCAGTACCAGCACACCAAGAAGGTCTGGCGGTACGACCTCCGGAAGGTCGACAACCCGAACCCGTTTGGCACCCCGATCAACGGCTCGACCAGCCAGCAACCCGACTTCGCCACGGCGAGCAACGGCGACGGGACCGACCCGAGCGACTTCACGTTCGGCGCCGTCGGCCTGACGGATTGGAACGACGCCTTCACGCAGGTTGTCAGCGAGCAAGACCTCCGCGATGCGGCCGGCGGCGTGGCGGGCAGCGATAACTTTGGTCGCAGCTTCGCTTGGTCGAGCGACGGCCAATCGATCTACGCCGTCGACGCCGGTTCGCGGACCGGCGGCATCTATAAGATCGACGCCACGCAGGTCGGTGCCGTCCAGCGTATCCGCGCCGACGTGAACAGCAATACCGAGCTGGGCACCTCGCGGATCATCACCGAACCGGCGGTGGTCTCGACCTCTGTGCGAGACTTCGATCCCTCCGACGCCGGCGTGGGCGACCAGATCATCGTGATGGGCTCGGGCGATGGCGGCAACCAAGGTGGCCTGAACGCCTACCTCGACACCGGGGCCCCGGGTGAGTTAGCCGACCCAGCCGTGGTGTTCGACGCGGGCACGTTCCGTCGCTTCGCCGACTACTACGCCGGCTCCGCCCCGCAGTACACGTCCGTGACGGCCGATCCCGAAGGCAACCTCTATTTCTCCGAGAGCCGAACCGACGGGGTCTTCCGCTACGATACCGAGGGGCGGCTGGTGAAGATCATGAGCGAGCGTGAGCACAACCTCTTCCAAACGGCCGCCGGCGTGAACGTGAACGACACGGTGCTCGACCTCCAGTATCGAACGTCGACCGGTCCGGGGTTCGAGGTCGGCGAGTTGGTCTTCACCGACGACGCCCTCGACGCCCCGCTCGGCATCTACGCCTACAAGCCGGGCGACTTCGATCGGGACAACGACCTCGACGCCGACGACCTCGGCCTCTTCGCCGCGGCGATCGGCCTACGGAACACGATCGCCGACGATACCAACGCCGTCTTCGATCTGAACGGCAACGAGCCCGCGTTCCGCTCCACCGACAACGACGGCAATCCGATCATCCGCCACGAGAGTGGCGACGAGGTCGTGGTCGATTGGCGTGACGTGAAGATCCTCCAGCAGTTCGCCGAGTTCCCCGACGGGGACACCAACTTCGATATGACCCTCGACTTCACCGACCTCGATGCGATGGAGGCCAACTACTACACAACCGGCCAG
Organism: uncultured Planctomycetaceae bacterium; assembly: GCA_964353155.1. Classification (GTDB taxonomy): domain Bacteria; phylum Planctomycetota; class Planctomycetia; order Pirellulales; family Lacipirellulaceae; genus Botrimarina. The sequence goes on along the minus strand of CAYGUP010000014.1, from coordinate 60,007 downwards.
ACCGCGGCGACCTGGGTTTTGGGCGACTTCGCGAGCATCGACCCGGACTATATCTTCGACGCGGCCGACGCGAACCTCGTCAACGAAGTCGATCTCGCCGTCCTCGCCGACGCGTGGCTCAACGACCTCGGCCTCGCCGCCCCGACCGAGGGCGAACTGATGTCCCGTTACACCGGCCAGTTCCTTGCCGACGCGATCGCCGCCTTCGATGCCACCGGCGTGCTGGCCGGCGACTACGACCGAGACGGCGATGTCGACGCAGACGACTACAACGTCTGGTCGGCGAGCTACGGCGCCACGGGGACGGGCCTCGGCGCGGATGGCAATGGCGATGGCGTCGTCAACGCGGCCGACTACACCATCTGGCGCGACAACTCCGAGGCAAGCATCGGCTTGGTCCCCGGCGACTACGACGGCGACGGCGATGTCGATGCGGACGACTACAACACGTGGTCGATGAGTTACGGTGCAACCGGGACGGGCCTCGGCGCGGATGGCAACGGCGATGGCATCGTCAACGCGGCCGATTACACGATCTGGCGAGACAGCCTCGCCGCGAGTGGTGCCCAAGCGGTCCCCGAGCCGGCGACACTCCTCGGTGTAGCCGTGGCCTCCCTGCTGTGGACACTGATCTGCCGACCCGCCCGACGCTCGTAAAGGACTGACCACCAGTGGTTCACGCCAACACGATTCGGTCCGCCGTGCTGCTCGCCGTGGCATTGGCCCACACCGCAGCATCCCAAGCCGAAGCACCCTCGGGGTCAAAGCCAAAGCGCTTGCCGCCCCGCCCCGAGATGACGAGCCAGCAGCGTGAGGCTCACCTCGCCCAGCTCCGCGAGTGGTACCACCGCGAGCCCAGCGAATGGCCCGCGCCGACCCTCGACGCCGAGGTCGAGCACCGCGAGATCGGCCCCCTGCCCGAGTTGCAGTTCCCAGCAAGCAACCCGCCCGATGCGAGCAAGGAGGCCCTCGGAAAGCAGCTCTTCTTCGACCCTCGGCTATCGGGCAGCGGCCAGATCGCCTGCGCTTCGTGCCACGATCCCGACCTCGGTTGGAGCGATGGGCGCACGACCTCGTTCGGTCACAATCGTCGACAGCTCAAGCGGAACGCCCCGTCGGTGCTCAACAGCGGCTACCGCGAAACACTCTTCTGGGACGGCCGCGCCGGCAGCCTCGAAGAGCAGGCGCGTGCCGTGCTTGCCAACGCCGACGAGATGCACGCCGCCGATGAGGTGCTCGTCGAGAACCTGGCGGCAATCCCCGAGTATGTCGAGAGCTTCCGCGAGGTCTTCGGCGTCGAGCGGCCCGAGCCGGAGCAGGTTGCCCTCGCGTTGGCGGCGTTCCAGCGGACGGTGACCGGTTCGACGACACGCTTCGATCGCTTCGTCAAAGGCAGGCACCAAACGCTGACCGACGACGAACTCTCCGGGCTCCACCTCTTCCGCACCGATGCCCGCTGCATGAACTGCCACAACGGGCCGCTCTTCACCGACGACAAGTTCCATAACATCGGGCTCAGCCAGTACGGCCGTTCCCGCGAGGACCTCGGTCGCTACACGGTCACCGGCGAGGCGGAAGACGTCGGGGCGTTCCGAACGCCATCGCTACGGGACGTGACCCGCACCGCCCCCTACATGCATAACGGCCTCTTCGAGCTCGACGTCTTGATGCGACTCTACAACGTCGGCATGCCGAACGATCGACGCCGCGAAGGGCACCCGGCCCCGACGCCGACGAAGTCGCCCCGCCTCAAGCCGCTGGGCCTCAACAAGCGTGACCTGGCGGACATCGCGGCGTTCCTCGGCACGCTCGAAGAGTCACGCAGCCGCTTCCCGACGCCCGAGCTGCCGCCCGGTCTGTAGGGCACGTGTCGTTACGGCATGTCGAGCGTATCGCCGCCGGCGTTGCCGGTGCCCGTGTTGTTCGGGGCGCTGCCGCCCGGCATGGCGAGCACGCGATAGCCGAACCCGGCGTTGTCGTTGGCATCGTTGTCGCTTATGACGCCGCCGGTGATGGTCGTGAAACCAAACCCATCGGACCCATTGTCGTCCGACTGGTTCGTGCTGATCGTTCCTGCGCTGAGCGTGCCGAAGAGGAAGCCGGTCTGACCGTTCAGGCGGGCGAGGTTCCGTTCAACCGACACCGCTCCGACGATTGTGCCGATCTCGAAGCCATTCCCATCATTCCCCAGGGCGGTGTTGCCCAGCATGTCGGCCGGACCGCCCACCGTGCCGTCGGTCGCGGTGCCGATCAGGAAACCGGTGCCGCGATTCGCCGTGGCGCTGTTGCTGTTGAGAATCCCACCGACCTGCGTGGTGATCTCGAAGCCATTGCCCAGGTTGCCGGAAGACGCGTTGTTCGAGAGCGTGCCGCCGGTGAAGCTGCCGAGGCGGAGGCCGGACCCGTCGTTGTTGCTGATCGAGTTCGAGTCGACGACTCCCTGTGCGAAGACCGTGAGGTCGATGCCAACCCCGCCGGTGTCTCGGATGACGTTGCTCGTGATGCTTGTCTCCGGGCCGGCCGTCGTGCCGGTCAGAGCGATGCCGCCGGTCCCGGCGCGGAGGATCGTGTTCGACTCGATCCGCGCATCGATGAGCGACCCGCCCGAGACGCCGAATTGCGTGACGTCTTCGATCGTATTCGAGCGGATCAGCAGCCCCGTTGATGGGCTGGCCAGAATGCCGACATCGGCGTTCCTCAACACCAGGTTCGCCACCTCGGTGTTGTCCGCAGCCAGTGTCACCGCGGCCGGCGCACCGGCGACATCGATGATCGGCGTCGCGCCGCCGTTAGCGGTTGGCAGCGTGACCGCTCCGAACTGGCTCTCGATCACGTTGTTGCTTGCCTCGCCGAGCAGTTGTTGCCCGGCGTTGCTGATTGCAATTCCTTGATCGGTGAAGACGCTGTCGCCGTGCAGGAGCACCACGTCCGGGTTGTCGGCCGCCGCGGCGGCTTCGATAGCGGCGAGCGTTTGCAGCGGGGCCTCGAACGTGCCATCGCCGCCGGCGTCCGCGTTGCTGTCGCCATGCAAGAAGACCACGGCTTCGCCGTCGTCCGGGTCGAGGTGCAACTGCCGCTCGGTCACGTCGCCGAGCACGATGTGCATGTTCTTGCGGAGCGGGTCGTCGAGGCGGTGGGCTTGGTTCGTTTCGGTCTCGGTCGTCGAACGGCCGTTGCCGCCAAGCAAGAAGGCGACCGAGACATTGAAGGTGGTGTCGAAGAAGGAATCGTGCTGGAACGCCACGCCGACATCGACCTGATCCCAGAACCGTGCCTCGCCCCGCACGCGGACGCCGGTCGCGTTGTCGGGGCCGCTGGAAGTGAACCGGTATCCGCCAACAAAGACCCTTAGATCGAGGTCGGGGCTGGCCGGCGTGAGGTTGCGGCCGATCTCGCCATCGAAGCCGCTGAACGCATCGAAGTAGTTCAAAGTGCGGACGAGGTTCGGCCCCTCGAACGCATCACTCGTTGAGAGCAAGAACCGATCGTTCCCGGCGACGATATAGCCGTTCACGCGGGCGTCCCACAGGCGGCCGAGGCTCTCCAGCCCGAAGCTCACTTGGTTGAAGTCGAACCGGCCCGTGTTGCGGTAGTCGTAACTCGCGTAGCCACCGTTCACGCGGTTCATCCCCGGCGCGAAGCGGCGGTAGCCGGCCGCGACGTTCAAGCCATAGGCCTCGGAGTCCTCGAAGAACTTGATCGCACGCGTGTCGATGAACGTTGTTGATTGGCCGGGGCTCTGCAGCAGCGGAAAGAAGCCTTGGAACCAGGCGTGGCTCCCCTCGAAGCCGATGTCGTCGCCGAGCACGGTGCCGCCGCCGGCGCGGGCGGTGACCCGTTCGGTGGTCGCGTTGCCCCAATCGACCCCGCCCGGCAGCAGCGGGGCGGGCGCGGCTTGGCCGGCCGAGTACGGATTGAACGCGGGCTCCTCGTAGGCCGGTTGGGGCGGGGCGGGCGTGTAAGCCGGTGCTCCGCCGTAGTTGGGCGTCGCGTAGCCATAAGCCGAAGGCTCCGGCGCGCCCCAGGTCAGGGAGCCGGTGGGCGATTGCTGGATGCCACCGTAGGCCGGTGCCTCGGTCACCCAAGGCGAGGGCGAACCGGGCGGGGCGACGGCGGACGGCTGATTGAGCTGCCCATAAACCGATTGACCGTATCCCGATTGGCCAGACACCGATCCCGGTGCCCACGCCGCGACCAGGGCCGAGACGGCGGCAAGGATCGGAAGGCGTTTCATGCGGGCGTGGGAGCTAGCGGGAGATGGCCCGCCGAGAAACCGGACCGAATGGCTCAAGCGGGAGTCGGTAGTTAGCCGACACCCGCCCCTTGAGCCAGATCGATCGCGATTGCTATCGCCGCTATCGGGTCAATCGACGAACCGCGGCGCCACCCATTTCAACGCCGCCCACGGGATCAGGAAAAAGACCAGCCCGAGGGTCTTCACCAAGCCGAGCATCGTGTACACGGCGAGGTCGAACTGCTCCGGCGAGATGCTGAAGAGCTTCGCGTGAATCGAATACGCCCAGTCGTGCAGGCCCAGCACCATCCCGAGTGCTATCAGTTGCAAGGCGACGGCGATCAGGAAGGCGGTTCCGAAGAACGAGGCGAGGCGGTTGGCGGTTTGGCGTGTCATGGCAGTCTCTCCTCTAGCAAGGGCGGGTCTGCTGTGGCGCGAAGCCTCAACCGGCGACCCAGGAGTGTATTCGGACACGACCCGTGGCCCTTGTCTAGTTTCGCCACGGTTTTACGGCGGTTTGGTTACGGTCCAATGCGAACCGGCCATCGCAACCCGAAGGAAGCGATGGCCGGCGGCGAGGCGTCGAGCGATCCGTTCCGATTCAGAAGGCTTGGGCCGGGGCGGCGAGGCTGGCCACCGGAGCCGGGGGAGCGGGGAACTGCGGGAAGCCAGGTCCGGCAGCGGTCGGGGCCGGGGCTCCGCCGAGCCGGCGAGGCATCACGTTCAGGTAGGTCGGCTGCTGGGTGCGAACATCGAGCACACCGAACTGGGCGACGCCCTGCGGCGTGACCAGCGACTGGATCATCTGCACGCCGTTCTCGTTGCTGGTCGCGGCCTGGAGCCCTTGGCCGTTGGCAACGATTAGCACGTCACCGATCTCCAAGCCAGCCATCGCCGCGGGGGCACCGTGGGTGATGCTGGCGATCCGCAGGCCGCGGCCGTAGACCGTCTGGGTGAGTTCGAGGCTCATACCGAAGTACCAGGTGCGGCTCGGGACCACGGCCGGTTGTGGGGCCGAGGGGAAGCCGATCGGGCGGAACGCAGTCGTTGGAGCGGGCGTCTCGACCGGGAGCACCGGGTGGCAAACGGGTGGCTGGATCGGGCGAACAGGCGGGTGAATGATGACCGGCGGCTTGGGTGGGCAGATGGGACGAAGGACAGGCGGCCGAACAGGCGGCCGAACGATGGGCGGTTGCGGCGGGCGGATGACGATCGGCGGCTGGATCGGGCGGATGACCGGCGGCGGGTTGATGCCGTGACGCCTTGAGATCGTGTTGGCGAGGTTGATCCCCTTCTGGACATCGATGCTGATGTTCTTCGACCAGCCGGCGTCGGCAGTCGTGGCGGACAGGACAAGGGCGAGGGCGGCGGGCAGGGCGACGAGCGTCGTGAGGCGGGACATCGGAGGGCTCCAGGACAGAGAGAGTTGGGAGGTTGATTCGTTTGCGTCGGGCGTCCTTGTCTCGACTGTCTCCCCATAAAGCTCATCGCGTGCCAGAACTGCTGGCGGGAGCGACTAAGTCGTTTAGCAGTAGTCATTTGCAGCTATTTCTTAGTGGTGGCCTGAGTGCCAGAATCCGTGGTGGTGGTGTCAATGTGTTGGCGCAATGGCTGTTTGGTGATGTCGTATGGATGCCCGTGTGGTTGGAAGGCAGCAAACTCGATGGTCGCCTGCGCTTGTGAGTCCGCCGCCGCTTGGCAAGCTGTGTGAGAACCGGCTTCGCGTCATCCAATCAGGAGTTCCCGTGCGTCTCATTGCGACCAGCCTCGCCCTGCTGCTCCTCGGGAACCCGGCCGGGGCGTTGGAGCCCGAAGTCCTTGAGCTCGGGAAGAGCGTCGACGGCCGGCCGATCCATGCCAGAGCATGGGGCCAAGAGGCGGCCGCCGAGGCCGTGCTGATCGTGGCGAGCATCCACGGCAGCGAGCCCGCCGGCACGCCGTTGGTAGAGCGGCTGGAGGCATGGCTGGCCGAGCACCCCGAGGAGCTCGCCGACAAGCGGCTCGCGATCGTGCCCCTCGCCAACCCAGACGGCCACGCCCGCGGCGAGCGCTTCAACACCCGCGGCGTCGATCTCAATCGCAACTTCCCCGCCGGCAACCGGACCGAGAAGAAGGTCCACGGCGACACCGCACTATCCGAGCCCGAATCGCGTGCCCTCATGCGGGCGCTGCAGGTCTTCGACCCGGCGCGGGTTGTGAGCCTGCACCAGCCGGTCGCCTGCATCGACTACGACGGCCCAGGCGAGCCACTCGCCGAGGCGATGTCGGCCGCCATCGACGGACGTCTGCCCGTTCGCAAGCTGGGCGGGCGGCCCGGTTCGCTCGGCTCGTATGTCGGCGTGACGCTCGGGCGGCCGATCATCACGCTCGAACTGCCGAAAGACGCCGAGCAACGCAAACCCGAAGAGCTGTGGGACGACTACGGCCCGGCGCTGATCGCCTTCCTACGCGGCACGCCGTGACGCCGCGCGCTCGATCGCGGGCCGCAGCACCGCGTACATATTGTCGCTCAGCGGTTGCCGATTGCCCCACGTCGGGTCGTCGACCGTGTAACCCGCTTCGTGGGCGAGGCGGGTCAGCGTTTGCGGCGTGAAGTAGTTCACGTGGTCCGGGAAGCGGAACCCGCACCACCGCTTGCCGCGGAGCCGGCGGTTCAGCGAGGCGAAGTTCGGCACCTTGATGACCGCACAGCCGTCGTCGGCCAGCGCGGGGCGGAGCGCTTGGAGCAGTTCCAGCGGCCGGCGATCGTGCTCCAAGAAACTCGCCAGCAACGCGATATCGATCGAGCCCGGCTCGAGCTCCTGCGTCGCTTCCAACGCGGGGGCTTCGATCACGTGACCCGACCACGGTTGGAATTGGCGATCCGCTCCGCGGGCGAGCACCGGCGACAGCTCGATGCCGATCGGCGTGATAGCACGGCCCGCCTTGGCAAACCGCCCGCAGCAATCGACCGCCAACCCGCCGCAGCCGCAGCCGATATCGAGCAAGCGGATCACGCGGCCCGGATCAAAACGCCCGGCGGCCTTCGCCGCGAGCGTGTGCATATGGTTGCGGGTCGGGAAGAGCCGCTGCTTGGCCCGTTTGCCCAGCGACGAGAGCCGCGACATGATCGGCTCCGCCCGCTTGCGGCGTTGCCGCTCGACCTCGACGGTCACCTCGAACGGAAACTCGTCGCGGACCTCTTCGTACTCGGGCGGATTCTCCAAGAAGACGAAGCCAGTCTCCTCGCACCGAACCACCCGATACTCGCCCTGCGAGTAGGGCGTTTCGGTCAGCGTGGTCGGGCGACCCGTCAGCGGACAATCGATCGACATGCGGCTTTGCTAGCTGGAAAGACTCAATGGGAGTGATACCAGCCGATCCGTATAGAGGTTCTCCGCCGCTAGCGATAGGCGGTTTGTAGGTCGGCTAAAACTGTGCAGCGTGGCATGCTAGCAGCCAAGTCAGCCCGCAAACCGGAGCAAGCGAACACTGACTTCTGCCAAAACTACTGGCACAACAACGAACCCCGCATAAGAAAACGCAGTGTCCAATACAGTGCCAAGTGGTCCGGGCAACAGCTTAGAAACAGGCCAAGACAACGCATAAATCGCAAGCGACATAGGCCACAGCAAGGCACCAGCCGCTAACGGAACACAGTATGCGTGCTGCCATCTTGCTTTAAGCCTGCGCATTCGTAACCACCCGCAATAGACTGCTCCCCCGAAAAGCGAGTTGGCCAGTAGCAGGATCATCAAAACTAGTACCACGCCGATTTCTTCTTCACCAACTGCAGCTTCATAGCGCGTGAGATAAGTCAAAGCGACTGCTGGAACACCAAATGCTCCCGCAGCAAACAGGCGAAGTGCACTTAACGTAGACAGACCGGAATCAGGCATAACTGTTTGCGAGCAACATGGCTATCGACGAACCATCAAGGGTTTTACTCATTTGATGCTTTCTGGCAGAGGTCGAGTAGTTCTGTAGGCCGGAGTAAGCGAGGCGCGATTCCGGCACGCCAGCCGTTAAGACACGCCATGCCGTAACCGCGCTTGTCGGCTCGTTACGGCCTACGACCTAAACCGGCGCGAGACGATGAACTTCTTCGGCGTGCTCCGGGAATCGAGTAGCTAGTTCCGCCACCTCAGCCGGGGTGGCGACTCGGAAGTCGGCGAAGTCGAAGCCGGGGGCGACGAGGCAACTCATCAGCGCCCAGCCCGGTTGCGTCTCTTCTCGGTCGGCTAGCCGGCAGCCTTGCCACACGTTGCCCGGCACCACGGCCTGCGGGCGTTGGCCGGCGGCGAGGTCGATGCCCAGCGTGATCGGCTCCGAGGGGCCTTCCGGCGGCAGGCGGAGCATCTCGACCGGCGAGCCGGCGTGCCACAGGAAGACCTCGTCCGACGGCAGGATATGCCAGGCGGAGGGCGACGCGGGCGTCACGAGGAAGTAGATTGCCGTCAGCGCGTTGCGCTCGCCGGCGTACTCGGGGCCCATCGCCCCCGCCGGCAGACGCCGCGGCGAGCGGAAGGTCTCTCGGTAGAAGCCGCCCTCCTCGGGCAGCGGCTCGAGGCCGAGTCGTTCGATCAATTCATCCGCCGTTAGCTCGTTCATCCCTCGCTCCTTGCCTGCTGTCGATTGGCCGCCCGTATGTCGCTCCGGATCACTAGCCGCCACAACCCACGATTGAAGCAGGCGGTCGGGCTGCGGGACAGCCGCGGGCGCCGCCAGACCGGCCGCCTGCTCGTCGATGGCGCCCGCGAAACGCTCCGCGCCCTCGCCGCCGGCGTGACGCCGATCGAGGCCTTCATCGACGAGGCGTCCCCGACCGAGCGGACCGCCGAGGCGATCGCGGAGCTCGATCGGCGAGGCGTTGAAACGATCCTCGTCAGCAGCGAGCCATTCGCCAAACTCGCCTACGGCGATCGGGCCGATGGGGTGGTTCTAGTGGCCGAAGCCCCCACGCGTGGCCTCGCCGAACTCACGTTGCCCGCCGACCCTTTGGTTGCGGTCATCGAAGCGGTCGAGAAGCCGGGCAACCTCGGCGCAATCCTACGCACCGCCGATGGGGCGGGCGTTGATGCGGTGATCGTGGCCGACCCGCGGGTCGATCTGTTCAACCCGAACGCCGTGCGGGCGAGTGTCGGGGCCGTGTTCCGCGAAGGCATCGCGGTGGCAACGGCCGAAGCGACACGGGCCTGGGTCGCCGAACGCGGCCTGACGGTCTACGCGACCCGCCCCGAGGCGACGACCAACTACGCCGACGCCGACTTCCGCCGGGGCTGCGCGATCGTGCTGGGCAGCGAGGCAGATGGGCTCGCGCCCGAGTGGGACGCGGTGGCGACCGGCATCGCGTTGCCGATGCTCGGCGTGGCCGACAGCCTCAATGTCTCGGTCGCCGCCGGCGTGCTGCTGTACGAGGCGCGACGGCAACGCGGGTGAAGCTTTGTTGGGGTGAGTCCATCGGGTGGCAGCCTGCCCACGAGGGCGAGGCTCCCGCCGAGCCACGCGCCGGGTACCCGCTCCGAGCTCGGCGGGAGCCTCGCCCTCCCAGTACCGCAGCCAGTAATGATCGACGAATTGGTGCGGAATAGACCCGTCGGCTTCTTACTTGCCCGCGGAATCAACCGCTTCGTTGATGCGGCGGATGTTGGCCCAGTCGTCCTTGTAGTTGACCGGGACCAGCTTCTCCGCGCCGGCCGAGGTGTACTTTGCCGCAACGCTGTTGTTGTCCAACTCGAAGGCGACGAGCGTTGCCTCGATCTTCTCGCGTAGTTCGGCGGTCAGGTTGTGGGCGTAGCCGATCGTTGCCGGCGGAAATCGCTCCGACTCGTAGGCAACGGCTAGCGCCTCCTCGGCGACTTCGCCGTCGGCGATCAGCCGATCGAGGATATCACTCGCCACGGGTGCTGCGTCGTGGTCGCCGGCCACGAGGCCTTTGACCGATTGCTCGTGGCTGAACGTGAAGCCCCACTTGTAATCGCGTTCGGGGAGCAGGTCGTGCTCGTTCATCAGGTGCACCAACGCCGCCTTGAAGCCCGAGTTCGAGGAGGGGGTCGTGAACGCGATCTGTTTGTCGGCCAAACCGTCAACGCCCTCCGGGCCATCGGGAGCAACCAACAGCTTCATCGTGTAGCCATAAGAGCCGTCCGCCTTGCCGAGCGTGCAGACCGGAACGAAGCCGGCCGACTTGACCGCGGCCGGGACCGCCCCGGTGTTGAGGCCGGCGAGGTGCAACCCGCCGCTGGCCATCGCGTCGAGCTGCTCGCTGACATTCTTGTAGTGCTTGTACTCGACCGGCACGCCGGTCGCTTCGCTAAGAGCCGACAGCAGGTCCGACCAAGTCTCCGATTCGTCGACCTCTTCCGGGCCGCCGACGTAAGTGAAGACGAGCTTCTCCGGCGACACGCAGGCATCGTCGGCGGGGGAGTCGCACACGAGGTCGCCGTCTTCGTCGGTGAAGTCGACCGGCTCGGCGACCGAGACCGTGTTTTGGCCGAGCAGTTTGTCGAGCATATTCGACTCGAACTGCTCCTGCGCCGCCTGCTCGAAGGTCGGCAGCAGGTAGCGGATCGCTAGGGCGATGATCGCGATCGGCAACAAAACCGACAGCAGGCGGGCGGGCGAGACGGTGCTGGAATTGTCGCTCATCGGTCGGCTCGACTCCCGCTAGCAAGGGTTAGGAAGGGCGTAAGATACCACTCTGGCGGCTTCCTGCAATCTTTCGCCGCCGGTCGCTCGCTCTTCGCCTCAGCCGGCCGAGGCTTGCCGCGCCGCTTCCAAGGTATTGAGCAAGAGCATGGCAACGGTCATCGGGCCGACCCCGCCCGGGACGGGGGTGATCCAGCCGGCGACCTCGGCGGCCGGCTCGAAGTCGACATCGCCCACGAGGCCGCCCCCTTGCTCGTCCGGCAGCCGATTGATGCCGACATCGATCACCGCGGCGCCCGGCTTGATCCAATCCCCCCCGACCATCCGCGGCCGGCCGACCGCGGCGACGACGATATCCGCTTCGCGACACACGGCCGCCAAGTCGGGCGTGCGGCTGTGGGCGAGGGTCACCGTGCAGTCCCAGCCACGCTGGGCCAGCAGCGCGGCCATCGGCTTGCCGACGATATCGCTCCGCCCGATCACCACGGCGTGCTTGCCGGCTGTCTCTACACCGCTCCGCCGCAGCATCTGCAACACGCCGTGTGGCGTGCACGGCAAGAAGCGGGGCTGGCCTTGGACCATGAGGCCGACGTTCTCGGGATGGAACGCATCGACATCTTTGGCCGGGTCGATGGCGCGGAGGATCGCGTCGGAATCGATCTGCTCGGGCAGCGGCAGTTGGACGAGGATGCCGTGGACCGAGGGGTCGGCGTTGAGGCCGGCCACGGTTTGGAGCAGCTCGTCCTGCGTGGTCGAATCGGGCAGCCGGATCAGGCGGCTTTCGATACCGGCCTTCTCGCACGAGCGTTGCTTGTTGCGGACATAGACCTGGCTCGCCGGGTTCTCACCGACCAACACCGCCGCGAGGCAGGGCACCGCTCCGCCGGCCGACGTGAAGGCCTGGACCGCCTCGGCGACCTCGCCACGGATCTCCGCCGAGAGTTTCTTGCCGTCGATCAGGTTCGCCATGCCGTTCTCATGCAGGTCCGGGGCCGCCCGCCGGCGGCGGGACTCAGCGGCGGCGGGCAACCAAGCAGCCAACCGCGATGGCCAGCAGCATCGCCGAACCGGGCTCGGGGATGAAGGGTCCCCGGGTGATCGTGAGGTCGCCATCCCAAGTGATCTGGTACGGCGCGGAAGGGATCTCGATCAGATCGCCGAATTCATCGGTAGAGGCCGGGTAGTCGGTTTCGTCGTTGAGCCCGGCGACTGCCTCTTCGGCATCAAGGCTGAAGGACCCCACTGCAAGGACGTAGTCGCCCGCGGGCAGGTCGATTTCTAGGTAAGAGTCGTAACCGTAGATCGACCCGTCGTCGAAGGTGTTTTCGAAGTCGTCATCGTTCTCATCGATGAAGTCGTCGAGCGTGAGGTCGCCGTCGTCGTTGAAGAGGTAGATATAGGGATCGATAAACGCGATCTCGCCGTCCCCGTTGATATCGAACGTATCGGAGAAATCGTCGTCGCCATCGGCGAGGTCATCGTCGTCGCGTTCCCATGAGAGGGTATCGATCGTGATGATGCCGGGGCTGTTGACCGTGAAGAACCAGTTGTCGATCGTGCTCCCGATCCGTTGGCTCGTGTCGTCGAGGACCTCGTTGATTCGCCCCTGAACAACCTGGGCATCCGAGGGGAGGGCGGTGAGGAGCACCGCCGAGAGTAAGCCGAGACCGAGTGTCTTCACGAGGCATCTCCTGGCACCAAGAAAAGGGGGCCGCATCACGGCAGCGGGTTGTACGCCCCCCCGGTGGGCAAAGTCAAACAAAATCGGGCCGCCGGCCGCACCAGCGCCTCAGACGCCGAACGATGGCCACACGGACCACAGCAGCCGATAGCACAGGCCCGCGTAGATGGCGGCCGCCACATCATCGGCCATCACGCCCCAGCCGTCGGGAAGACGCTCTAAGTGCTTGCACGGCCACGGCTTGGTGATATCGAAGAGCCGATGCAGCCCAAAGCCGATCAGCAGCCACATCACACAGGTGCAAGCGGCCGGCGCGAACGCATAGACCAGCGGGACGGTCATGAACTCGTCCCAGGTGATCGCCTGCGGATCCTTCGTGTCTTGGGCCAATCCGAGCCGGACCAAGTCCTTGGCCGCCCGGGTGCAGAGCGGCCCGCCGATGAGGATCAGCCCGGCGATCGTTGCCAGTTGGCCGGCGTGGCTGGGGATTTGGGCGATCGCCAGCCAGATCGGGATGCCCCACAGGGCCCCGAGGGTTCCGGGGGCCGGCACCCCGACCGACACGCCGAGCCCAGTGGCGAGCCATGCCGCGACCGATTGTCGCGGGGAAACGAATTGGGAGTTCGGTGCGTCCATAGGGAACGGCATCGTATCGGTTTCTGCGGCACGGTGCGGCAAATAGCGAAGGAGGAAGGCGGACGGGCGGTTGGCCGCTTCCGCCTTCGTCCTTCCGCCCTCCCAAACAGTCGGCGTGGCCCCAGGTTGCCTGGGTCTCTATGCTTGCGGTTCTAAAGAAGTCAAAATCGCCCGAAATAACGGGCTTTACCCAGATACCCTACGCGACCAATACGATGACGCCTCCCGATTCAGCGACCGCCGACGCGCCCAAGAAGCTCACGCCCGTCGAGGGTTTCAAGGACGCCAGCGAGTACCTCCGCGGGCCGATCCCGACCGAGCTGGCCAACGACGAGCCGAACTTCACCGGCGAATCGATGCAGTTGCTCAAGCATCACGGCACCTACGAGCAGGACGACCGCGACCGCCGCAAGGAGGCCAAGGCCGAGAAGGTCCCCGGCGGCAAGTACTACTCGATGATGGTCCGCTCCGTCCTGCCGGGCGGCCGGCTCAGCAGCGATCAGTTGATGGCTCAGCTCGACCTGTGCGACGAGGTCGGCAACGGGACGCTCCGCTTCACCACGCGGCAGGCGATCCAGGTCCACGGCATCCTCAAGTCGAACCTCCGCCAGTACATCAACCGCGTCAACGAGATCGGCCAGACAACGCTCGCCGCTTGTGGCGACGTGTGCCGCAACGTGATGTGCTCGCCGGTCCCGAAGAAGAACGCCGTCTATGACGAGATGCAGGCCCTCGGCGGACGGATCAAGGAACACTTCAAGCCGATGACCGGCGCGTACTACGAGCTGTGGGTCACCGACAACGAGACCGGCGAGAAGACCCTCGAAGGGGGCGGCACCAACAGCGGCTCCAACGGCAACGGCGAGTACGTCTTCAAGTCGTCCGGCATCAAGGACGGCGACGGCGTCGAGCCGATCTATGGCAAGACCTACCTGCCGCGCAAGTTCAAGATGGGCGTCGCGTTGCCCGAAGACAACAACGCCGATCTTTACTCGCAAGACATCGGCTTCCTGGCGATCACCGAGGGCGCAGGTGATGCTGCGAAAGTCGTCGGTTACAACCTGATCGTCGGCGGCGGCTTCGGCCGCACGCCCAGCGCCGCGAAGACCTTCGCCGCGGTCGGGGCGCCGCTCTGCTATTGCCCGATCGGCGAAGAGATCTCCGCCGCCGAGGCGATCATGAAGGTCCAGCGCGACTACGGCGACCGGACCGACCGCAAGGTGGCCCGCCTGAAGTACACGGTGGCCCGGCTCGGCCAGGGGAAGTTCAAGCAGCTCGTCGACGAGTACGCCGGCCGCACGCTCGACCCGCCAAAGGACGCCCCCATCACCGGCCACGACGACGGCATGGGCTGGCACGAGCAGGGCGACGGCAAGTGGTACTACGGCCTCAACATCGAGAATGGCCGCGTCAAAGACGAAGGCACGTTCCAGCTCAAGACCGCTCTGCGTGAGGTCGCCAAGCAACTCGATCCGCCGCTCCGCGTCACCGGGCACCAAGGGCTGATCTTCTGCGACATCGAGCCCGGCGACAAAGCAAAGCTCGAATCGATCCTCAAGTCGCACGGCGTGCCGCTCACCGAAGAGGTCTCGCTCGCCCGCCGCTGGAGCATGGCCTGCCCGGCGATGCCGACCTGCGGCCTCGCGATCACCGAGAGTGAGCGGGCGTTGCCGACCATCATGGACGAGATCGACGCCGAACTCACGAAGCTCGGCCTGACCGACGAGGTCTTCACGCTCCGCATGACCGGCTGCCCGAACGGCTGCGCTCGGCCTTACAACGCGGAGGTCGGCTTGGTCGGCCGGGCGAAGGAGAAGTACACGATGTTCCTCGGCGGCAGCACGCTCGGTCAGCGGCTCAACTGGATCTACAAAGACATGGTCCCCGCCGGCGAGGTCAGCTCGGAACTCGCCAAGGTCTTCGCCGAGTTCAAAGCGGGCCGCGAAGCGGGCGAACGCTTCGGCGACTACTGCGATCGCGTCGGCAAGGACGCGTTGCTGGAAGCTTGCGGCGAGTGAGTCGCCCTTAGCTTTGCGCGATGCCGTCGGGGATGCCGTCGGGTCAGACAACCGCTTCGGTGGTTGGCTCAGCGGCTTCTTCGACGACCGGCGCGGGGGCTTCTGCTCCCGTGGACGGGGTGAGTTGAGCCGGCTCGAACCGTTCGATCACTTCCGCCATCCGCAGCACGTCCTGCTCGGTGAGGCCGTAGTGGATCGGCAGGTAGAGCGACTTCTCCATGAAGTGGATCGCCGCGGTCGGCGTGAACTCCGGCCGGTCCGCCGGCGGTTTGAGCACGACGAACGCCTTGTGGCCGAGAGTCGAATCGAACCCGGCCGCTTGCAGCTTGCGGCGCAGGCCGACCGGGTCTTCGACGCAGATCGGGAAGAGCCAATGCCCGTGGTCCGTCGCCCCACGCCCGGGACGACTCATCCCCGGAAGGCGCTCGATCAGCCGCTCGCCGGCGGCGATTCGGCGGTGGACCAAGTCCGCGTCGTAGTTCTTCATTCGCCGAAGCATGAGGGCGAGCAGCGCGTAGCCCGGCTGCTTGCGGAGCTTCCTCAGTTGGTTGCGGCCGCGGAAGTTGCGGACCGGGAGGTTGATCATCTCGGACAGGCCGAGCCAAGTCGCCAAGTTGGCGACCACGGTGTACGGAACCGGCCGGGTCATGAAGAGCAACTCGGCGAACAACCCCAGTCGATCGATGAACTGGTAACGCCCCTGCAGCGGACGCTCTGACTGGAGCTCGCGGGCCTTGGAGAGAATGTCCCAATCGCGGAAGCGGACGAGGCCGCCCATGGTCGCCGAGCAGGTCTTCAACGGGCCGAAGCTGAACATCGTCACATCGGCCTGCGGATCGCCTCGCCAGTCGTCGGCGCGATACGCCTGGGCGCAGTCCTCGATGAGGATGAGGCCGTGCTTGTCGGCGAACGCCCGTAACTCGTCGAGCGGGTAACGCGTGCCCAGCACATGCGCGTGGACGATCGCGCGGGTCTTGGAGTTGACGGCCCGCTCGAGCAACTCGGGCCGCATCCGCAGGGTCTCCATATCAAGATCGATCGGGACGGGCGTCAGCCCGCGGTCTTCGGCGATCTCCGCCATCGGGCTGATGTTCATGCATGACATCAGCACCTCGCTGCCGGGCGGGAACGCGTACGCTTCGAGGGCCACATCGAACCCGCTGCGGAGCGACAGGCAGGCCAAGCTGTCGCCGCTGGGAGACCAAAACTCCTCTAGCTCCTGCTGGGCCGCCTGTCGGTCGCCCCGCACGTACAGGCGGCTAAAGCCGTAGAGGAGGTCCTTCCAGCCGATATCGAAGAGCGTGCGTGGGATCATGGGCGGCCACCGCGGTTTCGTCGGGGATCGGGCCCCGAACTAGCAAGCGAACATGCGGAATCTCGCATGTGCGGATGATAGTTCTCTCCCCGCCGGTGTCTAGAAAAAAGCAACCAGATCCCGAGATACACGCGGCTTTGTCGCTCAATGGCCCATGAGGCCCGTGGCTAGGCCTTTCTAAAGAGCCATTCGCGTTTCTCGATGTCAGCCTGTTCGAGATGGTCGATCAGATCGGCGTCGTCTTCGAAGGCGAGGCGAGTCGCTTGCCTGAGCTCGATTTCGACGACGAACTCATCGTCCTGGAACGGCCAAGGTTCGACGGCGATCGATTCATCGTCACGACGCCACAGCTCATAGAGTTCGCCGTGGAGGCCGTGCGTGACCTCGATCCGGCGCCCCATGCCGGGGATCCGATTGCGTGCCAGGATCAGCGAGCAACGATCGCACCAACGGAGCAATTGGTAGGCGTCCTCGAAGTCCTGCTTCTTGACGCCCATCTGACGCAGCACCTTGCGCCGTCGATCCGATTCGTCGGCGAGCAGGTCACGCATCTCGTCCGTGACGCCCTCCTCGCCCGAGTAGAGGAACTCGACATGCCGCGACATCAGCAGGCCGCACCAGCGATGCTTCCGATGGTTCTCGGTGATCCGGCGTCGCGCTTCGGCGACCCGATCCGGTGACGACATCTCAACCAGCGTGAAATCCCGCGGCGCGCCGAGGTCGGTCACGTAATGCCGGCCGGTGAACGGCTGCTTGTTGTCGTCGTGGGAAAGGATCGCTTCGAGGGTTTCGATCCAGAGATCGGGCTGGAACTCGGGTCGGAAACGACCCGCGATCTGGCCGGCCAGCAACCCGTGTGATCGCTGAAAAACCACTTCCCAGCCGGTCTCAATACTCGTGACTATCAACGGAACTTCCTGTTTGCCTAGCTATCGGCTTCGAGCTCGCTGCCGAGCTTCAGCACGTCGTTGCCATCTTCGACTTCAACATAATAGGCCGGGTTGTCCTGATCGCCATCACGCGAGACCTCCGATCCGTCGATCTTGCGGGTCACCTTCTTCTCGAAACGGCTCTGCACGACGCCGTGTCCGTACCCTGAGCCCCACTGCCACTTCACTTTGTCGCCCTCGTTGTACTTCTTGCTCATCGAGCTCCCCGGGGTTCCTGACTGATAGGGCGCGCCGTGTGCACACGGCGGACGCACATAAACAGCGGCCTAGAATGCAACCATCGGGCCAATCCGCAGCAGCCACGGCGATCGAAGCATGGGAAGTCCGGCCGGATCCACGCGACAAGCGAGAAATAGAAAGATTGCGCAGTCGGCGGGCCTCAACTATGTCTCCGATCGCGAGGCGGGACTCACGCGACGGCGATGTGGCCGAGGCTTCTCAATCCTCGATCGCCACGGCGATCGTGTCAAAGACGCCTGCCGACGCCGCGTGATCGACCTGGTTATACCGCCCGCCTGGGAGCAAGTCTGGATCTGCCGCGACCCGCTCGGTCATTTGCAAGCCACCGGCATCGATCAGAAAGGCCGTAAGCAGTACCGCTATCACGACCGCTGGGCCGAGGCCGTCCACGAAGCCAAGTTCGCCGATCTCAGCGAGTTCGGTCGATCGCTTGGATCGTTGCGACAGCAGATCGATGGCGACCTACGGAGGCACGCCGCGGTGCTTGCCCGGATCGTCGCCCTGGCGGTCACCTTGGTTGATAAGACCGGCGCTCGCATCGGCAGCCGCGAGTACACTCGCGACAACGAGACCTACGGCTTGACGACCTTGCACAAGCGGCACGCCACGGTTCGGCCGACCTACCTCCGGCTCCGATACACCGGCAAATCACACCAATCGCGTGACCTGCGGGTGACGAGCCGGCGGCTCGCGAGGCACCTCGGTCGAGCGAAAGAGGCCCCCGGCGAGGCCTTGTTCCGCTACCACGGAACGGCGGGCTGGTGTGACTTGCATAGCGACCAAGTCAACGAGTACCTGCATCACCACGCCGGCGGGGGCGCCTCGGCGAAGCGATTCCGCACGTGGCTCGGCAGCCTGATCGCTTTTCGGGCGATGCAAGACGGCCTCGCCGCTCGATTGCCCCTGGTCAAAGCGCAACGCTCAGCGGTCCGGGCGGCCGCCCAGCGGCTGGGCAACACGGTCGCGGTCTGCCGGAGCCACTACATCCACCCCGCCGTGCTACGAATGCAACACGCGATCCGCGCAGAACAGAACGAGAGTTCGCTGATCGAGTACCTCGAAGCGACTTGTTGAGCGAGGGCTATCTCATCTGATCCCGTCTGATGTTATCGGTCTTTCTTGCAATGGTTCCCATTCTCATAGCAAGGAATGCCGAGCTCTTTTGTAGAGCGAGGGCGTCTGGTGTAGCATCGAGTCGATCTCGGTGAGTTTGATTTTCCATCTTCGATATGCCTCCAGGATCGCTTGTGATCGCTTTGCTCTCCCGCACACTCTTGGCGACCGCCATCGGCTTGTCGCTTTCGATGGCCTCCGACGCGGCCGTTGCTCCGATTACCCGGGTCATCAACGTGCCGCCGGATTCGGTCGCCCCGCTCTTTGTCTCAGGACGCCCCGACTTTGAGGGCGGAGACTACGTGATCCCCGCGGGGACCAAGCTCAACGTCAACGAAGTCCCAACCGGCTTGCCGGCGGATCAACCGTTTGAGTCGGTGCTCATCCGGGGTGGCGTTGTCAACTACAAAGCCCCTGATCCTGGGACAGGTTTCATGGGCCCGGACGGTTTCGGCGTTGATAGCGGCGAGCTTAACTTCAGCGATGGCTTCACGGGCGGCATTCAAGTCACTAGCGGACGGGCAAATCAGAGTGGTGGATATGTCGCCAGCGGCTTTGTCCGGGAAGGAGCCGCTTACAACATCAGCGGCGGCACGCTTGGAATGTTGGAAAGCGCAGGCGGTCAGATCGTGATGTCTGGCGGCATCCTTGATGGGTCTGTCAGGTTGGGAACCGACCCGTTTGAAGGAGTGTCGACCGCCGAGCCAACACGCTTCACGATCGTCGGCGGCGAGATGATCTCCGGGATCTTCATCGTTTACCCCGAGACAATCGTCGAGGTGAAGGCGGGCTTCGACTTTGGTCGTCTTGACTTGGTGGAGGTCTGGAACGATGCCGAGTTCGGCCTCTTCGGCAATAGCTTCATGATCGACGGCACGCCGGTCGACGGGTTGCAGCCCGGCGAACCCTTCGAGGTCACGCAGCGCAACGTGACACTCAGCGGCCTCTACCAAAACGGAACCCCGTTCTCGGTCGTTCTCTCATCTGACGATAGGCCCGACTTTGGGATCATGAGCGTTTTGCCAGGGGGGCGGGTTTTCATCACCCTTGAGATCCCGGAGCCTTCGACCGCGATCCTGGCCGTAGGCCTGATTGCCGGGCTCGCCATGCGACGACGCTAAGCAACGCCGTCACGCAGGCCTTAACAAGCGGAACGCCGTCACGGCAATAAGCACCTGACGGCTGGCCGCCGCAACCGCGCTTGGCGGCTTGTTGCGGCCTACGACTTCCCAGCCAAGACCCCGACACGATGTCCCTCCTGAAACAATCGCTCTTGGCCCTCGCCTGGTTGCTGGTTCCCCACGGTGTCGCGGCCGAACCGGGCGGTCGGGTTGCGGTGCCGCGACCGGCCAAGTTCGTCTCGGCGGCGGACTGGGGATCACGCCCCGACCCGATCGACGACTCCCGCCGGCAAACACCCCGGCGGGTGACGCTCCACCACGCGGGCGTGCTATGGACCATCGATCGCGATCCGGTCGAGTTCATCCGCAACATGCAGTCGTGGGGCAAGCGGCGACCCGAGATCGAGGAGCCGCCGCGGAACACGTACTGGCCCGACCTGCCGTACCACTTCTTGATCGATCCGGCGGGTCGAGTCTTCGAGGGTCGGCCGTGCGAGTACGAGCCGGAATCGAATACAAAGTACGACCTGTCGGGCCACCTCGGCGTGGAGTTGATGGGCAACTTCGAGGCCCAGCGGCCGAGCCCGGCGCAGGTCGAGTCGGCCGTGCGGCTGGTCGCTTGGCTCTTATGGAAACACGAACTACCGATCGAATCAATCGGCACGCACGCCCAAATCGCGGAGGGCCAGACAAGCTGCCCAGGCCGCGACTTCGCCCGCTACTGCGAGGGCACGCCAAGCCGGTTCGCGACCTGGGTGGAGCAAGTGCTACGCGGCGAAGAGCCAAAGATCCAACTCGGCGACCCCCTCCCCAACGGGCCAACCGAACTCATCACCGAGACGAAGAAGCCAACGCCGTAGGCGGGTGGCGGCGGTGGAATGACGCCGTACGAAGGCCTGTAGGAAATCGCTAAAGCAGCCGTGCCGGTGCCCAGGGCTGCATCCCTTTATGCTTGGCGAACGCGTTGAATAATGAAACCGACGAAGGCTCAGGCCTCGGGTTTTGACGCTCCGGTGGGTCACCTTTGTACTTAGCAGACCCCTGATAGACTGGCTGGTGTGCTCGTAGTAAGGTAATGGAACAGGCGGAGGATGGTGCGGAAGTGCCATGTGCTCATGCAGCGAACAGACGCATTCAAAGAACTTGAGGACGGCCTCCTGCAGCTAGGGTTAGTCGAGGACGCACGCTGGCTAAACGGAACCAGAACGTGCTGCTACACCACGTCCTCCGAAATGCTAGGTGAGCTGGGGGCGATGGTCCGACGCATCTATGGTTCCGTTCCGGTTGAGGCGGTCACGTCGCTCAACAACTACTTCACGGAATGCGAGTCTGCGGTGCAGTTAGCATGGCCAGACTACAACTTAGGCGAACGCTGAACACTTCGACGCTGATTTCGCGTCTCGCCAACCTGCACAGGAGGCGTCGTCCTTGGTTAGTTAGGGGTATGTGTGGTTGCACCCGAGGGTGGCCAACTTGTGGCTGAACGGACTGCCGGTTCGGGTAAAATTGAGTCTCGGCTTTTGATCACCCGGTCCGTTTCGGTGTCGCCGGCGATGCGACAAAACGCAACCCGTTGGGCGGGCGCGGGTTAGGCGGAGAAACGGGCCGATTGGCCCGCCGCGGGCGAAACGGCGGTGCGACAAAACCGTGCGACAAAACGTTTTGGTCACTCGGTCGGGTTTTTGGCCGCTGTCGGCTGGTTGGCGGTCTGGGTCTCGCCGCGGAGCAGCAGTTCGCCGGGCCGGACATCGACGCCGGTCAGCCGGATATCCTGGCTCTCGCCCGCATCGAGTCGGGCGAGGTCAACGACGATCGCCGTCGACTCGCCGGTCTTCGCGAAGCGGATCGGGCCGACCTTGGTGAGCGGGGTCTCGCTGAGCTGGGCCATGAGCGCTTCGAGCGGCAGGACGAGGTTGCCGATCTTGGCCGATTGGATCTCGAGGGCGAGCTCGTCGGTCTCGGTGATGACCGGCCGGAGCCGCAGCGACACGACGCCGGCGATCCTCGCCGCGGTGCTCCGCGCCGCCAGCACGATCTGATCCTCCTTCAGGATCACCCGCGGGGCGAGGAGGCCGGCCTCGCGGAAGCCGGGGAACTCGTCGTTGAGTCGCAACGCGAGCCAGGCATTGATCTGCCGCGCCGCGATCCGGCTGCTCCATTCGGGCATCGCCTGGGCCTCGCTGACGAGCACCGAGAGCTGGCTCTCGAACTCCTGCGTGTCGTTCTCGGCCTCGACCGGATCGACCTCGACGACGGCCTCGTACTCCGGCACCGGGGCCGTCGCCGAGCGATACAGCGCGAACGCCGTCCCGGCCGCCACCAGCGCCAGCACGCCGATGCCGCCAAGGACGATCATGGCTAGTCGGCGGAAGCCGCTGGCGGCCCGTCGGCCCGCTTGTTCGGCTGGGTTGTTGGTCTCGGGGCTGTTTTCTGGCATGTAAGAATCGGACCACAAAGCGGCCGCGGAACCAAGACGGATGAGCGGGCTGGCGGCCCGCCGTTGACCATTCGTGGTGGCAGCCTAGACAATCACACGCCTTGGACGCTGTGCCAGCGTCGATTGTTCAGCCGATTCTCACGAAGAAAGCCCGCCGATGTCCGCCGAAGCCACGCCCGCGAGTCCTGGCGACCAGCCCGATTCCACCGACCCGCTGGTTGCCCGCCGGGAGAAACTGGCCGCGATCACCGCCCTGGGCGTGGACCCGTGGGGCCAGCGGCTCGACGGCCACACCCCCACCGCCGACGCCCGTGCCCAGGCCGGCGAGGTGAAGTATCGGTGGGCCGACGGGAAGGAAGCCGAGCTCCCCGACTTCGCCGCCCAGCCCGAGGGCTTCCAGTTCCGTCAATGGAAGGCCGACCAAGACAAGGCCCACGACCCAGAGGCCGAGAAGCCGGGCCGGGGCGAGGTCGTCGGGCCGACGATGACCGTCGCCGGCCGGGTGGTGCTGAGCCGCTCGGCGGGCAAGCTGGTCTTCATGAGCTTGCGAGATCAGACCGGCGACTTGCAGTTGATGATCGGCAAGAAGCAGGTCGGCGAGGATTGGGACGTTGTTAGCAACATCGATCTCGGCGACCTGATCGCCTGCACCGGCACGCTGGTTTACACGAACACCGGCGAGCTGACGATCGCGGCCACCGGCGTGACGTTCCTCGCCAAGAGCCTCGAACCGCCGCCGGAGAAGCACCACGGCCTAACCGACCCGGAAGCCCGCCAGCGGATGCGGTACGTCGATATGGCGTACAACGACGGTGTGATGCCGCGGATGCTCGCCCGCAGCACCATCGTGCGAAGCGTGCGAGACTCGCTGGCGAAGCGGCGGTATGTGGAGGTCGAAGGCCCGACGCTCCACTCGATCGCCGGCGGCGCCGCGGCCCGGCCGTTCGAGACGCATCACAATGCCCTCGATATCGATCTCTATATGCGGATCGCGTTGGAGCTGCACCTCAAGCGGCTCTTGGTTGGCGGCATCGAACGGGTCTTCGAACTCGGCCGCGTCTACCGCAACGAGGGCATCTCGCCGCGGCACAACCCCGAGTTCACCATGCTCGAGGCGTACCAGGCTCTCGGCGACTACGAGACGATGATGGACCTGACTGAAGGGATCATCGTCGAGGCGATCGACGCTCTTGAAGGGGGAAGTGGGAAGGGGGAAGGGGGAAGCAAGTACGTGTTGCCCTGGGGCGATGAGACGATCGACTTCACGCCGCCGTTCGCTCGGAAGACTTATAATGAGTTGTTCCAAGAGCACACTGGCGTCGATCCGACCGACGAGACTGCGGTTGCTGAGTTGGCTAAATCGATCGGGTTCAACCTCGTCGATGACGACGGCAACCCACGCCACCCCGATGTGATCAAGAGCGAGGTCTTCGAGGAGAAGGTCGAGGATGCGTTGGTCGGGCCGATCTTCGTGACCGACTACCCGGCGAGCATCTGCCCGCTGACCAAGCGGAAGCGAGACAATCCGGCGGTCGCCGAGCGATTCGAGCTGTTCATCAAGGGGATGGAGATCGCGAACGCTTACACCGAGCTGAATGACCCGGACCTGCAAGAGGAACTGTTCAAGAGCCAGCTCGCCGGCCTCGATGACGAGGAGTCGATGGCCAAGATGGACGACGACTTCATCCGCGCGCTGCGCCACGGCATGCCCCCGGCGGGCGGCCTGGGCATCGGCATCGACCGCCTTGTGATGCTGCTGACCAACAGCCAAACAATCCGCGACGTGATCCTCTTCCCGCTGCTCAAACCGGAGCGATGAGACGCATGCCTGATGCAAGCAACGACCTCGGCAAGTTGATTCTCCGCCTCACGCTCGGTGGGCTGATGCTCTTCCATGGCGTGGCGAAGATCACCGGCGGGATCGCCGGGATCAGCGGCATGCTGGCCGCCAACGGCTTGCCCCAGGCGATGGCCTATGGGGTCTATGTCGGTGAGATCGTGGCCCCGCTGCTGATCGTGGTGGGGCTGTTCACGCGGCTTTCGGCAGGGGTCTTTGCCTTCAACATGCTCGTGGCGACGTTGCTAGCACACCGGGGGGACCTCTTGGGCGTGACCGAGCACGGCGGCTGGGCGGTCGAGTTGCAGGCGCTCTACCTCTTCCCGGCGATCGCGTTGGTGCTGCTCGGGCCGGGGCGGTTCTCGATCGATGCGAAGCGAGGCAAATCGGGAGCTTCGGGCGGGGCCGGTTGATCTGGCGGCGGGGCGTCGCTCGCTGGTAGGTTCCGCGGCTCTCACCGCCGCCCGCCCGACGCCTGCCTGCTAGCACGATGTACAAACTCGTCCTCTGCCTCCGCTACCTGCGGACCCGCTGGATCGCCTTGGCGTCGATCATCAGTGTCACGCTCGGCGTGGCGACGATGATCGTCGTGAACAGCGTGATGGCCGGCTTCACCCACGAGATGCAGGATCGCATCCACGGCATCCTCAGCGATGTCGTGTTCGAGGCCCGCAGCCTCGACGGAGCACCGGACGCCGAGCGGCATATGAAGCTCATCAAGGAGCACGCCGGCGACCTGATCGAAGAGATGAGCCCGACCGCCCAAGTGCCGGCGATGCTCGGTTTCCGGGTCAACGGCCAGCAGGTGAACCGACAAGTCATGCTGATCGGCATCGAGCCGGCGAGCTATGGCAGCGTGAGCGACTTCGGCCGCTACCTCCAGCACCCGGCGAACCGATCCAACCTGGACTTCGCCCTTCGCGACAGCGGTTACGACACGATCGACCACCAGGACGACCCCGCGAAAGCGGCCCAACGGCCGATGATGCAGAACGCCGGCTGGGAGCACCGTCGGCGGAAGGCGTATTGGCAGAAGCGTGAGGCCGATCTGACGGCGAAGCTGGAAGTGGGAAGCGAGAAGTCAGAAGAGGCGAAGACGGCATCGCCAGCAGCGGCGGCCGATCCTTTTGCCCAAGCTGAGGAAGCCAGCGGCGAGGTTGCCGAGGTCTTCGACCCGGCGGTCAAGCAGCACCCCGGGATCGTGCTCGGCATGGCCCTCGGCAGCTTCCGGGCACCGACCGCCGAGGCAAGGGCCGGGCCCCCCGAAGACAAGTTCATGGTCCTGCCGGGCGACGATGTTGAGGTCACGTACCCGATGGCCACCACGCCCCCGAAGCCGGGCTCGGCGTTCTTCACGGTTGTCGATTTCTACGAATCGAAGATGAGTGAGTACGACTCGTCGTTCGTCTTCGTGCCGCTCGAGACACTCCAAGAGCTCCGTGGGATGGGGGGCACCACCGCCGACCCGGCGAGCTTCAACTCGATCCAGATCGCCTGCAAGCCGGGCGTCGATCCGGCCGAGGTCCGCGATCGCTTGCAAGAGGTCTTCGACCCGCGGGCGTATATCGTGAGCACGTGGCAAGACAAGCAGGGCGCGCTGCTTGCCGCCGTGCAGATGGAGACCATGGTGCTCAACGTGCTGCTGTTCCTCATCATCGCCGTCGCCGGCTTCGGCATCTTGGCGATCTTCTACATGATCGTCGTCGAGAAGACCCGCGACATTGGCATCCTCAAGAGCCTCGGCGCGAGCGGGGCCGGCATCATGGGGATCTTCATGAGCTACGGCCTCACGCTCGGCCTGGTTGGTGCCGGTGCCGGCATGATCGGCGGCCTGCTATTCGTGGCCTACATCAACGAGATCGCCGACGTGCTCGCCTGGATCACCGGCACGCCGGTCTTCGACCCCTCGGTCTACTACTTCGCCTCGATCCCGACGATCGTCCACCCGTTGACGGTCTTCTTTATCGTCGTCGGGGCGGTGTTGATCGCCATCGTGGCGAGCATTTTGCCCGCTTGTCGCGCGGCTAGATTGCATCCGGTCGAAGCGTTGCGTTGGGATTGAAACAGCCGACGGGAAGAATGCGTGCCGATCGTTAACCCGAAGAACCGACAAGCCAGATGACAACTCAAGCCGCTATCCGCCCTGGCTCAGGCGCTATGTCGCGAGCTGACGAGGCACCCCTCATCCTCTCGGCCAGGGGCATCAAGAAGGCCTACCGCAAAGGGCCGATCGAAGTCCCTGTGTTGCGCGGCACCGACCTCGACGTGCATGAAGGGGAGCTGCTCGCCATCATCGGACAGAGCGGCAGCGGCAAGAGTACGCTGTTGCATCTGCTGGGGATGCTCGACAAAGCCGATAGCGGAGAGATTTCACTCTTCGATATCGAGGTCAACGCCTTGCCCCGCAGCGCGTGCAACGACCTTCGGAACACGGTGATCGGGCTGATCTTCCAGTCGTACCACCTCCTGCCCGAGATGACCGCCCTGGAGAACGTGCTCGCCCCGGCGATGATTCGTCACGGCGTGTTTGCTTACCTGGGCAAGAAGCGAGAGCTCAAGAAGCGGGCGACCGCCTTGCTGGAGCGGGTCGGCCTCGGTCATCGCCTGACGCACAAACCGCGGGAACTCTCCGGCGGCGAGATGCAGCGGACCGCCATCGCCCGAGCGTTGATGAACGAGCCGCGGCTCCTGCTGGCGGACGAGCCGACCGGCAACCTCGACGCCGCGGCGGGCGAGGGGATCCTCGAATTGCTCCGCGAGCTGAACCAATCGGATGGTTTGACGGTCGTCATGGTGACCCACGACCGAGCGATCGCCGCCCTGGCGGATCGGACCGTGACGCTGGTCGAAGGCCGCGTCGCGGATGAGGGCCCAGCCTTGAGGCTACAGGCCTGAGGCTCCGAGGGCCCGGTCGGCAAGGTCTGCCAAACGCCACGATCTGGCCTTAGAATGCGGCCATAGTCGACAGACGCTTAGACCCTCGCCCCCAACCCCGCGCCCCTCCAGCATGTCCCGCACCGTTTGGATCAACGGCAAGCTCGTCCCTAGCGAAGAAGCCAGTGTTAGCGTCTTCGACCATGGCCTCCTGTACGGGGATGGCGTCTTCGAGGGGATGCGGATCTACGGCGGCAAGGTCTTCCGGTTGGACGAGCACCTTGAGCGTCTCGACGAGTCAGCACGGGCCATCTGCTTGAAGATGCCGTACTCGATCGATGAGATCGCGAAGGCAACGATCGAAACGGTCGCCGAGAACGACTTGGTGGATGGCTACATCCGCCTGATCGTAACCCGCGGGCCCGGCACGCTGGGCTTGGGGCCGGAGCGGTGCACCGATCCGCAGGTGATCATCATCGCGGACAAGATCGCCCTCTACCCAGAGAAGCACTACGACGAGGGCCTGGAGATCATCACGTCCAGCGTGATCCGCAATCACCCGGCGGCCCTCAGCCCGCGGATCAAGTCGCTGAACTACCTGAACAACATCATGGCCAAAATCGAGGGGCAGCAGGCGGGCTGCGTCGAGGCGATGATGCTCAACCACAAGGGCGAGGTCGCCGAGTGCACCGGCGATAACATCTTCCTCCTCAAGCGGGGCGAGCTCTACACGCCGCCGCTCGACGCCGGCATCCTCGGCGGCATCACCCGCGATGTGGTGCTCGAACTGGCCGAAGCGGCCGGCATCAAGACCCACCAAGTCGCCCTTACTAAGCACGATGTCTATATCGCCGACGAGTGCTTCCTGACCGGCAGCGCGGCAGAAGTGATCCCAGTCGTGAAGGTCGATAGCCGCCCGATCGGCGACGGCAAGCCGGGCAAGATCACCGGCCAACTGCGCGAGAGCTTCCACACCACGGTGCGGGCGTAAGCAGCTTCTCGACGACTACTTGGTAGCTGCCGCTTCGTCGCCCTTGTCCGCGAGGCGGTGGGCGAACTTGCTGAACTCGGTGTTCTCGACCACCTGGAACTGGGCGAGCTGCCGGTTAGCTTGCTCGATCCGGTTGCGGTCTTGCCGCGAGAGGATCCAGGTCACGAGGTGCTCGGCACGCAGGTCGGGCTCGCCGTGGATCGGCCCGCTGTAGAGTTCGACCTCGATTGGGACCACGTCGTGGTTGGCCAGGGCCTCGTTCACCAACAGGCGGGGGGCCGGGGGCAGCCCCGCTTCCAGCAGCGTATGCAATTGGGCATACGCATCGAGGAACGCCCGCAGTTCTTTCATCGCCTCGCGGCTGGCGACCGGCATGGTCACCAAGCGGTAAGACATCAACTTGTTGGTGAGCCGCAGCTCGCCGGTCTCGCTATTGAAGGCCTCTTCGAACGCCGGGTCGCCGGTGAAGCGGAGGAAGTCGTCTTTATGGACCGCGGCCCAGCGTCGGAGCTTGGTCGTCGCGATGGCGACCCGATCGCCACCGATCTCAGTGCGGAGTTCGCGGGCCGTATCGAGTAAGACAAACCGTCCCGCCTTGTCGGCCGCCCCAGAGCGGAACACCGTCACGCGGTCGTCGGCATCGCGGAAGTCGTAGGCGGCCCCGCGGGTGAACAGGGTCACGCTCTCGCTGGCGGGCTCTTCCTCGCCGGCGGCGTAGACGCGGGTCTCGATGCGGAAGTCGGCCGCGCCGGCGGGCAGCAGACAGCAGGTACAGAGCAGCAGGGCAAGCATCAGGCGCATCGCATCACTCGGGCAAAACAAGCGGCACACAACGTGCCCCAACCCTAGCAATTACCTTGATAAGGACCGAGGCCAATCGAAGCTGCCGGTGACTCAGCCTCACGGCATGGTGCTGGCAAGCGATGTTCAATCCGCGCGCTGACGCTTCCGGCTGGCTGCGGGTGTGCTCAGTTAAAGTAGTCGGGCTCGTTGCCCGCCTTCCACTTGATGTTGCAGCCGATCGCCGGGAGCTGCTGCTCGCTCGCCGCGTTGCCTGCTAGCACCGCGTCGCACGCCGCACGGAGGTCTTCGCCGGTCGGGGTGCCGCTATCGGGGCGGGTGCTATCGAACTGGCCGCGATAGGCCAGCTTCATGTCCTTATCGAACAAGAAGAAGTCGGGCGTGCAAGCGGCGCGGTACGCCTTGGCGACTTCCTGCGTGGCGTCGTAGAGGTACGGGAACGTGTAACCGCGGGCCTTGGCTTCCTCGACCATCAGCTCAGGCGTGTCCTGCGGGTAGCTCTCGACATCGTTCGAGCTGATCCCAACGACCGCCAGGCCCCGGTCCTGATACTCCTTGGCGAACGCCGCGAGGGCATCGGCCAGGTGGATCACGAACGGGCAGTGGTTGCACATGAACACCACCAGCAGGCCGGGGGCCCCATCGAAGTCGGCGAGCGTCTTGGTCGTGCCATCCACATCGGGGAGCGAGAATTCCGGAGCGGGCGTGCCAAGTGGCAGCATCGTGCTGGGCGTGCGAACCATCTGTTCAGTTCCTGCGTTGTAGGGCTAGCTATCGCGTTACCTGGAGTAGACCGCGGCCAAGGCCATCAGGCAACGCACCCCACCCGGACGGCTCTCGGCGACCCCCGGCGCCGCGTTGACAGGGGGGCTATTCCCCCTAAAATCACGCTGCGTAGGCATTTAGGTCGATCGATTCGCTGATTGAGCAGCGAACCACGTCGCCACGCTGGCGTCCTACACCACAAGAACCACTAACGAGCGACGGCTGCCCGCCTCACACCGGCTGGTCCCGCCGCCACTCAGACAATCGCGGAGGCCCCTATGGGCGTGCAAGAAATTACCGATGCGGACTTCGATAACGAAGTCCTCCAGAGCGAGCACCCGGTGCTCGTCGACTTCTGGGCCCCGTGGTGCGGCCCGTGCCGCCAGATCGCCCCGCTGGTCGAGGAGCTCGCCGGCGAGAACTCGGGCTCGGCGAAGGTCGTCAAGCTCAACGTCGACGATGCCCCCGGTGCCGCCCAAAACTACGGCGTCAGCAGCATCCCGACCATCATGGTCTTCAAGGGCGGCGAGGTCGTTGACCGCTTTGTCGGCGTCCAAGCCAAGAACCGCCTGCAAGAAGCGATCGACTCGGCCAAGAGCTGATTGCTAGCAGGGAGCGACACAACAGACGGGACGGGGAGCCCAGAGTTCCCCGTCCCGTTTGCATGCGCGGCTTCAAGTTGCCGCGCGCCGACTGCCGAAGACAGAGGGTGGGACTTTGCCGGTTATCCGGCCTGCACCAGCTAGCATCTCCTGTTCGGTAGACCTCGGCGATGAGCGACAACAAGCAAACACGAATCGACGCCGCCCACACGGGTCGCGGGGGCAGCCGCTCTCCGCTGACCGAGTCGGTGGTCCGCGTCGAAGCCGGCCCGGCCCTGCCAGCGGCGGCGCCATCGCTTGCCGCCTCGCCCGCGGCCGACGGCCACGCCGGCCAGCTCGCCGAGTGGCTCCAAGCACGCGGCAGCGAGCTGCAGCAGCGAGCCGAGTTGCTCGACAGCCAAGAGGCCGACCTCGAAGCCAAGATCGACGCCGCCCGCCAAGCGATCGAGGCCGAGCGGGCCGCCCTCGACGCCCGCGAGGCGGCGCTCGAACGGCCCGCCGCGGACCCCAAACTCCTCGCACGGGTGGCGGCTCGTGAGAAAGAGCTCGATACTCGCGAGGCGAACCTCGATCATGAAGTGGCGTCGCTCGCCAAGGCCAAGGGCGCCTTCGCCGAACGGCTTGAGGGCCTCGACAAAGAGCGACTGGCCGTCGATCAGCGTTCCAAGGCGTTCGACGAGGCCGCCGCGAAGCTCGCCGAGGAGGGACGCGACCTGCAGCGAGCCGCGACCGAGCTGGAACTCCGCAAGGCGGAGCTGATTCAGCTGGAAGAGGATCGCAAGGAAAACGAGGCGGCGCTCGTCGAGCGGGAGCGCCGGATCGCCCTGCGGCAGCAAGAGATCGATACGGCGGTGAAACGCTTCGAGCGGCTCGACGCCACGGAGCAACGGGTCGCGGAGCTCGAGGAGCAGCTCGCTGCGTCGGCGGAACGCGATGCGAATCTCGCCGTCGCGGAACAACTGCTCGCCGACGAGCGGGCGTCGGTGGCTCGGCGGGTGGCGGAGGTCGAGAAGCGTGAGGCGGAGGTCCGGCTCCGCGTCGACCGCGACCGAAGCACCTTCGAGGGCGACCGGCAGGCATGGCAAGCGGAGGCCAAGGCAGCCACGGCGCGAGCCGATCGCCGCGAGTCTGAGCTCGACCAGCGAGCCGACTCCCTGCGCCGACTCCAGACCGAGCTCGAAAACACCCAACGTGAGGTGCTCGAGATGCGGCTGGCGACCGAGGAGACATGGTCCCAGCTCACCGGCGTGCTGGCGCCGGCGACTCTCACGCGTTCGATCGCCAAGGTCCGGGCGCAGCTCGCCGACCACTACGGCCACATCCTCCGCCAGATCGCCGAGGAGCGTGGTGCTCTACGCGATGCGGCGGCTACCCTCGATGCCGAGTTCAAACGGCTCGAAGAGCAGCGGCTCCAGCTCACCGAGTGGGCCAATCGCCGACACGAGGAGTTCGGTGAGATGGCCGATCGGATGGAGGGTCGTGAGCGGGAGCTCGATCGGCAACAGCGTCAGTTCGAGAAGCACGAGGCCCGCTGGGCGGCGGAGCGGCAAGAGTATCGCGAGCAGATCCGCAACCTGCTCGCCGAACTCCGCGGCCCCGAGCTCAAGGTCCGCCAAGCGGCGGCCTAGGCCCGCATTTTGTCGCACGGTTTTGTCGCACCGACGAAACGACAATACCGGCTCGAACGACCTCTTGAGAGCCCTTAAGTCGTTTGGTGGCAACGACTAATCGTTTTGTCGCATGCTGGTCAGCGGCACTGGCTGATCTGCTTGGTTGCTAATCCACTCGGCCTATTCTTGTATGACTCGCCCGCTTCAATCTTCACGGGTGAGGACAAGATTGCACGCTTGAAGCTCCGAGCCCGCCGTGACCGTGACGCGGCGATCCAGCGAGCCTGTGACGACTACCACCAGGCGATGGCGGAGATACGCCTCGTCAGTCAGTCGCTCACCGAGCTAGCCCGCCGGCGACGCCTGAGCACCAAGCGACACCGCCAGCCACCGGCCGCCGAGTGCGCGGAGACCATTCTAAGCGATTGCGGGCCGATGACCGTCCAGGAATTGGCCGTTGAGATTCTGGCTCGGGGGCTGCGGGATGATGAGCCGGCCGTGCTTATGAAGAATCTGCGGGCTTCGATGCGTTACCATGCGAGGCGGTTTTGGCAGGACGTGGAGCAGTCGCGTATAAACTAGCGCTCGACATCGAACAAACTACCTTGAGTGTATTGCGGCTTGGCCACGACCTCCCAGTCGCCTGGGATTAGAGAGTTGGCCCGCGACTGGAGGGAACTCAACAGCCGATCCTCTAGCCCGACTTGTGGTTGCTGCATGCGACGCTGAATATCAGTTGTCGTTACGCGGAATCGATCTGCAATCCGACTGCGAATCAGGCTATACAACGCTAGGTTGTCACCAAAACCAAAGTCACTCGTCAGTCGCGGGTACAGCAGTTGAACCTCTGCCTCCAGCAAGTCTGACGGCATGCGAATTGCGTCGCTATATCGTCGGGCGTCGGACTCTCGCTTAACCCACTGGGGGTCGCTCTGAAGCTTGATGAAGTCTTCGACACTGTCTACGAATAGCTGTAAGTTCTGATGGATTCTGAGGTGTGCGTACTCCTCCCCTAAGGTAGCGTTGTAAGCGTTCCACGGGCCGGAGTAGACCTGGCTATCAACAAGAACAATCAGTTTCTTATCGTCGCCTGAACTCTTCAGCACCATTCCTTCGACGCGATGCTTAGCTCGCAGGCCGTCATGGAGCTCAAGCGATACGTTCGGTAGTCCTTCGATCAACTTCTCGATGTTGATCGGAGCTTCGTGCTCGACATCGGGACGCCGCTTCAGATCGTCGATGGCGAGGTGTTCGAGCTCGTTGGCGGTATACGTCGCCAAGTTTTCAGGAACCATGCCCTTTGCTCTTACGCAAGTCTTCGACGAGCTTGAGAAGCTCGTCGTCGGTTAGTTGTAGTTCGTCGATCGTACGCATCAGCATCGGAATCGCCGGCTTATCTGTCATGTGCTCAATGTCTGGCGGCAAGCGCCCAGGCCCCAATGCTGCCGTGAAGAATGCGTACCAGTCTACGGAGCCATCTCGGAGCCCTAGAGCGCTAGCGACGGATCGAAGCTTCTCGGCGTCAGTCCAGGCACCACGCTTACCGGATTCTCGGTGCGCGTAGTTGCCGGATGCGTCGCCGATCAACTCGGCGAACTGCCGTAGGCCGTAGCCGGCACGCAGCCGGTACGACTTCAAAAGGTCTGAGAATTTAGCGGGCATTTGAGCTTCAAGCGGCTGGTGAGAAAAGCTACTGAATGACAATTAGCTATGCAAAGAAGATAGCAGGCTGTTCCTTTATTACAAGAAGAAAACGGAACAACGGAACTTGAGTGCTATTCAAGCTTGACAGCACCCACGTAGCGCGTAGGATTCGGGCTACACGGAGTCGGAGGACTGACTCCAGAACCTGAAGGAGGGCAGCAATGAGGAGGGATTCAGCTCCCGGCGATATGACCGCCGTAGTCGGGGGCGGACGGCAAAAAGGGCCAAGTCGGGGCGGGCCTAGGACTGCTAATCTGCGGTCCCGCCCCGGCGAGGCGGTCACCTTTTGAAAGGCGACGGCAATCTAGCTAGAGCAGAAGAAGCCCAAGCAAGCTGGTGTAAGCGGCGGTCTTATAAACCGTTCGGCCCGGTGGTAGGACACCGGTGGGGTTCGATTCCCGCTTCTTCTGCTTCTAGCTCTTAGCTCGGCGGTACTTTACCGCCTTCAGCAGTATCTCGCGAGCCCAAGCTGACGTATTCCCGTCGGCCTGGGCGTCTATCGCTGCTTTCTCGGCCTTGGTGAAACGGATAGGCACCATCTCGCTACGGCGTTTTGCCGCGGGCGTCTTCGGTGCTCCCCTCGCCTTAGCCATTGATCAGAGCGGTAGTAACTGGATCATAGCGAGAGCCCCCACCTGCGGGCAAACGCCATGGTCGTCCAGGCATGCACGCACGAGAGCTACAAGAAGCTGGGAAGAACGCCACGGGCAAGCAGCGGCTCCGCTGCAAGCTGTGTGGACACTCTTGGTTGGGAAGACTGCCCGCAGCCGCTCGGCAATATGCGGATCGGCATGAAGGACGCAACGCTCGTGCTCGGGGTGTTGCCGAAAGCCATGAGAATCCGGCCATGTGCTTTGTCATCATTTAGGTGGCAGGGCGGCTTGCTAGCGTCATCGTGTTGATATCGCCAGTGGCTGAGTTCGCGTCGATAGTTGTTTGAAACGGCTGGTTTGGCGTTTGGCACCGTCGTTGCTTTCTGGGTGTGATGGTTGGCGAGGAACGCCGGCTGTGTTGAACCCGTGAAGGACCGCCGCCATGCCCCGCCCCGCCACCGCTGTGATCGCCCTCGTCGTTCTTGTGCTGTTGGCCTGGGTGACTCGCCACGCCGAAGCCGGCAAGCTCTCACGAGCCCGTGACGCCGTGCGGCGTGTCGAAACCGCGCCCGCTCCCGCCGCCGAGGAGGCCCCCAAGCGGGGGAACCTCGCAAAGGTCCGCGAGGCGACTAGGCGTCCGGCTCCGGTCGAGCCGACCCGCGAGCGTCATGTCGATCATGGCCACGGTCGGCCCCGCCGTGGGCGTCACCACGGGCACCACCCGGCGCGGCGCCGCGACGATTGGGGCGGCTTCTTCACGCTGTCGAGCGCAACGCACGGCTGGTGCTACGAGCCGGTTGGGCCGCCGCCGGTGGTTGTCGTGCCCTCGTGCCCGGCTCCTCCGCCGACGGTGTATGTCGAGCCGCCCGCGGTCGAGTACCGCCCGATGCCCGCGGCGATCGAACGGGTCGCGCGGCAGTTCGCCATCCACCCGTACGCCGGCAACGCCAAGGGCTTCTTCGTCGAGGACGGCACGGGCAAGCCATGGCTCGGCAAGCTGCAGTTCGAGTTGGGCGACGCCGGCGGTGACGTCAACCGCACCGGCATCGCCTTCTTGCTCGAAGGCCAGCTCGGTTTCGGCATCGACTTCGACTGGGATAGCTACACCGAAGAACTCCCCGGCGGCGAGCACGACGAGTTGCACCTGGGCCAGGTGAACCTGATGTACCGCGTCGCGGAGACCGACCACGCGTTGGTGCGGGCCGGCGTCGGGGTTGGCTGGCTCGGCGATGCCTACGGCAACGAGGCGGGCCTCAACCTTACGGTGCAAACCGACCTGCTGCTCACCGAGAACTGGACGGCCAGCGCCGACCTCGACTTCGGCACGCTCGGCGACGCCGACACGCTGCACGCCAGCGGCACGATCGGCCGCCGTTTCGGCATGGCCGAGGTCTACGCCGGCTACGACTACCGCCGGATCGGCGAGGTCGATCTGCAGGGGCCGACGGCCGGATTGCGGTTGTGGTGGTGAACCGAAGCCCCCGAAAGTTGGCTGAAACCCAGGAAAACTTGTAGCCTTGGGGGCTGAGCCGCGACTAAGCTTTTCCAATGCTGCGGGGAGCCGTCACCCCGCCCACGCCGAGCCAGACACCCGGATCGTTCTCATGCACGCCAAGTGGATCGCGTCACTCTCCATCCTTTTGGGCGGCTTGCTGCCCACGGTTGATGCCGCAACGATCACTTGGTCGGGTGCCCAGGACACCACGTCGGTTGCCGACATCAGCAGCAACGGCGCCTCGGTGGGTGCCTTCAACGGCGGGCAGACGACCGTGACCGCCGGCGGCGTGACGTTCGTGAATGCCAATCCGTTTGGCTTCGCGTCCTTGAGCGGCTTCTCGAGCGGCAACACGGGCGACGTCGCCTTCAACCAGTTGCTCGCGTCGGCGTCGTTCAGCCCGGCGAGCGGCAACCCGGGAACGATCGACCTGGGGTCCTTCACGCCGGGATCGCTCTATGAGGTGCAGGTCTTCTTCTTGGACCAGCGGCCCGCCCAGAACGACCGCACCAACCGAATCGGCTCGATCGATACCGGCGGCCCGGGTGCCACGGTCGACCTCGAGTCGGACCCCAACAACGACCTGACCGCGCCGTTCGGCCAGTTCGCGATCGGCACCTTCACCGCCGACGGCGACGACCCCGACCTGACGGTGTTCGGAACCGATTTCGCTTCGGCCCAGATCAACGCTTGGCAGGTCCGCTTGGTCGTGCCCGAGCCGGCCAGCTTGGTTGGCTTGCTCATGACGTGCGGTCTGATGGCAACACACCGTCGTCGTTGAACGCTTCAGGCATCTAGCGGAAACGCCGACCATGGCTCGCTGAGCGGGGCGGTGATCTCGACGCTTTCTTCGCGCATCGGGTGGCGGAACGAGAGGCTGCGGGCGTGCAACGCGATCTGGCGATCGCGGAGTTCTTCGTGTTGGACGCCGAACGGCGTGGCCGCTCCGTACTGACTGTCGCCGAGGATCGCGTGGCCGCGCGTGGCGGCTTGGACACGAATCTGGTGAGTGCGGCCGGTCTCGAGGGTGATCTCGAGCCAGGTCTTGCCGTCGAAGCGATCCCGCACACGGTAATGCAGGACGGCGTGCTTGCCGCGCGGGTCGTCTTCCGGAACGACGATCGCCTGCGCCATGCCGTGGCGTTTGTGGAGGTGGTCGAGCCAGGTCCCCTCGTCCTCCTCGACGGTGCCCTCGACCAGCGCCCAATAGGTCTTGCCGACGGTCCGCTCTTGGAATTGCTTCGCTAGCCGTTGGGTCGCCCGGAGGTGGCGGCCGAAGACGATCGCGCCGGTCACGGGCCGATCGATGCGGTGGATGAGGCCGCAGTAGAAGTTGCCTTCGAGATCCTCACGTTCCTTGAAGTACGCGCGGACCCATAGCTCAAGCGAGTCGATACCCCGCGGCGCCTGGGTGAGGAGGCCGGGCGGTTTGTTGACGACCAGCACCGGGCCGTCGTCGTAGAGGACTTCGAGTGACATGGTCAGCAGGATAGCAAGGCTGGCGTGGCCAGCCGATGGGGCGTCACCCGTGCCGCTTCATCGCCAGGTCGAGGACCCAAGGGACCCAACGGGTCAGGCGGACGACGGCCCAATCTTCCCACGCGATCGCGACTTCGTTGCGGCGTCGCTCGACGCCGCGGACCACGCGCTCGGCGACACGTTCCGGCGTGACACCGGGGCGGTTGCCCCAGGGGACCGTTTCGAGTTTCTCGATGAGGTTGCTGCGGAAGTCGCTCGCGATCGTCGATGGCGAGGCGTGCAGCACATGGACGCCCAGCTTGCCGAACTCGGGGCGGATCGCTTCGCTCCAGCCGCGGAGGGCGAACTTGCTGGCGCAGTATTCAGACGTATGCGGCACGCCCCGCCAGGCGAGGATGGATCCGATGTTCGCGACACATCCCAGCTGGCTTTCTTTGAGCAGTGGCAAGGCCTCGCGTGTCAGCTCGGCGACGGCGAAGAAGTTCACGTCGAAGAGCTTCCGCATCCGCGATGGGTCGGCCTCGTGGAAGCGGCCGTGGGCGCCGACGCCGGCGTTGTTCACAAGGAGGTCGAGCCCACCAAGCTCCTCGCCGGCGGCTTCGAGTGCGTGGCGACGATCATCGGCGTCGGCTACATCCCCCACGATCGGCACCGCCCTGCGGCCTAGCCGTTCGACGAGCTGGGCCGTCTCGGCGAGGGGTTCTTCACGGCGAGCCAACAGGACGCAATCAACGCCGGCTCGCGCCAGCCGGACCGCCATCGCGCGACCCACGCCGCCCGAGGCGCCGGTGATCAGAGCTCTCTGGCCGGCCAAGCGACTCACGCGACCTCGTCCATCGCGGGGTCGAGTGCAGGAGCCGGGGCGTCTTCGGTCGTCGTCTCGGGCTCGCGTGGTCGGATCTCGGCCTCGTCGGCCGGGATGCGGCCGAGGTACTTCTTCGGCAGCCGGCAGTGCACGGTGACCCGCTCGTCGGTGAACGTGCGGCTGAGGATCTCGCCGTGCTTGGCGAGGTAGGCGAGCAGGCGGCCGTTGCCGACCGAGGCCTCGATATCGGCCTCGACGAATCCGGCGCTGAGCGCATCGCTGACCGCGACCGAGAGGTTGTCGAGCCCGAACCCGCTCTTCGCGCTGACGCGGACCGACCCCGGGTAGTGCTTCTCCAGGATGTTCAGCGAGGCCTCGTCGGCGGCGTCGGCCTTGTTGAGCACCAGCAGCGTGTCTTTCTCTTCGATGCCGAGCTCTTCGAGCACCGAGTAGACGGCCCGGATCTGGTCATGCGCCGACGGGCTCGAAGCGTCCGCGACGTGCAGCAGCAGGTCGGCTTGGCGAGACTCTTCAAGCGTCGCTTTGAAGCTCGCGATCAGGCGGTGGGGCAGGTCGCGGATGAAACCGACCGTATCGCTCAGCAGGACCGGGCCCCAGCCCGGCAGACGCCATTGGCGGGTGCGGGTGTCGAGGGTCGCGAAGAGTTGGTCTTGGGCGTACACCTTCGAGTCGGTCAGCCGATTCAGCAGCGTGCTCTTGCCGGCGTTCGTGTAGCCGACCAACGAAACGGTCATCCGATCGCTGCGGGCAGCAACCTCGCGCTCTTTGCGGTGGAGGACCTTATCGAGTTCCTTCTTGAGGTCGCTGATCCGTTTCTCGACCAAGCGGCGGTCGGTTTCGAGCTGCTTCTCGCCCGGGCCACGCATGCCGACGCCCATCTTCAAGCGAGACAAGTGCGTCCACATCCGCTTGAGTCGCGGCAGTGCGTACTCGAGCTGCGCGAGCTCCACCGCCAGCCGGGCCTCGTGGGTCTGTGCCCGGGTGCTGAAGATATCGAGGATCAGCTCGGTCCGGTCGAGGACCTTCGCCCCCGTGTGTTGTTCCAGGTTGCGGACCTGGGCGGGCGAGAGGTCGTTGTCGAAGACAATGACATCGGCCTTGGTCGCGCCGACCAACTGCTTGAGCTGGTCGAGCTTGCCCTTGCCGACATACGACTTGGTGTCGGGGGTCTCGCGCTTTTGGTGGAGCCTGCCCACGATCTCGGCACCGGCCGATTCGACCAAGCCGGCGAGCTCTTCGAGCGGCTCTTCCGTGAGCGGGGGGCTATCGGCCAGATGCACGCCGACCAAGACGGCGGACTCGTTGTCGACGCTCTGCTTGCGATCGATTTCCATTAAGTCGTTGGTTGTCCTTTCAGGGGGTAAGGCTGCTTCAAGTATAAGCCAAGGGGCCTCGAGCGCCGAACCGCAGCCCGGCCCGCTTTCTACGCAGGCGGTTCGCGAAAATGGCATGAAAAAACGCCGCTCCCGGTGCAATAACCGGGAGCGGCGTCGTGTCAGACCGTCTGGAGCGGCTGAGGTTCGCTCTCACCAGACGTATTCGATGCCGGCATGGAAACCGTGGAAGAGGGCTTCGCCGTCGGTCGAAACCTGCCCGGCGGCAACCGCCCCGGCCGGGTCGTACGGGTTACCCAATCCGGCGCGTGCCAAGTCGCTGATGAACAGCAGCTCGTACCCGCCCTTGATCGAGAGGCATGGCGTGACATCCGCGACGGCCATCGCCTTGAACTCGGTCAAGAAGGCGACTTGGTTGCCGCTGAGCTGATTGCCCACGAAGTTCGGGCTGCCATCCGCCGCCACGACACTCGTCGAGGCTCGGTAGTCATTGTCGTAGATGCCGACCTTGATCTCCGATCCGACCCGGAGTCCTTGGATCAGCGAGAGCCACGCATCGCCACCGACCTCGAAGCCCGCCAAACGGTTCTCGGCTTCGTTGCTGATGTCGATAGTTAGGTTCGGGTCCGCTGTGAATTGGACCGGCGTGGTTCCGGCGACTTCGGTGCTGCCGATCGAGCGGAAGCCGAGGCGGTCTTCCAAACTGGTATAGCGGAAGCCTAGCAAGATCGTGCCGCTCACCCGCGGGTTGTAGCCAACCCAGTAGCGACGGAAGAGGGCCTCAACGTTATGCATCTCGGTCTCGATACTCACCTCGTGGAGCGAGGCGAAGTCGGTCTCTTGGAAGTCGGTTCCGAGCGGGCGGCCGGGTGTAGACGTCCCGTCGTCGCCATTGGTCCGAGTGCCAAAACGGCTGAAAACGGAGAACAACCGAGCCGTTGCCTCGGTATCAGGCACAGTGACGCTATCGCTCGAGGTGCCTGAGAACAGGCCGCTGTACGCGACTTCGAAGAGCGACAAGGCTCCCACATCGACTCGACCGGTCAGGCGATAGCCGTTCAGCGATTCGGCATCCAGGTCGCCGGTGCGGAGTCGGGCCTGCGAATCGACGTTCGAAAGGTCCTCGTTGGCGAAGCCGTCGGTCGAGATGACCGTATCGCCGAACGCGCCGTCGTCACGCTGGTAGTACAAATACTCGGCGGAGAAATCGAAGAAGTGCGGGCCGTGCTGCTCGGTGTTCATGTAGGCCCCGCCGAATGGGTCGCCTCCCATGCCGCCGCCGGGGCCGTAGCCGCCGCCCATCGGGCCACAGCCTCCTCCCATGGGTCCGCACCCGC
This sequence comes from uncultured Planctomycetaceae bacterium, assembly GCA_964353155.1. Classification (GTDB taxonomy): domain Bacteria; phylum Planctomycetota; class Planctomycetia; order Pirellulales; family Lacipirellulaceae; genus Botrimarina. The sequence continues at coordinate 19,387 of CAYGUP010000014.1, read as the reverse complement.
CCATTTGGCCGCAGCTGCCGCCCGGGCCGCAATAGCTGGCCGGGGTGACAAACGGCTCGCCGTAGGCATTGACGAAGTTCTCGGACTTGCCGGCCGGCCCATAGGGCTGGGTGGCATCGGCCGTTCCGACCACGGCGGCCGGCCCGCCGGCGACAAAACCGGGCTGCATCAGCGGGTTTTGGGCCGTTGTGACGGCCGTCACGCCGCAAACCGCGGCAAACGCGGTCGCTCGTAGGATTCTCATCGCTTCCCCCTCAGACGGTGTCGCGGCTCGGTAGAGCCACGGATATTGGCGTGTTCACCCGGTTCCGAGCCCGCAGATGGGCCCGGTGTCCGAGGACTCACGCTCCCGCCGCCGCCCCCCTAGGCAGCCGCGTAAGCGGTTCGTTCGAGAGTGTTCATCGGAGCGGTGCGACCCGCTGAACCAGTCGAATCGGCACAGGCGGCAAAGTTTCCCAAATGTTGGCAAACGCCGGGTTTTTTGGCTCTGATGGGGTCCGTGGCGTGCGTCTTGGTGATGAGAAGACCGTCCACGAGAAGTTTGACGCTTCGCCGGGGCGTGGTTAGCCTGAGACTCTGTGTCAAGACAGGCGATTTGCGTTGACTTGGTGTGTTTTGATGCGGCAAGGCGTGACAGCACTTTGCGGGTCGGGCCTATGAACTGCGAGATAGGTCGCTTTTGGTCGCTTGAGGCGATTGGCCAAGAGAGATCGATCGGAAGCGAACCCAATACGGAATAACCCCTACGACCCAGGGCGAAACGACTGAGAACCGTCGTGTTGCCTTGAGCCCCCGGTACGCGGCGGGCAGGGTCCTCATTGATTTAGCTAGGAACGTCAGAAGTGCGAAAGAACCGCCCCACTCGTCGGTCTCGCAGCAACGGATTCGCCCGCCTGTTCGGCGCGACGACTCCCCAACTCCGTCGTGCGCCGCGTCGCCGGACGCTCGAGCTGCTCGAGCCGCGCCAGGTGATGTCAGCCAACGTGGGGGGCAACCCCTACTTCGAGGACCAATGGAACCTCGACGCCAACGGCCAGCAGACCGAGTTCGACCCGACCTCGCCGACACGCGACCAAACCCTGGCCGTGATCGATAACAACGTTATCGAGGCCTGGGAGCAATTGGTCACCGGTGCGGGCGTTCAGATCGGCGTCATCGCCGGCGGGTTCGACCTTAGCCACGAAGACTTGGTTGGTGCCTTTGCCACGGAGCTGGCTTACGACGCGATCGGCAGCTTTGCTGGCGGAACGCTTGGCATCCTCGATACCAATCCGGCGATCGAACCCGACTTCTTCGATACCCAAGCCGATATCGCCGGCACGGCGGTCTCGGGCATCATCGGCGCTCGCAACAACGATGTGGGTGTGGTCGGCATTGCCTACGAGGCCGACATCGTGCCGATCCGTGCGATCAGCAACGCGTTCCAGAACACGTTCGCTGACGAGAATATGATCGCTTCGGCGTTGCGTTGGCGCATGGGCATGGTCCAGGACTCCAACGGCGACGGCGTGGTCGATGGAGTCGACAACGACGGCGACGGCGTCATCGACGGCTTCGCCGCGGACGAGGTGATCGATGTCTACTTCGTCTCGAGCGAGGTGAACAACAACTTCGGCGATAACGATGGCGTCTTCTCCCGGGATGTTAATCGTCTGCCGGACGCGGTGCGGGCCGCCATCGAAGACGGTGCCAACGGCGGCCGTGCCCGTTGGGACGACATCGATGGCGACGGCATCTTCGATCTTGAAGAAGTGACTGCCCTCGGGGCGATCTACGTGGTCCCGGCCGGCAATGACAATGGTGTGGCCTTCGATATTGCCGACCAGACCGGTTTCGATTCCTCAAGCCAGTACAACGAGCTAGCGAATAGCCGCTACACCATCGCCGTTGGAGCCGTTGATTCCGACGGACGCTACGAGAACAACGCGACCGGCCTAGTGACTTCGTTCGCGGAGATCGGCCCCAACGTATTGCTGGTGGCCCCGTCCGGAACCGATCAGATCGACTTGGCTTCCGATGGCGACTTGAATAGTGGCATCTTGACCACCGACGTGACCGGCGCGGCGGGCAACAATGCCCTGGCCGATCCGCTCTTTGGGGAAGTAGACGGCGACTTTTTCCCGGACCCGAACTACACCTCGACCTTCGGTGGGACCGAGGCCGCGGCGGCTCAGGTAACCGCGGTGATCGGCCAGATGCTCGAGGCGAATCCCGACCTCAGCCGCCGGGACGTCGAGCAGATCTTGCTCATGTCGGCCCAGCAGGTCGATCAATTCAGCGAGACCTGGGTCACCAACCCGTTCAGCTACTTCGCGGCCGAGTTGTCATACGTAGCACCGCAGTGGGTGTATTACGACATCGATACTGACGGTGATGGAGAGGCTGACATTGAGGACGCAATCTTACCCAACTCGCCGTTAATTAACTTGGAGGCATTTGATCAAGATGTTGTGAGGGGGTACTTCATCAACAATCCTGATCTCACGGTCCCGAACTACGGCTTGGTAGATATCACAGATATTCCTACCGACGACATGGGTAATACGGCGACCATCATCTCGTCGAACTTGCCAATCGGCTTGGATGACCAAATCAACCCGGAAAGATTGTTTGTTTACCCGCAGGGACTCGGTGGTTTGAACGAGGATTTTCGACGCATCGGCGTTGACGACCTCTTAAGTCCCGCCTCTCTAACGGACATTCCTTTGCTGTTCGAGAATGGCGTTGGCTACACGGTCAGTTCAGGCTACGGCACCTACTTGGAAGAGATCGGCTTTGCTCACGGCCTACTGGACGCCGGCTTGGCAGTCGAGTTAGCGAAGGCCTGGTTGCCGACGGACGAATTCGGCAGCCTGACCAAGCCACAAGAGATCTCGATCAGCACACCGATCCAAGACGGGGCGGGAAACACACTGGCTTTGCAAGGCCGTGCTGATTTTACGATCAATAATACGCCTAACGTGACGTTCACGGTGCCCGGCGGGCAAAACGTTGGCGCGATTAACGGTGCCTTCTACACTGAGTTTGCTCAACCGATCGAAACGGAAACCATCGACTTTGAGGGAGACTTTGAGGCGGAGGTCATCACTAATGCTCCATTCTACGACCCTGATGGGAACCAAACTTTCACATTGAACCGTGGGTCGTCATTCTATCCGGTGACTTTCTCGGAAGACATTGACACAGATTTTCTTTCGGCTGAATGGTTTGAGTTCCGTGCCAGCTTTACTGGCGGTGATGTGGACCATATCCGTGTCTCCTTGTTGTCCCCGGACGGAACACAAACCGAGTTGAACCCCTATCGCTTGCCATCTGCTGCTTTCGATAGCGGTTTAGAGTTTCAGCAAACGCAATTCGGACAGCAGTTCCCCGTGCCGGGTACCGAGGTCCTCGAATCGGTTATCGGCCTAGGCGGCGGAGCGTTTTTTGAGAAGGGCGGGGTACCAACGACCTTCGATGATGGGGCCGAGATAATCGAGATCGGTGGAGGCGAGTACTTCGACGCGCTGGCATCCGGTGAGACTTACACCTGGACAACGAATCGTCATTACGGCGAGTTGGTGAGTACCCAGGCTTCTCCAGCGGGTGGGTTCTCGGGCTTTGGCATATCGGACGAACGCCTTCGGCCCGACGATACGTGGTACGTCGTTGTCGAGAATTGGGGCCCGGCCTCAGGACTTGATGGCGTTCAAATAACGGTGCATGGCACCGAAGCTACCGGGCAACGCATCCAGGGCAAGGTCGGTATCGACGACAACCGGCAGAACACCGACTTCTGGAATATCCCGCTGCAACCGGGTGGTACAACGGCTGCCAATCCGACCCCCGAGCAGTTAGGCGATGGTGTTTTTAACTTCGAACGGTACGTCGAGTTCGGTGAGATCATCATCGATGAGGACCCGCAGTTCGATCCGATCACCGGCATTTACTTGCCAAACCTCTTTGCAGAAACGGTCACGGTTGTCGTCGATGACACGACCGACTCGGTCGATTTCGATAAGCTAAACGATCCGTTCACTGATCGGGTCTATCGCACGAGGGATCGGCAGACTGGCGAAGAAACCACCTACCCAATCGTTGACCTCGAATCGTACCTGAGCGGCGATGTCGGTGCGCTGCAGAGTCAGCTCACGCAGTTTGATTCTTCGCTTAGTGGCGCGTATGTAACACCGGCCTTCCGTAAGTCGGATGGCACCATATCTCTCGACGGTCTCTCGACGGGAACGCCATCGACGTTCCGTAACTTCGATATCAATCAAGACAGCTTCGCGGCCGGTGCCACCGTGGTGGCGACCCAGTACCGAGTTACTTACGACACGAGCGGCAACCCGGTCTCTCGTGCCGAGACCGGCATCAAGCAACGGTTTGTGACCGGTGCCGACGGCAACTACTACTTCGATGTCGACGCCACGCCCGCGCCGCCCGACGCCACCGCCGATCCGGCAGGCTACGCCAACTGGTTCAACGACTTCGGCTTCACGCTTGAGTACGACGTGACGGTCGTCAATGAAGACTCTCGCCTGTGGGACCGCGAGTACACCCTGGATGACCAGGACGACCCGCGGTCGCAGGTCCAGTACAACGGCGGCGGGGCTTACACCGTTCAGTTGTTCGATGGTGAGAATATCGCCAACGGCGAGACGACAACCGTCCGCGACGTGAACTTCCTGTTGGCGGTCGATCTGGCCGACGTTCTGGTCACAGTTAATGGCTCGATCGTTCAAGACATCGATGAGAACGATGCCGTCCGCGGCCCGACCGATGGGACCTACGAAGGCGTCCGTGTCTACCACGACGCCAACAACAACAACGCCTTCGACGTTGGTGAGATGTCCGTGCTGAGTGCCGCCGATGGCACGTACGAACTAATGTTCGATCCGACCGGCGATGAGACAGCCTCGATCCGGCTCGATCCGACGACCTACCCCGAGCCGGTCCGCGAGGTCGCCCCGCTCGTGATGGGCGAGGCAGAGCTCGTGCTGAACAACCTCGAAGCGGGCGACGAGTTCACGCAAGACTTCTTCTTGAAGCCGACCGCCAGCTTCGTGCTCGGAAGCGTCTGGCAGGATGCTAATCAGAACCGTCGGTTCGACCTCAGCGAGGCCGGGTTCGATGGCACCTTGATCGGGCGTGATGGCACCGAGGTCGCCTTGTTCGTCTACGAAGACGCCAACGGCAACGCCCTCTTCGATGTGGGCGAACAGCGTTCGGCGGTGTCGGCCGATGGCACCTACGCCCTCCGCTTCGATACCCCGGGCGACTACACGATCCGCCTGGACCTGACGAACGCCGATGTCTCGCAAACGTTCCCGAGTGCCGGGACGCCCCAGATCGTTTCCGTCACGGCGGAGCAGACGCTTACGGATGTGAACTTCGGGGTGAAGGACTTGCGGGTCTTCGACTTCGGCGACCTGCCGGATAGCTACGGCACGCTGCTCGGTTCCGATGGGGCTCGTCACCGTGTCGGCACAACGACTTACCTCGGAGCCCGGCTGCCGGACGTCGAACTCGACGGCCAGTCGACGTTCAATGCCGACGGCGATGACAACGACGGCATCGACGACGAAGACGGCGTGACGTTCGTCACTGGCGGGGTGACGGCGGGCGGCACGCTTGAGTTCGATATCGTCGCCAACGGCGGCGGTGCGGTGCTCAATGCCTGGGTCGACTTCAACAACGACGGCGTCTTCGACGCGAGTGAACAGATCTTCGACGACGTCGGCAACCTCGGCACCGGCACGCCGATACGGATCGAAGCGACCGCCAACGGCGATGTCGTGGCGGCCGACCGCTACGCGGCCCGCTTCCGCTGGGGACCTTTCGGCCTCGGACCGACCGGGCCGGCCAACGATGGCGAAGTGGAAGACCTGTGGCTCACGCCCGACGCGATTGTGGTCAGCGGTTCGGTCCGCCTTGATGCGGACAACGACGCGATCTTCGAGAACGCCGACACGCCACGCCAGGGGGTTCGGGTCTTCATCGACGAGAACCTCGATGGCATCCGTAACCCGAACGAGCCGAGCAACGTCACCGACGCCGCCGGCAACTACACGTTCAATGTGGTGCCCGACGGGATCGATACGCCGATCACCATCCGGGTTGAAGAGTCGACACTCGGCATCAACGTTGGCTTCCTCAACCCCGCGAGTGGCATCATCGCCGACTTGGGCGATCCGGGCGAGCAGATCACGGCCAACTTCCTGTTGACCTCGTTGCCGCGTCCGACGCAGGTGATCACCGGCTCGATCTTCGCCGACCTCAACAACAACGGCCTCGTTGATACCGGAGAGAACGGCCTAGAAGGGATCGAGGTCGAGTTGCTCCGCAACGTCGACGCCGACCCCGCGTTCGAAGTGGTCGCCACGGCCCTCACGAACCCGAGCGGGGTCTACTCGTTCCCGGCGAATGATACGGGCCAGTACGAGGTCCGCGTCGCGTTGCCGGCTGGCAGCACCCAGCAGGTCTCGACTACGGGCGGAGACGCGCGAGACGTTGCGGTCCAGACCGGCCAGACCGTCACGGTCCCCGCGTTTGGCCTCTTTGATATCCGTACGACTTACACGCGTGATTACGGTGACCTTCGTGTTGGCGGTGGCGACAACTACCCGACGACCGCCATCCAAGGCGGCCCGAGCCACTTGGTTGACGGCATCAACTTCTTGGGAACGAGTGTTGATGTCGACAGCGGCCAATTGACTTCGGTCAACGCTTCGGCGGACGACATCGACTTCACGGATGACGAGGATGGCGTCGTACTGCTTTCCAGCGAGATCGTCGCCGGCGAAGAGATCTCGTTCAACGTCACCGCGACCGGCGACGCGTCGTCTCGATTGAATGTCTGGATCGACTTCGACGACAACGGCATCTTCGATGCGGACGAGCAAATTGTTACGGACCTCGGGTTGGCTTCCGGTGCGACGACTCGCATTAACCGGGTTGCCCCGGCCGACACCAGCACCACGGCGGCCCTGCTCGCTACGCGGGTTCGTTGGGGCACCGCGGGCGTTGGGTCGGATGACGCCGATCTGACCGACGAGCAACGCGACGCCATCGTTGGTGAGGTGGAAGACTTGCTCTTCCCGACCAGCCAGCCCGGCTCCGTGACCGGTCCGAGCCTGATCGTTGGCGACTTCAACGGCAACGGCATCGTGAGCGAAGCGGACCGCGCCGTCTGGCGTGATTCGTATGGTGCGACCGGTGCCGACCTGCCCGCCGACGCCAACGGCGACGGCCGCGTCGACTTGGCCGACTTCACCATCTGGCGTGACGCGATGGCCGCTCCGGCGTTGGCGTTGGCGACAGCCGGCGACGGCGACACCAGCGAGCCAGCCCCGGCACCCGCCCTGGCAACGGCCATCCCGCAGCCGGTGCAGATGCCGATCGTCGAAACCGAGCCCGAGCCGGTGTTCGAGCCCGCCAGCTTCGACGCGGGAGCATTCGCCCCGCTGACCCTGGTGGACCCGCGGACCGCTTCGGCGATCGACGAGTCGCTGTCGGTCGAAGACGAAGACGCCGATGAGACGGGCGACGCGTTCGAGTCGGCCCTCCTCGAGTGGTCGCTCGAAGGCCCGGCCGCTGGCGACGAGGGTTCGGAGGTCGAATCCCTAACGGGTGGCGACGACGACGAAGTCGATGCGGCCGACGAAGACGCCCTAGCGGCTGCCTTCGCCCTCTGATCCGACTCGGCGACGACCTAGCAACGATCGACCCGGCCGCGTGCTCACGCGGCCGGGTTTTTTCGTGAAGTTGATCGGCATCGGGCGGCCGTCAGAACCGTCACGATCGCCAGACTCCCACACCGTTCGGATAGGGCGTGCCATGGCGGCTCGGCTTGCCGATGCGAAGGAGGGAGCCGCCTAGTCCGCGTGGCGGGTTCTCAACCCCGACGAACCGAGGTGCAACGGTGGAACTCAATCGGAATCAATTCCTCTTCTTCGCGGTCTTTATCGCGTTGATCGGGATGCAACTGCGGGTTGTCAGTTCCTACGTGCTGACCCCCGAGGCGACCCACTTCCTCGCCAAGCGAGCCCAGGCGTCCTCGGACCCGGTGGGCGCGATGGCCGGCGCCACGCCGGCGTTGCCCGCGAGCCTCCCGGCGAAGGTCGTGTCGCCCCCCGATTGGCTTGGCTGGTGCTTGATCTCTGTGGGGGCCGTGCTGTTCTTTCATAGCATGACCATGCCCAAGCCGGGCGGCTGACCGGCGGCGACGAGTTGACACCGCATGGCGGGCCGTTAGCATCGATTACACAGGTTGCGACGAGCGGCCGAAGCCGACCCCCAGACCCGCAAAAACCGCCCGAGAGGGTGTTGAGTAGAGCCGTCATGAGCACCCCGCAGCGTATTGCCCTCGCCGAGTCCGGCGAAGTCACGGTCGTCACGTTCAACGACTCGAAGATCATCGACGAGCAGGCGATCCAGGAGCTCGGCCAAGAGCTGATCAACCTGGTTGAGAAGGACCAGCGTGGCAAGATCGTGCTGAACTTCGCGGCGGTCGAGTTCCTCTCCAGCGCGGCGCTCGGCAAGCTGATCAGCTTCGAGAAGAAGGCCCGCACGGCGAAGACCAAGCTGGTCCTCACGAACATCCGCCCCGAGATCTACGAGGTGTTCGCGATCACCAAGCTGACCAAGCTGTTCACGATCAAAGAGGACGAGGCCGACGCCCTGGCCTCGCTTTAGGCCGTCTGTTCGGCTCGCCCTCCGTTCGGCGAGATCCGCCGGCTTCACTTCCCCATCCGGTTCCTCCCAACCGCCCGAGGCGACGACGTGACGGCATCGTCGGACGGTAGCGAATGGGTGTGGGAGGGGGAGGTCGAGATCCCGAGCCGCTTGGGAGAGCACATGCCCTTCCTGGATGAGGTGCTCCGACGCCTCGCCGAGCTCGGCTGGGACGGCCGCGATTACTTCGGCATCCAGATGACGCTCGAAGAGACACTGACCAACGCGATCCGTCACGGCAACAACCAAGACGCCTCGAAGGTGGTCCAAGCCGCGTGCCGGCTGAACGCCGAACGGTTCTGGTTGCGGGTCGAGGACGAAGGCGACGGGTTCTGTCGCGACGAGGTGGCCGACTGCACGGCGGACGAGAACCTTGGCGCCTTCGGTGGGCGCGGCATGGCCCTCATCGATGCCTACATGTCCGAGGTCGCCTTCAACGAGAAGGGCAACCAGATCACGGTCGCCACGCACCGGGGCTTCCGCCCCCCGGCTGATGAGAACGAGGAAGGCGACGGGGGCGACGCCGCGTCGTGAATGGACCGCACCTCGACGACCCGGTGCTGATGCACGTCCGGACCGAGTTCGTGCGGGTCCATGCGGGCGGCGATGTCGAGAACGCCCTCCGCGACGCGCGCGAGTCGGATGTTGGAGCGCGGTTCATCTACTTCTATGTCCTCGACGACGAGGACCGGCTTGTCGGGGTCGTGCCGACTCGCGAGCTGCTGATGAGCGCCCCGACGCGGCCCGTCAGCGAGATCATGCACACGCCGGTGATCAGCGTCCGCGACTCGGCGACCCTGCTCGACGCGTGTGAGTTCTTCCTCTTCCATCGCTTCCTCGCCCTGCCGGTCGTCGACGCAGAGGGGCGCATGGTGGGCGTGGTCGATGTCGAGGTCTACCGCGATGAGATCAGCGAGCTCAACCGACTCGACGCCGAACGCGAAGAGGCCGAGGACTTTTTCCAACTGATCGGTGTCCGCCTCGCCGAGGTCCGCCGGGCGGGGGCCACCAGCGCGTTCCGCGCCCGCTTCCCGTGGCTGCTGTGCAACGTGGCGGGCGGCATCGCGGCGGCGATCGTGGCCGGCTTCTTCCAGGGGGTGCTCGACCGGGTGGTCGCCGTCGCGTTGTTCATCCCGGTGGTGCTCGCCATCGCCGAGAGCGTGAGCATCCAGTCGCTGACCCTGACCCTGCAGGCCCACCACAGCCTGAGCCGCATGCGGCCGCGACGGGTGTGGGCCGCGTTGATGAGCGAAGCACCCGTCGGGGCGTTGCTCGGCGGGGCGTGTGCGGCGACTATTGCCTCGGTGGTGGGCATCTGGAAGGGCGACGGCCCGCTGGCGATCTGCCTGCTGGCGACCGTCTCGGTGACGGTCGTGCTGGCAACCGCCATGGGCGTGCTCGTGCCGATGACGCTCCAAGCCCTGCGGACCGACCCGCGGATCGCGTCCGGCCCGATCGTCTTAACGGCGACCGACCTGGCCTCGCTGGCGATCTACTTGACGCTCGCCGCCGCTATGCTTTGAAGTCGAGTGAGGCCAAGGGGCCAAGCGACGAGCCCGAGCCACCTTTCATGAGGCGACGCCGGCATCATGCGAGCACGCAAACGCGGAACCACGCCCGGCCCTTACATCGAACGGGTGCTCTTCGATCCGGCACGGGTCAGCGACCCGGATCACTACGCGTTCAACCTGCCGACGATGCGAGGCTTCTCGTCGCTCGATTTGCACCCCGAGGTGACCTTCTTTGTCGGCGAGAACGGCTCGGGCAAGTCGACCCTGCTCGAAGCGATCGCCATCGCCAACGGCCTCAACCCAGAGGGCGGCAGTCGCAATTTGCAGTTCGCCACACGCGACAGCCATTCGCAGCTCCACCGGGCCCTGCGGATGCGGAAGTACCATGCCCTCGTGCCAGACGCTTGGTTCCTTCGGGCCGAGAGTCTCTTCAATGCGGCTACCCAGATCGATGAAGTGGCCGGCGTCGGAGAATACGGTGGCAAGTCGTTGCACGAGCAGTCGCATGGCGAGGCGTTTGTCAGCCTGATCGAGAACCGCTTCGGCCAGGGGCTCTACTTCCTCGACGAACCGGAGGCCGCTTTGTCGCCGCAACGGCAACTCGAGTTCTTGGTGCTGCTCGACCGTTTGGTTAAGCAGCACTCGCAACTCGTGATCGCCACGCACTCGCCGATCATCATGGCCTACCCGAACGCGACGATCCTGTCGTTCTCCGACGCCGGCATCCGGCCCATCGCGTACGAAGAGACCGAGCACTATCGTGTCACCAAGACCTTCCTCGATTCGCCCGAGCGGATGTTCCGACACCTGCTAGGCGGATAGCGAGTGTCGAGGATCGATCCGCCCCTAACGCTGAGCCGAAGCCGATGAAAGCCGTTGGACTCACCCGCTACTTGCCGATTGGCGATCCCGAATCTCTAAGGGATGTCGAACTCGATAGGCCGGAGCCCTTCGGCCGCGACCTGCTGGTGGCGGTTCGGGCGATCGCGGTGAACCCGGTGGACACCAAGGTGCGGGCACCGAAGGACAAGGTGGAGCCCGCGCCGAAGGTCCTCGGCTGGGACGCGGCGGGCGTCGTTGAGGCGGTTGGAGCCGACGTCACGCTCTTCAAGCCGGGCGACGAGGTCTACTACGCCGGTGATATCACGCGGACCGGTTGCAACGCCGAGTACCAACTCGTCGATGAGAGGATCGTCGGCATCAAGCCGGTCACGCTGAGCTTCGCCGAGGCGGCCGCGTTGCCGCTCACCTCGATCACCGCTTACGAGGCGTTTTTTGATCGGCTCGGCATCGATGTCGACGGGGCGAACCGTGGCGAGACGCTCTTGATCGTCGGCGGGGCGGGGGGCGTCGGTTCGATCGGCATCCAACTCGCCAAGCTAGCCGGCCTGACGGTGATCGCGACCGCCTCGCGCCCGGAGTCGATCCAGTGGTGCCGGGGCCTGGGGGCGGACCAGGTCATCAACCATTACGAGCCGTTGCGGGAGCAGGTCGAAGCCCTCGGGATCGAGCACCTCGACCACATCGCCCTTTTCAACAACACGGACACGCACTGGCCGGCCGCGACCGACCTGATCCGCCCGCAGGGGACGATCGTTTCGATCGTCGAGAACGCCGAGCCGCTCGATCAGAGCCTGATGAAGCAGAAGGCGGCGGCGCTGGCTTGGGAGTTCATGTTCGCGCGGTCCATGTACCAGACGCCCGACATGATCGAGCAGCATCACCTGCTGAACCGCGTCGCGGCCTGGATCGACGCCGGCCAGATCCGTTGCACCGCCGGTGAAACCCTCACACCAATCAACGCGGCCAACCTGCGAGCCGCCCACGCGAAGCTCGAAGCGGGGCGGGCGGTTGGCAAGATCGTGCTTGAGGGGTGGGTGTAAAAAAGCGGAGTGGGACCGAGCCCCACTCCGCTTCTCGTTTATCTAGGTGTCAGCTTGCCTGTTTCACTCGGCCACGTGCTCGAGGACGGCGTAGCAGCCGGGGTTCCAGCCGTAGCAGAGCACGTACAGCTTGCCGTCGACCGTCACGCCGGCCGCGTTGTGGATGTGGCGGAATTGGTTGAGGCCGAGGTCGATCATCGGGCGGAGCGTCGAGACGACCTTGCCGTCGCGGAGGATCTGCACGACGCCCTTATCCGGGCCGGTCAGGCAGCCGGCCACCATCAGGCGTTCGCCGTTGAACTCGACGAAGTCGACATCGCACGGGTTGTGGCGATCCATATCGTAGCCCTCGACGAACTCGCCCTCGAAGGTCAGCTTCTGGGCCCATTGGCGCTCGCGGTCGGCGATGACGAGCGTGTCGTCCTTCGGGTCGAACGTGACGCCGTGGTTGGTGCTAAACTTGCCCTCGGTGCGTCCCTTGCCGGTCTTGCCGCCGAAGGCGACTTCGCCGTACTCCATGCTCTCTGAGTCGAACGTGAAGACGAGCTTGCTGCTGCCGTAGCCGTCGCAGACGTAGACCTTGCCGTCCGACGCGATGTCGGCGTCGGTCGGGGCGTACTTGCCCTTCGGTAGGAAGTCGGGCTTCTTGAGGGCCTTCACCTCGGAACCGTCGAGCTTCACCACCAGGAGCCGACCCTTGTTGTTGTCCGGGAGGATCAGCATGCCACCGTCCCGATCGAGGTAGGCGCAGTTGTGCAGGCCGCCTTCGGTGAGCAACTTAGAAGCGGAGACCAGGGTCTTGGTCTTGAGGTCGGCCGACAGCTTGATCAAACCGGTCTTATTCAAGCCAAAGTAGAGTTCTCCGTTGGGGGCTTTGCCAAACCCGCCGTGGGCGGCCTTGATGCCCTTGGCGATCTCGGCCGGGAGCTCGCTGAGCTCGGCGTGGTACCGGAATTTGAGGTCGCCGGAGCCGGTGGTCGCGTCGGGCGTCGGCTTCGAGTCGGCCGTGTTAGCGGTCTGGACGCCGGACGGGGTGTCGTGGTCGTGGCCTTCGTGGGCTAGGCCGATCGCCGGAACACTCAGCAGGGCGAGGATCGTCAGGAGGGTGCGCATGTTGAAATTCCTAGGAGGCTGATGGTGGTTCATTGAAGAGGAGGAGGATCAGCGAGGTGATTCACGCCGCGACGTGCTCGAGCACAGCGTAGCACCCGGGTGCCCAGCCGTAGCAGATGATATGGAGCGTACCGTCGCAGACGACGCCGGCGGCGGTGTGGATGTGTTGGAATTGGTCGAGTCCGAGGTCCTTCTTCGGGTCGAGGGTCGAGACGACTTGGCCGTCGCGCAGTATCTGAACGACACCGTTGTCCCGCACGGGATCACCCTTATCGTCTTCGCCGATGATCCGCCCGACGAGGCAGCCAACGACCATCAGCCGCTCGCCGCCGTACTCGACGAGGTCCACCTCGCATGGGTTGCAATCCCCCACATCGAACCCGGCCAAGAAGTTGCCGTCGAGGTCAAACCGCTGCACCCATTGACGCTCGCGGTCGGTCACGAGGAGCGTCTTGTTGGTCGGGTCGAACGTGACGCCGTGCGGCGTGGTGAACTTGCCGTCGGTCCGCCCGGCGCCGGTGGGGCCGCCGAGCTTGATCTCGTCGTATTCGAGCTTGTCGAGGTCGACCGTGAAGACCTGTTTCGAGTCGCCGTAGCCGTCGGCGGCGTAGGCCTTGCCGTTCGGGGCGATATCGATGTCGGTTGGCTTGAAGTCTCCCTCGGGGAAGAACGAGGGGCGTGTGAGCGTCTTGACCTCGTTGCCTTGCAGGTCGACGACCAGGAGGCGTCCTGCCTCGTCATCGGGGATGAGTAGGAGGCCGCCGTCGCGATCCAGGTAAGTGCAGTTGTGCAGTCCGCCCGACGTGTAGTGTTCGCCGGTCGCAAGGAGGGTCTTGGTCTTGAGGTCGGCCGACAGGCGGATGAGCCCGGTGCCGCGGAGCCCGAAGTAGAGGTCGCCGGTTGGCGTCTTGGCAAAGCCGCCGTGGGCCTGTTGAATCCCTTGGGCGATCTCCCGCGGCAGCTTGCTTAGTTCGGCGTTGTATTTGAATCGGAGACCCGCCGAGCCGGTCGTGGCTCCTGCCGTCGGGCCGTTCTCCGCTTGATAGGCGGTCTCGACGCCGGCGGCCTCGCCGCTCTTCGAGGGATTCATGGGTAAGGGCCTCTCGGCGGAAAGAGCGAATCATACCGCGGTGCCGAGCCCGGCTGCGGCCAATTGACACGGTGACGAGTCCACGGGTGGCCGGTGGTTGTGAGCGGCCCAGAGGGGCACTATAACTACTGGCTCACCAAGGGTTTTAAGCCTTTTTGAGGCGGCCGCCGAGCCCCCGCAAGGCGTCCCGCGGCGGATCCCTCCGCCCGGACGGACCTCCTTGCTGGCCGCGGCCGACAGACCCCCTCACCCGCCTGCCTACCAGAGAGAAGTACCGTGGCTATCAAAGTCGCCATCAACGGTTTCGGCCGCATCGGCCGCCTGACATTCCGTGGCCTCATGGAGCGCCCGGACGATTTCGAGGTCGTCGCGATCAACGACCTGACGGACAACAAAATGCTGGCGACGCTGCTGAAGTACGACAGCACGCACCGCCGCTTCCCGGGCACGGTCGATTACGACGACGAGCACCTGATCGTCAACGGCAAGAAGATCAAGGCGACCGCCCTCCGCAACCCGGCCGAGTGCCCCTGGGGCGAGCTGGGCGTAGACGTGCTGGTCGAGTCGACGGGCGTCTTCGCCTCGCGTGCCAAGGACGGGAAGCCGGGCTACGACACGCACCTGGAAGCGGGTGCCAAGAAGGTCGTGATCAGCCAGCCGGCCAAGGACGGGGCCGACCTGACCTGCGTGATGGGCGTCAACGACGACCAACTCACCGCCGACATGAAGTGCGTGTCGAACGCGAGTTGCACGACCAACTGCCTCGCCCCCGTGGCGAAGGTGTTGCAGGAGTCGTTCGGCATCAAGGAAGGTCTGATGACGACCATCCACGCCTACACGAACGACCAGAACGTGCAAGACCTGCCGCACGCGGACCCGTACCGGGCCCGTGCCGCTGCGGTGAACATCATCCCGACGACCACCGGTGCGGCCAAGGCCGTCTCGTTGGTGGTTCCGGCCCTCGAAGGCAAGCTGACCGGCATCGCGATGCGGGTCCCGGTTGTCACCGGCTCGGTCGTTGACCTCACGGTCAACCTCGAGAAGAAGGCCACGGTTGCCGAAGTCAATGAAGCGGTCAAGGCGGCCGCCGAAGGCCCGCTCAAGGGCATCCTGTGCTACACCGAAGACCCGATCGTCAGCAGCGACATCATTGGCGACCCCCACAGCTCGATCTTCGCCGCCCCGTTCACCCAGTCCATCGGTGACGGCATGCTCAAGATCGTTAGCTGGTACGACAACGAGTGGGGTTACTCTATGCGGACCGTTGACTTGATCTCGAAGATGGCCCAGCTCTGAGCCCGCTTCGTTAGCGAATAATCGACCGAAGGCCGTGACGACCCGTCGTCACGGCCTTCGGTTTTTTTACGCGACTCGTCTGACATCCTTGCCAGGGGGGCATTCACCGCTAGCGAACGCCCTTGCGTGGCCTGGCTCACACAACGGCGATCGGGTTTTGTAAGGTGAGCTAGGGCACAAACGCCATCGCGATGCTGGACTAGCTTGGCTTAGACAATCGCCAAGAAACCCAGGTCGAATCCCCCTCCGTGTCCTTGCTCAGCACCCCGCCGCAGGCCAGCCTCAGCCCCTCCCCGGGGCTTGGTGAACCGGACGATTGGGTCGACGTGCACGGCGATTCCCTGCTGCGGTTCGCCATGTCGCGTGTCAGCGATGCATCGATTGCGGAGGACTTGGTACAAGAGACCTTGCTAGCCGCCTGGCGAAATCGTGAGTCGTTCGATGGCCGATGCACGCCGCGGACTTGGCTGATCTCGATCATGAAACGGCGCGTGGCCGATCACTTCCGCCGCTGTGGCCGATCTTTGCCGAGCCAGGGCGGGTCGGACTGCCTTGAAGCAGAGGCCCAATCGGCTCCTGCGGCGGACGGCTCCGCTGCGGACCCGGTGGAATCGGCCGAGTTTTGGTCGGTGCTGACCGCTTGCACCAGTGATTTGCCCGAGCACTTGGCCCGCGCTTTCCGGCGCCGAGCCTTCGGCGAAGATGCCCCCGAGACGATCTGCGAATCCGAGGGGATCTCGCGAAAGAACCTCTCGGTGCGTCTCTGCCGTGCGAGAACCCTCTTGCGAGACTGCCTCCAGAAACGCTGGTTTGGCCCCGAAGACGAGGAGCCACGCCGATGAAGCCCTTGATGAGAGGCTGGCGGCTCGTCCTCTTTGCGAGGTGCGAGCACGCCACGCTCGCCGAGTCCGACGAATGGGACGGCCCGATCGAGCGTGACCGATGGTGGGCGTCTCGCTTGCATCGGCTGTCGTGCCGCCCGTGCCGACGCTCGCGTCGGCTGATGAATTGGCTGCGTGATCGCTTGCGACAGGTCCCAGCGGCCGTGCATGAGCAGCAACGGCAAGCGGCCGAGGCAAAGCTCTCGCCACAGGTCGCCGAGCGGATCCGCGGCGAACTCATCCGGGCAAGATGCCAAGAATAAAAAGACCCGACTTTCCTGAGGATTGTTTGTAGCCCCGCCCTCAGCCCAGCGACTAACCGATAGAAGCCTTCCATTCTTTCGAACAACGGCACCACTTAGGGTCCGCTCTTGCAAGCTAAGAGTCTCTGCTGAAGCCCTCCGGCGCTCGTTCGTATGACGCCGGTGCTGTTGTTACCCCCCCCACACACACTAGGAACCGCGCTCGACGCGTAGGTGGTTCGTACGTTCGAACTGCGCGCCGGCGTGACACAACTGAGGAGATGTAAACGATGAAAAAGATGTCAACACTCGCGGCGGCTGGTGCCCTTTGCCTCGTGGCCACCGTGGCCACCGCTCAAGAGCGCCTCGTGATCACCGTGGAGAACCTAGCCCCCACAACGGGCTTCTTCCTGACGCCGACCTGGGTCGGCCTGCACGATGGCAGTTTCGACCTGTTCGACGTCGGCACGGCGGCCACTCCCGGCCTCGCCACGATCGCCGAGACCGGCGACGTGAGCATCCTGCAAGGCGAGTTCGACGCGCCCGGTCGCTTGCAGAGTGTCGCGGCCGACCCGGCCGGCTTTGGCTCGGTTGGCATGCAGCCGCCGCTCATCGACACCGGTAACACCGCAACCACCGAGATCAACATCATGAACCCGGCCGCGTACCGGTACTTCAGCTACGCCTCGATGGTGATCCCCTCGAACGATGCCTTCATCGGCAATGGCAACCCGCTGGCCTACGAGCTGTTCGATGCCGCCGGCAACTTCAATGGCGACTTGGTGATCGACGTTACGGGCGCTGACATCTGGGACTCCGGTTCGGAGGTTAACAACACCTTCGGGGCGGCTTTCTCAGCGATCGATCTCACCGGAGTCGATCCCGCCGACATCGGTGCTCGCGAGAACGGCACGGTGCAGCAGCACCCGGGCCTCGCCAACTTCGAGGGAACGCCCACACCGGTCGGTTTGATCGGTAGTGGACTCGCTCCTGGCCTCGATACGCCGGTTGCCCGGATTTCGATCTCGGTTGTCCCCGAGCCGACCGCCGCGGTCTTGGCGTTGCTCGCTGGCGTGGGCACCGCTTTCCGCCGCCGCCGATAGAAGTTGATCCAACGATCGTTGGGTTATCCACCCGGGGGCCGCGGCGAGCAATCGCCGCGGCCCTTTTTTCGTGCGCTACTCAGAATCGAACGGAGGCACCCGCTCTTGGAAGGCGGCACGCCAACGAACCAAGTTTGATACCCTCAAGGCAGACTGGGGGAGCAGCAGAAACAGCCTCGGCGTGAAACGCCGAGGCTGTTTCTGCTCACCACTTTTCGCGACCCATGTTGACGCCACCTGTGCTGTTATCGCAGGAACTTTGCTACCATCAATGCAATGAACGCAAAAGAATTTGTGGCGTGCTGGAAGAGGGAGAAAGACAGCTTACTTAAGGTCTTCCAAGGTGACGCTGGCTCCTCCGAAGTCGCTGCTCAAATTGCATCGATGAACCTGACTGCGGAACAGCTTGCAGCTATGCCCACGGTAGTTGATGCAATTCTGACAGACACCTTCTATTCGCTCTTATTGGGACTAGATGGAGCGGCAAGCATCGGCGGTGTCCAGCAGCAATACCGACTCCACGACGAAGATGGGAATCTGGTTTCCGAGCCCGGAGACATCGAAGGAGAAGCATGGGAGCAGTTCCATGGAGAATCTCCCTAAGTGCAAATGTGTGACCCACATTTGCTGCGAAAAGCGTGGGCCAACACCTGCAGAGTCTTCATCGTTCGACGCGGTCTAGCAGATGGCCGCCAAGTGCGAATGAGTGGCCTATTGGGGAAACTTGGTAGAGCAGAACCACAGGCAAACGCGCGGTTAGAGCGGCCGTTTCTCTTTAGACGGCTTAGCCTACTACTCAGAATCGAACGAGGCCGTTTCCAGTGCCGGATCGACGCGGCGAGGCCGGTCGCTTTCGCCCGAGGGACGCCATTGTTCGATGGGGGTGGCGGTTGCTGCCTCGACCAATGCGAAGCTTGCTGGCTCGGTCGGCTCGACGGTCGTCGTCGGCAGTCGGCGTGGCCCGCCGAGGGCGACCTCGATGCCGCCTTGTCGCGAGTTCATCAGGAACGGCGTGGCTTGCAGTCGCTTCTGGCCTTCCGGACCGATCAGGCGGACCCAGACACGCAGCGGTTGGTCGGTGGGTGTATCGGTGGGCAGGGCGATGGGGAGCTCTAAGGCCGTACCCTGACCGCTCTGCCAGGCATTCGCGATTTCATCTCGTGAGAAGTCCCATCGGGCGATCCGCCGGCGGCCACCCTCGACCGCCGGGTCGGTCAGCATGACCGAGGCTTCACCTTGGAAGCCGGCGAGCGACGCGACGGTCACTTCGGTAACGACGGCCGAAAGCGTTCCATCCGCGGGGCCGGGCCGCAGCCGCAGGGCGATCGAGTTGTCGAGGCCCGTTGGCGGGGTGATCGGTTTCTCAATCGCGGCGTGGGGGTACGGCGCGGGGGGCGAGTCGATGTCGATCGCCGCGGCCGGCTCGACGCGGGCCGATGGGGCGTTGTTTGCCGTTTCGAGCGAGGCCAGCCGTGGGGCCGAAGGGCTCGGTGTTTCGGTTCTAGACGAGGCGTCGAAGGGTGGGGCGGCCCCGAACTCGGGAGCCTCTCCAC
>CAYGUP010000013.1:36205-72479 GCA_964353155.1 uncultured Planctomycetaceae bacterium | reverse complement strand
GTCACCTGCGCGGCGGTTCTCTGGCTACACTCGTGCGTCACTCGGGGCTGTGCTCGCAGCACGCCGCTCACGCCTGACGCTGGCTCTGTCCGCCCTCAGCGGGCGTCGATAGATGCGTCAGTCAGCCGAGCTAGATTCGAGATCACCACGGCGAATGACGCCTAGCTTGCAGTCCTCGCAGGCGGCACCATGACACCTAGGGCAGACGGCGAGCGGCACTAAGGCAAGAGCCCCGCTTATGATCTTGTCGGATGCCGTGCGGATGCGGGAGATCTTGTCGCTGACGTAGGCGCCGCGCTCGGGATCGGCGGCGATCTCTTCCATGATCGCTAGCACCTGTTGAACCTTAGAAGCAACATTCTCCAGCGGCTCTGCTTGCTCGATCAGCCAAGCTGGCCGCGGGTCTCGCCCTTTGCCGTCCCAAACGCGGAATGACGCCCCCCGTTGTGGGGATGGACATTGCCCACCCTCGGATTGCCCAGGTGGTGATTTGCGCCAGCGATCGACCGTTCGACGATCGACTCCTATCACTGGGGCAAGCTTCTTGGCTGTCCATTCCGACCAGGGCTCATGCGTGTTGAGCCACTCGAATCGCTTGCGCTTGTCGGCGGAGGAGAGGTTCACGCCGTGCTTGCGGTTGGCCTCGGTCATGCCGTAAGCCAGGGCATCGCGGGGTTCACCCCCTGCAATTACCGCCGGAATAACTTCCCGGCCAAGCTGAACGAAGGCCGACAGCGTGTGGTGGCCGTCTGCGGTCTCGTAGGTATCGGGCGCGACCCGAACGAGTTTGATCGGTGGGAGCTTGTCGCCGGCTTCCAGGTCTCGCTGGTACTGAGCGACTGCCGAGTCGCTGGTTTCCGCCCGCGACTGAGTCTCGTCGGTGTCGACGATCAGCTCGATCGAAACGTCTATCTCTTCGTCAAATGCCAAGGGCATGATACCATCCGTGTGTGTTTGAATTGAAGCCCGCGGCCAGCCTGGGGAGGCGTTACGGCCGCGGGCTTTTTCTATGCGCCCGCTTCGATAACTAGGCCGGAATCGCGGCGGCCTCGGTCTTCTCGTCGATCCACTCGCGGACAGCCTTCTCGGTCGTCAATCGGCGAGTTCCCACGAGCACCGAAGCGAGGACGATCCCCTGGGAACCACGACGGACCCAGCGTGAGCAGGTTGTTGGGTGGGGTCGTTGCCCCGTGACGCGTTCGATCGCTTCGCCAATCGAAAGCAGCTTCTCTCCGTCGCTATAATCGAGCTTGTTGGCCATGCCGGCACCTCCCAAGAAAGTCGTTTGGAATCACGTCCGGCTAATCTGTGCTACGAGTGGCGGATTCTTCTGCGACTTTCTTCGGCGGCACGGAAAATAATCTGCATGCACTGCGTGAGGGTGGTGGTACCACGATGCTAAGGGCCGCCGCCCAGCCGCGCAATGACGTCATCAAGGTCTCGCCGCCGATAGCGAGGGCTCCGGCCCACGCGGGTCACGGGGTGGATGCCGTGCTTCGCGCGGAAGTTCCTCCAGGTGCTGCTGGCCATCGCGAGGTACGCGCAGGCCTCTTGGTTGTTCATAAGCCCGTCGGTCGCCTCGCGGCTGCGTGGCGGCTCCACCAGGTCGAGCAGCACGTTGCGGACGGCATCCTCACCCGCCACGCGGTTGGCTAGAGCTTGAATGACACGCTCTAGCTTCGCGACGCGGCGGGTGAGGGCTTCGAGTCCGTCCGTGGGTTCCGATTGCATGCCGTGCTACGCCAGGGAAGAGTGCGAGCGAACGACTGGCACCGTCCAGCCGTTGTAGCTGTCATCGTGCGGCCCTTCTCGGTCGGCACGCTCGCGACGGATTTGCTGACAGGCGTCCTCGATCTCTTCGAGCGTCGGCTCGTAGGTTCCGCGTGCCTTGCCCGTCTGGTAGCTATGGCATCCCTTGGCGATCGCGCGGACCACGTCGCCCGAGACGCCGCACTCTGCTGCGATGGCCTTTCGAAGGCGTCCTCCTTCGCCGAGCATCGCAACGACCCGATCGAAGGTTGGGCGTGAGATCCTGCTATTCGCTGCCATGATCACAGACCCTCGACTAGAGTTTCGGTGATCGCACCGAGCACCCGCACGTGCGACGCCTCGACGGGGCACGGACGGTGGTGCGTCGATTTCAGAAGGTGATCGAACCACGCATCCAGCTTGCCGGCGGCCCGCAGCTTGTCCTGCAGCGTCTTGGGATCAACGATCGGCGTGCCAGCCTTCCCGCTATGTTGAATCCAACGCTGGCGAAGCCCTTCGGCCAGCGTCATTCGATAAGCCGTGTACGCGTTCTCGTATTCGCCGCGGTCCTGCTCATCGCGTGCCCCGGCAAGCAACGACGCTAGGTCGGTGCCCGCTTCTCGCCATGGCTTGAGCCGCTTCGACTCTTCGATCAAGCCGCGGATAGGACTTCCGTTCAAGACAGTACTCACTGTTCACCCTCCCGGTGATAGAGAAAGGCCGCGCCGCCGAGTGCCGCGCGGCGGGATAGATCAGCCGATCTCAGCAGCGACCGCGGCACCCTTCGCCAAGTCTCGCTCGGCGTACACTTGCGTGATGTTCGCCGTGGCATGCCCGAGCAGCACTTGGGCCGCCTCGAGTCCGTACTTGGCTCGGGTCTCGGTGGCGAAGGCGTGCCGGATTTGGTTGGGGCTCCACCAGTGCCGCCGCGCCCACGTGCCGGCGTCCTCGCCGTCAGGCAACGGGAACGCCTTCTCCGCGCCGCGGCGGATCGCCTTGGTGTAAGTGTCACGTCGATAGCGTCGCCGGTTGCGAGGCACGGCAGACGCTCGGTTCGATCGGAAGCAGTACTCGTCGTGCGAGCGTTCGAGATAGGGGCTTAGGATTGCTGCCCCTTCGGTCCGATGAGCACAAATCGTTCGCGGTCGTGGTGCTCGGTCTTGTGCGACTCAGGCCGGTAAGTCCAAACCTCGCCGCTGCGATCGATATCGCAGGGACGGATTAGCACTACCTCGCCAGGACGCATGCCCGTGGCCCGCTGGAGCCTCGCCATATCAGCGACGGCCGACGGTAGGTGTGGCAGGGTCGCTTCGTAGACGGCTTGATCGACGGGAAGAACGGGCGGCCGCTCCGGTGCCCGCGTCCGGCCACGCCGCAGCCCGGGGAGGGCCTGCAACTCACCTAGCGTGTCGCCCGGGTAGAGCTTCTCGGTCGTCGCCCAGCGGAAGGCACGGACCAGCCGGGCGGTCAGCTTGTTGACCTGGGTGCGGCAGTAGCCGGCCTCGATGATCGCCTCGCGGGTCGATCGCAGGGCCAGCACATCGAAGGACGACGCGGAAAGGCGACCGTGCCCCTGCTCGGCGAACTCGCAGGCCTTGTTGATGAGCCAGACCTCGGAGGTCGGTTTGCCGTCCTTCCGGTAGTAGATCGCGGCATGCTTCCGGTACGCCGCGAGCACCTCGGCGACGGTCGCGCCCTCGATGGCACCAGCCAGAAGGTCGGCGCAGACCTGGTGGTATCGCTGGAGGGATGCGGGGGTGTTGTGCAGGCCGAGATAGACCTGTTTGCCCCTGAGCGTAACGACCGCTTGTCCGGTCGCCTTGTGCCGCCGATAGGCTGGCACGCGAGCGTTAGATAGCACTTGTGGAGCCTTGCTAACCCAGTAGTCGCTACTGGGGCTGGGCATCCTTAGGCGGCTCTGCTGAACGTCAGCAGGTTACGCAAGTGCCGTACGCCAAAAGGTTTGCAACAAGTGGAGGATAGCGGGTTCGAACCGCTGACCTTCTGGCTGCCAGCCAGACGCTCTCCCAACTGAGCTAATCCCCCGTTTCCTAAGCACTTTCGGTGCTTCGGCGGGTTCGATCGAGTGGGGCAGCGGTTGTGCCGCCTCCTCTCGCCGAGCAACATATACTTACGTCGTCCGCCCCGGCTGTCAACGCCGCCCTTTCTAGAACCTTCCCGACTTTTTCGCTTGCCCGCATGCCGCGTCTCTCGCTTGCTAGCCTCCTGCGGATCGGGTGTGGCGTCGTCTTGATCGTTTGGCTGCTTTGGCAGGCGGCCGGGAGCGAGACTTTCGAGCAGTTGAAGTCGAACCCGCCCTCCCCCGGACCGCTGTTTGCGGCGTGGGGGCTGGTCATTGCCGCCGCGGTCATTTCGATGCTCCGCTGGCGTTCGGTGGTGACCGCCGCCGGGATCGATCTGTCCATCGGCGAGGCGATCCGGCTCGGCTCGCTGGGGTTTGCCTGCAACTTCATCGCGTTGGGCAGCGTCGGTGGCGACGTGGTGAAGGCCGCCCTGCTCGCCAAGCCGAGGCCGGGACAACGCGCCGCCGTGGTGACCACGATTTTCGTCGATCGACTGCTCGGGCTGCTCGGCTTCCTGACCTATGCCTCGATCGCGGTTCTCTGGACCGGGGCCGCCGGCGGCGAAGAGGCGACGCCGCTCCGGCTGCTCAGCCGGTCGACGCTGGGCGTGACCGGGATCGCTTGGGGAGGCTTCTTGACCGCGATGGCCCCGGGGCGGATCGTCGAACGCGTCGCCGGGGCGATGCGGGCGTGGCCGGTTGTCGGGTCGGCGAGCGAGGCGGCGGCCGAGCTCGCCTCGACCTACCACGACGGGCGTCGCTGGCTGCTCTCGGCTTTGGCGATCGGCATGACGATGAACGGCGTCTTCGTGCTGTCGTTCTATGCCGCCGCCAACGCTCTGCCGTTCGAGTTGCCGAGCCTAGCCAGCCACTACCTGATCGTCCCGCTCACGGCGATCTGCGGAACGCTGCCGATCTCACCCAACGGCCTTGGCACGATCGAAGCGGCGGCCGAGTACCTCTACCGGGCGCTCTCGCCCGAGGTGATCGTGGGCTCCGGCGCGTTGGCGGCGGTGTGCCATCGGCTGGCGATGATGGCGACAGGCGTCACCGGCGCCCTCTATTACTCGTTCACGGGTGGTCGCCGCATCGACGAGGCGATCGCCCAAGCGGAGAGCGAAATGAGCCACGCCGAAGGCTCCGGCACGCCAGACGAGGAAGCCGGCTGACCGCCGAGGGCATCGCGCCAGATGGTGTAGTCGGCCGCATCGATCACGCCATCCCCGTTGCCATCGGCGGCGAGCGCTTCGCGGCTGCCGTACGTATCGCGCCAGGCAACGAGGTCGTTCTCGTTCACGATGCCGTCCGCGTTGAAGTCGCCGTCGAGCAGCGAGTCGGTGTCGATACGAAAAATGTCTCCACCTCGCGTCAAGATGTAGAGGTTTCCGACCGCGTCCTCGGAGAAAGCGACCGGGGTATTAATCGACCCGCTCGGATTGAGGACCGACTCGACGTTGCTCACCGTCCCAGAGGCATCCGCCGGATCGAATGACCAGAGTTGCGTCGGGAAAGAGTCGGCGAAGAAGTAGCGACCCTGAACCTCGGGATCAGGACCGCGGTAGACATAGCCGCCAACGACCGAGTTGCCACCGAATAGCCCCTCTCCGTCTGAAAGGTAGTCGTAGATCGGCGGCGCGTGGTCGATCGGCGCGGGACCGCCGACCGACCCGGGGGTCTGGATATCGCCCTCGCGTAAACGCCACCCATAGTTCTCGCCCCCCTCGCTGTCGCCCGATTGGAAATTGATCTCCTCACGGGCGCCCTGCCCGACATCGCCGATCCAGAGGTCGCCGGTCTCCCGGTCGAAGCTCGCTCGCCACGGGTTGCGTAGGCCGTACGCCCAAATCTCGTCCAGAGCATCGGAGCGTTCGACGAATGGGTTGTCGCTCGGAACGGCGTAGTTTTCGACCGTATCGCTTGGGAAGTCGTCGCCGCCCACATCGATCCTTAGCATCTTGCCGAGTCGCGTGTTGAGTCGCTGCGACCGATTGTTGGGATCGTTGCCCGATCCCCCATCGCCGGTCGAGATATAGAGGTAACCGTCGTTGGGGCTGAAGTCGATCCACCCGCCGTTGTGGTTGTTAAAGTCTTGACCGAACTCGAGGATCGATTGCCGCGTGCCGACACTCACCACGCCGATAGACGCGGGGTTGGTCGCTTGGAAACGATCGACACGGGTCCGCAACCCACCCGGACCGGGCACCGGGTCGCGCGTATAGTTCACGTAGAAGAAACCGTTGTTTTCGTAGTCGGGATCGAACGCCAGGCCGAGCAACCCCTGCTCGCCGCCTGAAACGACCAGCGATTGGATGTCTAAGAAAGGGCTGCTGTTAAAGTTGCCGGTGCCCAGGTCAAGGATTTGGATCAGGCCACGTTGATCGACCACGAAGAGCTCGTCGGGGCGTCCCGGGGCATGGGTGGCATAGACAGGCGTCGTTCCTGAACCCGGGAGGTTGGCCACGAACGAAGTGCCCGTGATCTCCGCTCGGAGCGGCTTCCCCGAGACCAAGACCGCCAGCATGGCTGCGCTGAGCGCGTAGCGAGAGCTCAGAATCATCGTGTGCCTTCCTGTTCCGTCTGTGATAAGGTCCGATCGACAGAGCGATCTCGACCAGTCAAGCTAAGGCCTACTGTCACCCGCTGTCAAACTTTGCTATCGCTGCTATGTCCCGAAACAACCAGCAACTCATCCATGTCGCGTTGAAGGTGCTGCAAGCAACCCGCGCCAAGCTGGGCGTCGGCGGGATGATCGGGCTCGTGGTGGCGGCGGTTCTCTATGTGGCCGTGCTGCAACCGCTGGCGAAGAGCCGGTTGGGGATCTCGCTCCCAACCATCCCGACCGCGGAGCAGGGATCGACCTCCGAACGATCCGTTCCGGGTTCCGGCCGCGAGACGAGCAAGCCCGCCTCGCAAGGCTCGAAGTCGGTCGATCCTAGTGACTACCCTTCGGTCCTGACCGATAGCGGCCGCGGTGCCTATCGCTCGGCGGCCGGGCTGCGTTACACGCGGGGCAGCCAGCAAGGGCACCGCTTGGCGCACGTGATGTACCACGCGGCGGACGTGCCGGACCGTGTCGGGCAGCACGGCGTGTTCGATTCGGACGATCCGGCCGAAGTCGTTCGGCTCATCGACGAGGCCTACAACCAGGCGCAGTCGGGCGAGCGGGCCAAGACAAGGGAAGAAGGCCGCCGCACGACGTACACGATCGATCTCGGCCGCCGGATTGGCTATATCGGCGGGCAATCCGGTGGCCGAAAGGGCAACCCGTCGGCCCGCCATTTGAAGCTCGTCGTCGAGGGCGATCGCGTGATCACGGCTTTTCCTTACCGGCCTTAGCTTGGATCCGCTCCGACGACCGGCGTCGTGGGCTCGCCGCCTTGCCGCTGACTGACCACTGCCTTCTGCCGACCTTCTCCTATGCTTAGCCTCGGAACCTGCCGCCTCTGCTCCGCCGGCCCGTTGGGCCTCCGCCGATGTGGCGTCTGCCGTCGTGTGGTGGTGCTGTGCGACGAGTGCGACTCGGCGTGGCCGACGGGCGAGACCTCCGGTCCAGCGACCTACGCGACCGAGGACGATATGCCCTGCCCTTGCTGCGGTGGCTCGCTGCTGGCAAGCGGCTCGCACTGGGCAACGCGAGACGATCTAGCCGCGGCGGCCTGGCTGGCAGACGACACCGAACTGGAAGAAGGGGCCTCGCGCACGCCCTCAATCGACGAATGATGCTGGCGGGTTTGCGCCCCGGCGATTCGACCTGGCACGAAGAAACAAACCTCAAGCAGTAGCAGACTCTCGCTCCTTGGCATTGGCCTCGGGCCGTTCGGCGGCTCGCTTGATGCCCTTCAGCATGCCACCGAAGACAAACGCGTGGAGCGGCACGACCGCGTACCAGTACGCGATGCCCAGCAGGCCGCGGGGGCGGAATCTGGCGGTCATCGTCAGCTCGGTTTGCGACTCCGCTTCGTTCTCGGGATCGAGGTGGAACTCGAGCCGCGCGACGCCTGGCAGCTTCATCTCCGCGTGCAGCAACAATGACTTGCCGCGTTCGATGCCGACCACACGCCAGAAGTCGAGTGCCTCGCCGAACTCGATGTCCTCCGTATGCCGACGGCCGCGGCGCAGGCCTGGGCCGCCGACCATCTGGTCCATCCAGCCACGGATCCGCCATAGGATGTCGCCCGCATACCAACCATGCCCACCGCCGACGCGGCAAACGGCTTTGAAGACGGTCATCGGGTCCGCGTCGATCGTGATCGAGCGTGCATCAACGAAAGTCTTGCCGCCCGCCCAGTCGGGGTCGCCCGGCATGGGGCCCGCGGCGCTCCAGTGCGTGGGGATCGTGTCGGCGTTGGTGATGGTCACGGCGCGGCGGATCGATTCTTCAACGGTGAGCGCCTCGTGGGGCATCAGTTCCTGGGCCAGATCGTCGGTGACCACCACGCGGTTCCGCAGGCCCTCGGCGAGCGGGCGGGCGATGAGGTACGGCACCGGCGTCACGAGGCTGATCCAACCGGAACTGAGCCGCGGCGTGAGCAGCGGGATCGGCCAAATCCAGCGACGCCCCAACCCGAGTTCTTTGGCTGCGATCTGCATGAGGTCCGCGTACGAGAGCACGTCCGGGCCGCCGATGCCGAAGGTCTTGCCGGTCGTCTCGGGGGTTTCGAGGCAGCGGATCAGCCAATGCAGCACGTCGATGATCGCGATCGGTTGGCACTCGACCGCCACCCAGCGTGGCGTGATCATCGCCGGCAGCCGTTCGACAAGGTAACGCAGGATCTCGAACGACGCCGACCCCGATCCGATAATCATCGCCGCTCGCAGGGTGGTCACCGGCACGTCGGTCGAGGCGAGCCTCTCCTCCACTTCGCGACGCGACGCGAGGTGCTCGCTCAGCCCGGTTCCCAACTCGCCGAGCCCACCCAAGTAGATGATCCGCTCCACGCCGGCGGCCGAAGCGGCCTCGGCGAACCAACGAGCCAACCGGCGATCCTGGGCGGCGTAGTCCTCCCCCTTGGCGATCATCGAGTGGACCAAGTAGTAAGCCGCCTGGGCGCCCTTCAGCAGATCGATCATCGCGACCGCATCGCCCACCTCGCCTTGGACGACTTCGACGTTCGCATGGTCGCGCCAGACCCGGTCTTGCAACTTCCGCGGATCGCGGGCGATGCAGCGGACCCAGTAGCCCCGTTCCAGGAGCATCGGGACAAGCCGGCCGCCCACGTAGCCCGTGGCGCCGGTGACAACAATCAGCGGGGGTCGATCGGTTTGCAAAGGGCGAGAGGGTGTCGGAGGCAGGTGGCCGAAAGAAGGCGATACGGCTGCTTAACCGTAGCGAATCGTGTGCCTTCGGTTAGCCCACGGACAAGAATCGCGGAGAACCATCGCCATCGTCGATAAAAACATGCGAGATCGGCGAGTTATGATAGGTCGATTCCCCGCCCGCCCCCCGCCGGACTCTCCCCGATGCCATCGCTCCGAGTTGCTTGCCTCTACGCCCTGACCGCTTTGTCGACCATTTCGCCAGCGGCGGCGGAAGGCTTCGATTTCGAGATCGCCGATGGTCCTTTCGAGCCGACCCGCGAGTCGATCGCGGAACACTTCGAGTATCCCGATTGGTTCCGCGACGCGAAGTTCGGCATCTACATGCACTGGGGGCTGAACTCCGTCAGCGGGGCCAACGGCCACTACGCCCGGCACATGTACCACCAGCACAAGCCGGAGGGGGCGAAGCTCGACGAGGCCGATCGCGCCGCCGGCCGCCGGGCGAACCGCTCGGGGTGGAAGGTCGGAAGCGACGACGTCTACAACCACCATGTGAAGAAGTTCGGTCACCCCTCGGAGTTTGGCTACAAGGACTTCATCCCGCTCTTCAAGGCCGAGAAGTTCGACGCGAACGCACTCGCCGCGTTCTACAAGGAATGCGGGGCGAAGTATGTCGGCGTGATGGCGGTGCACCACGACAACTTTGACTTGTATGACTCGACCCATCAGCCGTGGAACTCGGTCAACATGGGGCCGAAGCTCGACGTGGTCGGCGCGTGGCGTGACGCGTGCAAAGAGCACGGTCTACGGCTGGCGGTAACCAACCACCTGAACGACGGCCACGACCACGTCTTCTTCCAAGGCGAAGCCGATACCACTGGCCCCCTGAAGGGAGTTCCCTACGACACGATGGACCCGGCGAACGAGTTGCTCTACGGCCGTCGCACCAAGGACTCGAAGCGTTGGAAGATCGACCAGCCGTGGCACTCGCGTCGCTGGTACAAGCGGATCAAGGAGTTGGTTGATAAGTACGACCCGGACCTCGTCTTCCTCGACGGCGGCTTGAACCATCGCCAGTTCGGCCTGCACTTCGCCGCCCACTACTACAACCAAAACCTAGCCCGCCGCGGCGGGGAGCTCGAAGGCATCATCACCATCAAGCGAGGCCACGGCGCGAGCCCGACCCCCGGTTTCGTGAAAGATATTGAGAGCGGCGCGATCAACGAGTTGCTCGATTTCCCTTGGCAGGTCGATACCACGATCAACCCGGGCTGGTTCTACCTGGGCAGCGAACTCGTGCCGACGGGTCGGCATGTTGCCCAAGTGAAGGCCAAAGACGGAGCCGCCAAGGCAGGCGACGAGGGCCAAGGCGTGCTCAAGACCTCCGTCTTCGGCCCTGACACCGTCCGCCTGACCGGGCCGCAGGTGATCGACAACCTGGTCGATGCGGTGAGCAAGAACGGCACGATGATGCTCAACGTCGGCCTCCGCCCCGACGGCAGCCTGCCCGAGACCTTCCGCGAGGAGCTCCGCGTGGTGGGCGAGTGGCTCAAGGCCAACGGCGAGGCGATCTACGGCACACGGCCGTGGAGCGCCTTCGGCGAAGGATCGACACGGGTCGATACGTCGCAGGGATACAACGACGCCAACATCCCCTGGGGCCCGGAAGATATCCGCTTCACCACCCGCGGCAAGACGCTCTACGCCACGCTGCTCGGCTGGCCCGGCGATGGCGAACCGGTCTTGATCCGGTCGCTAGGCCTCGGAGCGATCGAAGCGCCCCGGCGTGTCACGATGCTGGCAACTGGCGAACAGCTGGACGCCAACCAAACGGCCGACGGGCTGGAAGTCTTGCTCCCCAAGCAGCAGCCGGGCGAGCATGCGTTCGTGATCAAGATCGAGTAGCAACACGTCCGACTAATCGCGCTGCGTAAAGCGAACCGGTGCCCCCCTAGAGAAAGGTAAGCCGCAGAAAACAGCCGCCATCGCCACGCCGCCTGCTGCGGAAACGTGAAATCTCCCAGCGAGATCGCGTTGTTTCCCGCAAGCGGGGTTGTTGCCCAAACTGCCTGATTGCTACCCTCCGGATCTCCTCTTTATTCGTCTTGAGAGCAGCCGGAACCTGCTCTTGAGTCTGGCCAGGGATTCGGCAGGTACATGATGGAACGACTCATTCAGGCGGCTAAAGCCGTCGCTCTTGTCGCGTTGTTCGCGGTCGGCGGGCTCTCCCACGGGGCGGTGTTGGTGCCGGTGATCCCGGACGAGACCGGCGAGCTCTTCATGCCGGGCATGGCGGCCAATGTTGGGACCACGATGCTGATCGATGGTTCGCAGTCGGCTCAAGGTCAGCAAGAGCTATGGGAGCTCGGCGAGTACCGCGTCGCGATCGAGAACACGAACGCCGCGATCACGGCCGCGATCGATTCACAGCGTGTCCAGATCGATACGTTCGCGTCGCTGCGTGACACGTCGCCGGGCAACTTCAGCGGCCCCGAGTCCAACCCCGAGATCCGTGACCTGTGGTTCCATATCGGGCCGAGCGGTAACGATAATCTCGGCGACCGAATCGACTTTTACCTGTCGCTGTCGCAAGAGGCCGCGTCCACCAATGGCCTGCGGCCCCAGTCGCAGGCACGAGCGATCCTCAGCAACGCCGAGACGCCGGACGTCTCGCCGCTGCTATTCCGACCCGAGGATAGCGCGGTGGCCGAGGTCGTCGTTGGCGAGATGTACAAGCTGAGCCTGACCCACGCGAACTTCGTCACCGACGGCTTGCTGGTCAGCTCCGCCAGGCTGCACGCCGGCCTCGTCCCTGGCACGGCGAGCGCCCCCGATCCGGTGCTGGCTGGCGACTACAACCTCGACGGGGTCGTGAACGCCGCCGACTACACCGTTTGGCGCGACGGAACCAGCAAGCCTTACGACTTCGACCTCGACGGCGATGGCAACGGCGTCATCGACGAGGGGGATCGCGAGATCCTAAACACGTGGTACGGCAGCACCCTGCCCGGCGGCAATTCGTTGGCGATCCCCGAACCAGCCACGGCCCTGCTTTTGGGGCTCGGCGTGCTGCTGCTAGGGCGGTCTTCTCGATAAGTGACCGGAACCACCAAGCTTGTTGGCTCAGGTCACCAGCTCGCCGCCGTTCGCCCGCAGCTTCTGCAGGAAGGGTTGGTCGATGACCTCGAATGGGTCGACCAACGGCCGCCACGACTCGCCGCGTTGTTCGATGCGATCCTCGGTGATCGGCCCGAGGCGACGCGAGGCGAGGGCCAGGTAGCCGATCCGTTCAGGCACCAGACCCATCAGCCGAGCGATCGTGGCGTCGAGCGCCGGCAGGCAGGTGCCGACGGCTACCAAGCCCATGTGCTTGCTGCTGCCGAGGATCGGCCCGTCGCCCTCCATGCAATCGATGGCGTCGATGATGCCGATCAGCCGCGGCAGCGTGCTGTTGATATCGGCCACGGTCTGGGGGATGCCGTTGTGGTGCAGCACGTTCTTCGGCCAGCCATACTTGATGCCCGGGATCACGCCGTACAGGTTCTTCATCGACGCGGTCATGCCGACCCAGTGGTGGGTCTTCATCTTGGGCATGCTGACGACCAAGTCGGCCGAGACCACACTCTCCGGAAGATAAAGCCCGGGCAACTTGCTGAAGCGGCCGCGGTTGCGACGATAGGCAACACGCTCGTAGTTGAGGTCGGCGAAGCGGAGGCCGCCGTCGTGCATCGCCTCGCCGACGCCCGACTCGATCAGGGCGACCTCGGTGTCTCGGATATGCCCGGGGCCTTCGCCGACGGTCACCTCCGCACCCCAGGCACGGAAGACCTCGGCGGCGGCGACCACCATCGCCGGGTGGGTCGTCATATGCGGGATATCACGCCGCGGTTCGACAAGGTTCGGCTTGAGCAACACCCGCTTGCCAGCCAACGCCGGGCCATCGAGGCCGCATTCGACGAGGCCATCGCGGATCGTTGCCACGAGCGAACCATCGTAGCTCTGGTTCTTCGCGATGAAGACGTTCGCCTTCGATCGGGGCCAAGCCTTAGCCGCCTGCGCGGTTAATAGTCCGGCCGCCGCCAGCCCGCCGGCGGCGAGCAGGCTGCGGCGGGAGATCGGTTCGGTGGGTTGAGTCTTGTGGTTCATTGGAGACTGCCGGAGGGCTGCGTCGCTTCTTGAGCTGCCAGAGCAAAGAGCGTCAGCTTGTGGTGGCTGTTGGCTTGCTCGACACGTGGCCAAGCCTCGGCGAGGACCCCGGGGCAGTCCTCATCGAGGCGATCGTGGGCGGCGAGGCCGCGTATTGCCCAGGCCAACGAAGCCGTGCCGGTCGGCTGATCGATCGCGGCACGCAAGTAATCAAGAGTGTGACCGAGTCGCGGATCGCTCACGCCCTCACCAGCCAGGGCCCAGGCAGCGATACCACTCGAATGAACGTGCTGTTGCATCACCTGATCGAAGACCAGCGTGTTGCCGTAATTAGCCCCGCCTTCGGGCAGCAGGCGATCAACCAGCAGCCGTACCGCCTCGGCGCGACGCGGATGGTCGGCGTAGCCACACTCTCTCAGGGCGACCGCATAGAAGGCGGTCGGTTCGAGCCACGAATGCGTTCGCGGCGCCCAACTCCAGCCCTCGATGGTTGTGTCGTGGGCGAAGATCGGGTCCCGGGGGATCGTCGTCGGTTCTTGCCCGAGTGCCCACTCCGCCGCTCGGCGGACACGGCTGGCGTACCGTTCGGCGTCGATCTCTTGCCAAGCGAGCATTGCCAAGGCAGTCGTCCATGCCGGATCGTCTTGCGATTCGGTCACTCCGACTGAGCCGGCCGAGAGCTGTCGATCCGCGAGCCATTCGGCTGCCTGGCGTGCGGCGGAGGCTTGCCCGGCACGGTGCAACCCGATCGCCGCCCAAGCGGTCGATTCGCTGGCGGGCTCTGCGCTCGCGTTGTACCCGCCGATCGGCGCATGGCTGAGCCGTTCGATCGCTTGGTCGGCGAGGTTGGCGAGCATCGTGAACAAAACAGATTGAGGGGGGGGCCGCCGTTGCTTATCGCGGGCAACAGCGATGGGTCGGCATGGCTATCCAACTATCCCCCACACCATCGCGACGCTCGCTCGGCAGGCCGCAACTCTTCCAACTCCGGCGTAAACAGCCAACGACTCGGCCGTTAAACGGGTCTCTGAGGAGTTCGCAAAAAAATCTCAAGTCAGAATTTGACCCGGCCGGAATCCGACATAGGTTTCAAGTGTTCCCGGTGAGCAGCCACCACGCCGCCCGCCGAGTCCCTCATCCGAAGCACTTATCCCACCCGCTCACAGCCTGTGAGCACTCGCAAATTGCGACCCATCCCGCACGCGACGCGTGTCGCCCCCGCGGGAAGCTGATTTTGAGTCCGCCGCGTATTTCTCCACCGAGAAGAGCAAACCCGTCGCAAGGCGGGGACGCAAAGCCAAGGGCCCTTCCAAGGGACGCCTGGCTGCCGAAGTGAACCCCCGAGTGCCACTCGTTACGGCGAGAAAGCTCGGGAGCGAACTGAAGCCCGCAGGGTGATACGCAGTTCCGCTACTTACCAACCGATCAAGACACGACGCCCGGCGGGCTCGTTCCAGAGAGGGTTACTCCCCTCGAGGAAGTTGTGTCTGGATCAATTACCGGGGGATCCGAATCCCCCGCCACTAGCAGGGCCTTTATCCCCTACCCCACACGGGACAAAGCCCACATTTACCGGAGACGCAGCTATGAAGAAGTTCGCCCAGAAGGTTCAAAATTTCCTCGTCTCGGAAGACGGCCCCACGGCTGTTGAGTACGCGGTCATGCTGGCGTTGATTGTTATCGTCTGTCTGACGGCTATTCAGTCGGTCGGTACCAACGCCTCGGCAACGTTCACCGGCGTTGCTGGTCAGCTTGGCGGTGGTAGCTGATCCAATCGTGGAGCTGTCGGGCTCTGCTAGCCTGGCATGTTGAATGACGCGGCCCGGCCGGTCCCCTCCTGGGGCCGGCCGGGTCTTTTTCGTGACCGGCCGGTACCAGCTGGGTCGTAGCGTTTGATTGGGTCGTGCGGGTTGGCTCAACCTGGAAGCCGGTCCGATCCTCACCAACAAGGCCCAAGCCACTCGACAGGGGGCTACGTTTCGTCGGTTACCCGTTTGGCGGCCTGCCGCTGTAGGGTGAAACCAACAACGAAACAGAACAGCCCCCCATCCGATCCACGCCAGCCTCGCAGGCCACCACGACCATGGACTTCGCTCAACTCACCGACGCTCTGCTCACCAACTGGCCCGTCTGGGTCGTCACCGTGACGCTGGTCGTCGCCGCCGTGATCGACGGCATGCAACTGAAGGTGCCCAACTGGATCACCTTCCCGATGATCGTCAGCGGCTGGGTCTACTCCGCAACGCTCAGCCCGTACCCCGGCTGGGAAGGCCTCACCTACAGCCTGATCGGCACCGCCGTCGGCCTCGCCCTGCTGCTGCCCGCCTACGCCATCGGTGGCATGGGTGCCGGCGATGTCAAGCTCATGGCCGGCATCGGCGCTTGGGTTTGGGGCACGGTTACCGCTTACTCGTTCGCTGTCTCCGCCATCGTTGGTGGCGTCATGGCGATCATCATGGTGTTCAGCAAGAACCGCTGGGAAAAGCACCACGGCCAGTTCTGGCTGATCCTCAACGAGATCCTCACGGTCAAAGACCCCGAGGCCCTCGCCGTGATCGCCAAGGAACGCAAGCCACGCATGTTCCTCCTGCCGTACGGCATCCCGATCGCCATCGGAACGATCGCCTACTTCGGCTGGACCGGGATGCTGGTCTGACAGAAGCACGCAGAGAGCGGACGTCAGTAAGCAGTGCTTGCTGCCGTCCGCTCTTCTCTGCTTACCGCCGACTGCTTACTGCCTACTAACTATTCCTGGACCGGTCACGCCGGTTGTGCCGAAGTAACCGACGAAGCCCGTCTAACAACGGGTGGCCGACCGCACGCTCTCGATCGAGGGCGACCCGCCGGCCAATCGTGGGGGGAACCACATTATGCGACCAAAATCTCTTATTCTGCTCGTGCTCGCCCTCGGCTGCGGGTTGGCGGCATCCATCGGCATCAGCCGCGTGATGGACGCCAACGCCAATCGCCCCGTCGCCCAGCTCGACACGACGCCGATCTACGTCGCGCTGCACAACATCAACCTCGGCGATCCGATCTCGGCCGAGATGCTGACCCTCGAGGAATGGCCCTCGGACAAGGCTCCGAAGGGCTCCATCACCTCGCTGGAAGACCTCGAAGGCCGCCGCCCACGGACGACGATCATCGCCGGCACGCCGCTCTTGGAAGGCCACCTGCTCGCCATGGGCGAGACGGCCGACCCGATCCGCAACATCCCGGACGGTTTCCGTTTGTCGACCGTGTCGGTCAACGCCGAGAAGGGGGCCGCCGGCCTCCTGAGCCCCGGCGACCGGGTCGATGTGCAGCTCTTCATGCCCGCCAATCAACGGACGGGCGTGACCGACGCGACCACGCGGGTCTTCTTGCAGAACATCCGCGTCTTCGCGATCGAGCAAGCCGTCCAACGCACCGCCGAGGGCGACGAGGAAGGCAAGACGGTTCCTAAGACCGTTTCGCTGCTCGTGACGCTGGAACAAGCGGCCAAGATCGACCTCGCTCAGAACGTCGGCGAGATCAGCCTGATCCCTCGCAACCCGAGCGACGAATCGAACGCCCAGGTGGTCGAGGTTTCGCTGCAAGACCTCCTCGGGGGCCGCAGCGAGAAGAACGATCGCAAGACCGAACAAAATCGAGACAAGGTCGCCGAGAAGCCCAAGTCGAATATGCTCGACACAGTCATCGGCATGATGAACAAGGCCGCCAAAGAGCGTCCGCCCTTTAAGATGACCATCCTGCAAGCCGACGCGGTCACCACGATGCGGTTCGATCCGCGCACCGGTGCCCCGCTCGACGGCGAGCAAGAGGGCTTCCAGGGGACGGCCCGCCCGGTCAGTGCAAACAGCGTTTCGGACAGTGCCCGCCGCACCTCCGACGGGAAGCTCGACTTCTCGCCGGTCAGCGAGGGCGACTTTCCGATCGACTTTACGGAACAGTGAGACCAACGACCCGGGGCGAAAGCCTCGGGGATAGCGACGCGTGAGACCGCGCCATCGGGGCGCCAGGCGGACGAGGGAACGTTCGCTTGCGAAGAAACAATCGGGGGGATGATCGTGCCTCTATCCGGGGGCGCGATCAGAGGCGTCGTTCGGCGGCGCCGCAACAGGAAAGTACAAGGATGTACCACCTCACCGCCAATCGCTCGCCGCGTATCGTGCGTGGCTTGACGCAGCTGTCGCTCCTCGCCGTGGCGTTCTCGCTATCGGCGGGGCCCGCCCTTGCCCAAGGCCTGATCACCGGATCGGTTGTACGCAAGATCGATGGGCCGAGCGACAAGCTCGAGATCACGACCAATACGAGTCGGATCTTGACACTTGGCAAGAAGATTCCCAAGGTCCAGGTCAACAACCCGGAGCTTCTGGCCGTCACGCCGCTGTCGGCGACCGAGATCCAGGTCTCGGCGAAGAAGGCCGGTGTCACGCAGGTCAACCTGTGGGACGAGGACGGCGAGATCCACACCGTCGATGTCTTCATCTACGGCGACGTCCGCGAGCTGGAACACGCCCTCAATACGCAGTTCCCGAACTCTTCGGTCCGCGTGTACCGCTACAGCCAAAGCCTCGTGCTGACCGGCTTCATCGACCGTCCCGACTACGTCGATCCGATCCGCCAGCTCGCCGAAGACTACGCCCCGAAGGTGATCAACAACATCGCCGTGGGCGGCGTTCAGCAGGTGCTGCTGAAGGTGAAGATCTTCGAGGTCTCACGGACGAAACTGCGTAAGGTCGGGGCGGACTTCGGCCTCACGGGCGACGGCGGCTACTTCGCCACCAGCGTCTCGGGCCTGATCAACAACATCGGTTCCGAAGGCAACCCGACCGGCCTCGTGCAACGGGCCGCCGCCACGAAGCTGATCACCGACACCGCCGGCCAGACGGTCGAGTTCGCGGTGACCGACGGCAGCAGCGCCCTGTTCGGCTTCCTCGATGCCCTGCAGCAGAAGAACGTCGCGAAGATCCTGGCCGAGCCGAACATCGTCGCGGTCAGCGGCCGCCCCGCTCAGTTCAACGAAGGGGGTGAGATCCCGATCATCGTGCCGCAATCGCTCGGCAACGTGGCGATCGAGTACAAGCCCTTTGGCACGCAGGTCGACTTCCTGCCGATCGTGCTCGGCAACGGGAAGATCCGCCTCGAAGTGCGGCCACGAGTCAGCGACCTCGACTTCGGCAACGCGGTCACGATCAACAACACCCAGGTCCCGGCCCTCACCGTCCGCCAAGTCGATACGGCGGTCGAGATGAACGCCGGTCAGACCTTCGCCATCGCCGGTTTGATCCAGCAACGCACCAGCACCACCAACGCCGGCGTGCCCCTGCTCGCCGACATCCCGATCCTCGGGGTGCCGTTCCGTCGCACACAGGACGAGACCGAAGAGGTCGAGCTCCTCATCCTCGTGACGCCCGAATTGGTCGATGCGATGGACCCACACGAGGTGCCGCCTTGCGGGCCCGGCATGGGAACCGTCTCGCCGAGCGACTGCGACCTGTACATCGACGGCAAGATGGAAGTGCCCAACATGTGCGGCCCCTGCACCAACGGCCAGTGCGGTTGCTGCCCGTCCTGCAACATCGGCGGCTTCCCGGCGGCACCGCCTCAACTGGTCAACGGCGGGAGCGGCCAAGCCGTCGGAGGCACCATGCCGATGCCCGCCGGCATGCACGGCGAGTCGATCTTGCCGCAGCACGGCACGCCGACACCCGCCATCGAGGAGCTCCCGCCGATGCACCAGGGGGCCAATGACAGCCCGGTGCTCAACGGCCCGACGTTCGGCAGCAGGCCGAACACGCCGGCCGAGACCCAGCACTACAGGGCATCGAACCCGGCCCAATTCGTCCGCCAGGCGGCCCGGCCTTATCAGCCGGCACCCGGCACGCGGCCGAACGCCACGACACCGGGCAGTAACGGTTTGATCGGTCCGGTGGGTTATGACGAGGACTGACGGGCTTGGTGAATTTCCACCACACGGCGCGCTAGCGTGAGCTAGCTTCTACTAGCCCCTCGGCCGGTAGGCGCGAGGGGTGGCACGACACCGGGTCGTGCTCCGTCCGCCGTCAACGCCCCAACGACCAGTCATCCTCCCATGCCGAACGTCTTGCGACTAGCGATTGTCGATCCTCACGATGGGGACCGCGAATCGTTGAAGACGACCCTGATGGGCCTCGACACCGTTTGGCTCGAGGCCGAGTGCTCCCGCTACGCCTTCTTCAAGGACGTGCTGGAAGAGACCAATCCGGACGTCGCGTTCATCTCGATGGACGACGATCCGGAGCAGGCGGTCGCGCTCGTCGAGGACCTCGCCAAGACGAAGCCCGAGGTGGCCGTCTTGGTCGCCAGCCGTTCGACCGACGGCAACCTGATCCTCCGCACCATGCGTGCCGGGGCCAAGGAGTTCCTCACCCAGCCGCTCCGCCCCGACGATTTGGCCAGCGCCTTGCAGCGTGTCGCCAAGGGCAAGTTCGGTGACGCCGGCGGTGGCCGCAGCTCGTGCCGCGTCATCTCCGTCGGTGGCTGCACCGGCGGGGTCGGCTCCACCAGCCTGGCGATCAACCTCGGTTGCGAGCTCGCCCAGAACCCAGACAACTCGGTCGTCGTCCTCGACCTCGACCTCACGCTCGGCGACGCCGACGTCTACCTCGACACGATCCCCGAGTACACGCTGACCGATGTCGCCCAGAACATCAGTCGGCTCGACTTCACGCTCCTGAAGCGTTCGCTCACGAAGCACAGCTCGGGCGTCTACCTGCTGCCGCGGCCGGTCCAACTCGAGGACGCGAAGCTCGTCAGCACCGAAGACCTCCAACGGGTCATCAGCCTGCTGCGGGCTACGTTCACCCACCTGATCATCGACACCTCCAAGGCGTTCAACGAGCTCGACCTGCTCGCAATGGAACTCGCCGACGACGTGCTCATGGTCACCCAGCTCGACCTGCCCTGCCTGCGGAACGTCGTCCGCCTAATGATGAGCTTCGAGCAGCGTGGCAACCTCCGCGAGAAGGTCAAGATCCTGGTCAACCGCGTCGGCCAAGGCGGCACATCCATCAGCGTGAAGAAGGCCGAGCAGACGCTCGGGCAGGATATCTTCTGGCAGTTGCCGAACGACTTCCGCACAATGATCGAGGTCCGCAACAACGGCGTGCCGCTCGTCGAGCAAGCCCCCAAGGCCCAGCTCACGCAATCGATCGCCCAGATGGCCGGCGCCCTGACCGGCACCTGCCCGGTCGACCTCGGCGGCAGCAAAGCCAAAGGAAGCTGGCTCGGCCTATTCGGCAACAAGAAGAATGGTGCCAGCCCCGAAGAACCCGCCCCAGCCGACGGCTGAGCGAGAGCCGATACCGCTTTCAACAAACAAAGCCCCGCGGAGCCATAATGCTCCGCGGGGCTTTGTTCGTTGACTCGTTGACTAGCTGATCAGCGACGGCTTTGCGGCACTGTCAGCAGCCCACAGAACAGCAAGCAGACCGTGCCCGGCTCCGGAATCGCAACGAGACGGCTCACGAAGATGCCGCTGGTGCCGTCAGTGAACTGCGCCCAGAAAGCAATCTCGCCTCGGTCGTTGAGCTGGAATTCATAGGAGCCGATGCCCCCATTTGATGAACGGCGGCGAAGCTGAGCAACTGTGCGTAAGTCACTAACCTCTGGGTCATCACTCACGTTGATTTGTTGGCCTCCGCGGACGATAAGGGTAAGGCCATCGGTAGGGTCATGAACCCAGACGCTGTCGCTCGTGCAACAGCCTGGGCTGGACACGCTTTCGTAAGACAAAGGCACCGCGAAGGCAACCTGACCAACTGCATTGATAGCTACTGGATTCAGGTCTTCATGAAAGGAGTCTCTTCTGCCAGAACGGTAATAGTAGTAGTTATCGAGGCGTCCAAAGGTTGTGCCGACCGGTAGATCAGGACCGATTGCGGCGTCTCCTTCACGCACAACTAGTTCCAGCCCGCGACCACTTCCCTCACTCCATAGACCCGTGGGATGGCCTTCATAAAATGGGTCAGGTTCGCGAGCCAACCAACCGATGAACGCGACTTGACTCGAAGCGTTTACCACGAGCGAATTGAACCCTGGTCCGTAAGTATCTCCTCCATCAACACCAGGCGCTCGACTGCCTTCTTTTGCTACCAAAGCGATACTCTCATCGTTTCGCTGTTTCCAAACACCAACAGCGTAGGTGGGATCGATGAATTCGCTTGAGGGAATGGTCGATTGCTCTACCAAAGCAACAAACGCAGATCGACCTGCGCTGGTTTCGACCGTCAGCTGTCGAAAGACTCCCCTGTCCGATCGGTGTTGGAAGTGAGATCGTGCGAAGTTAAAACACCGCCGCGAATGGCAGCTCAATGCGTTGATATATCGAGACTCCTCCGAGCTCCAAGGTGCCACACCCCCATCGTACGCAAGAAGCTTCTCTCCTGATCCTGATTGATAGCGAAAGAGGCTCTCCGGCTCCGCTGCATAGCCAGAAACGTAGTCAGAAGCTTTCTTTTCTGTATAGGTGATCACGCCACTGTCACCGAAAAACACCTCATCGAACGTCATTAAAGCCGGATGGCTGTGGATCGAAGGTCTTCCCAACGGATGCGGGGTTGGTCCGAAGACAAACTGCAAGCCTAGCTCGTCATCTTCTTGCCAGATACCTTCCTCGCTTCGGAAACCGTTCGCCGGTCCATCCAACGTATTGACATTCCCAACGAAGCTCACTCGACCACGAGAATCAATGTGAATGTCATCGAACGGACGGCGTTGCGAGAGGTCAGCTTGCGCCCGGGCGGGAAAAAAGACATCGCCTTCAGACAGACCGGGGGCTAGGTCATGCAGTCTGGCAACAGGCCTCAGGCTGCCTTCTTTGCTTGCCCACACACTGTAGTTGCCGTATAGGCCAGAAAGCTCAAGCGGTGCGTCTTGTGCGCTTTCCTGTTGCGCTCCGAAAGCAACTTCGCCATTCCGATTAAACGAGAGGTTAGCAAAGACACTCCTGTACGATTCTTCAGCGAATCGGGCATTCCCGTAGGGTGTAGCGAGCCGGCCCGAGCGAGCCACCAACCTAGCCCCGCGGTCTTGCCCTTCGCTAAACACCGCCTCTTTCCGCGTTCCGTCGTCCGTTTCCAACGACCCTAGAAAAGCAACCCGACCTGCGGCGTTGAGAAGTGGCTCTCCAAGGGCCCCGTAGACTGTTCCGCCCACCTCGCCGGGGACCTGCCGACCTTCCAGCGCGACAGTTCGAACGACCGCAGCCGACGAGTCCTGAGGTACAAAGCAGCAACAGGCAGCACAGCCAGCCAGCAAGCAAGCAAGCGGATCATGAGCGCTCGTCCTTGATTAGTTTATCCTATCAACAGTGCCGACAGTGTATCCTGTCTTCCATCCTTAGGCCAAGCTTAGATGTCCCACCGCTTCTTCTCTATCTGCGATCCGTCATGCCTTGTCGCGCGGTAGCTGCTCTACTCACTCTGCTACTGACCGCCCCGGCCCAAGCGGCGCCGAACGTTGTCTTCATCCTCGCCGATGATGTCGGGCTCGGCGATATCGGCTTCTACCACACGCAACGGACGGGCGAGCCGCCGGTGGTGGCGACGCCTCATTTGGATGCGTTGGCGCGGGCGGGGATGCGGTTCAGCGATGCGCATTCGTCGACCGCGTTGTGTTCGCCTTCGCGGTACTGTGCGATGAGCGGCAACTTGTGCCATCGGAGCTACGCGCCGTGGGGCGTGTGGCAGACGTTCCGGCCATCGCCCTTCAAAGAGCATGACGCCACGCTCGGCCGGATCGCGAAGCGGGCCAACCTGACCACGGCGTTCATTGGCAAGTGGCACCTCGGCGGCGACTTCCGCCAAGCGAAGGGCGACGGCATCTTCCGCGGCAACGACCATGGGGCAACGCCCGACCAAGTCGATGCGTCGCGTTTCGTCGGCGGTGGCCCGAGATCGATCGGCTTCGACTACAGCTACACGCTGCCCAGCGGCATCCAAGGCCCGACCTATATCGCCTACGAGGATGGCGAGTGGAGCCCCTTCGCCGAAGACTCCGAGTTGATCTACTTCACCGCCGAGACGGGCGGCGCTCCGGCATTCGTGTCCGACAAGGGGCCAGGCGTTGGTGACTCGCGTTGGGACACGGTGACCATCGGATCGCGGCTGGCGAGCAAAGCGACCGCGTTCATCGAGCAGCAGGCGGGGCGCCAGCAGCCGTTCTTCCTCTGCTATTGGAGCCCGATGGTCCACCTCCCGCACCTCCCGCCGGAGGAGTTCGATGGACGCCCGGTCCGTGGCGAGGCGCCTTCGCATCACCTCGATATGCTGATCGACCTCGACCAACAAGTCGGTCGGATCGTCGCGAGCCTGAAGGCCGCCGGCGTCTACGAAGAGACCCTGTTGATCTTCAGCTCGGACAACGGCGGCTTGAACGACCGGGCCGGCATCAAGGCGGGCCACGATTCCACCGGCGGCTACCGCGGGTTCAAGAACCAAGCCTACGAGGGGGGCCACCGGGTGCCGTTCTTCGCGGTTTGGCCCGGCCGCATCCAGCCCGAGACCGAGTCCGACGAGCCGATCGCAATCCACGACGTCGCCGCCACGATGGCCGCCGTTCTCGACCAACCGCTGACCGAAGAGCAGGCCAAGGACTCGCTCGACTTGCTGCCGCTGCTCGACGGCGACGAGACGTTCGCCGGCCGCCGCGAGTTCCTCCTCCAAGGCGGCAGCGGCAACGAGTTGATCTACCGGCGGGGTGATTGGAAGCTCATCATCCAAACCAACCGCCAAGCGACGACCTGGGAGCCGACCGCCTTGTTCGACCTCTCCGCGACGCCGCTGGAAGAGGAATCCCAGAACCTTGTCGCTGATCCGGCGCAGCGAGGGCGTGTCGTTTCGATGCTCAAGCGTTATCGCGAGCTACGTGAGAGTGGCGTGCGGACGACCCCACGGTTAGAGCCTTAGAACCGGTCGAGTGAGGCTTGTCCGGTTCCGGTCGTAGCGATTGTCGTATCTGGCCGGCAGGATCTGCCGGTGTTGCTTTTCGTCACCGCGTGCGCCCAAAGGGTGAGCTAGGTTTCTTCGGACAGTTGTATGCCCGCGTGCTGATAGCCGCGGCGTATCGACATGACGTCAGAACCAGCCCCGCACGCCGACATGACGAAGCTCAGCACCCCCAACTCGATCGCTTCCTCCGCCCAGGACAAGGAGAAGGAGTTCGAAGCCCTCAAACGCCATATCCACGGCAAGCTGGTCGACAAGCTCGACCTGTCGCGGATCGGCGAGTTGGAAGGCGATACGCTCCGGCGTGAGATCCGCCTCGTGGTCGAGCACCTGTGCGATACCGAAGACACCTTGCTCAACCGCGCCGAGCGCGACCGGCTGATCGACGAGGTCCTCGACGAGACCTTCGGCCTCGGGCCGATGGAGAT
The DNA here is from genome assembly GCA_964353155.1 of uncultured Planctomycetaceae bacterium. Lineage (GTDB taxonomy): Bacteria > Planctomycetota > Planctomycetia > Pirellulales > Lacipirellulaceae > Botrimarina. The sequence goes on along the minus strand of CAYGUP010000013.1, from coordinate 47,844 downwards.
GCTGCTGAAGGACCCTTCCATCAGCGAAATCATGGTCAACGGCCCCAAGGCGGTGTTCGTTGAAAAGAGCGGCAAGCTCGTTAAGTCGGGCGTCACGTTCCGCGACAACAAGCACCTGATGCAGATCATCGACCGCATCGTGTCGCAGGTCGGCCGCCGCGTCGACGAGGTCTGCCCAATGGTCGATGCCCGCCTCGCGGACGGTTCGCGTGTCAACGCGATCATCCCGCCGCTGGCGTTGGACGGCCCGAGTGTCACCATCCGGCGTTTCGGTTCCAACCCGCTGAAGCTCGAGGACCTGCTCAACTACAAATCGTTGACGCCCGAAATGGTCATGCTCCTCGAAGCGGCCATGAAGGCGAAGCTGAATATCTTGATCTCGGGCGGTACCGGCTCGGGTAAGACGACCCTGCTCAACACGCTGTCGAGCTTTATCAGCAACGATGACCGCATCGTCACGATCGAGGACGCGGCCGAAATCCAACTGCAGCAAGACCACGTCGTCCGCCTCGAAACCCGCCCGCCGAATATCGAGGGCAAGGGGCGTATCAGCGCAACCGACTTGGTGAAGAACTCACTGCGTATGCGTCCTGACCGGATCATCATTGGTGAGTGTCGTGGCGCCGAGACGCTCGACATGCTCCAGGCGATGAACACCGGCCACGACGGATCGCTCACCACCTGCCACGCCAACACGCCTCGCGACGCGATCGCTCGTGTCGAGACGATGATCATGATGGCCGGCTTCGAGATGCCGATGAAGGCCATGCGGACGCAGATCTCCAGCGCCGTAGACCTGATCGTCCAAACGAACCGCCTGCAGGGTGGTGCCCGCAAGACCACGCACATCACCGAGGTGTTGGGCATGGAGCAGGACACGATCGTCATGCAAGACATCTTCCGTTTCGAGAAGACGGGCGTCGATCAGAACGGCAAGGCGATCGGCCGCTTCATCTCGACCGGCATCCGCCCGTCGTTCATGGATCGGTTGGAGTCGGCCGGCATCCGCCTGCCCGCCAGCACCTTCCGCGAACGCGTCATGCTACAAGACTGAGCCGAAGTGGGAAGTTGGAAGGCGGAAGTGGGAACGGTTGCTAAGGCACCTAACCCTGCTTCCCGCCGCTTCTTGCCTCTCCAACTTCCTACATCCCACTTTCAACTTCGCTACCTCCTTCGACTTCCCATTCTGATATGTCGTCACTAATGGTCATCCTGCTCGTCTTCGGCGGCGTCACGGGCCTGATTGTCGCCCTGGCGATGCTATGGGGTGGTGACAAAGAGGCCGAGGTCGAAGACCGCCTCAACGCGCTGACCTCCGGCAAGGGCAAGGGGAAAGGCAAAGACAAGGGCGCGCCCGAAAACAGCCTCATCAACGAGGCTTGGGACAAGGGGGCCGGCTCGATCGAGCAGGCGATCGCCAACCACCTCAACCTGCAACGCCTGTTCGCCCAAGCGGACGTGTCGTTCACGGTCAGCCAATTCATCATGGCGTGCGTCGTGGCAGCCTTGGTGGGCTTCTTTGCGCCGACGGCGCTCGGCCTGCCGGTCAAGTTCGCCCCGATCTGCTCGATCATCTTCGTGTTCATGCCGTTCGCTTGGCTGATCATGAAGCGTAAGCGTCGGATGAAGAAGTTCGCCGCCCAACTCCCCGAAGCCCTCGAACTGGTCGCCCGGGCCCTGCGTGCCGGCCACTCCCTGGGAGCCGGCATGAACCTCGTCGGCGCCGAGATGTCGCCGCCGATCAGCCAAGAGTTCGCCCGCACGTTCGAGGAGCAGAACCTCGGCATGCCGCTCGAAGAGACCCTCGAAAACCTCTGCGAACGCGTCCCGAACCTCGACCTCAAGTTCTTCGCCACGGCGGTTATCCTGCAGCGTCAGACGGGTGGCGACCTCGCGGAGATCCTCGACAAGATTGGCCGCCTGATCCGCGAACGCTTCAAGATCTGGGGCCAGGTCCAAGCGCTGACGGGCGAAGGCCGCCTGTCTGGCATTGTGCTGCTGGCCCTGCCGCCGGTGCTGTTCATGGCCGTGTTCCGGATGAACCCGGATTACCTGATGCTGCTCTTCACCGACGACCTCGGCAAGAAGATGCTCATCGGCGGCATCGTCATGCAGCTGCTCGGAGCCATCGTCATCCAGAAGATCATCAACATACGAATCTGATGAATGCGGAAGTGAGAATGGGGAATGGCGAATAGCGATTCTCCCAACCGTTCCCGCTCAGCTACCGAATCGACAAACCAACGGGGACCGCCAGGCTGCGACAGCGCGTCACTCCCCATTCCCCCTTCAAGATTCCACATTCCCATGCTTCCCCTCGCCATCATCTCAACGTCTCTCATGGTCAAGCTCGCCGTTTTCGGCGCGGTGGCCGCGGCGATGTGGTTCGCGCTGGAGTTCTTCGGTGGCAAGGGCAACGCCCGCACCGACGAGCGGCTCGACGAGCTGCGCGACCCGGGCGGCCGCGGCGCCCGCGGGAAGTCGAACGACAAGATGGCGAAGCTGATCAGCAATGCCACGGCCGCGACGGCCGCGCCGCTGCAGCCCAAGACCGAAGAAGAGACCGGCAAGCTGAAGCATCGCCTCCAGCACGCCGGCTTCCGAGGCGAGGCGTCGATGAGCGTCTTCCTCGGGGCGAAGATTCTCTGCCTCGGCTTCGGCTTCCTCGCCGGTGGTGGGGCCGCCCTGTACACCAAGGGCCTCAACCAAGAGGGCCTCATCATCACGGTCGCCACGGCAGGCATCATGTTCTTCCTGCCGGACCTCGCGATCTACTTCATGAAGAAGTCGCGACAAGACAATATCTTCTACGGCCTGCCGGACGCGTTGGACCTGATGGTGGTCTGCGTCGAAGCCGGCCTCGGCCTCGACCAAGCGATGCGCAAGGTCAGCGAGGAAATGAAGAACAGCTACGGCGTGCTCGCCGAGGAATTCGGCCTCTGCAACCTGCAGCTCCAGATGGGCTCGCCCCGGAACGAGGTCCTCTCCGAGTTAGGCCAACGCACCGGCGTCGATGACCTGAAGGCGCTCTCAGCGATCCTGATCCAGGCCGACAAGTTCGGATCGAGCGTCGCTCAAGCGCTCCGGGTGCAGAGCGACTCGATGCGGACCAAACGGAGCCAGCTCGCCGAAGAGAAGGCCGCCAAAACGGCCGTCAAGCTGATCTTCCCACTGGTGATCTTCATCTTCCCGGCGATCTTCGTCGTGCTGGTCGGCCCGGCGGCTATCACGATGATCAACGAGATGTTCCCGGCCATGGCCGGGCAGTAGGTCGCAGGCGTACTGGGTAGAGTAGCCACATGGAATTCGAGTGGGACCCCGGAAAGTCGGCGAGCAATTTACGAAAGCACGGGGTATCATTCGTAGAAGCGGCCTCGGCATTCGCCGACCCGCTTGCCGAGCAGTTTTACGACCCCGAGCATTCGCAAGACGAAGACCGCTACCTCCTGCTCGGAATGAGTTCCGAGCGATCCGTGTTGGTTATCAGCCATACGGAACGAGAACAACGGATCCGAATCATCAGTGCCCGCCGGGCAACCCGCCGCGAACGCAAGCACTACGAGAATGGCTAACAACCCCAACCAAGACAACGGCCTTCAGCCGGAGTACGACTTCACCAAGCTGGAGTCACGTGGCCGCGGCCGTCATGCGGAAAGCCTCCAACCTGGGACGGTCGTGTCTGTGGTACTCGATCCGGACGTTCAGCAGGCGTTCCCCACTAGCGAGGCCGTCAACGACGCCCTGCGTGGTCTCATGCAGAACAATGCCGGCGTGACCGAGTAACCCTACCGCTAGCACGCCGTAAACCAGGCAAGCTGCGTCGGCCGATCCGGTCGTTCTCGAAGCTCCGCAGCCGCCGGTCGCGACGCGACGATAGTCGTTCGCAGGGAAGGACCCCAAGCGTGCCGCAGCCTGGTTTGACCGGCTCGGCGAGGCGTTCCACGGACGGAGCTCAAGATGAAGCGGATTGTCATAGCGGTGATCGCCCTTGCCGCCGCCACGCCGGCGGACGCCTTCTGGCTCGATAGCTTCTACTGCTATCTGGAGACCCGGCGCGAAGAGAACAACAAGTGGCCGGAACAGTACGTCGGCCAGGATCGCATGAACGCGGCCGCTCCGTTCGACGTGATGATCCGCAACGGCTGGCGCAAGCAGAACCTGCTCGGCGGCCACCACTTCAACGAGGACTGCACCAAGCTGAGCCGCGCCGGTGAGCTCCGCGTGCAGTGGATTCTCACACAGGCCCCGCAGCAGCACCGCCAGCTCTTCATCGAGCGGTCGCTCGATCAGACCATCACCGACCAACGCGTCGAGACGGCGAACCAGTTCGCCGCCAAGGTCGTTCAAGAGGGCTTCGCCACGCCGGCTCAGGACACACATATCCTGTCCGATGGCCGGCCCGCCACGACGGTCGACTTCGTCAACACGCAGTTCCGCGAGAACATGATGACGCCCGCCCTGCCCGAAGCCTCGGCACCGGCGATCACCGAATAGAAAGCGGTTTACTAACATCAACGCAACGCACGACTCGAGCCGTTCGCACGACCCAAATCTGCAAGCGAGCGGCTCGAACCCGGGGGGGAATCGAGGTGCGATACGACTACTCAAAGGCGGCCATCGCCGCGGCCCTGACGCTCGCTCCGACGAGCCTCATCGCCGCGCCGAACTCCATGCTCAACACGCTCCCGCGTGCCGAGCAGAGCCAGGCGTCGCAGCCGTCGAAGATGGGCTGGCTCACCAAGTGGTTCCGCGGCGAGCAGGCTCAGCAGCCTGCCATCGTGGCACCGCCGGCTGGGAACTACCCGCCCGTGATGGCTTATCAGCCGCCGCAGGCGACCGTGTCTCCGGCGCAGACGGGCCCGCTACCTAGCATCGCGTCGGTCGAGCCCGCCTCGACACCGCTGACGGCGCCGACGTTTGCCGCAGCGGCCCAGGCACCGCAAGCCACGACGCCCGTCCTTCCTGAGCCGGGCGCCGACCTCGCCGCCCAGACCAAGCAACTCCGCGAGCAGGGCCATGCCCTCGATCGCACGGGTGACTTGGCGGCCGCCGAACGGATCTACCGCCAAGCGATCGGCACGAACCCAGCCAGCGCCGCCTCGGTGAACGACCTGGGCCTCTGCCTCGCCCGTCAGGGCAAGCTGCAAGACTCGGCCGCCGTGCTCCGGCAAGCGATCGCGATGCGTCCCGACAAGCCGTTGTACCGCAACAACTTGGCGACCGTCTTGGTCGAGCTCGACCAGCCCGCCGAGGCTTTGGCCCACCTGAAGACCGCCTGCCGCCCCGCGGCGGCCCACTTCAATCTCGGCCAGTTGCTGGTCCGCTCTGGCAAGATCGAAGAAGCCACGACCGAACTGCAAGAGGCTTTGCGGCTCGAACCATCGCTCACCCCGGCCCGACAAGCCCTGGCCGGACTGACACCAGAAACGACGCTCGCGAACACGGCCCCGGCCGCCGAGCCGATCACGCCGATCGTTGCGGCCCAACCCCAGCCGGCGGCAACGCCGACGCCGGCGGTCGCACCGCAACCGCAAGCGATGCCACCTTCGTACGAGATGCAAGTCGCCGCGGCGCCTTCGGCCGTCGTCGCCCCGACGCCGGCTCCCGCCGCGCCGACCACGCCCGCCGCCGCTGGCGTGCCCAGCTTCCCAAGGCTGCTCCCGCCGGTGCTGAATCCGTAAGGCAGCGGAGCGTACCGACCCAACGAAGAAAGGCCCGCCGGTACCCCGGCGGGCCTTTTTCGTTTCATTCGTCTCGGTCGACGGCTCAGCGAGCGCTGAGCTTCGTTAGCCGTGACCCATTCGGACCGCTGCGATCGATATCGAAGCGATCGAGTTCCATCACCTTGGTCCAGGCCGCGACGAAGTCGTTGACGAACTTCGCCTCGGCGTCGGCCGCACTGTAGACCTCGCTGATCGCCCGGAGTTGCGAGTTGGAGCCAAAGACAAGGTCCACAGCGCTGGCCTGCCACTTCGACTGACCCGTCTTGCGATCGCGTCCCTCGAAGAAGTGCTCGCATTGCGGTGAGACCTGCCACTCGGTGTCCATGCTCAGCAAGTTGACGAAGAAGTCGTTCGTCAGCTTGCCTGGCTCGTTGGTTAGCACTCCGAGCTTAGAGCCGCCGGCGTTCGCGTCGAGGGCACGCAAGCCGCCAACGAGGACCGTCATCTCTGGAGCGGTCAGCGTGAGCAGGTGCGCCCGATCGATCAGCATCTCCTCGGTGCGGCGATCGAGATCGCTACCCGCGTAGTTGCGGAAGCCGTCGGCGATCGGCTCCATCGGATCGAACGACTCGGCGTCGGTCATCGCTTGCGTCGCGTCGGTGCGGCCGGGCGTGAAGGGGACCTCCACGTCATGGCCGGCGGCCTTGGCGGCCGATTCGATCGCCGCGCTGCCGCCCAGCACGATCAAGTCGGCCAGCGAGACCTTCTTGCCGTCGTTCTGGGAGCCATTGAACTCGGCCTGAACGGCTTCGAGCTTCTTGAGCACGCCGGCGAGCTTGGCCGGGCTGTTCGCTTCCCAGTCTTTCTGCGGAGCGAGCCGGATCCGCGCCCCATTCGCACCGCCTCGTTTGTCGGTCACCCGATAAGTCGAGGCCGACGCCCACGCGGTCGAGATCAACTGCTGCGGCGTCACGCCCGAGCCGAGCAGCTTGCCCTTGAGAGCGGCGATATCGGCATCGTCGATCAACGGGTGATCGACCGCCGGCACCGGGTCTTGGAACAATTGCGGCTCGGGAACCAGGGGGCCGAGGCAACGCGAGACCGGCCCCATATCGCGGTGGGTCAGCTTGTACCAAGCCTTCGCGAAGGCCGCTTCGAATTCCTTCGGGTTCTCGTAAAACCGCTTTGAGATCTTCGCGTACGCAGGATCGATCTTCAGGGCCAAGTCGGTCGTGAACATGATCGGGGCGTGCGACTTCTCCGGGTCGTGGGCATCGGGAACGGTGCCCTGAGCCGACTTTTCAACCGGCGTCCATTGCTGGGCGCCGGCGGGGCTCTTGGTCAGTTCCCACTCGTACTCGTAGAGGTTCTCGAAGTAGCCGTGCGACCAAGTATCGGGGGTCGTCGTCCACGCCCCTTCTAAGCCGCTGGTGATGGTGTCGCCGGCGTTGCCCGTGCCGTGCTTGTTGAGCCAACCGAGGCCTTGGGCGGCGAGGCCCTCCCCTTCCGGCTCCGGTCCAACGTTGCCCTCGGGGCTCGCCGCGCCGTGGGCCTTCCCGAGCGTGTGGCCGCCGGCGATGAGGGCAACCGTCTCTTCATCGTCCATCGCCATGCGGGCGAACGTCTCGCGGATATCCTTGGCCGCCGCCATCGGGTCCGGCTTGCCGTTGGGGCCTTCCGGGTTGACGTAGATCAGACCCATCTGCACCGCGGCGAGCGGGTTCTGCAGGTCGCGGTCTCCCGAGTATCGCTTGTCGCCGAGCCATTCGTTCTCCGGTCCCCAGTAGATATCTTCCTGCGGCTCCCAAACATCGGCACGCCCGCCCGCGAAGCCGAGGGTCTCGAAGCCCATGGTCTCCAACGCGCGGTTGCCGGCGAGGATCATCAGGTCGGCCCACGAGATCTTGCTGCCGTACTTCTGCTTGATCGGCCACAGCAGCCGGCGTGCCTTGTCGAGGTTGCCGTTGTCCGGCCAGCTGTTCAGCGGCGCGAAACGCTGCAGGCCATAGCTCGCCCCGCCCCGGCCATCGGACACGCGGTAGGTGCCCGCGCTGTGCCACGCCATCCGGATGAAAAGCCCGCCGTAGTGGCCGTAGTCGGCCGGCCACCAATCCTGCGAATCGGTCATGAGCTCATCGAGGTCTGCAATGACCGCGTTGAGGTCGAGCGACTCAAACTCCTTCGCGTAGTCGAACTCCGCGCCCATGGGATTCCCCTTGAGCGAGTTCTGGTGAAGGATCTTCAGGTTGAGTTGGTTGGGCCACCAATCGCCGTTCGAGTACGAAGCGGCGGCCGTGTGTCGATTGGCCGGGGCCTTCACGGCTCCCATTACCGGGCACTTGCTCATAGCTTCCTCGTTTGTGCTAGCGGCATCGTCGGCCCGGAGCGTCGTCGCGATGCCAAGCATCGCCACGCACGTCACTGCGCCGGCAAGAAAAGTCTTTGTCTTCATAGCCTGTTCGAGAGTAGGGGTGGTAGCCGAGCGAGCGACAAGCAGTCGTCGGCGATGACTCGTTTCAAATCATGCCCGATTTTCGTGGGGGCCGCCAATGCATTCCGATCATGCACCGCATACGCACGGCGCATCGCCGTTGGAATCGACCTGCATGAGACGATACTAGCGTGCCGCTCTTACTGCCAATGCGGAACTGCACGATGCGGGCGGCTTGGCTTTGGCTAAGCCAGGTGCTCGACCGCCGGCCTAGCGGGGCCGACCGCACGTCGGAAGAGCCAACGCTCGATCAGTTCGCCGGGGATCAGCAACAACAGGGCGATCCCCGCGAGGACCGCGGGCGGGCCGGCATCGACGACCGCCGGGATATTCTTCGCCCCGCCGGCAAGGATCTGGGCGCCGAGCGGCAAGATGATCCCACCGAGCACGCCGAGCGTGTAACGGGCCTTCGACCAACCGGACAGCTCGCCGATCATCATCTGAGCGGAGGTCTGCCGGGGCGAGGGGGCCGCGCCGATCTTCGAGTACAAGAACGTCTCGGCGACCAGCTTCAATCCGACGCAACTGACGGTCAACAGCACCAAGAGGCTGCCCGCCCCGCCGAGCTTGGCCCCGGCCGACGCCCTCGCCCCCGCCCAAACGACCAGCGCCAGGCAACTGCCCAGAGCGATTGGGGTGGCCGAGTGCCGCACGGCGGCGTCGGTCCCCCACCAGAGCCCGGCGGCCAAGCGCTGATTGCCGGCCGCGATCCGCCGGCCCTGGATCATCAAGACCACCACCACGACCGCGGCCGCGACAAGCAGCGAGCCGATCAACGCCCCCTCGGGCGGCGTCGACTGACTCAACCCGCACCAAGCCAACAGAGCGGCGGCGACAAGAACGGCTTCGTAAAGGATGATCATATGGTTTCGCTGCCGTCTAACGTTCAGCCCGTGGGGTTGCCACCAGCCATCTACCTACTAACCCGTCGTCCGCATGCCCGCGGCGACACTCTTCACCGACAACTGCGAGAGGTGCTTGAGCTCCTCGGTCGGACCCTCGGCCGACTCACGGATGCGGCGGATGACTTCGAGTTGAATCAGGTTCAGCGGATCGACATAGCGGTTGCGGACGCGGATCGAATCCTGCAGCCAGGGTGTCGAGTCGAGCAACTCGTCGGTGCCGGTCACGGCCAGCAACGCCTTGCTCGATCTCTCGTGCTCGACATTGAGCTTCTCGATGATCTCTTGCATGCCAGCGTCGTCGCCCGCGAGTTGGGCATAGCGGTCGAAGACGGGCCGGTTCGACTTCGCCAACGCCAACTCGGCGTTGTTGATGGTCGCCCGGAAGAACGGCCACTCGGCGTACATCTCGCGGAGGACCGCCTCGCCGCCCTTCTCGGCCAGCAACGCCTCGAGCCCCGAGCCGAGCCCGTACCAAGCGGGCAGCAGGCTGCGGCTCTGCGTCCAAGAGAAGACCCAAGGGATCGCCCGCAGGTCCTCGATGGCGTCGCCCTTCTTGCGTTTGGCCGGCCGCGAGCCGATCGGCAGGTTCTCGATCTCGTTGATCGGCGTGGCGAGGCGGAAGAAGGCCGTGAACTTCGGGTGGGTCACCAGATCGCGGTACGACTTGAGCGACGCATCCGCCATCCGCTGCATCTGCTCGCGGTACTCGCTGGTCGGCTTCGCCGGCGGCTTGGTCGCGGCAATCAGCACCGCCCAGACGACCTGCTCCAAGTGCCGATGCGCGATCGCGGGGTCGTCGTAACGCTCGGCGAGGACCTCGCCCTGCTCGGTCAGTCGCAACGAACCATCGAAGGTCTCAGGCGGCAGCGACAAGATGCTGCGGGCCGCCGGGCCTCCGCCCCGGCCGAGCGAGCCGCCGCGGCCGTGGAAGAACGTGACATGCACGCCCTGCTCTTTGCACAACTCGTGCAGCGTGATCTGAGCACTCTGCAACGACCACGCCGCCGACAGGTAGCCGCCGTCCTTGGTGCTATCGGAATAGCCGATCATCACCGTCTGACGGTCGCCGCACTTCTGCACGTGCTCGCGATAGGCGGGCGTCGCGAGGGCGGTGCCGAGGATATGCGGCGCATCGACCAAGTCGTCGATGGTCTCGAACAGCGGGATCACCGGCAGGTGCAACGAGGCATCGGCCGGCTGGCCCCCATCGACCCGCTCGCTCCACGTCCACAACCACAAAACGGTCAGCAGATCGCTCGGATTCTTCGTCATCGACACAACGTGGCCGCCCAGGCAGTCACCGCCATACCGCCGTGCCGATCGCCGCAGCACGCGGAACAATTGGAGCGTCTCTTGGGCAAGGTCCGACAGACCAACCGGGGCGATGTTCGCCGCGATCGGGAGGGTCTCGACCAGCAGCTCGCAGCGTCGCTCCTCGGTGAGCTCTTCGTCAGGCTTCACGGTGCCGATCGCACGCCACAACTCGAGCATCACATCGCCGTACAGCTCGGAATGCTGCCGCACGTCGAGGCACGCCATGTGGAGGCCGAAGATCGCGATCTGATCGAGCCAGGGCTGCACCTCGGTCCGTGCGACCTCCTCGTCGCCCGACTCTTCGAGCACCTCAAGCACCTTCCGCACGTCGGCGGCGAGCTCGTCGGCCGAGGCGTACGCGCTGGTCGGCTCGGGGCCTTCGGGCGGGGCGGCGATCGATTGCTCGATCCGCCAGCCAACAACCCGCAGCCAGCGCCGGGGCGCTTCGAGCGGCGGGATTGGTTCGAGGATCGCCGTCAGCTCCGGCCAACGGGCACACGCCGAGCCGATCAGCTCGAACAACTTATCGCACGCCGGCGCTTGCCGGACCGAGATGCTCAACGACGTGATCAACGCATCGCAGATCTTCCAATGCCGCTCCAAGGCCGCCGTCCGCAGCCAGCCGAGTGTCTGCGAGGTGATCTCCGGCGTCACGTAGGGATGGCCGTCGCGGTCGCCGCCCATCCACGAACCGAATCGCAAGAGGCGACCGGTCTCGATGGCGGTCTCGGGGTAGACCTCGTCAACCGCGTCACGCAACTCGCCGACGATCCGCGGCGCCGCTTGCCAGATCACGGTCTTGAACGACAGCCCCCGTTGCACCTCTTCGAGAACCGTCGGCCGTTGCGGGCGGATGATATCGGTCTGCCACAGCTTGACGATCTCTCGCTTGACCAAGCCGCGGAGCCTCTCTTCGTCGCGTTGTGTGTGGTCCGCGTTGTCCAGCTCGCTGAGCAGCTCACGCAGGCTGCGGAGCTTCGCCCGGATGCTCTTCCGCTTGGCCTCGGTCGGGTGCGCCGTGAAGACGAGCTCGACGCGAACCCGTTCGACAAGCTCGACCACCTCCGCGGCGGTGACCCCCTGCTCTTTGAGCTGCCGCACCGCGTCGAGGATCGATTCCTTCCGCGGGTTGGGGTAGTGCTCACGCTCGCGGTCGGCGAGCGAGCGGACGCGTTGGCGGTCCTCGGCCAGGTTCGCCAGTTCGAGGAACGTGCCGAACGAGCGGATCACGATCCGCAACTGGTCGGCCGATAGGCCACGCAGCAG